>NZ_CP023688.1:6330000-6930000 GCF_008704655.1 Streptomyces rimosus | reverse complement strand
CCATATAGGCCCCTCTTCCGCCGCTCCACAGACGGCGTGGTGCGGCAAACCGCCGTCAGGACTGCTGGTGCAGTCCCAGGTTCTCGTAGATTTCCAGCGTCGCCGTGGAGTGGTTCAGGGTGATGAAGTGCAACCCGGGACTTCCCTCGGCCATCAGGCGCGCGCACAGCTGTGTCGCGTACTCGATGCCAATGGAGCGTACAGCCGCCGGGTCGTCCTTGACGGCGAGGATGCGCTCGGCGAGCTCGGGCGGGAAGGCCGCGTTGCTGAGCTGCGCGAACCGTTCGATCTGGCGGACGTTGGTGACCGGCATGATCTCCGGGATGATGGGTGTCTCGCAACCCGCCGCGGCGACCCGGTCGCGCAGCCGCAGATAGTCCTCGGCGTAGAAGAACATCTGGGTGATGGCGAAGTCCGCGCCGGCCCGGCACTTGTCGACAAAGTGCCGTACGTCGGTGTCCCAGTCCGTCGAGCGGGGGTGCATCTCCGGGAAGGCGGCCACGCCGACGCAGAAGTCGCCGGACTCCTTGATCAGCCGGACAAGTTCGGCGGCGTACAGCACGCCTTCGGGGTGCTGGACCCAGTCGCCCATCGGGTCGCCGGGCGGGTCGCCGCGCAGCGCCAGCATGTTGCGGATGCCGGCGTCGGCGTACTGCCCGATGATGTTGCGCAGGTCGGCCAGCGAGTGGTTGACGGCGGTCAGGTGGGCGACCGGGGTGAGGGTGGTGTCGGTGGCGATCCGCTCGGTGGCGCGCACGGTGCCTTCGCGGGAGGTGCCGCCCGCGCCGTAGGTCACCGAGACGAAGGTCGGTGAGACGGCCTCGATGCGGCGGATGGCGTTCCACAGCGTCCGCTCGCCCTTCTCCGTCTTCGGGGCGGCGAACTCGAACGAATACGACTGCTTGCCGGAAGCGAGCAGGTCGCGCACGGTCCGCGCGCGATCAGTCCTGGTGGAAGCTGTGCCAAGGGCCATACGTGCAGATTATCCACCGGTGCGGTCCGCACCAACCAGCTCCGACGAAATGCCCGGATAGCCGCATTCCGGTCCACGCCTTGGACACCGGCCGGCCATCTCACGTCCAGGCGGAGCACCCCGAACGACTCATGCTTCGTGGGCGCGCACCCGCTTCGCCAGGGCGGCGGCAGCGGCTCCCGGGTCCTCGGCCTCGGTGATCGCCCGTACGACGACGACCCGGCGGGCGCCCGCCGCCAGCACCTCGTCCAGGTTGTCCGCGTCGATGCCGCCGATCGCGAACCAGGGGCGCTCGGGGCGCCGCGCGGCGGCGTACCGCACGAGGTCCAGACCGGGGGCGTGGCGGCCGGGCTTGGTCGGGGTGGGCCAGCAGGGGCCGGTGCAGAAGTAGTCCACGCCGGGCTGGGCCAGCGCGGCGTCCACCTCCGCCTCGGCGTGGGTGGACCGGCCGATCAGCACGTCGTCGCCGAGGATCGCGCGGGCGGCGGGCACCGGCAGGTCGCCCTGCCCCAGGTGCAGCACGTCCGAGCCGATGGCGTGCGCGACGTCGGCGCGATCGTTGACGGCCAGCAGCTTGCCGTGCCGGCGGCAGGCGTCCGCGAAGACCTCCAGGTGGGCCAGCTCCTCGCCGGCCTCCATGCCCTTGTCGCGCAGTTGCACGATGTCCACGCCCGAGCCGAGCACCGCGTCCAGGAACCGCGGCAGGTCGCCCTGGCGCCTGCGGGCGTCCGTGCACAGGTAGAGCCGGGCGTCGGACAGGGCGTCGCGTGCGGTGGTCATCGGGCGGATCCCCCCAGGTCTGCGGCGTACGGGCCGGGCCTTCCGGCCCGTACGCCCTCGTGGTGCGAAACGGTCGCGGCCGCGGGTGCGGCAGCGACGGCGAACGGCCGCGGACAGGCCCGCGGCCGGGTCAGGCGCTGCTAGACGGCGAGCGCCTGGGCTCGGCGCTTCACCTCCGTACCGCGATTCTCACGCAGGGCCTGGGCGGGGGTGCCGGGCAGTGTCTCGTCGGGGGTGAAGAGCCACTCCAGCATCTCCTCGTCGGTGAAGCCGTCGTCCCGCAGGAGCGTGAGCGTCCCGACGAGTCCCTTGACGACCTTGCCGTCCTTGATGAAGTCGGCCGGCACATGAAGGGCACGGTTCTCGCCACGGCGCACCGCGATCAGCTGGCCCTCCTTCACCAGCTGCCGCACACGCGTCACCTCGACGTCGATCATCTCGGCGATGTCGGGCAGGGTGAGCCAGGCGGGAACGAGTCCATCGATCTTTGCGTCAATCTCGGTCACGGGACAAGCCTGCCACCTCCCACTGACAGCCGGTAGCGGGGCATCGCCATCGGTGCAGGCAGGCACCCGTACGAGACCCCTGCCCGGGCCCGCCGCCGGGCCTCAGACGGCCGCCGACTTCAGCGGTACGGACGCGTCGGCGGCCAGCCGCCGGTCCAGCACCGCGCCCCGTTCGATGAGCTTGCGCCCCTGCGCCAGGTCGCGCGGCCGGCCCACCGCCAGCAGCGCGACGAGCACGCCGTCGCGCAGCCAGATCACCGACCAGGCCGCGCTCTCCGGGTCGCCGCGCCAGACCGTCTCGTCGGCGCCGGTGTGGTGCCCGGCGTACTGCACGAAGCGGCCGAACTGCTCGGACCAGAAGTACGGGACCGGGTCGTACACCGGACCCTCGGCCTCGCCGCGGGCGATGGTGGCGGCGACCGTGCGCGGACCCTGGAGGGCGTTGTCCCAGTGGTGGACGAGCAGGCGGCTGCCGTAGCGGGCGGACGGGAAGGAGGCGCAGTCGCCGACCGCGTACACGTCGGGCAGCGAGGTGCGCAGCCGCTCGTCGGCCAGTACGGAGCGGTCCTCGGGCGACAGTTCGACGCCGGAGCCGGCCAGCCAGGCGGTCGCGGGCCGGGCGCCGATGCCGACCACGACCGCGTCGGCGGCGAGCGTCGTGCCGTCGGCGAGCGTGACCGTGCCCTCGGTGAGGGCGGCGACCCGGGCGTTGATGCGCAGCTGGGCGCCGCTGTCCTCGTACCAGGCCGCCATCGGGGCGGCGACCTCGGCGGGCAGCGCGCCGGCCAGCGGCCGGTCGGCGGCCTCGACGACGGTCACCCGGCAGCCCGCCTCGCGTGCCGCGGTGGTGAACTCGGCGCCGATCCAGCCCGCGCCGACCACCACGACCTCGCGCTGCTCGGCCAGCACGGGCCGCAGCCGCTCGGCGTCGTCGATGGTGCGCAGCACGTGGACGTCCGGCAGGCCGTCGCAGCCGGGCAGGGTGACCGGTTCGGCACCGGTCGCGATCACCAGGTGGTCGTACTCGACCGGTCCGGCATCGGTCTCGACCACCTTCGAGGCGGGCGCGAGTCCGGTGGCGTGCCGGCCCAGGACCAGGTCGATGCCGAGCGCCTCGAAGTCCACGTCGAAGGTCGAGCCGTCGGCCTTGCCGAGCAGCACGGCCTTGGACAGCGGCGGGCGGTCGTACGGCCGGTGCGGCTCGTCGCCGAGCACCGTGATCACCCCGCGCCAGCCCTGTTCGCGCAGGGCGACGGCGGTCTGTACGCCGGCCAGTCCGGCGCCGACGATGACGACGCGCCGGGCGCGTTCGGCGGCGCGTTCGGCGGGTTCGCCGCCCTGGCGCGCGGGGGCGGGGTCCTGGGGCTGCGTCTGCTCGGTCACCCGATCACTCTAGGACGGCGTGTCGCGCCACCCCGAGATCCGCGCAACGAGATCTATGACACAACGTCACGGCCGGTCACCCTCAGGTGCCCGCGCGACGCCCCGTGTTCACGCCCCGTTCCCCGGCCCCGGCGCTCCCTTACGGCGCGTCCGCGGCCCGTACTAGGGTTGCGGGGAACGCACTCGCGGGAGCCCGGACGCACCGGGCTGAGAGGGAGGCTGCTGCGGCCTCCGACCGTACGAACCTGATCCGGGTCATGCCGGCGAAGGGAGGGGCTGGACGCCCATGCATCCATCCGCACAACCGTCCGTACGGACCTCGGAGCCCACCTCGGTACCGACGTCCCCTGGCGTACCGACGTCCCCTGACGCACTCGTCATCGGCGGCGGCATCATCGGCCTGGTCACGGCCTGGCGGGCGGCCCAGCACGGGCTGCGCACCGCCGTCGCCGACCCGGCGCCCGGCGGCGGCGCCGCCCAGGTCGCGGCCGGCATGCTGGCCGCCGTCACCGAACTGCACTACGGCGAGCAGACGCTGCTCGGCCTCAACCTCGCCTCCGCCCGCCGCTACCCGGACTTCGCCGCCGAGCTGGCCGAGGCGAGCGGCCGGGACCTGGGCTACCGAAGGTGTGGCACGCTGGCCGTCGCGCTCGACGCCGACGACCGCGCCTATCTGCGCGATCTGCACGCCCTCCAGCGCCGCAGCGGACTGGACTCCGAGTGGCTGAGCGGGCGTGAGTGCCGGCGCCTGGAGCCGATGCTCGCGCCGGGCGTGCGCGGCGGGCTGCGCGTGGACGGGGACCACCAGGTCGATCCGCGCCGGCTGGCCGCAGCGCTGCTCGCCGCCTGCGAGCGGGCCGGGGTCGCCTTCCACCGCACCACCGCCGAGCGGCTGACCGTCGAGCGGGGCCGCGCCACCGGCGCGGAGCTGGCCGACGGGAGCCGGATCGCGGCCGGGCAGGTCGTGCTCGCCGCGGGCAGCCGCAGCGGGCGGCTGGCGGGCGTCCCCGAGGACGTGCTGCCGCCGGTACGGCCGGTCAAGGGCCAGGTGCTGCGGCTGCGCATGCCCGAGGGGCTGCCCGGCGGCGTACCGTTTCTGTCCCGCACCGTACGGGCCGTGGTGCGCGGCGGCCCGCTCTACCTCGTACCGCGCGAGGACGGCGAGCTGGTCGTCGGCGCCACCACCGAAGAACTCGGCTGGGACACCACGGTCACCGCGGGCGGGGTCTACGAACTGCTGCGGGACGCCCACGAACTGATGCCCGGCATCACCGAACTGCCGCTGATCGAGACCCGCGCCGGGCTGCGCCCCGGCTCGCCCGACAACGCGCCGCTGCTCGGCCCGACCGCGCTGCCCGGCCTGCTGCTGGCCACCGGTCACCACCGCAACGGGGTGCTGCTGACGCCCGTCACCGGCGACGTGCTGGCGGCGGCACTGACCGGCGGCCCGCTGCCGGAGGAGGCCCTGCCGTTCGCCCCGGACCGCTTCACGACGCAGCCGTACGGTGCCCGGCCGGGCGCCGCGCCCACGCCCGTCCCCGCCTCTCAGGAGCAGCCCGCATGACCGTCAGCACGTCCATCAGCGTCTCCGTGAACGGCGAGCCCCGCGAGGTCCCCGGCGGGCTCACCCTGGACCGGCTCGTCGCCGGGCTCACCACGGCCTCCAGCGGCGTGGCCGCCGCCGTCAACGAGACGGTGGTGCCGCGCGGCCAGTGGCCCGCCACCCCGCTCGGCGACGGCGACCGCGTCGAGGTCCTCACCGCAGTCCAGGGAGGCTGATCCCCGTCATGGCCGACGATCTCTTCACCATCGCCGACACCGCCTTCGACTCCCGTCTGATCATGGGGACGGGCGGGGCGCCCAGCCTGGACATCCTGGAGCGGGCGCTGCTCGCCTCCGGTACGGAGCTGACCACGGTCGCCATGCGCCGCCTGGACCCGACCGTGCAGGGCTCGGTGCTGTCCGTGCTCCAGCGGCACGGCATCCGCGTCCTGCCGAACACCGCCGGCTGCTTCACCGCCGGCGAGGCCGTGCTGACCGCGCGCCTGGCCCGCGAGGCACTGGGCACCGACTGGATCAAGGTCGAGGTGGTCGCCGACGAGCGCACGCTCCTGCCCGACCCCATCGAGCTGCTGGACGCCGCCGAGACCCTGGTGGACGACGGCTTCACCGTCCTGCCGTACACCAACGACGACCCGGTGCTCGCCCGCAAGCTGGAGGACGTGGGCTGCGCGGCGATCATGCCGCTGGGCGCCCCCATCGGCTCCGGTCTCGGCATCCGCAACCCGCACAACTTCCAGCTGATCACCGAGCGGGCCGGGGTCCCGGTGATCCTGGACGCGGGCGCGGGCACCGCCTCGGACGCGGCGCTCGCCATGGAGCTGGGCTGCGCCGGGGTGATGCTGGCGACCGCGGTGACCCGCGCGCAGGAGCCCGTCCTGATGGCGGAGGCGATGCGGCACGCGGTCGAGGCCGGCCGGCTGGCGTACCGGGCGGGCCGTATCCCGCGCCGCCACTACGCGGAAGCCTCCTCGCCCACCGAGGGCGTCGCCGTGCTGGACCCGGAGCGGCCCGCCTTCTGAGGCGCGGCGGACGCCACCCGTGCGGCCGATGGCTGTACGGGTGCCGCCCGCGCCCGGCGAAACGGACATCCGGCGCGTCCCGCCCCGGCCCGCGCCCCGCCCCTGTCACCGTTCGGTCGCAGAAAGGCGCTGGTCGTGGGCGGGGCGTGGGCCATCACCACGGCGGCTCGTAGACTCCTCTGCCGTGGATACGACCCTTCAGGACCCGCTGGTCGGGCAGCTGCTCGACGGCCGGTACCAGGTGCAGGCGCGCATCGCCGCCGGCGGCATGGCCACGGTCTACCGGGCCATGGACACCCGGCTGGACCGGGTGCTCGCCCTGAAGGTGATGCACCCGTCGCTGGCGGCCGACGCCGCGTTCGTCGACCGCTTCATCCGCGAGGCGAAGTCCGTGGCCCGCCTCGACCACCCCAATGTCGTCGGCGTGTACGACCAGGGCACCGACGGGACGTATGTGTACCTGGCCATGGAGTACGTCGCGGGCTGCACGCTGCGCGACGTGCTGCGGGAGCGCGGCGCCCTCCAGCCGCGCGCCGCGCTGGACATCCTGGAGCCGATGCTGGCCGCGCTGGGCGCCGCCCACCGGGCCGGGCTGGTACACCGCGACATGAAGCCGGAGAACGTGCTGATCGGCGACGACGGCCGGGTCAAGGTCGCCGACTTCGGGCTCGTACGGACCATGGGCACCCACACCACGGCCTCGACCGGCTCCGTCCTGGGCACCGTCTCCTACCTGGCGCCCGAGCAGATCGAGGACGGCAGCGCGGGGCCGCCCGCGGACGTGTACGCCTGCGGTGTCGTGCTCTTCGAGATGCTGACCGGCGGCAAGCCGCACTCGGGCGGCAGCGCGGCACAGGTCCTCTACCAGCACCTGCACGAGGATGTGCCGCCACCGTCCACGTACGCGCCGGAGCTGGCGCCGCAGCTGGACGACCTGGTCGCCGCGGCCACCGCGCGCCGACCCGAGCTGCGCCCGCAGGACGCGGTGACGCTGCTCGCGCAGGCCCGCACGGTCCGCGCCGACCTGAGCGACGCGCAGCTGGACGCGGTGCCGCCGCAGGCCAGGGAGGTGCCGGAGGGCGGTTCCGCGGCGGGCTCCGAGGACCGTACGAGCGTGCTGCCGCGGGCCGTCGCCGTACAGCCGCCGCTGCCGCTGGAAGAGCCGCAGCCGGACGGGGAGCCGCTGCACCGCACCAGCCGGCTGGAGCTGCCGCCGGCGGAAGCGGCTTCGGCGGCCGAGCCGACCACCCGGCTGCGGCCGGCCGCCACGGGCCGGTCCGGGGCGGTCGCCGGGCTGCTGCGGGCCCGGCGCAAGGCCGTTTCCATCGTGGCGGCCGTGCTGCTCGTCCTCGGGGTGGGCGCGGGCGTCTGGTACATCAACTCCGGCCAGTTCACCACCGTCCCGGCCGTCCTGGACATGACCCAGGCGAAGGCGGAGAAGACGCTGCGGGCCGAGGGCCTGAACGTGGAGGTGAAGCACGCCTTCAGCCCGAACGTCGAGCGTGGCCACGTCATGGCCACGACCCCGGAGAACGGCAAGCGCATCCGCGGTACGGGCACGGTCGTCATCACCCTGTCCAAGGGCCCGGAGATCGTCCAGGTGCCCGAGCTGGCGGGCACGCCGGTCGCCGACGCCAAGCGCAAGCTGCGTGACCTGGGGCTGACCGTCGGCACGGTGCGCAAGGAGTTCTCCGACGAGGTCGCCAAGGGCTCGGTGATCAGCACCGATCCGGCGGCGGGCAGCAAGCGCCGCCCGGACACCGCCGTCGCGCTGACCGTCAGCCGGGGCGCCGCGGTGGACGTGCCGGACGTGACCGGCCGGGACCGCGCGGACGCCGAGGCCACGCTGCGCGGCGCGGGCTTCGATGTGAAGATCGCGGACGGTACGGTGCACTCGCCGCACGAGGCGGGCAAGGTGGCCCGCCAGTCGCCCGGCCAGGGCAGCAAGCAGGGCAAGGGTGACACCGTCACCCTCACGCTCTCCTCGGGCCCGGAGATGGTCGCCGTCCCGGACGTGACGGGCAAGAGCACCGACGAGGCCAAGCGGGCGCTGACCGGGGCGGGCTTCGAGGTCGAGGTCAAGAAGCCGTTCCTGTTCCCGCGGGACAAGGTCGAGAGCCAGTCGGTCGCGGGCGGCGAGCAGGCGGCCAAGGGCAGCAAGATCACCATCCGGCTGGAGAGCGCGCTCTGAGCCGGGCCCGCGGCGTGTGTCCCCGCGGGTACGGCCGCACCGCGCGCCCACTGTGAGCAAGGACGCCCGCCCGCACGCCGGGCGGGCGCCGTGCGCCTGGCACCCTTGACGGGTGAGCACTTCCCCCTCCCCGCAGCACGCCCGTGAGCGCAATCCGGTCGGCAGCCATGTGCCGGTGGCCGGCGGCCTGGCCAAGGTCGGCATCCCGTACGCCCGTGACATCGGCGGCGAGGCCGTGCAGGTCTTCGTCGCCAACCCGCGCGGCTGGGCCACCCCGGCCGGTGTCCCGCAGCAGGACGAGGCGTTCCGGGAAGCGTGCGAGCGGGAGGCGATCCCGGCGTATGTGCACGCGCCCTACCTCATCAACTTCGGCTCGCACAACGACGGGACGGTCGAGAAGTCCGTGGTCTCGCTGCGGCACTCGCTGCTGCGCGGCCGGGCGATCGGCGCGCTGGGCGTGGTGGTGCACACCGGCTCGGCGACCGGCGGGCGGCCGCGCGCGGAGGCGCTGGCGCAGGTGCGCGAGCGGGTGCGCCCGCTGCTGGACGAGCTGACGCACGACGACGACCCGTGGCTGCTGCTGGAGCCGACGGCGGGGCAGGGCGCGTCGCTGTGCGCGCTGGCCGAGGACCTGGGCCCGTACTTCGACGCGCTGGACCGGCACCCGAAGCTGGGCGTCTGCCTGGACACCTGCCACGCCTTCGCGGCCGGGCACGACATGGCGGCGCCCGGCGGGACGAAGGCGCTGCTGGACGAGCTGGTCGACACGGTCGGCGAGGGACGGCTGAAACTGATCCACGCCAACGACTCCAAGGACGTCGTCGGCGCCCACAAGGACCGCCACGAGAACATCGGCTCGGGGCACATCGGGGCCGACCCGTTCGGCGAGCTGTTCCGGCACCCGGCCACGGCGGGCGTACCGCTGGTGATCGAGACGCCGGGCGGCAAGGAGGGCCACGCGGCGGACGTGGCGCGCCTGAAGGAGCTGCGCCACCCGGCCTGAGGTGGCAGCCTGGGCATACCGATGCACCAGGCACACGACGGGCACGAGCACGGCGGGCACGCGGCGGCGAGCTGGGGCGCCGCGGCCCGCGCGACGCTGCACTGCCTGACCGGCTGCGCCCTCGGCGAGATCCTGGGCATGGTCGTCGGTACCGCCCTGAGCTGGCACAACGCCCCGACGATGGTGCTCGCGGTGGTGCTCGCCTTCGTCTTCGGCTATGCCCTCACCCTGCGCGGTGTGCTCGGCTCCGGGCTCGGCCTGCGGGCCGCCGTACGGGTCGCGCTGGCCGCCGACACGCTGTCCATCGCGGTCATGGAGCTGATCGACAACGGGGTGATCGTGCTGATCCCCGGGGCGCTGGACGCGGCGCTGTCCGACGCCCTGTTCTGGTGGACGCTGGCGCTGTCACTGGCCCTGGCGTTCGTCGTGACCACGCCGGTGAACCGGTGGATGATCTCCCGCGGCAAGGGACACGCCGTAGCACACCGATATCACTGAGCGCGGCCCGCATTCCGGCCGTTCCCGGACCGCCGCCGGGCGGCCCGGCGCGCTACAGCTCGGGCCCGTCCCCCGGCTCCTCCTGATACGAGTAGCGCTGCTCGCGCCACGGGTCACCGAGGTTGTGGTAGCCGCGCTCCTCCCAGAAGCCACGGCGGTCGGCCGTCATGTACTCGATGCCGCGCACCCATTTGGGCCCTTTCCAGGCGTACAGGTGCGGGACGATCAGCCGGACCGGGAAACCGTGCTCGGCGGTGAGCGGCTCGCCGGAGCGATGGGTGGCGAACAGGCACTTGGCGTCGGCGAAATCGGCCAGTTTCAGGTTCGAACTGAATCCGTATTCGGCCCACACCATCACATGGGTGACATCCGGAGCCGGTGGCGCGAGATCGAGGACGGTGCGGGTGGACACGCCGCCCCATTCGGCGCCGAGCATGCTGAACTTCGTGACGCAGTGCATGTCGGCGACCACGGTGGTATAGGGCAGCGCCGAGAATTCCTCGTGCGTCCAGCAGTGCTTGCCGCCGTCCGCGGTGGCGCCGAAAGCCCGGAACTCCCAGCGTTCCGGCCGGAATTTCGGCACCGGGCCGTAATGCGTGACCGGCCATCCCCGTTGCAGTCGCTGCCCCGGAGGCAGCTGAGGATGCTCCGCTTCGCGGCTTTCGGGCTGACCCATGCTCCCCATGGTGTCAGACCCTCGGGGGTGCCGATGACCAGGGCGGCAGCGATTCGGGCAACTCGTACTAAGCGTGCACTTACTGGACGCCCCGCGCGCGACGGTGCGAGGATGCGCGGCACCTGCCAGTTCTCGCGTGGAAGGAGCCCGCCGTCATGCAGGGCGACCCCGAGGTCATCGAATTCCTCAACGAGCAGCTGACCGCCGAGCTGACCGCGATCAATCAGTACTTCCTGCACGCGAAGATGCAGGAGAACTTCGGCTGGCACAAGCTGGCCAAGTACACCCGGCACGAGTCGTTCGACGAGATGAAGCACGCGGAGATCCTCACGGACCGCATTCTCTTCCTGGACGGGCTGCCCAATTACCAGCGGCTCTTCCACGTCCGGGTGGGCCAGACGGTCACCGAGATGTTCCAGGCGGACCGGCAGATCGAGGTCGAGGCGATCGACCGGCTCAAGCGGGGCATCGAGCTGATGCGGGCCAAGGGGGACATCACGTCAGCCAACATCTTCGAGAGCATCCTGGCCGACGAGGAGCACCACATCGACTATCTGGACACGCAGCTCGATCTGGTCGAGAAGCTGGGTGAGCCGCTCTACATCGCCCAGGTCATCGAGCAGCCGGACAGCTGAGCCGGTCCGGCAAACCGTTCCTGCGGAGCGGGGCGGGGCACGGCCACCGGTCGGGCCGGCGTCAGGCCGCTTCCGGCAGGGCGCCGGGCGTCGTGTCCGGGACCGCGCCGGGCGTCGTGCCGTAGGTTCCGCGCGCCCCGGCCGCCGGCAGTTCGGGCACCTCGGCGCCCAGCGGTTCCGGCGCGCCCTGGTCGATCAGCTCGCGCCGGGGGCACGCGCCGCGGCCGAGCAGTGCCTGGATACGGCGTACGCAGCCGCCGCAGTCGGTGCCGGCCTTGCAGGCGGAGGCTATCTGGCGCGGGGTGCAGGCGCCGGATTCCGCGTGGTCACGGACTTGCTGCTCCGTGATGCCGAAGCACGAGCAGACGTACACGCGGGTCACCTCCGTCGACCTGTTCCGCGGTGAGGTTACCCTTACCTTACCCGGGACGGAAGAGCGGTAACAACGGCGATGGGGCGCGAATCCCTGTGATCCGCGCCCCATCGGGTGTCCACCGGCCCGGCCGGGCCCCGCAGAGCTACTGGTCCCGGTACATCTCCGCCACCAGGAACGCCAGGTCGAGCGACTGGCTGCGGTTGAGCCGCGGGTCGCAGGCGGTCTCGTAGCGCTGGTGGAGGTCGTCGACGAAGATCTCGTCGCCGCCGCCGACGCACTCGGTGACATCGTCGCCGGTCAGCTCCACGTGGATGCCGCCGGGGTGGGTGCCGAGGCCCTTGTGCACCTCGAAGAAGCCCTTGACCTCGTCCAGCACGTCGTCGAAGCGCCGGGTCTTGTGACCGGAGGCGGCCTCGAAGGTGTTGCCGTGCATCGGGTCGCAGATCCAGGCGACCTTGGCGCCGGAGGCGGTGACCTTCTCGACCAGCTCGGGCAGCTTGTCGCGGATCTTGTCCGCGCCCATGCGGGTGATGAAGGTCAGCCGGCCCGGCTCGCGCTCCGGGTCCAGGCGCTCGATGAGGGTGAGCGCGTCCTCGGCGGTCGTCGTCGGGCCCAGCTTGACGCCGATCGGGTTGCGGATGCGGGAGGCGAACTCGATGTGCGCGCCGTCCAGTTGGCGGGTGCGCTCACCGATCCAGACCATGTGCCCGGACACGTCGTACAGCTTGCCGGTGCGGGAGTCCGTACGGGTCAGCGCGGACTCGTAGTCCAGCACCAGCGCCTCGTGGGAGGAGTAGAACTCCACCGTCTTGAACTCCTCCGGGTCCACCCCGCAGGCGTTCATGAAGTTCAGCGCGCGGTCGATCTCGCGCGCCAGCGCCTCGTAACGCTGCCCGGACGGGGAGGACTTCACGAAGTCCTGGTTCCAGGCGTGCACCTGGCGCAGGTCGGCGTAGCCGCCGGTGGTGAAGGCGCGCACCAGGTTCAGCGTCGCGGCGGAGGCGTGGTACATCCGCTTCAGGCGCTGCGGGTCCGGGATGCGGGCCGCCTCGGTGAACTCGAAGCCGTTGACGGAGTCGCCGCGGTAGGTCGGCAGCGTCACGCCGTCGCGGGTCTCGGTCGGCTTGGAGCGCGGCTTGCTGTACTGGCCGGCGATCCGGCCCACCTTGACGACCGGGACCGACCCGGCGTACGTGAGGACCGCGCCCATCTGGAGCAGGGTCTTGAGCTTGTTGCGGATGTGCTCGGCCGAGACGGCGTCGAACGCCTCCGCGCAGTCGCCGCCCTGGAGGAGGAACGCCTCACCCCGGGCGACCGCTCCCAGGCGCTCGCGCAGCTGGTCGCACTCGCCGGCGAAGACGAGCGGCGGATAGGACTCCAGCTCGGCGATCACATCGCGCAGAGCCTCTTGGTCCGGCCATTCGGGCTGCTGCGCCGCGGGCAGGTCTCGCCAGGTGTTGCCACCGGCGTGGATTTCAGCGTTCACGGTCACGGGTCAAACTTTACGGGGTCGGGACAGGGGTCCATCTCGCCGACCGGGATGTGAGACGAAGCTCCCACTGCCGTGGACGCCCGCGCACACGGCAACAGGGTCCGGGCGCGGGCTCTCAGTCCGGTACGCAGTCCTCCGGGGTGCCCCGGGCGATGGCGGCCAGCGCGGTGAGCGCGTGCGTCAGCTCGTCGGCGGCCGGGGCGGCGAGGGCGACGCGGACGGCGCCCGGGGCGGGTGCGGCGCCGTGCGCGCCCTCCGGGCCGACGGCGAACGCGGCGCCCGGGGTGACGGCGATGCCGCGCCGGGCGGCGGCCGCGAGGAAGGTCTCGGCGCGCCACGGCGCGGGCAGCTCCCACCAGGCGAAGTAGGCGGCCGGGTCGGCATGGACACGGAATCCGGCCAGGTGCTCGCGGACCAGGGCCTGCCGGGCGGCGGCGTCCCGGCGCTTGGCCTCCACGATCGCGGCGACCGCGCCGTCGCACAGCCAGCGGACCGTGGCGTTCAGGGCGAAGGCGCCGGCCGTCCAGCCGCCGGAGCGCAGGGCCGCGGCGACCCGCTCGGTGTACGAGGGCGGCGCCAGCACCAGGCCGACGGTCAGGCCGGGCGACAGGCGCTTGGAGAGGCTGTCGACCAGAAGCGTGCGTTCGGGGGCGAGGGCGGCCAGCGGCGGGAGTCCGGCCTGCCGGTCGTCGTCGAGCAGGAAGGACCAGACGGCGTCCTCGACGGCCCACAGGTCCAGCGCGCGGAGGGTGCCGGCCAGCTCGGCCCGGCGCTCGGCCGGCATGGTCACGCCGAGCGGGTTGTGCAGCGTCGGCTGGAGGTAGACGGCGTGCAGCGGGGCGCCGCGGTGGGCGGTCCGTACGGCGTCGGGCAGCAGGCCGTACGCGTCGCCGGCCAGCGGCACGAGGGTGACGCCGAGGCGGGCGGCGACCGACTTGACCAGCGGATAGGTGAGCGCTTCGACGCCCAGGCGCCCACCGGGCGGCACCAGCGCGGCGAGGGCGCCCGCGATGGCCTGGCGCCCGTTGCCCGCGAACAGCAGACCGTCCGGGTCGGGCCGGAAGTCCCCGCGGGCCAGGAGGGCGGCGCAGGCTTCGCGGGCGGCCGGGGAGCCGGTGGCGGGGGCCATCGTCAGGGCCGCGCTCAGTACGTCGGGGCGCAGCAGGGGCGATAGGCCCTGGGCGAGGAGGGCGGCCTGCTCGGGGACCTCGGGGTAGTTCAGTTCGAGGTTGACGCGGGGGCGGCGGGCCGGGTCGGCGGGCTCGGCCAGCGCGGGTCCGGGGCTGTGCTGCGCGGCGCGTACGTACGTGCCGCGGCCGACCTCGCCGACGGTCAGCCCGCGGCGGGTCAGCTCCCGGTAGACGCGGGTGGCGGTGGAGTTGGCGATGCCGTGGGCGCGGGCGAAGGCGCGCTGGGTGGCGAGCCGGTCGCCGGGGCGCAGCCGTCCGGCGGCGATGTCGGCCGCGACGGCGTCGGCGATGCGCTGGTAGTCCTCCACGGGCCTTCTCCTCAGATCAGCCTGATTGCACCGAGAGCAATGTTTCTATTGCACCGAGATGATGCGCCCCATAGCATCGAGCCGTCAACAGGCCAGCGGCCAATTTCCGGCGAACAGGGGCGAGTTGTGCTGCATACCGCTGCCGTCAACGGCATCACCCTCACCTACGAGGACACCGGCGAAGCGGACGGCGCGACCGTCCTCCTCGTCCACGGGCACCCCTTCGATCACACGATGTGGGCCCCGCAGACCACCGCCCTGGCCGCCGCCGGGCACCGCGTGATCGTCCCCGACCTGCGCGGCTACGGCGCTTCCCAGGTCGTGCCGGGCACCACCCGCCTGGAGGTCTTCGCGGCCGACCTCGCCGCGCTCCTGGACCATCTGGGGGTGACGGAGCGGATCGTCCTCGGCGGGCTGTCGATGGGCGGCCAGATCGTCATGGAGTGCGCCCGCCGCTTCCCGCACCGGCTGCGCGCCCTCGTCCTCGCGGACACCTTCGCCCACGCCGAGACGCCCGAGGGCCGCCGGGCCCGCAACGCCATGGCCGACCGGCTGCTGCGCGAGGGCATGGGCGGCTACACGGAAGAGGTCCTCGACAAGATGATCGCACCGCGCACCATCGCCGCCCGGCCCGCGGTGGCGGAGCACGTGCGCCGCATGATGCGCGGCACGCCGCCCGAGGGCGCCGCCGCCGCGCTCCGGGGCCGCGCCGAACGCCCCGACTACACCACGACGTTGGCCCGCCTCGCCGTCCCGGCCCTGGTGGCCGTCGGCCGCGACGACACGTACACACCGGTCGCCGACGCCGAGTTCCTGCGCGACCGCATCCCGGACGCCCGTCTCACGGTCATCGAGGACGCCGCCCACCTGCCCAACCTGGAGCAGCCGGACGCCTTCGACGCCGCCCTGACCGGCTTTCTCTCGGTGCTCCCGGAGCGGGTCGGGTAGGGTGGCCCGCATGTACGCGCAACCGGCAACCATGACCTGGTGGTGGACCGCTCATCCGGCGGCCCACTGATCGCGCGTACGTACCGACATCGCGAAGGCCGCCCGAGGGGCGGCCTTTCCGTTTGTGCGGGCCGTTCCTCCCCTCCTGGAAGGAACCGCCGTCATGCCTCGCTCCACCCACGACGTCCTGCGGCGTCTGCTGTCCCCCGGCTGCCCGCCGTTCGCCCTGCTGCGCCGCCGCACGCCCGGCCGACCGGCCGCCGACACCGTCGAGGTGCTGGTCGGCGAGGTGACCGAGGTGCCGCGGCTGGCGGACATCCCGCTCGGTGCGGGCGTGCCGGAGGGCGGCGCGGCGACCGCCGACGCGCTGGCGCTCGTACCGTTCCGGCAGATCCGCGAGCGCGGCTTCGATGTCCGCGACGACGGCACACCACTGGCCGTACTGCGCCCGGACGAGGCGTACGAGCTGCCCCTGGACGAGGTGCTGGAGCAGTTGCCCGCGCATGAGGTGCGGGTCGAGGACGGCGCCTTCGACGTCTCCGACGACGCGTACGCCGGGATCGTCGAGCGCGTCCTGAAGGACGAGATCTGCACCGGGGAGGGCGCCAACTTCGTCATCCGGCGCACCTTCCAGGGCGAGATCCCGGGCTTCGGCGCGGCCGACGCGCTGGCCCTGTTCCGGCGGCTGCTGGCCGGTGAGCGCGGCGCGTACTGGACGTACGTCGTCCACCGGCCGGGCCTGCGCACGCTGGTCGGCGCCAGCCCCGAGGTGCACGTCCGGATGTCCGGCGGGACGGTCGTGATGAACCCGATCAGCGGCACCTACCGCTACCCGGCCGGCGGCCCCAGCGCGGAACACCTGCTGGAGTTCCTGGGCGACCGCAAGGAGGTGGAGGAGCTGTCCATGGTCGTGGACGAGGAGCTGAAGATGATGTGCACCGTCGGCGACAAGGGCGGTGTGGTGGTCGGGCCGCGCCTGAAGGAGATGGCGCACCTCGCGCACACGGAGTATGAGCTGCGCGGGCGCTCCTCGCTCGATGTGCGGGAGGTGCTGAAGGAGACGATGTTCGCGGCGACCGTGGTCGGCTCGCCGGTGCAGAACGCCTGCCGGGTCATCGAGCGCCACGAGGTGGGCGGCCGGGGCTACTACGCCGGGGCGCTCGCGCTGATCGGCCGGGACGCGGGCGGCGCGCAGACGCTGGACTCGCCGATCCTGATCCGTACGGCCGACATCGACGCGGACGGCGGGCTGCGGGTCGCGGTCGGCGCCACGCTCGTACGGGCCTCCGATCCGCGCGGCGAGGTCGCCGAGACCCATGCCAAGGCCGCCGGGGTGCTCACCGCGCTCGGCGTGCGCCCCGCGCCGGACCGTACCGAGGACGCCGCCGGACGGCCGCGGCTGGCCGACGACCCGCGGGTGCGCGCCGCCCTGGACGCCCGGCGCGCGGACCTCGCTCCCTTCTGGCTGCGGATGCAGAGCAGCGCGCCGACCGCCGCGCTGACGGGCCACGCGCTGGTGATCGACGCGGAGGACACCTTCACCGCGATGCTGGCGCACCTGCTGCGCACCTCCGGGCTGACGGTGACGGTGCGGCGGTACGACGAGCCGGGCCTGCGGGAAGCCGCGGCGGCCCACGAGGGGCCGATCGTGCTCGGCCCTGGGCCCGGCGACCCGTCGGACACCGCCGATCCGAAGATGCGCCTGCTGCGCGCGCTGACGGCGGAGCTGGTCCGCGACCACCGGCACGGCCTGCTCGGGGTCTGCCTCGGCCATGAGCTGATCGCCGCCGAACTGGGCCTGGAGATCGTGCGCAAGGAGGTGCCGTTCCAGGGCGCGCAGGAGCGCATCGACTTCTTCGGCCGCCCGGAGACGGTCGGCTTCTACAACACCTTCACGGCCCGCTGCGACGAGCCGGCGGTGACGGAACTGGCCATGCACCGCGTCGAGCTGAGCCGGGACGCGGCGACCGGCGAGGTGCACGCGCTGCGCGGTCCGGGCTTCGCGGGGGTGCAGTTCCACCCGGAGTCCGTGCTGACGCTGGACGGGGCCGGGATCACCGCGCGGCTGCTGGCCGCTGTCCTGGTGTGACGAGGAAGTTGTCGTTGACGCGGCCGGCCAGGTAGTCCTCGACGTTGCGTACGGTGGCGCCGATGATCTGACCGACCGCGTCCTCGGTGAAGTACGCCTGGTGCGAGGTGACCAGCACGTTCCCGAAGGTCATCAGGCGGGCGAGGGTGTCGTCGTCGATGACCTCCAGGGACTTGTCGAAGAAGAAGAGCCCGGCCTCCTCCTCGTAGACGTCCAGGCCGACACCGGCGAGCCGGCCCGCCTTGAGGGTCTCCACGAGCGCCGCGGTGTCCACCAGGCCGCCGCGGCTGGAGTTGACCAGGATCGCGTCGTCCTTCATGGCGGCCAGCGCGGCGGCGTCGATGAGGTGGCGGGTGGACTCCAGCAGCGGTACGTGCAGGCTGATCAGGTCCGATTCGGCGAACAGCCGGTCCAGGCCGACGTACTTCATGCCCAGCTCGGCGCAGCGCGGGTTCTCGGCGATGTCCCAGCCCAGCAGCTCCATCCCGAAGCCGTGCGCGATACGGGTGAACGCCTCGCCGATCTTGCCGGTGCCGAGCACGCCGACGGTGCGGCCGTGCAGGTCGCGGCCCATCAGCCCGTCCAGCCGGAAGTCGAAGTTGCGGGTCCGGTTCGCGGCCCGGACGATCCGGCGGTTGACCGCCATGGCCAGGCCCCAGGCGAACTCCGCGACGGAGTACGGCGAGTACGAGGAGACCCGGCCGACGGTCACGCCGAGGTCGGCCGCGGCCTCCAGATCGATGTTGTTGTAGCCGGTGGAGCGCTGGGCGATCATCTTCGTGCCGCCGACGGCCAGCTCCTGGATCACCTCGGCGCACAGGTCCGCGTTGACGCTGACGCTGACGACCTCGTAGCCCGCGGCGATGGGGGCGGTGTCGCGGTTGAGGAAGACGTCGAGACAGCGGACCTGGTGGCGGCCGGCGAAGGCCTTCACCAGCAGCGGCCGCTCGTCCGCCTGCACGCCGAATGCGATGATCTCCACGGTGTCTCCCGCCGTTGCCGGTCACTCGGTCCGGTCACCGGCGCGCCCGTCACGCCACGTCGGGCGCATTCCGGGCATATGCGGTGACACGGCCGAATATACGGCGCCGGGCCCGGCCGGGCCGTCCAGATGCCGGGCGCGGCGGCATCCGGCGCCGCGACGAGGCGCCCGTACCGGTGGAAGGCCCGCTCAGCCGAAGAACACCCCGGCTTCCGCGTACAGCTTCGGATCGACGGTCTTGAGCTTCGCGGTGGCCTCCGCCAGCGGCACCCGCACGATGTCGGTGCCGCGCAGCGCGACCATCTTCCCGAAGTCGCCGTCGCGCACCGCGTCGATCGCGTGCAGGCCGAAGCGGGTGGCCAGCCAGCGGTCGAAGGCGCTGGGCGTGCCGCCGCGCTGGGTGTGGCCGAGCACCGTCGTACGGGCCTCCTTGCCCGTACGCTCCTCGATCTCCTTGGCCAGCCACTCGCCCACACCGGTCAGGCGGACATGCCCGAAGGAGTCCTTGGTGCCGTGCTTGAGCACCAGGTCGCCGTCCTTGGGCATGGCGCCCTCGGCGACCACCACGATCGGCGCGTAGCGCACCTTGAAGCGGGACTCGATCCAGCCGCAGACCTGGTCCACGTCGAAGCGCTGCTCGGGGATGAGGATGACGTTGGCGCCGCCGGCCAGTCCGGAGTGCAGTGCGATCCAGCCCGCGTGCCGGCCCATCACCTCGACGACCAGGACGCGCATGTGGGACTCGGCGGTGGTGTGCAGCCGGTCGATGGCCTCGGTGGCGACGCCGACGGCGGTGTCGAAGCCGAAGGTGTAGTCGGTGGCGGACAGGTCGTTGTCGATGGTCTTGGGCACGCCGACGCAGGGGATGCCGTATTCGCCGGAGAGCCGGGCGGCGACGCCGAGGGTGTCCTCGCCGCCGATCGTGATCAGCGCCTCGACCTCCTCCTTGGCGAGGGTCTCCCGGATCCGGCGGATGCCGTCCTCGTGCTTGAGGGGGTTGGTCCGCGAGGAGCCGAGGACCGTGCCGCCGCGGGGCAGGATGCCGCGTACGGCGGGGATGTCGAGCGGTACCGTGTCGCCCTCCAGCGGCCCGCGCCAGCCGTCCCGGAAGCCGACGAAACCGTAGCCGTACTCCTGGACGCCCTTGCGCACCACGCCCCGGATGACCGCGTTCAGACCGGGGCAGTCACCGCCGCCGGTCAGTACTCCGACCCGCATCGCTTCATCACCTTCATCCGTGAGGGGCCGCGCCCGCGCCGGTGGCCGCGCGCGGCCGTGCTGTGCCGACGCCGGTCACGCTAATGGCGAGGTGTGTCACCCAGGGATGGGGCGGAAGGCGAATTCCCCGGAAATGCCGGGGAGTTGGCGCGATGCGTTCACTCGTACGAGCGGATGGCACAGGGCGCGTACGGCGTCCCGCGCGCCGCACGGACGGCATCGCGCCCCGGGCGGCGCGGGCTCACGCCTCGTCCAGGCCGCGTTCTATCGCGTACCGCACCAGCTCGACGCGGTTGTGCAGCTGGAGCTTGCCCAGGGTGTTCTGCACGTGGTTCTGGACCGTGCGGTGCGAGATGACCAGCCGCTCGGCGATCTGCTTGTACGACAGGCCCTTGGCGACCAGGCGGAGCACCTCGGTCTCCCGCTCGGTCAGCCGGGGCGCGCCCGGCTCGTCCTCGGCGGCCGGTGCGGGCTCGGTCGCCAGTCGGCGGTACTCCCCCAGGACCAGTCCGGCCAGGCCCGGCGTGAACACCGGGTCGCCGGCCGCCGTACGCCGCACCGCGTCCAGCAGCTCCGCCGTGCTGGCCGACTTCAGCAGATAGCCCGTCGCGCCGGACTTGACGGCCTCCAGCACATCGGCGTGCTCGCCGCTGGCGGAGAGCACCAGCACCCGCAGCGCCGGGTTGGCGCCGACCAGTTCCCGGCAGACCTCCACGCCGGGCAGGCCCGGCAGGTTCAGGTCCAGCACCAGCACGTCGGGCGCCGCGGCCTGCGCGCGGCGCACCGCCTGCGGCCCGTCCCCGGCGGTGGCCACCACCTCGAACCCGGCCTCGGCCAGGTCGCGGGCGACCGCGTCCCGCCACATCGGGTGGTCGTCGACCACCATCACCTTCAGGCTTGCGGCCTCGCTCATGCCGTGCTCCTCCCCCGCTTTCCGCCCCCGGGCACCACACCGGCCTTGGGGACCTTCAACTCCACTTCCGTGCCCTGGCCGGGGACCGAGATCCAGTCGGCGCTGCCGCCCAGGTCGCGCAGCCGGCCGCGGATCGACAGGGCGACCCCGAGGCGGCCCTCGCGCTCGGCGTCCGCGAGCCGCCCCTCGGGGATGCCCGGGCCGTCGTCCCGCACCGTCACGATCACCTCGTCCGGCTCGTCCTCCACCAGGATCCACGCCTGTGCCGTGGCACCCGCGTGCACCCGCACATTGTCCAACGCGGCACTGACAGCGGCGGCCAGCTCCGCTGCGGCGGCGGCCGGGAGCACGACGGGCGCGCCGGGCTCGGAGAAGGTGACGCGCGCCCCGGCGTGCGGCGCCAGCAGGGCCCGTACGTCGCAGGGACCGGCGTCGGGGCCGTCCTCGGCGCACGGCACGGGTGCGGCCAGCGCCTCCTGCGGGGTGCGGACCGCGTCGTCCGCGGCGCCGGAGACCCCCGGGCGCGACGGCGGGACCAGCCCGCTGGAGACCAGCGTGCGCAGCGCGACCTCCTGCTCGCCCGCCATCCGGCCCAGCTCGGCCGCCTCCCCGCCGATCGCGGCACCGCGCCGCTGCACCATGGCCAGGACCTGCAGGACGCTGTCGTGGATGTCCCGGGCCAGCCGTTCCCGCTCGCGGGTGGCGGCCTCGATCTGGAGCGCGCGGGCGAGGGTGCGCTCACTGGCGCGGGCCACCTCGACCACGTAACCGATGGCGACGCTGGCCACCCACACCAGCACCACGTTGTGGATGGTGTCGCGGGCCAGCTCCTGGCGCTCGACCAGGTTGACCACGGCGACCAGCGCGGAGGCGACCGCGGCCCAGCGCCAGCCGCCCTTGATCGCGAAGCCGAGCACCGCGCCCGCCGTCCAGATGGAAGGCAGGGTCGCCGCGCCGTCCATGATCCGCTCATGGCTGTCCGCCACGAGGGTGAGCAGGATGCCGCCGAGCGCGAAGGACAGGTCACCGATGAGGAAGGCGCGGGTGCAGCGCTCCGCCGAGGTCGTACGACGCCAGGTGAAGGCCATCCACACGGTCAGCGCCGTCATGTAGGCGGCGGCGACGAGGGGGTGGGCGTACTTCTTGTACGAGACCACGAACAGGACCAGGACGTAGGCCAGGGTCAGCACGCGGTAACCGGTCAGCGCCCGCCACAGCGGGAGCTCCACGGACATCCGGACCGGCCGCCCCGGGCGCCCCGTGCCCCGGCCCGCCGCCCCACCGGCCGCGGACCGTATCTCTGCCTCTGCCATTTCGCCCCCACCCCTGTGCCGGGGCGCGACTACGCCCCGGATCCGGTCCGGCCCTGCTGCTCCGGCTGCCCCTTGCCGGTCTTGGCCGCCTTTTCGGCCTTCTCGGCCTCGGCCTTCTTCTTGGCGGCCTCCGCGATCTGCCGCTTGGCGGCGGTCGCGTAGATGTCCACGTACTCCTGGCCCGACAGCTTCATGATCTCGTACATGACCTCGTCGGTCACCGAGCGCAGGATGAAGCGGTCCCCCTCCATGCCGTGGTACCGGCTGAAGTCCAGCGGCTTGCCGATACGGATGCCCGGCCTGATCATCTTCGGCATGACCTTGCCGGGCGGCTGCACCTTCTCGGTGTCGATCATGGCGACGGGGATGACCGGGGCGCCGGTGGCCAGCGCCACCCGGGCCAGGCCGCCCGGCTTGCCGCGGTAGAGGCGGCCGTCCGGCGAGCGGGTGCCCTCCGGGTAGATGCCGAACAGCTCACCGCGCTCCAGCACCTCGATGCCGCTCTTGATCGCCGCCTCGCCCGCGCCGCGCGCGCCCGAGCGGTCCACCGGCAGCTGGCCGACCCCCTTGAAGAAGGCGGCGGTCAGCTTGCCCTTGACGCCCGGAGTGGTGAAGTACTCGGCCTTGGCGATGAAGGTGACCTTCCGGTCGAGCACCGCGGGCAGGAAGAAGGAGTCCGAGAAGGACAGGTGGTTGCTCGCCAGGATCGCGGGTCCCGTCGCGGGGATGTTCTCCAGGCCCTCCACCCAGGGACGGAAAGCCAGCTTCAACGTCCCGCCGACGGAAAACTTCATTGCGCCGTAGATCAACCCACTGCCTCCTGTGTCTGACGCAAAGACCTTAACCTGCCCCGACGCCCCCCTCTCCTCGAAGGTCCGCTCCGCCGGCGGTGAACGGGCCCCGCCGCGTACGGCCCGGGCGCCTCCCGGCGACGGCCGGGGCACGGGGTGCCTTTGGACCTATCCGCCCGGCGCCGCTCCGCGTACGCTTCCAGTAACCCGCACAAACCGTTGCCGCCCGGCCCCTCACCGATCGGAGTTCCCCGGTGCCGCTGCTTCCCGGAGCCGAGCCGTTCCGCCGCGACGGCGGCCCGACCGGCGTCCTCGTCTGCCACGGATTCACCGGCTCCCCGCAGTCCGTGCGCCCCTGGGCGGAGTATCTCGCCGACCGCGGCCTGACGGTCTCGCTGCCGCTGCTGCCGGGACACGGCACCCGCTGGCAGGACATGCAGCTCACGACCTGGCAGGACTGGTACGCCGAGGTCGACCGCGAGCTGCGGTCGCTGACCGGACGCTGCGAGCGGGTCTTCGTGTGCGGCCTGTCGATGGGCGGCGCGCTGGCGCTGCGGCTGGCCGCCCAGCACGGCCCCGCCGTCAGCGGCCTGGCCCTGGTCAACCCCGGCAACAAGGTGCACGACGCGGCCGCCCCGCTGCTGCCGGTGCTGCGGCACGTGGTGCGGACGACCAAGGGCGTGGCGGACGACATCGCCAAGCCCGGCGCCCACGAACTGGGCTACACCCGGGTGCCGCTGCACGCCGCGCACTCGCTGCGCCGCTTCTTCCAGATCGTCGACGCCGAACTGCCCCGGGTGACCCAGCCGTTGCTGGTGCTGACCAGCCCGCAGGACCACGTCGTGCGGCCCGCCGACTCCGAGCGCATCCTGAGCAGGGTGTCGTCCACGGACGTGCGGCAGACGCTGCTGGAGCGCAGCTACCACGTCGCCACGCTCGACCACGACGCCGAGCGGATCTTCCAGGAGACCTACGACTTCATCGCCCGCCTGGCACCGAGCGTGCGCGGGGGCGTGGAGAGTGAGGAGACGGCCGCCAGTGGTGGAGCGTAGCCCCCGCGACCCCCGCGACCCGCTGGACGAGGAAGCCGCCTGGGCCGAGATAGTGGCCGGGTACGGCGAGGCGCCCGCCTTCCCGGACGAGGACGGGCCGGTCTCCAGCACGGACCGCGGCGGCGCCGACAGCCCTTCCGGCGACCGTGCTCCCGGTGACCGTGCTCCCGGTACGGGCACGGACCGCGCGGACCGCGGCCGTACGGACGAGGACCGCCCGGACAGTACGCCGCGCGCCGACGGGAAGCCGCCCGAGAAGGCGGGCCCGGGGCGTGCGGACGGGGACGACGGCGGCCTGACGGTCGAGGAGCGGCCGCGCAGCGAGCCCTCCCCCGGTGCGCCCGGCCGGCCCGGCGGCGACTCCGTCGGCAGCTTCGTGGTCTTCGCGCCCGGCGTCGGGCCGCGCGACTGGTCGGCGAAGGAAGCGTCCGACAACGACTTCGACGACTCGGACGAGGGCCACTTCGAACCGCCCGAGCCGCCCCCGCTGCCCAAGGCCGACGTGACGGCCAAGTTCGCCTGGATCGCTGTGCTCGGCGGGCCGCTGCTGCTGGTGCTCATGGTGCTGTTGCAGCAGCCCGTCACCTGGTGGATCACGCTGCTGGGCATCGGCGGCTTCCTGGGCGGCTTCGCCACGCTCGTGGCCCGGATGAAGCACGACGACGAGGACGAGGACGACCTGCCGGGCGGCGGCGCGGTCGTCTGACCGCGCCCGCGCCGCCCGTCCCGCCCTCCTTCGGGCGGTTTACCCCGCTTCGCCGGGTGTCCTGACCGCCGGTGACCCTCCGACCGGGGATGATCACGCCGAGTGTCCGGCCGTGTCTCCGGGAGGCCCCCATGCGTCATCCGCTCGCGTCGTCATGCCCACGTCCGCGCCGTCGCACCCGGGTGGCCGCGGCCGCCGCCACCGCCGCCGCGGTCACCGGGCTGCTGGCCACCGCTCCGGCGGCGGCCGGTCCGCCGCGGGCGCGGCAGCCCGCCGGGCCGGGGGCCGTGGTCTCGCTCGGCGACTCCTACATCTCGGGCGAGGCCGGACGCTGGGCGGGAAACTCCGACGCCAACCCGGCCAACCACCTGCGTATCGACGCGCTCGGCCCCACCGCGTACTACGACAACGCGGCCCGCACCGCCGAGCGCGTCCCGAAGTGCCACCGCTCGCGCTCCGCCGAGATCCACCTCGGGCTGCCCGGCACCGAGAGCGAGAACCTGGCCTGCTCCGGAGCCCGTACCGACTCCTTCCTCGCGCCGAGGGGCGTCGCCAAGCCGGGGCTGGACTTCTCGGACGCGGCGGGCGTACCGGGCCAGGCCAAACAGCTGGAGGAGTACGCCCGTGACCACCCCGTGCGGCTGGTCGCGGTCTCGGTCGGCGGCAACGACTTCCGCTTCGCTGACGTGGTCCAGTCCTGCGTGCTGGCGTATCTGAGTCCGCTGCCGAAGGCGTGCAGCCAGGACGCGGCCAACCGGGCCCGGTTCACCGACCGGGCGGTCGAGCAGCGGGCGGGCGACATCGCGGGCGGCCTGCAGAACGTACGGCGGGCGATGCTGCGGGCGGGCCACGACCCCGACGAGTACGACGTGGTCGTACAGAACTACCCGGCGCCCATCCCGCACGGCCGCGACTTCCGCTACCCGGCGCCGCTGGGCGCGCGCCAGACGCTGGGCGGCTGCGGGTTCAACGACCGGGACGCCGACTGGGCGGTGGACAGCGTGCTGCCCGCGGTCAGCCGCGCGGTCGAGCGGGGCATCGACAGGAGCGGGCTGACCAACGTCCGCTTCCTCGACCTGACGCACAGCTTCGACGGGCACCGCCTGTGCGAGCGGGGCGTCGGGCTGGTCGATCCGACGCGCGGCACGGTGAGCCGGTGGACCGACCCGGGGGCGTCGGACAGAACCGAGTGGATCAGCTGGGTGCGGACGGTCAGCGCGGTGCTGCCGCCGTTCCAGGTGCAGGAGGCGCTGCACCCCAATTACTGGGGCCAGTTGGCGCTGCGCAACTGCCTGCGGCAGGCGTACGCCTTCACCGGCACCGACAAGGCCCCCAAGAGCCGGCTCACCTGCACCGGCGGCGGTCCGGGCCGCAACGAGCGGGGCGAGCCGCGGATGCGGCTGTCCTGAGGGGTTACGCGGCGGCCGGGACCCGGAGGGCGGCCAGCACCGGCAGGTGGTCGGTCGCCGCGAGGAGGTCGCCGTGGCTGACGCCCGGCAGCTCGCGCGGCACACCGCAGCCCAGCACCTCGACGCCCTCGGTGGTGAACACCGCGTCGATGCGCTGATGCGGGTCGTGGGGTGTGGAGGTGAACTCCCCGCCCCACGGCGCCGCCGCCCAGGCGTCGGTGAGCGAGCCCGCCAGCCGCCGGAAGGCACGCCCGTCCGGCCGGTCGTTCAGGTCACCGGCCGCGACGGCGTACGGGGTGTCCAGCGCGCGCAGCCGCTCCAGCAGCAGGCCCGCCTGGTCGTGGCGCTCGGCCGCCTGGAGGCTGAGATGGCAGCTGAGCAGGCCGAGCCGGGCGCCCCCGACCCGTACCACCGCGGTCGCGAAACCGCGCTGGTGCAGGCCGGGGGTGCGGGGCAGCAGCACGTCCTCCGTGCGCTCCACATGGGCGCGCAGCGAGGACAGGATCATCGGGCCGGCCGCGGTGGCGCCGCCCGTCACATACACCAGGTCCGTGGCCCGGCAGAGCTTCGCCACGCTCTTGCGCCAGCGGAAGAAGCGCGGCGCCTCCTGCACGAACACCAGGTCCGGGGCGCAGGCCCGGATCACCCGGGCCAGCGCCGCGCGGTCGTCGCGCAGCGAGCGGACGTTGTAGCTCAGCACGCGGAGCACGGCCGAGCTCCGCTTCGCTCCGCCTCCGCTCGATGCAAAGTCCTCGGAAGCGGAGCCCGGCTCGGTGCGGGAGGTGGGCAGTGCGGCCGGCACCGCGGGTCAGCCCTGGCGCGCCAGGTCGGCGGCGCCGACCAGACCGGCCTTGCCGCCGAGCTGGGCGGCGAGGACCTGGGCGTGCGGGCGCCACTGGTTGCCGACCAGCCAGCGCCGGAAGGACTTGCGGATCGGGTCGAGGACCAGTTCGCCCTCGTCCGAGACGCCGCCGCCGACGATGAAGGCGGACGGGTCGAAGAGCGAGGCCAGGTCGGCGAGGCCGGCGCCGGCCCAGCGGGCCAGCTCGCGGAAGGAGTCGATGGCGACCGGGTCGCCCTGGCGGGCGGCCTCGCTGATGTGCCGGCCCTCGATGCCCTCGGAGGTGCCGTCGCCCATCGACAGCAGCACCTGGGCGTTCTCCGGGGTGGCGAAGGCGCGCTGGCGGGCGTAGCGCAGCAGGGCGCGGCCCGAGGCGTACTGCTCCCAGCAGCCCTGGCTGCCGCAGCCGCACAGCAGGCCGTCCGGTACGACGCGGATGTGGCCGAACTCGGCGGCGACGCCGAACCGGCCGCGGCGCAGCTTGTTGCCGATGATGATGCCGCCGCCCAGGCCAGTGCCCAGGGTGATGCAGATGACGTCGCTGTGGCCCTGTCCCGCGCCGAAGCGGTACTCGCCCCAGGCCGCCGCGTTGGCGTCGTTCTCGACGACGACGGGCAGGCCGACGCGCTGTTCGACCTTGTCCTTCAGCGGCTCGTGGCGCCAGTCGATGTTCGGTGCGAACAGGACGGTGGCCCGCTTCTCGTCCACATAGCCGGCGGCCCCGATGCCGACGGCCTCGACCTGGTGGTCGGCGCTGATGGTGCGGACCGCGTCGGCGATGGCCTCCGTCAGCTCGTCGGTGGCCTGCGGGGTCGGCACCTTGCACGTTTCGAGGATCGTGCCCTCTTCGTCGACCACGCCGGCCGCGATCTTCGTGCCGCCGATGTCGACGCCGATGGTGAGTCCCATGTGTCCCTCAGTTATTGGTCGTACCCCGCCGCGTCCAACGGTACCGGAGTGAGGGGCGCCACCCGCGCCCTCCCGACCAAGAGGGACCGTCCGCCGGTCTCAGTCGAGGTCGATCCGCTCGGTGCCGGCCGGTCCGCCGTCGTCCCGGCGGGGGCCGTCCGGGGTGTCGCGCCTGTCGCGGAGATCACGGACGTTGCCGCCGTCCCGGCCCGTCTGCGGGTCGGTGGCGTCGCGCGGGTCGGCCGCCGCGGCTTCGTCGGCGGCCTCGCGGGTCCAGCGGCTCTCGCTGTTCTGGACGGCGGAGCGGTAGGCGGCCAGCAGTTCGGAGCCGGCGGCGGCGAGGTGGTCGAAGACCTCCGGGTTGCGCTCGACGACCGGCTCCACGACGGCCTTGGCCTGCCGGAACAGCTGCTGTACGGCGCCCTGCGCGGCCATTCCGGCGAGCGCGCCCGGCAGCTGGATGCCGGCGAGCTTGTCCGTGACGGCCTCGGCGAGGCGGCGCAGTTCCTCGGCGGCGCTGCCGGGCGGCGGGCCGTACTGCGCGCGGCGGCGGGCCTTCTCGGCGGCCAGGTCCTCGGCGCAGGCCGTCTCCCAGGCATCGGTGTCGAACCGGTCCGTACGGTCGGCGGGGCGCTCGGTGGCATCGCTCATGGCGGACTCCTGCGGCGAGGCGGTTCGGCCGCCGCGCGGCGCGGCGGGTTCGAGGCGGTGCTGCTTCTCCCGACGTTACCCGAACGGCGGTGTGCCGTTCACAGACCGCGGGGCCAGAGGGCGGGGTCGGGGGTGAAACGGATGTGCAGCGCGCCGTCGCGCAGTCCCGCCCCGGAGACCGAGCAGCGGCGCAGCGCGGAGGGCAGGGTCCGTATCCGCCGGAACCGGCCGGCCGTCACGATCACCTCGTCGCCGCGCCGCAGCAGCCCGAGCCCGTCGCGCTCGGCGCCCGGCAGCGGCACCCGCCACACCAGCAGGCCGTCCGAGGCGAGCCGGTCCTCCACGGTCCAGGGGTCCGCGGCGTCGCCGGGCGCGGCCGGTTCCCCGGTCGCGCCGCCGATCAGCGCGTCCAGTTCCTCGACGCCCTCGGGGTCGCGGCCCAGGTGCGGCACCTCGACGACCGGCGCTTCGGGGAACTCCTCGCGCAGCGCCTTGAGCGCGCTCTGCTGCTGTCCGGAGAGCCCGGCCAGGAAGGGGTCGGACGAGCCGGTGGGCAGCAGCCGGTTGGCGACGACGGCGTCGGTGCGGTGTCCGTACAGGGCGAGGCCCGAGCGCACCTCGCGCAGGTCGGCGACGGCGCCGGGGCCCGCCTCGGTGACGATCCGTACGGTCGTGCCGGGGTGGTCGATGACGGCCTGTACGGCGGCGAGTTCGTGCTCCCAGCGCTCGGCGGCCTCGTACAGCTTCTGCGTGGGCAGTTGCACGCCCGCCAGCTGGGCGAGCACCGGCCGCAGCGCGCGGGCGGCCTGGCGCTCGGGCGGCAGCAGGCGGCGGAGGTAGCGGCGGGCCTGCTCGGGCAGGGCGAGCAGGGCGACGGTGTCGGCGGCGGGCGGCATGTCGACGACGACCGTGTCGGGCCCGTCGGGCTCCCCGCCCGCCTGGTGCGCGGCGCGCAGCTCGTGGAGCAGCGCGAACGCCTCCGCACCCGGCAGTTCGGTCAGTTCGTCCTCGTCCAGGGGCGCGGCGCCGAGCAGGTCGAGGGCGGCTTCCGCGCGCTCCTGGAAGGCCAGCACCTCACGGCGGAAGTGGTCACCGGCGTCGACGCAGCGGACGTGCAGGCCGGGGACGACGGGCACCGGGCCGTCACCGGGGCGGACGGGCCGGATGCCCAGGGCGCGTTCCGCCGCGCCGCCGCGGGCGGTGAGCAGCAGGACGCGCTCGCCGCGCCGGGCACCGGCCAGGGCGGTCGCGGCGGCGATGGTGGTGCGGCCGGCGCCGCCGGGGCCGGTGACGAGGACGGTGCGCATGGTCAGAGGCTCTTGGCCGCACCGTCGGCCGGGGCGGCGGGGCCGCTCTCGACGCGCTTCTTCAGCCCGTCCAGCGCGCGGTCGATGATGACCTTCTCCGCCTTGCGCTTGATCATGCCGAGCATCGGGATCTTGACGTCCACGGTCAGCTGGTACGTCACTTCGGTGTGCGCCCCGCCGGCCAGCGGAACCAGCCGGTAGGAGCCGTCGAGGGTACGCAGCATCTGGGACTTCACCAGCGACCAGCTGACCTCGTGATCGCTGATCCAGTTGTACGCGAGGGTGTGGTCGTCCTTGATCGCACCGGCGTCCAGCAGCAGCCGTACCTGCTCCGCACGGCCCTGCTCGTCCTTGCTGAGGATCTCGGCTTCCTTGACCTCGCCGGTCCAGTCCGGATAGCGGGCAAAGTCGGCGATCACTCCCATCACCTCGGCGGGTGCCGCCTCGATCGTGATGCTAGAGCTGGTGTGTTCGGCCATCGCCGTGACTCCTCCATGCCGATTCGTGCCGGTCCGCCAGACGCGTATCCCTGCTGCTGAAGGCTACCGCGCGGGGGAAGCGCCCCGGACAGGCTCCCCGCTGGTCCCGGCCGTCCCCGGAGAAGGTCCCGGGAAGGCCGTCACCACTCCATGACGTACGGCGTTCCCGTCGCGTTGAAGTGCCCCACGTTCACGCACTCGGTGGCGCCGACGCGTACCCGCGGGGCCAGCGGCTGGTGCACGTGTCCGAACAGCGCGTAGCGGGGGCGGGTGCGGCGGATCGCGTCCAGGAGGGCGGCGCTGCCGCGCTCGAAGCGCCGGGCGACGACGTCGTAGCACAGCTCGGGGACGTCCGGCGGGATGTGGGTGCACAGCACGTCCACCTCGCCGACGGCCTCGATCTTGGCGGCGTACTCCTCGTCGCTGATCTCGTACGGGGTCTTCATCGGTGTCGTCAGCCCGCCGCCGACGAACCCGAAGACCCGGCCGCCGATCTCCACCCGCTCGCCGTCCAGGACGGTGGTGCCGGGCCGCGCGTACTCGGGCCACAGGTGGGGGAGGTCCACGTTTCCGTAGGTGGCGTACGTCCGGTCCGGGAACGCGGCGAACAGTTCGGCGTACTGCCGGCGGACGGCTTCCTCGATGACGGCCATCCGGCCGCCGCCCTCGCGTTCGATGTCGCCCCACAGCCGCCGGCCCAGCGCGCGTGCTTCCTCGAAGCGGCGGGCGGTACGCAGTTCGACCAGCCGGTGGGCGTTCTCGACGCCGAAGAGGTCGGGGAAGATGCCGCGCGAGTGGTCGGCGTAGTCGAGGAAGAGGACGAGGTCGCCCAGGCAGACCAGGGCGTCGGCCCCGTCGCCCGCCCTGGCGAGGTCCGTTCCGTTGCCGTGTACGTCGCTGACCACATGCACTCGCATGACGTCACCCTAGATCGAACGGCGTACCGCCGGGAGAGGGGTCCGACCTGCGGTTACTTCCCGGTCACCGAAAGCCTGGTCTACTCTGCGCTGAGCAGTCCCCAGGCGTGTCCGTAGGTGCGGCACACCGCTGTGACGCATCGAACATCTGGGCGTACACCCCTATGCCAAAGCGATACCGGTGGGTAACGTCCGGGCAGTCCACCACCCCCCTGCCTGATCATGGACCGCAGCCGGCCGGCACACAGCGTCGTGAGGCCGGCGCCAATGAGGAGCAGCAGTCTTGCGCGAGTTCAGCCTTCCGGCCCTGTACGAGGTCCCCGCGGACGGCAACCTGACGGATCTGATCCGCCGCAATGCCGCGCAGCACCCCGATGTCGCCGTCCTGGGCCGCAAGGTCGACGGGCGGTACGAGGACGTCACCGCCACCGAGTTCCTCGCCGAGGTACGGGCCGTCGCCAAGGGCCTGATGGCCACCGGGATCGAGCCCGGCGACCGGATCGGCCTGATGTCGCGCACCCGCTACGAGTGGACGCTGCTGGACTTCGCGATCTGGAGCGCGGGCGCGGTCACCGTCCCCGTCTACGAGACCAGCTCCGCCGAGCAGGTGCAGTGGATCCTCGGCGACTCCGGCGCGGTGGCCTGCGTGGTCGAGTCCCCCGCGCAGGAGGCCGCCGTCGAGTCCGTACGGGACCGGCTGCCCGCGCTGGAGAACATCTGGCAGATCGAGCGGGACGCGATCGCCCGGCTGCGCGCGGCCGGCGAAGGGATCACCGACGCGGAGGTGGACGAGCGCAGCGCCGCCGCCGACGCGGACTCCCCCGCCACCATCGTCTACACCTCCGGCACCACCGGCCGCCCCAAGGGCTGTGTGCTCACCCACCGCAGCTTCTTCGCCGAGTGCGGCAACGTCGTCGAACGCCTCAAGCCGCTCTTCCGCACCGGCCACTCCTCGGTGCTCCTCTTCCTCCCGGTGGCGCATGTCTTCGGGCGGCTGGTGCAGGTGGCGTCGGTCATGGCGCCCATCAAGCTCGGCCACGCGCCCGACATCAAGAACCTCACCGACGACCTCGCCGCCTTCCGCCCCACGCTGATCCTCGGCGTCCCCCGGGTCTTCGAGAAGGTCTACAACTCGGCGCGGGCCAAGGCGCAGGCCGAGGGCAAGGGCAAGATCTTCGACCGGGCCGCCGAGACGGCCATCGCCTACAGCCGCGCGCTGGACACCCCGGCCGGGCCCGGCCTCGGCCTGAAGCTCAAGCACAAGCTCTTCGACAAGCTGGTCTTCGGCAAGCTGCGCGCGGTGCTCGGCGGCCGGGCCACCCACGCCATCTCCGGCGGCGCGCCGCTGGGCGAGCGGCTGGGCCACTTCTACCGGGGCATCGGCTTCACCGCCCTGGAGGGCTACGGCCTGACGGAGTCCTGCGCGGCCACCGCCTTCAACCCGTGGGACCGGCAGAAGATCGGTACGGTCGGCCAGCCGCTGCCCGGCTCGGTGGTCCGCATCGCCGACGACGGCGAGGTGCTGCTGCACGGCGAGCACCTGTTCACCGAGTACTGGAACAACGAGGCCGCGACCAAGGAAGCGCTGTCCGACGGCTGGTTCCACACCGGTGACATCGGCACCCTGGACGAGGACGGCTACCTCGCGATCACCGGCCGCAAGAAGGAGATCCTGGTGACGGCGGGCGGCAAGAACGTCGCCCCGGCCGTCATCGAGGACCGCATCCGCGCGCACGCGCTGATCGCCGAGTGCATGGTGGTCGGCGACGGCCGCCCGTTCGTCGGCGCGCTGGTCACCCTCGACGAGGAGTTCCTGCCGCGCTGGGCGGCGGAGCACGGCCGCCCGGCCGGGCAGGGTGTCGCCGAGCTGAGCCGGGACCCGGAGCTGCTGGCCGCGGTGCAGCGGGCGGTGGACGACGGCAACGCGGCGGTCTCCAAGGCCGAGTCGGTGCGCAAGTTCCGCATCCTGCCGACGCAGTTCACCGAGGAGTCCGGGCATGTGACGCCGTCGCTGAAGCTGAAGCGGAACGTGGTGGCGAAGGACTTCGCCGACGAGATCGAGGCGATCTACCGCCCGTAGCGGGCGGGGTGACGCTGCGACGAAGGCCGGGCGGCTGGTTCCTCCAGTCCGCCCGGCCTTCGCTCATACCGCCGTTGCATGCCGCTTACAGAAGCGCCTTCAGCCGCTCCGCCAGCAGGTCCCAGCGCCACTTCTCCTCCACCCAGGCCCGGCCGCGCTCGCCCATGCGGCGGCGGGCCTGCGGGTCCTTCAGGAGGGCGATGACGCGCTCGGCGGCCACCGTCGGGGAGCCGCCCGGGACGACGTACCCCGTCTCGCCGTCCAGCACCGCGTCCGGCGCGCCGCCGGAGTCGCCCGCGACGACCGGGAGCCCGGTGGCGGACGCCTCCAGGTAGACGATGCCCAGGCCCTCGACGTCCAGGCCGCCGCGCCGGGTCCGGCACGGCATCGCGAAGACGTCCCCGGCGCCGTAGTGGGCGGGCAGTTCCTCCCACGGGACGGAGCCGGTGAAGCGCACCGAGTCCGCGACGCCCTTCTCGACGGCGAGCGCGTGCAGCTGCTTCTCGTACGGGCCGCCGCCGACGATGAGCAGCACCGCGTCCGGCACTTCGGCCAGAATGCGCGGCATCGCCTCGATCAGGGTGTCCTGTCCCTTGCGCGGCACGAGCCGGGAGACGCAGACGACGACCGGCCGCTCGGCGAGCCCGAGGCGGGCCCGTACCTCGTCGCCGCCCGAGCCGGGGTGGAACGTCTTCTCGTCCACGCCGGGCGGCAGTTGGACCATGCGGCCGGCGGCGGCCGGGGTCAGGGCGGCGGCGATCCGCGAGCGGGTGTACTCACCGAGGTAGGTGATCGTGTCGGTGCCCTCGCCGATCCGCCGCAGCAGCTGGCGGGAGGCGGGCAGCTGTGCCCAGCCCGCCTCGTGCCCGTGCGTGGTGGCCACGATCCGGCGCGCGCCCGCCCGGCGCAGCGCCGGGGCCATCAGGCCGAGCGGCGCGGCGGCGCCGAACCATACCGAGGAGCAGCCGTGGCGGCGCAGCAGGGCGGTGGCGGTGCGGGTGACCCGGGGCGTCGGCAGCAGCATCGTCGTACGGTCCCGTACGACCGGGAAGGGCTGCTCGGCGTCGAAGCGGGCGGTGGCGGCGACGCCCTCCTGGCTCCGCTTCCAGGTGGAGGCGTAGACCACGACCCGCTCCGGGTCCAGGCGCAGCGCCATGCTGTGCAGGAAGGCCTGGATGCCGCCGGGGCGGGGCGGGAAGTCGTTCGTGACGATCAGCGTCTTGTCCATTGCCCTCGCACAGTACCGGGTCGCCGGACACGGCCGGTGCGGGCGGCCCCGGCACGGACGTGTCTCGTCTACGGTCGGGACAGGCCGTCGTGCGCGCGTGCGGACGCGGGCGGCGGGAGGACGGCGGAGGACGGGGGACGAGGTGCCGATGACCAGGGCCGGCAACCGGCCCCCGTGGGACGCCGTGCGCGCCCTGGCGCCGCCGGTGGCGGTGTGGGCCGCGACCCGGGCGGTGCTCCTGCTGTGCGTGTTCAAGGTGCTGGTGCTGCCGGGGCCGGACGTGACCAGTGACGTCGCGGGCATCTACCACGGCTGGTACGAGGTCCTGAAGTCCGGCAGCTTCCCGCAGGACGACGTGACCTGGCAGTATCCGCCGGCCGCCGCGCTCGCCGTGCTCTCCCCCGGCCTGCTGCCCTTCCTGGACTACGCCTCGGCCTTCTTTCTGCTGGCCGGTGCCGCCGACGCGGCCGCCTTCGCGCTGTTCCTGTACGCGGGCCGGCGGCCGGGCAAACGTCTCACCGGCGCCTGGGTGTGGACCGCGGGCGTCGCCCTGCTGGGCCCGACCGCGTACTCCCGGTACGACCTGATGGTCACGGCCGTGGCCGTCGCCGCGCTGTTCGCCGCCGCCAGTCGGCCGCGCCTCTCCGGCGCGCTGCTGGCCTTCGGCGCGCTGCTGAAGGTCTGGCCGGTGCTGCTGCTGACCGGCGCTCCCCTGCGAGGCGTCCGGGCCCGCAAGTTGTGGGGCGCGGCGGCCGTCGGCGCGCTGACGCTGGCGCTGCTGCTCGTCGCGTGGGCCCCTGGCGGGCTGGCGTTCCTCACTTTCCAGCGCGACCGGGGTACGGAAGTGGAGTCGCTGGGCGCGCTCGTCTTCCATCTCGCCCGGCAGTTCGGCTGGGATGGCGAGGTGCTGCTGAACTACGGCTCGGTGGAGTTCGTCGGCCCGTACGTACCGCTGGTCAGCTCCCTGGCGCTGGTCCTGACCGCGGTGGCTTTCGGCTGGCTGCTGCTGTGGCGGCTGCGCGCGCGGGAATTCACCTCCGCCACGCTCGCCGACGCCGCCTTCACCGCCGTCCTCCTCTTCGTCACCACCAGCCGGGTCATCAGCCCGCAGTACATGATCTGGCTGGTCGGTACGGCAGCCGTGTGCATGACGCTGCGGGCGAGCCGGATGGCGCTGCCCGCGTTCCTGGTGCTGCTGGCGGCCGGGGCGACGCTGCTGGAATTCCCCGTCGGGTTCGCGGACGTGGTGACCAGTCAGGGGCCCGGCGTCGTCATGCTGACCGTACGCGATGCCCTGCTGGTGGCCGCCTCTCTGACTGCCTGCCGCAGGCTGTGGCGCTCTACGGCCACCGGGCCACGGCGGCGGCGCGCGGGCGTCGCCCGTCCGCGGGCCGCCGGAACCGGGCACGGGCCGGACGCCGAACCGGAGCCCGGAACCCGGCGCGGGCCCGATGCCGAACCGGAGCCCGGCACCGTCGCCACCTCCCGTACGGAAGCGGCCTCACCAGGGTTCGCGCTGTCCGTCAGCCCAGCTGCTCGGCCACGTACGCCCGCCACCGCCGGGTGAACTCCGCCGGGCCGACGCCCAGCTGATCCCGCATCGCCCGCCCGGCGCTCTCCGTCCCGCCGTGCCCCGCCGCCCGGTAGAACGCGCCGAGCTTCCGCTCGCCCCACCTATCGGCGATCATGCGGCAGGCCAGCCAGCCGCCCTCGTACGCGCGGGCCAGCTGCCGCGCGCTGCGGCTGAAGCGGAAGTCGCCGTCGGCCGGAAGCCGGGACGGCGGCGCGCCCTTGGCGACCGCGTGGGCCAGTTCGGGAGCGGTGGTGGCGGCCGGGCGCCCGCCGCCACGGTAGGCGGCCCAGTCGGCGAAGCCCTCGGAGAGCCACATCGGGGTGTCGGACGTGGTGACCGTACGCGTCGCGACATGGGTCGCCTCGTGCGTCAGCACGACCTGCCGGCCGGCCGCGGACAGTTCGCCGTACGCCTCCGGGTTGACGACGACCCGGTCGGCGGGGGCCGCCGGGGCCGGGCCCGACTCGCCGGTCGTCACGGCCGCTATGCCCCGGTAGCCCGCCGGATCGGTGGCGTTCAGCAGCTCCGCCATCCGCTCCAGCGACTGCGGCGCCTCGACCACCACCCGCCCGGCCCACTCCCCTGCCCACGCCTTGCCGACGGCGGGCACCGCCGCGTCCGTACGCTCGGCCAGCTCGCGCAGCGCCGCGGTGCCGCGCCCGACCCCGAGGACCAGGCTGTGCCGCCCCCGGACCACCTCGACCGGCCCCTGGTCCCACAGCTGGCGCGCACTGCGCCGCCCGCTCGTCGCGCCGTCCGAATCCGAGCTGATCCGCCACCGGCCGCCGCGGTCGGTGAGGGTCAGGTACTGGACGGCGGTGACCGGCGCGGTGTCGTACCCGGTGAGCCGGTAGCGCAGCCGCACCTCGGCCGCGACCCGCCGCCCGTCCGCGCCGACGACCGCGGGCAGCCCGAACGCGTCGGTCCGCACCAGCTCGTACGACCAGGCGGCCAGCGGCACCCGCGCGAGGTTGGCGAACATCCGCCGCTGCTCGGAGCCGTACGCGGTCGCGCGGGGGTCGACCGAGGCGAGGAAGGCCCCGGAGTCCCGGTTCCGTACGGCCGCGGCGCGCTGGTCCAGCATGCGCTGGATGCCCGGCGGGGCGGCCTGCGCGCCGGCCGGATCGTCGCAGCCGGTGAGGAGCGCCAGCAGCACCAGCGGCAGGGCCGCGCACAGTGCCGCCCTGATCCCCCGGACCGTCCGCCGCCGTACCTGATGACCTGCCACGCGGCTGATCGTAAGCACCGTCCCGGAACGCGGACAGGGGTCAGGGGCGGGTTACGGACGAGATCGGCATCATGCCGACGGGGTCGGACCGCACCCGCGCACCCGGATACGGCGCGTGCACCACCTGTCCGTTGCCCACATACATGGCGACATGACTGGCATCGTCCCGGTAGATGACCAGGTCGCCCGGCTGTGCCTGGCTGACCTGAACCTGCCGTCCCGCGCCGCGCTGGGCTTGCGAGGTGCGCGGGATGCCGACTCCGGCGCGCGCGTAGGCCCACTGCATCAGCCCGGAGCAGTCGAAAGCGGACGGACCGGAGCGCCCCCACGCGTACGGCGTGCCGATCGCCGCGCGCACCGCCTGGACGGCGGCCCCGGCGCGGCCCGAGGGGTGCGCCGCCCCGGACGGGGCGGGCAGCGACCGCCCGACGCCGCGGTTCGCCCGGTCGTAGGCCGCCCGGTCGGGGCCGGTCAGGGCGTTCAGCAGGTGCTGCGCGGCGGCCAGTTTGCGTTCGATGTCCTTCTTGTGGCTCGCCACCTCGCGCCGGCTCGCCTCCAGGTCCGTCAGCTTGCCGGCCGCCGCCCGGCGCTCCTGCTCCAGCCCGCGCTGGGCGCCCTGGAGTTCGCGGAGCTGCCCGGCCTGGTTGCCGTGGACGCGGTCGAGGACGGACGCCTTGTCGAGGTAGCTCGCCGGGTCCTCGGACAGGATCAGCTTCAGGGCCGGGTCCAGGCCGCCGGAGCGGTACTGGGCGGAGGCGATGGCGCCGAGCCGGGCGCGCAGCCGGTTGACGCGCTCCTGGCCGCGGGCCACCCGGTCCTGGAGGGCGGTGACTTCGCCCCGTAGCTTCCGGGTCCGTTCGGAGGCCCCGTTGTAGTCCTCGGTGACCTTCTCGGCCTGCTCGTAGAGCGCGTCGACGCGCGAGGTGACCTCGGCGGGTGCCGGAGCCGGGGCGGCGCTGGCCCCGCCCGCCGACAGGGCTGCTGCCGCGGTGACCGCGGCGGCCGACAGGACGGTGATCCTGGTCGCACCGGCCAGGCCGGACTGTGAGACACGGCGGTGGGACACCACGAGAAGCCGCACTCCTTCCGTGCAGCCGCTGCCGCCCGGACGGACGGTCGATGACCGGCGACTGCGAGGGCAGACAGTAACGGCGCCGGTGGCCCGTATCCAAAGACCCGCAACGCGCCCTGCCGGTACGCAAAAAGCCGCCCCGCCGGTGACTGCGCAGGTCACCGGCGGGGCGTGAAGTCAGCGGCGGCCACCGCAATTCGCCCGATCGGGCGGCAGCGGCGGCCGGTCCGCGTCAGACGCGGACGCCGAACTGGAAGGGCATGTTGTTGATCGACTCGTAGCGCACGGACGCGCCCGGCTTCGGCGCGTGCAGCACCTGGCCGTTGCCCGCGTACAGGCCGATGTGGTGCAGGTCGCCGTAGAAGAGCACCAGGTCGCCCGGCTTGAGGGCGCTCTGCGAGCTGATGCGGGTACCGGCGTTGGCCTGCGCCTGCGAGGTGCGCGGCAGCGACTGGCCGGCCTGCTGGTAGGCCCAGGAGGTCAGGCCCGAGCAGTCGAAGGAGGACGGGCCGGTGGCGCCCCACACGTAGGGCGAGCCGATCTTGGAGGCGGCGGCGGACAGCGCGGCGGCGCCACGGCCGGAGGCCGGCGTGTCGTTGCCCAGGTCGGGACGCTCGTTGCCGCGGCTGGAGCGGTTCTTCTGCTGCTCCTCCTTCTGGAGCGCTTCCTTCTCCTTGGCGGTGAGGGTGTTCAGCAGCTCCTGCGCCTTGGCGAGCTTGCCCTTGATCTCGTCCTTCTTCTCACCCAGCGCCTTGCGGGTGTCCGAGAGGTCCTGGATCTTGGACGCGGCCTCCTGGCGCTCCTGCGCGAGCTGCCGCTGCTTGTCCGCGATGGTCTTCAGCTGCTCGGCCTGCTTGCCGCTCAGCTGGTCGAGCGTGGCGGCCTTTTCGAGGTAGGTGTCCGGGTCGCCGGACAGGAAGAGCTGCACGGACGGGTCTATGCTGCCGCTGCGGTACTGGCCGGAGGCGACCGAACCGAGGCCCTTGCGGAGCTGGTTCAGCTCTCCCTGGCCGCGGGCGACCTTGTCCTGGAGGCTGTCCACCTCCTTCTGCAGCTTCTCCTGGTCCTCCTTGGCCCCGTTGTACTTCTCGGTGGCCTGCTCCGCCTGCTCGTAGAGCTTGTCGACCTCGGACTTGACGTCTTCCTTCTTCGGCTTCGGGTCGGCATGGGCGGCCTGGGACGAGAGGGCGACGGCCGCGGCCGCGGTCGCGGTGAGCACAGTGACACGCGTGCGGCTCGGCTGCTTGGGTCGACGGTGGGACGCCACGGAGGCGAGCTCCTTCTTCCTTCAGCCGCCTACCGGGAGTGGGGGGAGCTGGACCCCGGCTCCGCGCCAACGCCGCGGATCTGGCGGTTCCTTCACTGTTCATCCCGGATGGATGATCAACTGCATGAAGGGTTGAGGCCTGACCTTAGTAACCGAGTTGTGATCGCTTCAAATCCTCATCGGAAAAAACTCCCGGATGGTCCTCATCCTTTACCAACATCACACAGGCAGTAGCGGTCACTTGACACTCAGGCACGAACGGTGGGCATGAGATGCCTCGTTGATGGGTACACCTTTACCTCCGTTCCGCGCGCCGCACCGGCCTCGGATCCCCCGGCGGCACTTCCCGGAACCTACCTCCCGCCCCACCCCGGTTGTCCCGCGTTCCGGACAAGTCGTACGCATAGTACGGATCGCACGAATCGCACAAACGGACCGTACGACCCGCAGTCCACCGGTGGTTCAGATACGGGCGAGCCGCTTGAGCAGCAGGGTGGAAGCCACCGGTCGCGCCCCCGCCTTGGCGACACCGTCGGCCACCTCGCGGTCCGTGGAAACCACCACGACCGGGCGGCCCGGCGGCTCGGCCCGTACGAGCTGGCGGATCAGCTCATCGGCCGTCACACCCGGCTTGCTGAACAGGACCCTTACCCCGCGCGGCGGCGCGAGCAGCACCGGCGCGGCCAGTTCGGCACCGTCGAAGACACACGTCATCTCCGCGCCCGTCTGCGCCGCCAGCACCGCCAGGCCACCCAGCAGCCGCAGCCGCTGCTTGTCCAACGGCATCGTGGGGTAGCCGGTCTTGGTGACGTTGTAGCCGTCCACCACCAGGTGGGCCTGCGGCAGCGCCAGCAGTTGGTCCAACAGCGCCGGGTCGGTCTCCGACAGCGCGCGCGTGGCGATGTCCTTCGGCGTCATCTTCCCCGGCGCCACGGCATCGACGGTGTCGGCCGGGTGTGTGTCGGCGGGCGGCAGCGCCAGTTCGCGGCGCAGCCCCTGGGCCGCGTCCAGCACGGTGTCCAGCAGCAGCCGCAGTCGCATGTCCTCGACGCTGCGACCCTCCCGCGTGGCGCGGCGGCTGGCCTCCAGCGAGCCCTCGGCCTCCGCGATCCGGGCCTTGAGGCGGCGGGCCTCACTGTCGGCCGCGTTCTTCTCCTGCGCGGCGGCGGCCCGTACGGACTCCGTCTCGGCCACGGCCTTGCGCACCGCCGCCTCACCGCGCTTGACGTCGCTGAGCGCGCTGCGCAGCTTGCGCTGCAACGACTCGTTCTCCTTGCGCAGCGCGTCCAGGTCGCCGCGGACGCGCTCGGCCTCGCTCCGCGCCTCCGCGCGTACCCGTGCCAGTTCCTCGCGCAGCGCCGCCAGCTCGCGCTCCGCCTCCTCGCCGGCCCGCTCGGCGCGGGCGCGCTGCGCCTCCTCGCCGGCCGCCGCGACGAGCTTGACCCAGCCCTCGGGGCGCAGCACATAGGCCGCCGCCGCGACATCGAGCGGGTCGGCGGCGGCGGGCGGGGTGCCGCTGTCCAGCGCCTCGGCCAGCTCCGGCTGGGCCTCGCGCAGCCGGCTCGCGATCCGCTGCCGGAAGACCGCGTCGTTCTCCAGCGCCGCCGCCATCGCGTTGCCCGCGAACTTGGCGCGGCGGCTGGGGGTGAACCGGGCGTACTGCCGCAGCGGCGGCGGGAGTTCGGTGACCGTCAGGCCGCCGAACGCCTCCGCGGTGAGCGCCACGACGCGGCGCCGCACGCCCTCGGGCAACGGACGGTCGAGCACCTCGTCCGCCGCGGCCGCACCGGCCTCGGCATCGCGCTCCGCCCCCGCAGGCCCATCTGGACGCTCCACCACTGCTGCATCGCTCCGATCTCAGGCGCTCGACTCAGGCGCTCGCGCCCGGCCGGTCCACCAGCTCGATCTGGTCGACCGCGTTGCACCAGCGGCAGCGCACGGACTCGATGCTCTCACTGCGCACCTCGCGCTCCTCCACCTTCGCCTCCCCGGCCAGGTCGAAATGGAGGTACTCCACGGCCTCGGACCGGCGGGTCACATCGAAGCGCGTCAGGTTGCCGCACAGCGTGCAGCGCCACCGGGTCCCGTCCGTCGGCAGGGGAACAGCCATGGTGTCGTCCTCTTTCGTCACGCTCGGGCGAGCGGGGCTCGTGCTGTCGTTCGGGGGCTTCCCGCGGTGCGCCGTCGGACTGCGGAAGTACGCGGGGTACTGCCCGTACCCTACGGCCTGATGCCGGTACGGTGCGGGCCCCGGCCGAGAGGCGGGACGCGGCGAGGCGCTCTGTCCCGAATGCCCCCCATTGAGCCATGATCACTTCATGACGGCCCCGCCCCTGATCCCCCGGACGCCCCGCGTCCGCTCGGTGCTGACCGTGTTCTCCCGCATGACGAACGTCCTGATCGCCGTGTGCTGCGTCCTCTTCGTCATCGGCCCCGCCTCCGGCCTCAACGGCATATACGGGACCGGCGACGCCGTCGTCCAGGCCCAGACCGCGTACTTCGAACGGTGGGGCGTCATCCCGCGCGACCTGTGGAGCGGCTCCCCGCGCGCGCTGCTCACCCCGCTGACCGCCCTGTTCGTGCACGGCAGCTGGCTGCACCTGCTGGGCAACGTGCTCTTCCTGTACGTCTTCGGCGGCATGACCGAATCCCGGATGGGCCGGCTGCCGTTCACCGTCTTCTACGTCGTGACCGGCTACCTGGCCCTGATGGGCTACGCGGCCGCGCACGCCGCCTCCGGCCAGACCCTGGTCGGCGCCTCGGGGGCGATCTCCGGAGTGCTGGGAGCCTTCCTCTACCTGTTCCCCAGAGCCCGGGTCACCAGTCTCTACCCGTTCCTGTTGTTCCTGCCGCTGCGCTTCCCCGCCTGGATCGTGCTGCTCTTCTGGTTCGTCCTCCAGTGGCTCGCCGCGCAGCGCGACCCCAGCACCCCGGGCGTCGCCTACCTGGCCCATGTCGTGGGCTTCGCCCTGGGCTTCCTCTACGCCTGGGTGCGCTACCGGCCCGCCCCCTGTCCGACGCGGGACGCCGCCGCGGCCACGGGTAGTGTGGGGTCCGCCGGAACGGCGAAGCAGCAGGCGACCGAGGGAGAGAGCCAGCCGTGATCACTTCGATCGTGCTCATCAGGACCAGCGTGGACCGCATCCCGGAGATCGCGGAGAAGATCGCCGCGCTGGAGGGCGTCAGCGAGGTCTACTCGGTCACCGGTGCGCACGACCTGATCGCGATGGTGCGGGTCGCCCAGCACGACGAGCTGGCGGACGTCATCCCCGGCCGGATCAGCAAGATCCCGGGCGTCGCCTCCACCGAGACGCACATCGCCTTCCGTACGTACTCCCAGCACGACCTGGAAGCGGCCTTCGCCATCGGCCTGGACGCCTGATCCGGGCGGTCGCCGCCCGCTGATACGACAGCCGCGGCGGCCGGCTCCTGTGGCCGCCGCGGCTGCGGCCCGGGCGTCTGTGCACGCCCGCGCCGTTTCCCCCGCGCCGCGGCGCCCGGACAGCGGAGCGCCGCGACGAGGTGGTCCTTAGGCGGCCGCCGTGTCCGGCACGCAGCGCCCGTCCTCGGTGCGGTAGCTCCACCGCGCGCCGTCCGCGACCAGCTCCTTGACGGCCCGTACGAAGCGGTCCACGTGCTCGTCGGGCGTACCGGCGCCGAAGCTCACCCGGATGGCGTTCAGGCTCTTCTCCCCCGGCGCGCCCTCCGGCGCACCGCACTCGCCGGGCGCCTGCGACTCGGCGCCCAGCAGGGTCCGTACGAGCGGGTGCGCGCAGAACAGCCCGTCGCGGACGCCGATCCCGTACTCCGCCGAGAGGGCCGCCGCGAAGTGCGAGCTGTTCCAGCCGCGGACCACGAAGGACAGCACGCCCACCCGCGGCGCGTCGTCCCCGAACAGCGACAGCACGCGCACCTCGGGCACCTCGGCGAGGCCCGCCCGTACCCGCTCGACCAGATGCTGTTCCCTGGCCACCAGGTTCTCGAAGCCCGCCTCGGTGAGGGCCTTGCAGGCGGCGGCGATGGCGTAGGCACCGATGACGTTCGGCGAGCCGGCCTCGTGGCGGGCGGCGGTGGTGTGCCACTCGACGTCGACACCGCCGTCGGCGCGGCGCGCGACCGTACGGCTGGCGCCGCCGCCCGCGAGGTACGGCTCCGCCTGCTGGAGCCAGTCCGCGCGCCCGGCCAGCACACCGGCGCCGAAGGGCGCGTACAGCTTGTGGCCGGAGAAGGCCACCCAATCCACGTCCAGTTGCGCGATGTCGACCGGGTGGTGCGGGGCGAGCTGGGCGGCGTCCAGCACGATCCGCGCGCCGTGCGCGTGCGCCGCCGCGGCCAGCTCCCGTACGGGCCACAGCTCACCCGTCACGTTGGACGCACCCGTCACGCAGACCAGGGCGTGCCGGTAGGGCTCGCGCTCCGCCAGCGCCCGCTCCAGGGTGTCCACCGCCTGCTCCGGCGTGCGCGGCGCGTCCAGGTAGGTCACCTCGGCGTCCGCGCGCTGCTCCCAGGGCAGCAGCGAGGCGTGGTGCTCGGTCTCGAAGACGAAGACCCGGGTGTCCGCGGGCAGCACCGCGGCCAGCAGATTGAGCGAGTCGGTGGTGGAGCGGGTGAAGACCACCTGGTCTCCTTCCCGGACCCCGAGGAAGCGGGCAACCTCCGCCCGGCTGTTCTCGAACAGGTCGGTGGACAGCTGCGAGAGGTAGCCCGCGCCGCGGTGGACGCTGCCGTAGTACGGGGCGTACGCGGCCACGTCGTCCCAGACGCGCTGGAGCGCCGGGGCGCTGGCGGCGATGTCCAGCGCCGCGTACCCGACCTCGCCGCCGGTGACGAGCGGGACCAGGACGTCGCGACCCAGCACGGGCAGCGGGGCGCAGACGGCGGAATCGGTGGCGACAGCGGAAACAGGCATGGCGAACTCCCGTGAAGGCAGGGCGACTTCGCTGCGGGGCACACACGCAGGAGCGGGGCCGGCCGGCAGCGGTGAAAGAGGAAAAGGGTGCGGAAAACGGGGCCGTGCGGCCCTAACGCATTCGCTGCATCACAGGAGATCTCCCTCGACGACCAGGATCCCTGGCGAGGGATCCGCGCTTGCCGCAGACCTCGCTGCCTGCGGCCTGGTCATCACCCGGGGCACCCCGCCACGGACGGAGGGTTGCCGGACAGCGGGCCGGGGCCGTAGTCGCTGTCACTCGTGACCTGCGCAGCATCATGCCACATGATCGGACGCGCGCAAGGCCCGGTCCGCATCCCGGACCGGGCCCCGCGTCACCTCACCGCTTCCTCAGGCGTTGCTGGCCGCCACCCACCGCTCCAGGGCCCGGCGGGCCGCGCCGGAGTCGATGGCCTCGGCGGCCCGCTCGATGCCCGCCGCGATCTGCTCGGCCAGCGGCGCCGCGGACGGCGCCAGCGCCACCAGCGCCGCCGCCGAGTTCAGCAGCACCGCGTCGCGCACCGGCCCGTGCTCGCCGCCCAGCAGGCGGCGCGCCACGTCCGCGTTGTACGAGGCGTCGGCGCCGCGCAGCGCCTCCACGGGCACCAGGCCGATCCCCACGTCGCGCGGGTCGAAGGTCTCCTCCCGTACGGCGCCGTCGCGCACCACCCACACCTTCGAGGTGGCGGTGGTCGTCAGCTCGTCCAGTCCGTCGTCGCCGCGGAAGACCAGTGCGGAGGAGCCGCGCTCGGCCAGCACGCCGGCCAGGATCGGGGCCATCCGCGCGTCGGCGACGCCGGTGGCCTGGGCGCGGACCTTGGCCGGGTTGGTCAGCGGGCCCAGCACGTTGAAGGTCGTACGGATGCCCAGCTCGCGCCGTGCGGCGGCGACGTGCCGCAGCGAGGGGTGGAACTTCACCGCGAAGCAGAAGGTGATGCCGGCCTCCGCGGCCACCTCGACGACCCGGCGCGGCGTCAGGTCGAGGTTGACGCCCAGCTTCTCCAGCACGTCGGACGCGCCGCTGGCCGACGAGGCGGCGCGGTTGCCGTGCTTGACGACCTTCGCGCCGGTGCCGGCGACCACGATCGAGGACATGGTGGAGATGTTGACCGTCTTGGCGCCGTCGCCGCCGGTGCCGACGATGTCCACGCTCGGTCCGGGCACGTCGATGAGGTTGGCGTGCGCGTACATCGTCCGTACCAGGCCGGAGATCTCGGCGACGGTCTCGCCCTTGGCGCGCAGCGCCACCGCGAACCCGGCGATCTGCGCGTCGGTGGCCTCGCCGCGCATGATCCGGTCCATCGCCCACGCGGTGTCGTCGGCGCTGAGGTCACGGCCCTGGAGGAGCGTTTCCAGCACGGCCGGCCAGGTGTGGGCCGCCACGCTGTCGCCGCCGTTCGGGGTCGCAACGTTCATGGTCCACACTCCTGGATTCGTGTCCTGCTGATGCGCAGAACCCTATCCGGCGGCACGGCATGCCGAAGGGCCCCGTCCAGTCTGCAGACGGGGCCCTCTGGGTGGCGTACTTACTCGGTGGTACTGCCGTGCGTCACACGGCGGGGATCAGTGGTGGCCGTGGCCGCTGGTGATCTCCTTGTACTCCTCCGGGGTCGGCTTCGGGATGACGTTGTCCTCGCCGTAGTAGCCCTTGGAGAGCTTGGCGCGGAGCTTCGTCGACCGCTTGACCTTCCGCTCGACACCGTTCTCGTCGACCTCCGGGCCGATCTCGAACGGCTTGGGCTGCTCGTGCTGCGTGAGCACGTGCAGCTGCTCCTGGTTGAGCGGCTCGTGCACCTCGATGAACTCACCGTGCGGCAGCCGCTTGATGATGCCGGACTCGCGTCCGTGCAGCACCTTGTCGCGGTCGCGGCGCTGGAGGCCCAGGCAGATCCGCTTGGTGACGATGAAGCCCAGGATCGGGCCCGCGAAGAACGCGATCCGCACGAACCAGGTGATCGAGTTGATCGACAGGTGGAAGTGGGTGGCCCACAGGTCGTTGCCACCGCCGACCAGCATCACCAGGTACGCGATCAGCCAGGCCACACCGAAGCCGGTACGGGTCGGGGCGTTGCGCGGACGGTCCAGGATGTGGTGCTCGCGCTTGTCGCCGGTGACCCAGGACTCGACGAACGGGTAGACCGCGATCGCCACCAGCACCAGCGGGAAGATCAGGATCGGGATCAGCACACCGAAGTTGATGGTGTGGCCCCAGATGTCCCACTCCCAGCCGGGCATCACACGGACCAGACCCTCGGCGAAGCCCATGTACCAGTCGGGCTGGGCGCCGGTGGACACCTGGTCGGGCCGGTACGGGCCGATGGCCCACACCGGGTTGATGCTGGCGACCGCCGCGATCACCGAGATCACGCCGAAGACCAGGAAGAAGAAGCCTCCGGCCTTGGCCATGTAGACCGGCAGCAGCGGCATGCCGACGACGTTCTTGTTGGTCTTGCCGGCACCCGGGAACTGCGTGTGCTTGTGGTAGAAGACCAGGATCAGGTGCGCCACCAGCAGGCCGAGCATGATGCCCGGCAGCAGCAGCACGTGGACCGTGAAGAACCTCGGGATGATGTCGTGCCCCGGGAACTCCCCGCCGAAGATGAACATCTGCAGGTACGAGCCGATCAGCGGCATCGCCAGGATGACACCCTCGATGAACCGGACGCCGGTGCCGGAGAGCAGGTCGTCCGGCAGCGAGTAGCCGGTGAAGCCGGTGAACATGCCGAGCACCAGCAGCAGGAAGCCGAACAGCCAGTTGACCTCGCGCGGCTTGCGGAAGGCGCCGGTGAAGAACACCCGCATCATGTGCACCATCATGCCGCCCAGGAAGACCAGGGCCGCCCAGTGGTGGATCTGCCGGATGAGCAGACCGCCGCGCACGTCGAAGCTGATGTCCAGCGTCGACTCGAACGCCTGCGTCATCCGGATCCCGTGCATGGGCACGTACGAGCCGTGGTAGGTCACCTCGGCCATGCTCGGGTGGAAGAACAGCGTCAGGTAGACGCCGGTCAGGATGATGATGATGAAGCTGTAGAGGCAGATCTCGCCCAGCATGAAGGACCAGTGGTCCGGGAAGATCTTGCGCATGTTGGACTTGGCGAGGCTGTAGATGCCCAGCCGGCCGTCCGCCCAGTCGGCGATCCGCTCGCCCCGCGGCGCCTGGCCGCGGCGCGTGGTGGTCGCGCTCGTCTCGTTACTCATCCGCGCTCCCAGAAGCTCGGGCCGACGGGCTCCGCGAAGTCGCTTACGGCTTCGAGGAAGCCGTCCTTCACCGTGATGTGCAGCTGCGGCAGGGCGTGTCCGGCGGGGCCGAAGATGACGCGTCCGCCGTCGGACAGGTCAAAGGTCGACTGGTGGCAGGGGCACAGCACGTGGTGCGTCTGCTGCTCGTAGAGGCTGATCGGGCAGCCCACGTGGGTGCAGATCTTCGAGTAGGCGACGATGCCCTCGTGCGACCAGTCCAGTTCCTGCTTGTCCTTGATGTTCTGCGGCTGGATCCGCACGAGCATCAGGGCGTCCTTGGCGATCTTGGTGTTGAACTCCTCGTCGTCCTCCTCCAGGCCCTCGGGCTTGGCGAACGTCAGGGAGCCGACCGCGATGTCCTCGGGACGCAGCGGGAGGTTGGTGGACTGGTTGACCAGGCGGACGCCCTTCTTCCAGCCCGTCGTGCGCAGCTTCTTCTCCGGCAGCGGACCGAGGTCGCGCAGCAGCACGACACCGGACAGCGGCACCACGGCCAGCGCGCCGAACATGGTGTTGCGGATCAGCTTGCGACGGCCGAAGCCGGACTCCTTGGCACCCTGCCGGAAGTCCTCCATGACCTTGGCCTTGACCTCGGGGGTCGCCTCGATCGGGTGCCGGTCGTCGGCGACCTCCTCGTCGGACATCAGCGTGCGGGCCCAGTGGACCGCGCCGGCGCCGATGCAGAAGAGGGCCACACCCAGCGTCAGGCCCAGCGCGAAGTTCAGCGCGCTGACGTGGCCGAACGGCCAGATGTAGACGATCTTGTCGACCGGGAAGATCACGTACGAGGCGATGAAGCCGATCGTCGCCAGCATCGACACCGTGAACAGCAGGGCGACGGTGCGCTCGGAGCGCTTCGCGGCCTGCTCGTCGATGTCCTGGATGCGGTGCTCGTGGGGCGGCAGCCCCGGGTCGGCGAAGGGGTTGTCCGCCGTGTCCACCGCGCCGCCGTGAGCCGTGTCCCGCTCACCGGGGAGGTTCTTTTCTGGCACGTCTTCGTGTCGTCCAGTCTCACTCATGACTTCTTGGCCTTCGTAGTCCGGGCTGCGACCCAGATGGCGACCGCGATCAGCGCGCCCAGGCCGGCGATCCAACCGAAGAGGCCCTCGGTGACAGGTCCGAGACCGCCCAGGCCCAGACCACCGGGGCTGGGGGTGTCGTCGCTGTTGACGGCGCCGAGGTAGGACACGATGTCCTTCTTGTTCTGCGGGGACAGCGAGCCGTCACCGAACGAAGGCATGTTCTGCGGGCCGGTCTCCATGGCCTCGTAGATGTGCTTCGGGTCCACGCCCTCGAGCGTCGGTGCGAACTTGCCGTTGGTCAGGGCACCGCCCTTACCGGTGAAGTTGTGGCACTGCGCGCAGTTCGTACGGAACAGCTCACCGCCCTTGGCGATGTCCGCGCCGTCCTTGCTGTACTGGTCCTTGTTCGGCACGTTGGGACCGGCACCCAGCGACGCGACGTACGCGGCGAGCTGGTCGATCTCGGCCTGGCTGTAGATGTTCTTCTTCCGCGGCACCTGGGCGCCGGGCTGCTGCGCCGGCATCCGGCCGGTACCGACCTGGAAGTCGACGGCGGCGGCGCCCACGCCGACCAGGCTCGGGCCGTCGGAGGTGCCCTGACCGCCGGTGCCGTGGCAGCTGGCGCAGCCGACGGCGAAGAGCTTCTTGCCCTCCTTGATGGCAAGAGACTGGGCGGTGTCATCGGCCTGGGCCTTGTCCGCAGGCGCGAACGCGGCGTACAGCCCCCCAGTGACCGCCAGCGCGAAGAGTAGGACGACGAGCGCCGCCAGCGGATGGCGCCGTCGTGCGGAGAGCTTTTTCACGGATTACCCCGGTGTCAGGATCTTCTGCGTCGATGCTTTGGCTATGTCTGTCTGAAATGCGGTTCCGGTACGGGACCGGTCACCGGATCAGGTAGATCGTGGCGAAGAGGCCGATCCAGACGACATCGACGAAGTGCCAGTAGTAGGACACGACGATGGCCGCGGTGGCCTGTTCGTGGGTGAACCTCTTGGCCGCGTACGTCCTGCCCAGGACCAGCAGGAAGGCGATGAGTCCGCCCGTCACGTGCAGTCCGTGGAAGCCGGTGGTCAGGTAGAACACCGAGCCGTACGGGCTGGACGAGAGCGAGAGGCCCTCTTCCTTGACCAGATCGGTGTACTCGAAGACCTGACCACCGATGAAGATCGCCCCCATGATGAAGGTGATCACGAACCAGGTCCGGAGCTTCTTGACATCGCCGCGCTCGGCCGCGAACACACCGAGCTGGCAGGTCAGCGAGCTGAGTACCAGGATCGTGGTGTTCGTCGCGGAGAACGGAAGATTCAGCGCATCGGCGGATTCCTTCCAAAACTCGGCCCCGGTCACCGATCGGAGGGTGAAGTACATCGCGAAGAGGGCCGCGAAGAACATCAGCTCGGAACTCAGCCAGATGATGGTTCCGACGCTGGTGAGGTTCGGCCGATTGACCGACGGGTGCGCGTGCCCGGTTTCTACTGTCGTTGCTGTCGCCACGACCGACATTATGTCGGTCGCTTATCCCGCCCTCACTCCGGGGGGTGCCGTTCGGTGTGTCAAGGGCGTATGCCCTGCTCGTACGGCCCACCCCGGCCGTCGCCCGAAGGAGGGAGGCGCTGCCCGCCGGGTGGCGGCACACCCCCGCCGTGACCAGTCCTGACGGCCCGTCGGCCAGATCTTGGATCGCGCCGAACCCTCCTGCGCACGGCCGTACGAGCAGTAGCATCCGCGCAGGAGGCACCTCCCGGCGGCGTCCGGGCGTGGCCCCGTCCGAAGCCGTACTGCCGAGATGCGTGGAGGAACGATGCAGGCGACTGCCACGGTGCTGGTCTACAGCGACAACGCCGACACCCGCGAGCAGGTACGGCTCGCGACGGGCCGCCGGCCTGCCGCGGACGTGCCGCCGGTGGAGATCCTGGAGTGCGCGACCCTGCCGGCCGTCCTGGAGGCCCTGGAGCAGGGCGGGATCGACGCGTGCGTGCTGGACGGGGAGACCGCGCCGGCCGGCGGCATGGGCGTGTGCCGGCAGATCAAGGACGAGATCTTCCACTGCCCGCCGGTACTGGTGCTCATCGGGCGCCCGCAGGACGCCTGGCTGGCGACCTGGAGCCGCGCGGACGCCGCTGTGACGCACCCTGTGGACCCGGTGGAGTTCACGGACGCCCTGGCCGGGCTGCTGCGCCGCAGGCTCCTGACGGGGGCCTGAGCGGCCCTCTGAGGGCCCTCCTGAGGGGTCCTCAGACCTGGGGGCGCAGCCGGGCAGCATTCTCGGGACCCGGCCGCTGCTCCTGCTCGCCCGTGGTGCTGAGCCTGTTCTTGTCCAGCGCGCTGCCCGCGCGCCATTCCTTCCACGGCATGTTCCAGTCGCCGAAGCCGTTGTCGAAGGGCGTCATGGTCTCGCCGCCGCTGTTGACGACCTTGACCAGGTCACCGACCTGCACGGTGTCGAAGAACCACTTGGCGTTCTCCGTGTTCATGCCGGTGCAGCCGTGGCTGACGTTGGCGGCGCCCTGCGACCCCACGGACCAGGGCGCCGCGTGGACGTATTCGCCGCTCCACGTCACCCGGGTGGCCCAGTAGACCGGCAGGTCGTAGGAGTCGGAGCTGCCGGACGGGATGCCGATCGTGTCGCCGCGCATCCGGACGAAGCTCTCCTTGCCCAGCACGACCTTGGTGCCGTTGCGGGTGGAGTAGCCCGGCTTGCCGGTGGTGACGGGGATGGTGTTGATCACCTCGCCGTTGCGGGTGACCGTCATGGTGTGCGCCGCGGCGTCCGTGACCGCCTCCACCCGCTCCCCCGTACGCAGCTTCACGGGCTTGGCGGGGCCCCCGTACAGCCCGCCGGCGATCTTCAGGCCCTCCAGGTTGCTGTGCACGTCGATGGCGGCGTGCGTGGGCCAGTACTCCTTCGGCCGGAAGTGCAGGGTCTTGCTGTCGACCCAGTGCCAGGAGCCCTCGACGCGCGGGGTGGACTCGACCTTGAGCGCGCCCTCCACGACCGCGCGCGCCTTGGGGTCCTTGACCGGCTTGCTCAGCTGCGCGGTGACGGGCTGACCCACCCCGTACGTGCCGTTGTCGGGCCCGAACTTGACGTTCAGCCGGTCGCCGGTGTCCTTGGTGTCGATCTGGAGGATCTTGCGGCCGGGCGCGCCGTCCTCGTCCTCGGTGCTCACCCGCACCGTGTAACGGGTGCCGGCGGCCAGCGGGACGGTGGTGTGCCACTGCTTGCCGTCCGCCGCCAGTTCGCCCCTGATGTAGCGGCCGGAGGCGTCGGTGGCGGTCACGTCCGTGATCCGGGCCTCGTCGCCGGTGGTGGTGATCTCCAGCGGCTTGTCCGGGTCGGCCTTCTCATCGCCGCCGGGCGCGTTGGCCGAGATCTGTTCGGCCGCGTCGTACGGCGTCTCCGAGAGCGGGTCCGCGTCCGAACCGCCGCAGGCGGTGGCGCCCCCCGCCAGAAGCGTCAGCAGGGAGGCGCAGCCCAGCGCCGTCCGGTGGCGTGGTCGGTGGCTCATGCCCCCAAAGTAGGAAGGTTCACCGGCCACGGCGCGCTGGAGGACTGCAAACGGGCGGGCCCGGACACCTGGGGAGGTGTCCGGGCCCGCCCGGTGCGGGGACCGCGTTACTGCGTGCGGTTCTCGCCGCGGTAGTACTCGAAGACCCAGCCGAACAGGCCGATCAGGATGATCGGGGCCGAGAAGTAGAGCAGCCACCAGCCGAAGACGACGCCCAGGAAGGCGAGCGCGCCGCCGAAGCCCAGGGAGAGCGGCTGCCAGCTGTGCGGGCTGAAGAAGCCCAGCTCACCGGCGTCGTCGGAGACCTCGGCCTCGTCGTTGTCCTGCGCGCCTGCGTCCACCCGCCGGGCCGTGAAGGCCAGGTAGTAGCCGATCATGATGCACAGGCCGAAGGCGAGGAACAGCGCGGTGGTGCCCGCCGGCTCCTTCGACCACACGCCATAGACGATCGCCATGGCGAGGACGAAGACGGAGAGCCAGATGAACATCTTGCCCTGGATCTTCACTTGCCGACCTCCTTGCCACCGGCCAGCGCGGTGTCCTTCTGGCCCTCGTTCTCCAGGGCCTCCAGCGCCGCGATCTCCGGGTGGTGGAGGTCGAACGCCGGGGATTCACTGCGGATGCGCGGCAGGGTGAGGAAGTTGTGCCGCGGCGGCGGGCAGGAGGTCGCCCACTCCAGCGAGCGGCCGTAGCCCCAGGGGTCGTCGACCTCGACCTTCTTGCCGTACTTGGCGGTCTTCCACACGTTGTACATGAACGGCAGCATCGACAGGCCGAGCAGGAACGAGGCGATCGTCGAGATCGTGTTCAGCGTGGTGAAGCCGTCGGCGTTCAGGTAGTCCGCGTAGCGGCGGGGCATGCCCTCGGCGCCCAGCCAGTGCTGGACGAGGAAGGTGCCGTGGAAGCCGACGAACAGCGTCCAGAACGTGATCTTGCCGAGGCGCTCGTCCAGCATCTTGCCGGTGAACTTCGGCCACCAGAAGTGGAAGCCGGCGAACATCGCGAAGACGACGGTGCCGAAGATGACGTAGTGGAAGTGCGCCACGACGAAGTACGAGTCCGAGACGTGGAAGTCCATCGGCGGCGAGGCCAGGATGACGCCGGTCAGACCACCGAAGGTGAAGGTGATCAGGAAGCCGACGGCCCAGAGCATCGGCGTCTCGAAGGACAGCGAGCCCTTCCACATGGTGCCGATCCAGTTGAAGAACTTCACACCGGTCGGTACCGCGATGAGGAATGTCATGAACGAGAAGAACGGCAACAGGACGCCGCCCGTCACGTACATGTGGTGCGCCCACACGGTGACCGAAAGGCCCGCGATCGAAATCGTCGCCGCGATTAGACCGATGTAACCGAACATCGGCTTCCGGGAGAAGACCGGAATGACCTCGGAAATGATGCCGAAGAACGGCAGCGCGATGATGTACACCTCGGGGTGGCCGAAGAACCAGAAGAGGTGCTGCCAGAGCAATGCGCCGCCATTGGCCGCGTCGAATACATGCGCCCCGAATTTACGGTCCGCCTCCAGGGCGAACAGCGCGGCGGCCAGGACCGGGAAGGCCAGCAGGACCAGCACACCGGTCAGCAGGACGTTCCAGGTGAAGATCGGCATCCGGAACATCGTCATGCCGGGGGCGCGCATGCAGATGATCGTGGTGATGAAGTTGACCGAGCCGAGGATCGTACCGAAGCCGGAGAAGGCCAGACCCATGATCCACATGTCGGCGCCGACGCCCGGCGAGCGGACCGCGTCCGACAGCGGGGAGTAGGCGAACCAGCCGAAGTCGGCCGCGCCCTGCGGGGTCAGGAAGCCGGCCACCGCGATCAGCGAGCCGAAGAGGTACAGCCAGTACGCGAACATGTTCAGCCGCGGGAACGCCACGTCGGGCGCGCCGATCTGCAGCGGCATGATCCAGTTCGCGAAACCGGAGAACAGCGGCGTCGCGAACATCAGCAGCATGATCGTGCCGTGCATCGTGAACGCCTGGTTGAACTGCTCGTTCGACATGATCTGCGTGCCGGGACGAGCGAGCTCGGCGCGCATCAGCAGCGCCATCAGGCCGCCGATGCAGAAGAACGCGAACGAGGTGACCAGGTAGAGCGTACCGATGGTCTTGTGGTCAGTGGTCGTCAGCCAGCTCACCACGACGGAGCCGGGAGACTTCTTGCGTGCGGGCGGTGCTGCCTCAGCCGTATCGGCGGCGGCACCCTGAGGTTCGTTGAGGATGCTCACTTGTTGTTGGTCTCCGCGTTCCTGGCGTGATCCGTCTGCTTGATGCCGGACGGCAGGTAACCGGTCTGGCCCTTCTTCGCCAGGTCCTTCAGGTGCTCCCGGTACTTCTCGGGGGAGACGACCTTGACGTTGAAGAGCATCCGGGAGTGGTCGACGCCGCAGAGCTCGGCGCACTTGCCCATGAAGGTGCCCTCCTTGTTGGGAGTCACCTCGAAGACGTTGGTGTGGCCGGGAATCACGTCCTGCTTCATCAGGAACGGGACCACCCAGAACGAGTGGATGACATCACGCGACGTCAGGACGAACTGAACCGTCTCGCCCTTGGGCAGCCACAGGGTCGGACCCGGGTTGCCGGTCTGCGGGTTCCGCGTGCCCGGGATGCCCTCGTCGTACACGCCGTCGGCGCCGGCGGGGACGTTCTTCTTCCACTTGTCCGGGATCGCGGAGAGTTCCTTGGAGTTGATGTTCGTGGTTTTGGCGTCGCCGTCCACGTTCTCCAGGTAGTTGAACGCCCAGCTCCACTGATAGCCCACCACGTTGATGACGTGGTCGGGCTTCTTCGAAGTCTTGAGGAGTTCGCTCTCATCGCGCGCGGTGAAGTAGAAGAGCACCGCGATGATGATGAACGGAACGATGGTGTACAACGCCTCGATGGGCATGTTGTACCGCGTCTGTGCGGGGACCTCCACCTTGGTCCGGCTGCGGCGGTGGAAGATCCAGCTCCAGATGATCAGGCCCCACACCAGCACGCCCACTGCGAGGGCGGCGGCCCAGGAGCCCTGCCAAAGGGAGAGGATCCGCGGCGCCTCTTCAGTAGCCGGATTGGGCATGCCGAGGTTGGGAAAGTCCTTGTATGTGCAACCGGTCGCGGTTGCCAGGACCAGTCCCGCAGCCAGCACCTGCGGCAGCTTCCGCCGCATCGGGCGCCGCGACGAGCGGTCGGAGCCGTTGGGACTCACGTAGCGCCTTCCCGAGAGTCTCGCCCGCGAGACCGGCTGCGGCCGTCTCGCTGGTCGGTCGCCGGCCCTGGCACGGGCAGGGGTTTGGATGTTTATGCGGACCAAACCCTACTGGACGCTATTTGGGGTCGCGCGGGGAGGGTGCCCAACGCGCCGCACCGCCCTCCGAAGGGGTGGCTGCGGCATCCGGGGGACGGCCCCCGCGCGCCGGAATGCCGGGCTCCGCCGGTCATCTGACGCCGTGCCCGGCGCCCGGACCCGAACACGCTAGCGTCAGGGGCGTGTCCTACTTCGACGCCGCCTCGGCCGCTCCCCTGCACCCGGTCGCCCGTGAGGCCCTGCTCGCCTCGCTCGACGAGGGCTGGGCCGATCCGGCCCGCCCCTACCGGGAGGGCCGCCGCGCCCGGCTGCTGCTCGACGCGGCGCGGGAGGCCGCGGCGGAGGCCGTCGGCTGTCGACCCGACGAGCTGGTTTTCACCCCTTCGGGGACGCAGGCGGTGCATTCGGCCATGTCCGGCACGCTCGCCGCCCGTCGGCGTGTCGGCCGCCATCTGGTCCACTCAGCGGTGGAGCACTCCTCCGTCCTGCACGCCGCCGCGGCCCACGAGGCGGCGGGCGGCACGGTCACCGAGGTCGGCGTGGACCGTACGGGCCGGGTGGCCGCGGGGGACCTCGCCGCAGCGCTGCGCCCGGACACCGCGCTGGCGGCCCTGCAGTCCGCCAACCACGAGGTGGGCACCGAGCAGCCCGTGGAGGAGGCCGCCACGGCCTGCCGGGAGGCGGAGGTGCCGCTGCTGGTGGACGCCGCCCAGTCGCTGCCCTGGGGCCCGGTGGGCGGCGCCTGGTCGCTGCTTACGGGGAGCGCGCACAAGTGGGGCGGGCCGCCCGGCGTGGGGCTGCTGGTGGTCCGTAAAGGCACCCGGTTCGCGCCGCAGGGTCCGCAGGACGAGCGCGAGTCCGGCAGGGTACCGGGCTTCGGGAACCTGCCCGCCGTGGTCGCGGCGGCGGCCTCGCTGCGCGCCGTACAGGCCGAGGCGGCGGCCGAGGGGGCGCGGCTGCGGGAGCTGGTGGACCGTATCCGGGCCCGGGTGGCCGCGGCGGTGCCGGACACCGAGGTCGTCGGCGATCCGCTGCGCCGGCTCCCCCACGTGGTGACCTTCTCGTGTCTCTATGTCGACGGAGAGACGTTGCTGCACGAGCTGGACCGGGCGGGCTTCGCCGTCTCGTCCGGGTCGTCCTGCACGTCGAGCACGCTGACGCCGAGCCATGTGCTGCGGGCTATGGGCGTGCTGTCGGAGGGCAACGTACGGGTGTCGCTGCCGACGGGCACCGCCGAGGCCGACGTGGACCGCTTTCTGGCCGTCCTCCCGGAGGCGGTCCGTTCCGTACGGGAACAGCTGGGCGCCCCGGTGGCCGCCGAGCCGAAGACCACGGGGCCGGAGACCGCCGGACCGGTCGTGGACGCGCTCGGCAAGCGCTGTCCGCTGCCCGTCATCGAGCTGGCGAAGGTGATCGGCGACGTACCGGTGGGCGCCACGCTGACCGTCCTTGCGGACGACGAGGCGGCACGGCTGGACATTCCCGCGTGGTGCGAGATGCGGGGCCAGGAGTACGTGGGCGAGCGGCCGGCGGAGCGCGGCGCCGCGTATGTGGTGCGGCGCCGGGTCTGAGCGAAGCGGCGGGCGATCCGGGCCCGCCGCCCCCTACCGCGACCGGATCAGGCCAGATGCGCGCGGATCTCGTCCGCGGCCTCGTGGCCGTACGCCTTGGTGAAGCGGTCCATGAAGTGGCTGCGGTGCAGCTCGTACTCCTGGGTGCCGACGGTCTCGATGACCAGCGTCGCCAGCATGCAGCCGATCTGCGCGGCGCGCTCCAGGCCGACGCCCCAGGCCAGGCCGGACAGGAAGCCGGCGCGGAAGGCGTCGCCGACGCCGGTCGGGTCGGCCTTGGCCTTCTCCTCGGCCGTACCGACGAGGATGTCCGGCTGACCGGCCCGCTCGATGCGCACGCCGTCGGCGCCCAGCGTCGTGACCCGGGTGCCGACCTTGGCGAGGATCTCCTCGGAGGTCCAGCCGGTCTTGGACTCGATCAGGCCCTTTTCGTACTCGTTGTTGAAGAGGTACGCGGCGCCCTCGGTGAGGGTGCGGATGCCCTCGCCGTCCATCCGGGCGATCTGCTGGGAGAAGTCGGCGGCGAACGGGATGCCGCGGGTGCGGCACTCCTCGGTGTGCCGGACCATCGCCTCGGGGTCGTCCGCGCCGATCAGCACGAGGTCCAGGCCGCCGACGCGCTCGGCGACGGTGTGCAGCTCGATCAGCCGCGCCTCGCTCATCGCGCCGGTGTAGAAGGAGCCGATCTGGTTGTGGTCGGCGTCGGTGGTGCACACGAACCGGGCGGTGTGCTTGACCTCGGAGATGCGCACCGAGCGGGTGTCCACGCCGTGCCGGTCGAGCCAGGCGCGGTACTCCTCGAAGTCGTTGCCGGCCGCGCCGACCAGGATCGGGGCGGTGCCGAGCTGCCCCATGCCGAAGCAGATGTTGGCGCCGACGCCGCCGCGCCGTACGTCGAGTTCGTCGACCAGGAAGGAGAGGGAGACCGTGTGCAGCTGGTCGGCGACCAGCTGATCGGCGAAACGGCCGGGGAAGGTCATCAGGTGGTCGGTGGCGATGGAGCCGGTGACTGCGATACGCACGACGGGTCTGCTCCTGCGGGAGGCGGAAGGACGGGACGGACGTTGGTCAACGGTACCGGGTGTCCTGATCTCCCCCCACCAGGCGAAACTACCCCTTAGTAGGGCTTTCTTCGCGGTCCGGCAGATGCGTACGGTGCCGGTATGACCAAGCATGTGAAGGGCGTCACACCCCGTTCGTCCGGCGTTCGCGCCGCCGCCTCCCGCCGCTCCCCCGGCTCCGCCGAGCCGGAGTCGATGGCCCAGCTGCTGGGCGACTGCGCGCGGATGGCACCGCACTGGCGCAGCGGCCCCCAGGCGCCCCGGCCGCCCGCCCGCGAGCTGCACGGCATCACCGTCCCCGCCTCCTCCACGGCCCTGGTCAGCGGGATGTCCGAGTACGGCGACTGAGACCGGGGGGAACCGCGGACGCTCCGGCTCCGTCCAACCGGCGTCCTCCCCACGCAGGAGGGCACGTCAGTTGTTCAGCGGAGCCGAAGGAGCGAAGCGGTGAGCACCGAGGACACCTCCCCCGCGTCCGGCGGGGAGCATTCCACCGACGATACGCAGGAGACCACCGCCCGGCGCCGGCGCAGCCCGCTGATCGCGGCCTCGGTGGCCGCGGCCGTGCTGCTGGCCGGCGGCGGCGCGGCGTACTGGGCCTCGACCGCCTCCGGCGGCGGGGACAGTGGCGCCGGTGCCCGCCCCGAGGGCGGCCCGCCGCCGCTGGCCCTGGACGGCTACGCGACGGGCAAGGGCACCGGCTCGCACAGCGGCATCGCCCCCGGCGAGCCCGACCCGTCGGGCTCGGGCTACCGGGCGACCGGCAAGCTGCCCGACGGCCCCTCCTCCGCCCCCGTCTACCAGCCGCGCGGCCAGGTCTCCCAGGAGGCCGTGGCCCGGCTGGCCAAGGCCCTGGACCTGCCCGGCCAGGTCCGCTCGGACGGCGACTCCTGGAAGGTGGGCGGCCTGACGCGGGACGCGCGCAGCCCCGTCCTCCAGGTGGCCAAGAGCGGTTCCGGCGCGTGGACGTACTCGCAGTACGGCACGCCCAACGGGACCGGCTGCGCGGAATCCGGCAAGGGCTCGGACAGCTCGCAGGCGAGCGGCCCCGGCTGCCGCACGGGCGACGAGAGCGGCGAAAAGGGCGCCGTCTCCCCGGAGAAGGCGAAGCAGGCCGCGCAGCCGGTGCTCGCGGCCCTCGGCCAGAAGGACGCCAAGCTGGACGCGAGCGGACTGTCCGGCGCGGTACGCACCGTCAGCGCGAACCCGGTGATCGGCGGGCTGCCCACGTACGGCTGGCAGAGCGACATCCAGGTCGGCTCGGACGGCCAGGTCGTCGGCGGCAGCGGCCAGTTGGCGCAGCCGGTCAAGGGCGACACGTACCCCGTACAGAGCGCGGAGAAGACGCTGGAGCGGCTGAACGCGACGCACGGCGGCGCGAACTCCGGCATCGGCGGCTGCGCGACGGCCGAGCCGCAGAAGCAGGACAAGGCCGGCGGCCAGGACGTCGAGCCGTGCGTGGGCAACGCCTCGGCGCGCAAGCCCGCCGACGTGACCGGCGCGGTCTTCGGGCTCTCGATGCAGTACGTCGGCGGCCGCCCGGCGCTGGTGCCGTCGTGGCTGTACACGGTGCAGCGGGCGGGCGGCGGCACGGTCACCCACCCCGCGGTGGACCCGAAGTACGTCAAGAAGGGCGACGGCGGCACCTCCGCCCAGCCGCCGGACAGCGGCAAGCCGTCGGGCAAGGCCGGGGCGATGAGCTTGGAGTCGTACTCCCTCGGCGCGGACGGCAAGTCCCTGAAGCTGCACTTCTGGGGCGGCGTGTGCAGCGTCTACTCGGCGACCGTCGAGCAGACCGGCAAGAGCGTCAAGGCCGAGGTCATCGGCAAGGACAAGAAGCCGAACCAGATCTGCGTGAAGATGGCGAAGGAGTTCACGCAGACGGTGCCGCTGGACAAGCCGCTGGCGGGGCGGGATGTGATCGACGCGTCGTCCGGCAAGGAAGTACCGGCGAAGTAGCCGTCGCAGGCTTACGCGCACACGACAACGGCGGCGCTCCCCATGGAGGGGGGGCGCCGCCGTCGTACGCGCTTACGCGCCGGCGTCCGGGCCGTCGACTCAGTTGAAGGAGTCGCCGCAGGCGCAGGAACCCGTGGCATTCGGGTTGTCGATCGTGAAGCCCTGCTTCTCGATGGTGTCGACGAAGTCGATGGAGGCGCCGCCCAGGTACGGGGCGCTCATCCGGTCGGTGACGACCTTGACGCCGCCGAAGTCCTTGACGACATCGCCGTCCAGCGACCGCTCGTCGAAGAAGAGCTGGTAGCGCAGTCCGGAGCAGCCGCCGGGCTGGACGGCCACGCGCAGCGCGAGGTCGTCGCGGCCTTCCTGCTCCAGCAGGGCCTTCACCTTCGACGCGGCCGCGTCGGACAGGATGATGCCGTCGCCGACGGTGGTCTCGTCCTGAACGCTCATCTAGATCTCTCCCGGGTTGTACGGACCGCTTGCCCTCGGCTGCAACCGATGGGGCCCCGGATTAATTCCGGCTGGGCGCGACGTGTTGTGGGCCTTCCGTCTTCATGCTCGCACACCCGCGGCGGGGTGCGGGCGGCCGCGGCACAGGGATGCGTCACATCGACACGATGGCCATCGTCAAACTGACGTGAAGCGGTTATGATAGATAACGTCAAACCGACGAAAAGGCTTCCGGCGCCACCAGCACCGGCCCCGGGTGCGGCCTCGCCTCCGGTGCAAGCACCGGCTCCACCGGAGCGGCTACGCCGCGCTGAATTCACGGAAAGAGAGGGTGCGTGTCGTGACCACCGCCCAGCCCCTGGACGTCCAGCCGACCCCGCTCGCGCTGCTCCTCCTCGGCCGCGAGGCCGACCCCAAGAGCGAGCGCGGCGTGGACTGCCCCGGTGACCTGCCGGCTCCGTCCGACCCCGGTCTGGTCGAGCGCGCCCGCGCCGCCAAGGCGAAGCTCGGGGACAAGGTCTTCGTCCTCGGCCACCACTACCAGCGCGACGAGGTCATCGAGTTCGCCGATGTGACCGGCGACTCCTTCAAGCTGGCGCGCGACGCGGCGGCCCGGCCGGACGCCGAGTACATCGTCTTCTGCGGTGTGCACTTCATGGCCGAGTCCGCCGACATCCTGACCACCGACGACCAGCAGGTCGTCCTGCCCGACCTGGCCGCCGGCTGCTCCATGGCCGACATGGCCACGGCCGAGCAGGTCGCCGAGTGCTGGGACGTGCTCACCGAGGCCGGCGTGGCCGAGCAGGTCGTCCCCGTCTCGTACATGAACTCCTCCGCCGACATCAAGGCGTTCACCGGCAAGCACGGCGGCACGATCTGCACCTCCTCCAACGCCAAGCGCGCGCTGGACTGGGCCTTCGAACAGGGCGAGAAGGTCCTGTTCCTGCCCGACCAGCACCTGGGCCGCAACACGGCCGTCCGCGACATGGGCATGTCCCTGGACGACTGCGTCGTCTACAACCCGCACAAGCCGAACGGCGGCCTCACCGCCGAGCAGCTGCATGCGGCCAAGATGATCCTGTGGCGCGGCCACTGCTCCGTGCACGGCCGCTTCTCCCTCGAATCCGTCGAGGACGTACGGGCCCGCATACCCGGCGTGAACGTCCTCGTCCACCCCGAGTGCAAGCACGAGGTCGTGGCGGCGGCGGACTACGTGGGCTCCACCGAATACATCATCAAGACCCTCGAAGCCGCCCCCGCCGGCACCAAGTGGGCCATCGGCACCGAACTGAACCTGGTCCGCCGCCTGGCCAACCGCTTCGCCGCCGAGGACAAGGAAATCGTCTTCCTCGACAAGACGGTCTGCTTCTGCTCCACCATGAACCGCATCGACCTCCCCCACCTGGTCTGGGCCCTGGAGTCCCTGGTGGACGGCAAGGTCGTCAACCGCATCCAGGTCGACCGCGAGACGGAGAGCTTCGCGAAGCTGGCACTGGAGCGGATGCTGGCGCTGCCGTAACGCGCGGAGCGCGCCTTTGGCGCGCAGGGTGCCCGTGGTCTGTGGGGCCGCACCGGACGAGGGGTCCGGTGCGGCCCCACGCCGTTTCGCCTCCAGCCCGCCGGTTCCCAGACCGAGTGGTCTCGTCCACGATCACGCTCCACCAGGGCGCGCGAAGTGTACAGTTCTGCACATGAGTGACACTCTGCCGATCACCGAAGCGCGCGCCCGGTTCGGGTCACTGGTGCGCCGCGCCTCCCACGCCCGTGAGCGGATCACGATCACTGATCACGGCCAGCCGGCGGCCGTGTTGATAAACCCCCAGGAACTCGCCGACCTGGAAGACGCCCTGGCATTGGCGCGATACCGCGCGCGGCAGGGTTCCGGGGAGACCGCGGGTGTCCCGCACGACGAGGTACGTGCCCGGCTCGGGCTGGAGCGCGGTTGACATACGAGATCATCTGGGACCCGGCCGCCGTCGACGCGGCGACCCGGTTCCTCAAGGACGACGCCGACGGACTGCGCCTCCTGATGGACGCCGTCGACCTGCTCGCCGCTCAGCCGCGCCCGACGGGTAGCGCCGAGTACGGTTCACCTGACCTGCGGCGCATACACGTCGGCCGCTACCGGGTGCTGTACGAAATCACCGAGGCCACCATCACGATCGTGGTCATCCACATCGGCCGCCTCGGCTGACGGCAGGGGACGAACGCACCTCAGCCCGTCCCAGAACCTCCCCGGGACGGGCTGAGTCATATGCGTCAAGCGCTCCGGGCGCCTCAGACTCCCGCAGGCTCCGGCGTGCGGGGCTCGCTCTTGTCGGAATCCTCGGCCCGGCGGGCCATCCGCTTCGCCGCCCGCCGTTCCTTCCGCAGTTCGATCATCGCGTACAGCGTCGGTACCAGCAGCAGCGTCAGCAGCGTGGACGTGATCAGGCCGCCGATGACGACCACGGCCAGGGGCTGGGAGATGAAGCCGCCGTCGCCGGTGACGGACAGGGCCATCGGGAGGAGGGCCATGATCGTGGCGAGGGCCGTCATGAGGATGGGGCGGAGGCGGTGGCGGCCGCCTTCGATGACGGCTTCGACGATGCCGTAACCCTGGGCGCGGTACTGGTTGATCAGGTCGATCAGCACGATCGCGTTGGTGACGACGATGCCGATCAGCATCAGCATGCCGATCATCGCCGGGACGCCCATCGGGGTGCCGGTCGCGACCAGCAGGCCGATCGCGCCGGTCGCCGCGAAGGGGATCGAGACGAGGAGGATCAGCGGCTGGACGAGGGACCGGAAGGTGCCGACCAGCAGCATGAAGACGATGGCGATGGCGGCCAGCATGGCCAGGCCGAGCGAGGAGAACGCGTCGGACTGGTCGGCGGAGACACCGCCGATCTCGGCGGTGTCGCCCTCCGGCAGGTCCAGCGCCTTGATCTTCGACTGGAGCTGGGCGGTGACCGCGCCGGTGTTGTCACCGGTCGGCTTGGCGGTGATCGTGGCGGACCGGGCGCCGTCGATACGGGTGCTCCGGACCGGGCCCGCGACCGTACGGATGGTGGCCAGGTCGCCGAGCTTGGCGGGGCCCGCCGGGGTCGGTACGGCCAGGTCGCGCAGCGCGGCCTCGGACGTGACCGGGTGGGCGGACTTGATGACGATGTCCCGCTCGGCGTTGTCGATCATGGCCTTGCCGCTGGTGGTGCCGCGCACCGCCTGGGCGACGACCTGCCCGAGGGCGGCCTGGCTGTAACCGGCCTCCGCCGCCTTCGCGTTGGCCTGCACGGAGATCCGCGGCACGCTGCGGGAGAGGTCGCTCTGCACGTCGGTGACGTGGTCGAGGCCGGCGACGGTGGCCCGTACCTGCTCGGACGCCTTCTTCAGTACGTCCGCGTCGGCGGCCTTGACCACCACGCTCAGGTCCTGGTTGCCGAAGCCGCCGCCACCGGCCGAGACGGTGGTCTCACCGATGTCCTTGCCGAGCTTGCCGAGTTCGGCGCGGAGCTTGTCGGTGACCTTCCCGGAGTCCGCCGCGTCCTTCAGCTTGACCTGGTACGACGCCTGGTTGGCGCCGCTGCCGCCGCCGAAGGCCGCCATGAAGCCGGACGAGCCGACGGTGACCTGGTAGTCGGCGATCTCGTCCATCCCGGCGAGGACCTTCTCCACCCGCTCGGCCTGCGCGTCGGACGCGGCGAGGCTGGTCCCCGGCGTCAGCTCCTGCTTGACGCTGAGGGTGTCCTGGTCGCCCTGGTCGAAGAAGTTGGTCTTCAGGAGCGGGGCCATGCCGAAGGTGGCGAGGAGGACGACGACCGCGATGACGACGCTGGTGATGCGGCGGCGCGTCGCGAAGCGCAGGACGGGCACGTACAGGCGCTGGAGCGGGCTGCCGCTCTCCTTGGCCTCGGCGGCCCGGCGCAGTTCCTCGGGGTCGGTGCCCTCGGGGATCTGCGGCGCGCGCAGGAACCAGTAGGAGAGGACCGGGACGACGGTCAGGGACACGAGGAGCGAGGCGAGCAGGGCGACCGTGACGGTGATCGAGAACGAGCCGAAGAGGGCGCCGACCATGCCGCCGACCACGCCGATGGGCAGGAAGACCGCCACCGTGGTCAGGGTGGAGGAGGTGATCGCGCCGGCCACCTCGCGGACGGCGGTGAGGATGGCCTGCTGCCGCTCCTCGCCGTAGCCGAGGTGCCGTTTGATGTTCTCCAGGACGACGATCGAGTCGTCCACGACACGCCCGATGGCGATGGTCAGCGCGCCGAGGGTGAGCATGTTCAGCGACAGGTCGCCGGTCCACAGCACGATCAGCGTGATGACGACGGACAGCGGGATGGAGACCGCGGTGACCAGCGTCGAGCGCAGGCTGAGCAGGAAGACCAGGATCACGATCACGGCCATGACCAGGCCGAGCAGGCCCTCGGTGGTCAGCGACTCGATGGACTTCGAGACCGCCGGGCCCTGGTCGGAGACGACCGTGACCTCGGCGCCCTTGCCCAGCGCCGTACGGATCTTCGGCAGCTTGTCCTTGACCGCCTCCGAGATGTCCACGGCGCTGCCGTCCTGGCCCATGGTCACCATGACGGCCAGGCTGGGCTTGCCGTTGGTGCGCGTGATGGAGGTCGGGGTGGCCGACTCCTCCTTGACGGTGGCGATGTCACCGAGGCGCACGGACTTGCCGGCCGCAGCGCCCCCGGCCCCACCGGGACCTGCCGCCGGGGTGACCGTCAGGTCCCGTATCTGCTGCGCGGAGGTGAAGCCGGAACCGACCTGGACGGTGTTGCTCCGGCCCTTCTCGGAGAACGAACCGGCCGGTACGGACGCGCCGTTCGCCTCCAGCGCCTGCCCGAGCGCCGCGGCCGTCAGCCCGGCCCGCGCCAGCTTGGCGTCGTCGGGGGTGACGGCGACGACACGGTCCTGGACGCCGTTGACGGTGACCTGGCCGACGCCGTCGATGTTCTTCAGGTCCGGCACCACGCTGCGGTCGAGCTGGTCGGCCAGCGCCTGCTGATCCTTGCCCGCCGCGGACACGGCGAGCACGACGGCCGGGATGTCGTCCGTCGAACCGGCCACGACCTGCGGGTCCACGTCCTTCGGCAGCTTGGCGCGGGCCCGGTTGACGGCCTGCTGCACATCGGCGACCAGCCGCTTGGAGTCGTTGCCGTAGTCGAACCGGGCCATGATGACGGCCGAGCCCTCGCTCGCCGTCGAGGTGACGCCCTTGATGCCGTCGACCGCCTGGATTCCGTCCTCCAGCGGTTCGATCACCTGCTTCTCGACGACGTCGGGCGAGGCACCCTGGTAGGGCGCCAGCACGGACACCATGGGCAGTTCGATGGTGGGCAGGAGCTGCTGCTTGAGCTGGGGGATCGCGATGGCGCCGAAGGCGATCGCGACGATCGACATCAGCGCTATCAGGCCCCGTTGTACGAGGCTGAGTCGGGACAGCCAGGACATGGGTGGGGTCTCTCTTCTGTTCTGTACTGCGGCGTGGTCGTACGGCATGGCCGCACGGTGCTGCCGTACGGCACGGCCGTACGGCGTTCCGGCGGGCGGGCACCAGGGAGGGCACCACTGGCCCGACTAAACGATCCGCCATGCCCCACGCGCTTTTCCTCGCTCGCAGGTCGGTTTCCGCCCCACCCGGCTACCGCGTTCGGAGTACGCCGGTCTCCACCCCCTGCTGCACCCGTGGGACTACCGCACCCGCGGCCGGACCAGCCCCGATTCGTACGCGATGACCACCAGCTGCGCCCGGTCGCGCGCGCCCAGCTTGGCCATGGCCCGGTTGACGTGCGTCTTGACCGTCAGCGGGCTGACCGCGAGCTCCTTGGCGATCTCGTCGTTGGACAGCCCGCCCCCGACCAGCACGAGCACCTCCCGCTCCCGCCCGGTCAGCGTGCCCAGCTCGGCCGCCCCCGGCCGCCCGGCCCCGCCCTCCGCGGGCCCCTCCCCCTGCGCGAGGAACTTGGCGATCAGCCCCTTCGTCGCGGCCGGCGACAGCAGCGCCTCCCCGGCCGCCGCGATCCGGATGGCGGCGAGCAGCTCGTCCGGCTCGGCCCCCTTCCCGAGGAACCCGCTGGCCCCGCCGCGCAGCGCCTGCACCACGTAGTCGTCCACCTCGAAGGTGGTCAGGATGACCACGCGTACGGCGGTCAGGTCCGGATCGGCAGTGATCATGCGGGTGGCGGCGAGCCCGTCCACCCCCGGCATCCGGATGTCCATCAGCACCACATCGGCCCCCGTGGCCCGCGTCAGCTCATACGCCTCCGCCCCGTCGGACGCCTCCCCCACCACCTCCATGTCGGACTCGGAGTCCACCAGGATGCGGAAGGCGCTGCGGAGCAGGGCCTGGTCGTCGGCGAGCAGCACCTTGATCGTCATCCGGTCTCCCCCGTGCGGCAACTGCGGCCGGACGCTCCGGCCTGGTGGGTGGCTTGGGTGGTGTGGAGGGGCAGGCGTACGTGTACGCGGAAGCCGCCGGTGGGGCGGGGGCCGGTTTCGACGGTGCCGCGCAGGGCTTCGACGCGTTCGCGCATGCCGATCAGGCCGTGGCCACCGCCGGGTTCCGGGGCGTCGGGGCCGTCCGGACCGGTGCCGTCGTCCAGGACCGTGACCGTCAGGGCATCGGCGGTGCGGGTGATGCGGACCGTCGCGCGGGCGCCCTGACCCGCGTGTTTGTGCACGTTGGTCAGGGCTTCCTGGACGATGCGGTACGCGGTCAGGTCGATGGCGGCGGGCAGGGCGTCCGCCGGGCGCGGTACGTCGAGGTCGACGGGGAGGCCGGCGCGTACGAAACCGTCGATGAGGTGGTCCAGGACGGCCAGGCCCGGCGTGGGTTCGGTGGGGGCCCGCGGGTCGTCGGACTGGCGCAGCAGGCCGACGGTGGCACGCAGTTCGTCCAGGGCGGAGCGGGATGCCTCGCGTACGTGGGCCAGGGCCTGCTTGGCCTGGTCGGGGCGGCTGTCCATGACGTGCGAGGCGACTCCGGCCTGCACGTTGACCAGGGCGATGTGGTGGGCGACCACGTCGTGCAGTTCGCGGGCGATGCGCATGCGCTCCTCGGCGACGCGGCGCCGGGCCTCCTCCTCGCGGGTCCGCTCGGCGCGTTCGGCCCGTTCCCGTATCGCGGCGACGAAGGCGCGGCGGCTGCGGACCGCGTCACCGGCCGCGGCGGCCATGCCGGTCCAGGCGAAGATCCCCAGGTTCTCCTGCGCGTACCAGGGGCGGGCCCCGAAGAGCATCGCGGCGGCGGTGAGCACGACGACGGTCAGCGCGCCGACGCGCCAGGTGGTGGAGCGGTCCGTACGGGCGGCGAGGGTGCACAGCGCGATGACCACGGAGCAGGCGACCGGGGCGCGCGGGGCCTCGGTTTCCAGGAGGAGTTCGAGGACGGTGCAGACGCCGGTCACCGCCAGCACGCTGCGCGGGAAGCGGCGGCGCACCGCCAGGGCGCCGCTGGCGACGGCGGCGAGGACCGCGGTGGTGACGGTCAGGTCGCGTTCGCCGAAGCGGGGGCCGTGCGGACCGTGCGGACCGGCCATCGCGCCGACCAGGATGGCCACGAAGACGGCGAGCGCCAGCACGGTGTCGCAGGCGCGCGGGTGGGCGCGTATCCAGGCGAGCGGGCCGCCGCCCGGACGCGGGCCGGCCTGCCCGGGGGCGAGGGGAGTCACGGGGAAACGGTAGCGCCCCGGTCCCACGCGGGGTCCGGGGCGCTGCCTGCGCTGGAGGTCGTACGGGCCGAGCGGTGGCCGGTGGCCAATGACCGATGGCCGGGCGGAGCGGTCCGGAAGTGGGTGACGGTCGCCCCGAAGGTCGTGGCGGACCGCTTCGGTGGCCGGTGGCCGGTCAGCCCGGTAGCCGGTACCCGATCGGTCCGGCCGCCCGGCGGCGGCCGGTCAGTCCGGGATCGAGCCGCCGCCCCGGCCCGCACGAAGCCGTGGTCTCACCCCGGGATCAGCCCGTCGTCGCTGAGCATCTGCCTGACCTCGTCGAGGGTCGCGTCCTCGGCGGGCAGGATCAGTTCGGACGGCTCCAGGGAGTCGTCCGGCAGTGGGGCGCCCAGGCGGCGTACCGCGTCCAGAAGGGCGCTCAGGGTGCGCCGGAAGCCGTCCTCGTCGCCGCTCTCCATCTCGTCGAGCAGCTCGTCGTCCAGCTTGTTCAGCTCGACGAAATGCGCGTCGTCGAGCTTCACCTGCCCCTCCCCCATGATCCGTACGATCACGACGGTCTCCTTCTGGTCCGGTTTCCGGTCCGGTGCGGCGGTCGCGACGAGGCTAACCGCCGCCGGCCGTCACTGCTTGTCGAAACGCGGCTGTCCGGGCTGCGCCTGCGGGGCCTGCTGCCCCTGGCTCGCCTGGCCGCCCTCGATGGCCTGCTTGTCGGCGCCCGGGCCCGCCAGCTCGGCCTTCATGCGCTGGAGTTCCAGCTCGACGTCCGTACCGCCGGAGAGCCGGTCCAGCTCGGCGGCGATGTCGTCCTTGGCCATGCCGGACGGGTCGTCCAGCGCGCCGGAGGCGAGCAGTTCGTCGATGGCGCCGGCCCGGGCCTGCATCTGCGCGGTCTTGTCCTCGGCGCGCTCGATGGCCATGCCGACGTCGCCCATCTCCTCGGAGATGCCGGAGAACGCCTCGCCGATCCGGGTCTGCGCCTGGGCGGCGGTGTAGGTGGCCTTGATCGTCTCCTTCTTCGTACGGAAGGCGTCGACCTTGGCCTGGAGGCGCTGGGCGGCGAGGGTGAGCTTCTCCTCCTCGCCCTGGAGGGTCTGGTGCTGCGTCTCCAGGTCCGTGACCTGCTGCTGGAGGGCCGCCCTGCGGGACAGCGCCTCGCGGGCGAGGTCCTCGCGGCCGAGCGAGAGGGCCTTGCGCCCCTGGTCCTCCAGCTTGGAGGACTGGGCCTGGAGCTGGTTGAGCTGGAGCTCCAGGCGCTTGCGGGAGGTCGCCACGTCGGCGACGCCGCGGCGTACCTTCTGGAGCAGCTCCAACTGCTTCTGGTACGAGTAGTCAAGGGTCTCGCGCGGATCCTCGGCCCGGTCCAGGGCCTTGTTGGCCTTCGCGCGGAAGATCATCCCCATCCGCTTCATGACACCGCTCATGGGCCTCGCGCGCCCCCTTCTGACCGAGTTACATCGGGCTTCGGCTCCAGCACATCTACAGACCCCACAGTACGGGCCCGGGTTCCATTACCGCACTGTTCGGACCCGGATGCGCTCCTCCTACAGGACGATCAGGACGGCCCGGTCCTCCGGCGCAGGGAGTAGGGAACGCCCGGGGACCCCACCACCCGTCCTTTTCACCCCGTTACGTCCCTGATGGCGCACCGGTCACGGGACCGCGCCGTTGCCGGATCGTTCCCCATGCCGCTGTGGTCCATGCACCGCGTACCCGTACCCTTGCGTATGTGTTCCGAAGCCGTTCGAAGGATGAGCAGGCCGCGACCGCCAAGGTGACCGCGTCCGAGCCCAAGCAGCCCCGCGACCCGCAGGCCCCGAAGGGCCGCCCGACGCCGAAGCGCAACCAGGCGCAGGCGCAGCGCCGTACGCGCGCGCACACGCCGGCCAACCGCAAGGAGGCGCAGAAGGCCGCGCGTGAGGCGCGCCGCGCCGACATGGCCCGGCAGCGCGAGGCGCTGGCCAACGGTGACGAGCGGTTCCTGCCGGTGCGCGACAAGGGACCGGTGCGCCGCTTCGCGCGCGACTTCGTCGACTCGCGCTGGTGCGTGGCGGAGTTCTTCCTGCCGATGGCCGTGATCATCCTGGTGCTGACGATGCTGCGGCAGCCGGGGATCCAGAACATCGCGCTGCTGCTGTGGCTGTTCATCATCGTGCTGATCGTGATCGACTCGTTCGTGCTGTGGTTCTCCCTGGGCAAGCGCCTCAAGCAGCGCTTCCCGAACGAGAACCTGAAGGGCGTCAAGCCGTACGCCCTGATGCGCACCCTCCAGATGCGCCGGCTGCGTCTGCCGAAGCCGCAGGTCAAGCGCGGAGAGCGGCCCTGAACGCGACCCCTTCGGGCTTTTCGCCCGGCGCCGGACGGTGGCTGGGCGGACTGGGCGGACTGCGCGACACGGTCCGCCAGGAGCTGGTGGCCCGCCAGCTGGAGGAGCAGATCTCGGCGCGCTTCCCGGTGGGACAGCGGCTGCGGGTGCTCGATGTGGGCATGGGCCAGGGCACCCAGGCGCTGCGGCTGGCCCGCGCCGGACACAAGATCACCGGTGTGGAGTCCGACCCCGCGATGCTGGCGGCCGCCCGCGCGGCCCTCGCGGAGGAACCGGCCGGCATCCAGGAGCGCGTCCAGCTCGTCGAGGGCGACGGCCGGGACACCGGCGTGCACTTCCTCCCCGGCGCCTTCGACGTGGTGCTGTGCCACGGCGTGCTGATGTACGTGGCGGAGCCGGACCCGATGCTGGCCGGACTGGCCCGCGTCCTGGCGCCCGGCGGCCTGCTGTCCCTGGTGGTGCGCAACGCCGACGCGCTCGCGATGCGGCCGGGGCTGTCCGGCGACTGGGACGGCGCGCTGGCGGCCTTCGACTCCGCCGAGTACGTCAACCGCCTCGGCCTGAAGGCACGCGCCGACCGCCTGACGGCGCTGACCGCCACGCTCGACGGGATCGGCGCGCCGCTGGAGACCTGGTACGGCGTACGGATCTTCACCGACACCGCGGCGGACGACGCGCCGCTGCCCGCCGACGGCGAGCTGGAACGGCTGCTGGCCGCGGAGGACCGGGCCGGGCGCACCGACCCGTACCGCTCGGTGGCCGCACTGCTGCACCTGTGCGGCGTACGAGGTGGAACGGGGAGCGAGGGGCGCTAGGAGCGCGGGTGTGCAACCGGGCGTGCGCACGAGCGCGCGCCCCGCCCCTGTCTCCAGCCGCCCGTGCCAAATCCCCTACGGGTAAAAGACAGGTAATCGCCCCTCTCCCGCGTCTTGTTCTTCGTGAGCACCGACACCCCGAGAACCGCCCCGGCCGCCGCCGACGCGGAACCCCCGCAGCCCTCCCTCCCCGTCCGCAAGACCTGGCGCGTGCTGTACGGCCACATCCGGCCGCACCGCGCCGCCATCGCCCTGGGCGGGCTGCTGACCCTGGTCGGCTCGGCCGCCGGCCTCGTCCAGCCACTGGCCGCCAAGGCGCTGGTCGAGCGCCTGGGTGTGCACGAGTCGATCACCATGCTGCTGGTGCTGCTGACCGCGCTGGTGGTGGCGGGCGCCGTGGCGGAAGCGGTCGGCGCGTACGTCCTGGAACGCACCGCCGAGTCCGTGGTGCTCGCCGCCCGGCGTCAGCTCGTCGCCCGGCTGCTGCGGCTGCGGATGCCCGCGGTGGACCGCAGCAAGCCCGGCGACCTGATGTCGCGGGTCACCGCGGACACCACGCTGCTGCGCGCGATCACCACCCAGTCGCTGGTGTCCGCCGGGACCGGCCTCGCCACCCTGGTCGGCGCGATCGTGTTCATGGCCCTGCTGGAGCCGGTGCTGCTCGGGGTGACGGTCGCCGTGATCGTGCTCATCGGCAGCTCCATGGGGCTGGTCATGCCCCGGATATCCAAGGCGACGAAGCGGGCGCAGGAGGCCGTGGGAGCGATCTCCACGGCGCTGGAGCGGACGTTCGGCGCGTTCCGTACGGTCAAGGCGTCCGGCGCGGAGCGGCGGGAGGAGGCGGCCATCGAGGCGGCCGCGCGCGAGGCGTGGCGCGGCGGCGTACGGGCCGCGAAGTGGCAGTCCCTCGCGATGTCCTCGGTGGGGCTCGCGGTCCAGGTCTCCTTCCTGGCCGTGCTGGGCGTCGGCGGCGCGCGGGTGGCCTCGGGGGCCACCGACATCGCCACCCTGATCGCGTTCCTGCTCTACCTCTTCTACCTGATCGACCCGATATCCCGGCTGGTGGAGGCGGCGTCCGCCTACCAGGTGGGGTCGGCGGCGATCGCCCGGATGGCGGAGGCGGAGGGCCTGGAGACGGAGCCCTTGGAGACGGAGCCCCTGGAGGCAGGGGATCAGGAAGGCGCCGGGGCCGCCACCCCCGCGAAGCCCGCGAGCATCGCCTTCGAAGGGGTCACCTTCCGCTACCGCCCGGACCTGCCGCCCGTCCACCACGGCGTGGACTTCGTGGTGCCCGGCGGCGGCATGACGGCGTTCGTCGGCCCGTCCGGCGCCGGCAAGTCCACCGTCTTCGGGCTGGTGGAGCGGTTCTACGAGGCGGACGGCGGCCGGGTGCTGGTCGATGGCACGGACGTACGGGACTGGCCGCTGGAACGGCTGCGCGCCCAGATCGGCTACGTCGAGCAGGACGCGCCCGTCCTGTCCGGCACCTTGCGTGAGAACCTGATGTTCGCGGCGCCCGGCGCCACCGACGACCAGCTGGCCCGCGTCCTGACCCGGACCCGGCTGGACGGCCTGGTCGAACGGCTGCCGGAGGGCCTGGAGACGCCGGTGGGACACCGCGGCAGCAAGCTGTCCGGCGGCGAGCGGCAGCGGGTGGCGATCGCGCGGGCGCTGCTGCGCGAGCCGCGGCTGCTGCTCCTGGACGAGGCGACCTCGCAGCTGGACGCGGTCAACGAACTGGCGCTGCGGGACACGGTCGCGGAGGCGGCCCGTACGACCACGGTGCTCGTGGTGGCGCACCGGCTGTCCACCGTCACGCTCGCGGACCGGATCGTGGTGATGGAGGCGGGACGGGTGCGCGCGATCGGTACGCACGCGGAGCTGGTGGCGAGCGATCCCCTGTACGGAGAGCTGGCGGCGACGCAGTTTCTCGCCACGGCGCCGGATGACCGGGCGAATCAGGCGTCCTGACGGGACACTCCAGGCATGACGCCTTCACCGACTTCCCCTCACAGGGCGGCGGTCGCCGCGGCGGCCGCCCTGTGCGCGACCGCACTGATGGCCGGCTGCTCCGGTTCGGGCTCGCCCGACTCCGCCGACCGGTCCCCGTCGTCGGCCCCCGCCACCTCCCCCGCGAGGGCGGCGGCCCCCAGCGTCAGCACCGACCTGCAGAACGCCTATCAGAGGGTGGTGAAGGACGTGCTGCCGTCGGTCGTCCAGATCACCACCGGGGAGGGGCTGGGCTCGGGGGTGGTCTACGACGCGCGCGGGCACATCGTCACCAATGCGCATGTCGTCGGCCAGGAGAAAACGTCCAAGGTGACCACGGCACGGGGCAGCCGCTCGCTGAACGCCTCGCTGGTCGCCTCCTATCCGGAGCAGGACCTCGCCGTCATCAAGATCGACAAGGCGCCGGGCGATCTGAAGCCGGCCACCTTCGGCGACTCCGCCAAGGTGGAGATCGGGCAGATCGTGCTCGCCATGGGCAGCCCGCTGGGGCTGTCCGGCAGCGTCACCCAGGGCATCGTCTCGGCGACCGGACGCACCGTCAGCGAGCCGAGCAGCGGCGGCGGCACGGGCGCCACCCTCGCCAACGTGGTGCAGACCTCCGCCGCCATCAACCCGGGCAACAGCGGCGGCGCCCTGGTCAACCTCTCCGACCAGGTCATCGGCATCCCCACGCTGGCCGCCACCGACCCGCAGATGGGCGAGGGCGCGGCCCCGGGCATCGGCTTCGCCATCCCGGCCTCCACCGTCCGCAACATCGCCGACCAGATCATCAAGGACGGCAAGGTCACCAACTCGGGCCGCGCGGCGCTCGGCATCACCGGCCGCACCATCGTCGGCCAGGACTTCGAGGGCGCCGGGGTGAGCGTCGCGAGCGTCAAGGAGGGCGGCCCGGCCGATCAGGCGGGCATCAAGGCGGGCGACGTCATCGTGAAGTTCGACGGGACCGCCGTCCGCACCATGCAGGACCTGTCGGAGGCGCTGGCGGGCCACAAGCCCGGCGACAAGGTGGAGGTGACGGTCGACCGGGACGGGGCGCAGAAGACGGTACGGGTCACACTCGGGACGATCTGAGCAGGTCGGGGCGGCGGACACCCGGCCGGTACGGATGCGGCGGGCCCCGGGCGGGATGGCTCCGGCGGGCACTGACCCGTACGGATACTGCGGGCACCGGCCGGGCCGCTCCCCGGCCGGTGCCCGCCGGCCCGGTCAACCGGTCAACCGGTCACCCCGCCGCCTCCGCGTGCAGGCTCATCCCGTAGATCTCGGTGCTGTCCTCGAAGAGCGTCACCTTGTCGGCGCCCCCGTCGAGGAGGTCCTTCCACACCTCGCCGATCCAGGACTCCGCGTCCCCCTGGGTGGTGAAGTCCTCCGGCTGCACCGCGGGCTCCACCTCCGTACCGTCGGCCTTCTCGAACCGCCACGTCCACACCATGTCCGCCTCCTGGTCCACCGAGTGCCTGCTCGTCGCGTACCACTGCCGCACCGGGGCGCGCCGGGAAGCCGTGCCGCCCCCGCCCGCGCCGGTGCGCCGTACGCCCGGCGTATGCCCCGCCAACGCGCGGTGTACGTCCCGCGTACGTGCTGTTCCGCAGCCTAGGCCCTGTCGTCAAGCTTCCGCCGTCTGCCCGGAGGGCAGGCCCCGCGGCGTCTGGTGCACCCCGCTGCGCTCCGTCTCGGCTCTTCGACCCGTCCTTCGGAAGCCGAGCCGATCGCAAGGCGGAAGGTCTTCCGGGTACTGGGTGTACCGGGAAGGGCCCGACAACGGTGGGGGCCCCGCGCCGTGCAGGCGTGGGGAGTGCGTCCTGGGGGCACCTCCCAGCGGTAGCCGGGGGAATCGCGGGGCAGGCGGGAGCTTGGCGACAGGGCCTATCGGCCGTGTCGAGACCGGCCCCCGCGCGCCCGGCCGGCGTGGACGGGAGAAAATCGGCGCGTGGAACTGACTCTGCTCGGCACCGGAGCCCCCCGGGGGCTGCCGCGCCCCGGCTGCCCCTGTGCCGCCTGCGCCACCGCCGTCGGCGACGAGGCGCGGGCGGCCACCGCGCTGCTCATCGACGGGGCGCTGCTTCTGGACCTGACCCCGGGCCCCGCGTTCGCCGCCGCGCGCGCCGGGCATTCGCTGACCGCCGTACGGCAGGTGCTGCTCTCGCATCCGCACGACGGGCCCGCGATGGAGGTGCCCGCCGGGCTGCCGCAGCCGGGGCGGGTCGCGGACGGCCGGGAGCTGGCGCTGCTGGACGGGCACCGGGTGCGGGCCGTCGCCGTGGACGTACCGGGTACCGGTTACGAGGTCGGCGGCCCGGAGGGCGAGCGGCTGCTGTATCTGCCGCCGGGCGCAGCGCCGGCCGGGCTGGCGGAGGGCGAGGGCCGCGGGCGCGGCTCCGGCCCGTACGACATGGTTCTGCTGGACGTGCTGGGGCGGCCGGACGCGCTGGCGCGGTTGCGGGCGAGCGGGGCCGTGGACGCGGCGACCGATGTGCTGGGCGTCCATCTGGACCACGATGTACCGCCCGGCCCCGAGCTGCACCGCAGGCTGGCGGCGGCGGGCGCGCGCGCTGTACCGGACGGCACGTCGCTGCTGGTCGGCGAGTACCACGCGGTGCCCGACCTGCCGCGCCGCACGCTCGTGCTGGGCGGCGCGCGCAGCGGCAAGTCGGCGGAGGCCGAGCGGCGGCTGGCGGCGTTCCCGGACGTTCTGTACGTGGCCACCGGCGGCACCCGGGACGGGGACACCGAGTGGGCCGCGCGGGTCTCGGCCCACCGCGAGCGCCGCCCGGCTTCCTGGCGTACGACGGAGACCTGCGACCTGCTGCCGCTCCTCGAAGGCGGCGCCCGCCATGAGGAGCGCCCGGTCGGCAGCGCCGTACCGGACGCGCCGGACGACTCGCCGCTGCTCATCGACTGCCTCGCCCTGTGGCTGACGCACGCCATGGACGAGGTGGACGCGTGGGACGACGGGAAGTGGGCGGCGGGCGGCGAGCGGGAGCTGCGCGCGCGGGTGGACGAGCTGGTCGCGGCCGTACGCGGCACCCGGCGCCCGGTGGTGGCGGTGAGCAACGAGGTCGGCTCGGGGGTGGTCCCGGCCACCGCGTCCGGCCGCCGTTTCCGCGACGAACTGGGCCGGCTCAACGCGATGTTCGGCGCCGAGTGCGAACACGTCCTGCTGGTCGTCGCCGGTCAGGCGCTCGCGCTGCGCGGGTGACACGGCCCGCAGCCACCAGGCCGGTACTCGCGCCGACGCGGATGACCCAGCCCACACCCGCCGGACAGCCGCTCGCACCGCGCTGACGACACCGCGATCACCGGGCAGGTACTCGCACTGCGCGGTGACACAGCCCGCGACCCCCGCCGGCGCTTGCGCTGCGCGGATGACACGGCCCGTCCCATGCCCGTGTCCGCTTGCCCGCGCCCGCGGCGCCGGGTGGTCTTGTCCTGTGACCGATACGGAGGGCAGGGTGACCGGCGCGGGCGGCCCGCCGGTCCCCGCGGCCGGTCCGGTGACCGCCGCTGGCGCCCCGTGGCGCGCCGCCGCGGACGCCCCGGGGTGCCCCGTCTCGTACCGCTTCGACGCCGTCGTACGCGCCTACGTACACCGCCACCCGCTGGCCACGGTCGTCGCGCTCGGCGAGGGGCTGGGGACCGCCTTCTGGCGGCTGGACAACGGGCGGCTGCACTGGCTGAGCGTGGAGGCGCCGGAGACCGCGGCGGTCCGCCGGATGCTGCTGCCGGACGGGCCCCGGCGGCGGACGCTCGCCTGCCCGGTGACCGGTCCCGGCTGGCTGGACGCGGTCCGGGCGCCGGAGCGCGGGGTGGTGGTGACCGCACGCGGCCTGCTGATGTTCCTCCGTCCGCCCGAGGTACGGGCCCTGTTCGCGGCGTGCGCGGAGCGCTTCCCCGGCGGCGCGCTGGTCTTCGACGCGGTTCCCCGCTGGTGCGCGGGCCGTACGCCTCCCGCCGCGCCGCCGCTGCGCTGGGGCCTGAACGCCGCCGACCTCCCGAAGATCGCGGGCGCACATCCGAACGTCGTCGCCGTCCGCGAGGTGCCGCCGCCCGGCCGTGGGCCGCTCGCCGGGCGCCTGGCGCGGTGGCGGCAGTACGTACCGCTGCTGCACACGCCCGCCCGTACGGTCACCGAGATCCGCTTCGGCGCCCGCCGGACCGCCGCGGCCCGCTTGCCGGGAGGCGCCGCGGCCGACCCGGAGCGGCCCGCCGGGCACCGTTCCCGGTAATCTGCGCCGAATGAGCGCCCTGAACCTCGATGACTTCGCCCACCTGATCGAGCGCCCCGACGGCGGCGCGCGCCGTGACGCCGAGGAGCGCCGGGCGCGGCTGGCGCTGCGGCCGGGAGCCCTGGGCCGGCTGGACGAGATCGGCGAGTGGCTGGCCGCCACGCAGCAGCAGGTGCCGGTACGGCCCGTCGAGCGGCCGCGTGCGGTGCTGTTCGCGGGCGATCACGGCGTGGCGTCGCTGGACGTGTCGGGCCGCCCGGCCGGGAGCACCAAGGACCTCGTACGGGACGTGCTGGACGGGTCGAGCCCGGCGGCGATCCTGGCGCGCCGGGCCGGGGTGCCGGTGCGCGTCGTGGACGTGGCCGTGGACTGCGACCCGGCGGAGCTGCCGGAGGAGGTCACCCGGCACCGGGTGCGGCGCGGTTCGGGCCGTATCGACATCGAGAACGCGCTGACCGCCGAGGAGGCGGAGCAGGCGTTCCGGGCGGGCATGGCGGTCGCCGACGAGGAGGCGGACGCCGGTACGGACCTGGTCGCGCTGGGCGATCTGAGCGTGGGCGGCACCACCGCGGCCAGCACACTGATCGCCGCGCTGTGCGGCACCGACGCGTCGGTGGTCACCGGGCGCGGCGGCGCCGGCATCGACGACCTGGCCTGGATGCGCAAGTGCGCGGCGATCCGCGACGCGCTGCGCCGGGCCCGGCCGGTCCTCGGCGACCAGCTGGAGCTGCTGGCCGCCACCGGCGGCGCCGACCTGGCCGCGATCACCGGTTTCCTGCTGCAGAGCGCGGTCCGGCGCACCCCGGTGATCCTGGACGGGGTGGTCTCGGCGGCCTGCGCGCTGGTGGCGCAGCGGGTGGCGTTCCGGTCACCGGACTGGTGGCTGGCCGGGCAGATCAGCGGGGAGCCGGCGCAGGCGAAGGCGCTCGATCGGATCGCGCTCAACCCTCTGCTCGATCACGGCGTCACTGCTGGTGAGGGGACGGGGGCGCTGCTCGCCCTGCCACTGGTGCAGGCGGCCGCGGCCCTGGCGGCAGACCTGCCCGTACGCGACTGACCGGAGCCTGTCGGCACCGGCCCGCGCACCCGCGGGACGGCCGGATTCCAGCGGATCCGGGCGTCGGTGGCGCCCCCATATGATCAAGTTTCATGGGAGAAGTCCGCTTGAGCCCGGATGAGGACCGCACCAGCGGTCGGTGGTCACAGCGCGGCGCCGCGTACGCCGTGTGGTATCTGCGAGCCGTCACCTTCATCAATGTCCTCAGTGCCGTGTGGGTGTCGATCGGCAACGACATCCGCCGGCACAACGTCGACGAGTTCTTCACTCCCTATCTGCTGACCGCGGGCTTCGCCTCCGGCGTCTTCTCGCTGTTCTTCGCGGTGACGATGCGCCGCCGCAAGCGCGCCGCCTGGATACTGAACCTGGTCCTTTCCGGGCTGTTCCTGGTGCTGTTCGCGCTCGCGATGGTGGCGGCGCCGGAGTTCCGCCGGCACGGACAGAACTGGTTCTCCTTCGTGGTGACGCTGCTGTTCGTCGTCTCGCTGCTGGTGGGCCGCAAGGAGTTCTACGCCAAGGGCGACCGCTCCAACCCCAAGCTGGCCGCGGCCGTCGCGCTCGGCGGCCTGCTGGTCACCTCGCTGCTCGCGGCGTGCCTGGTCACCGTCGCCAACACCGCATCGAGCGGCCACTCGACGTTCCTGGAACGCTGGCGCTACGGCGTCATGCGGCTGGTCTCCATCGCCGCCGACGACTCCCGCTTCCCCGGCATCGCCACGCCGAACTGGGTCAACGTCGTCATCAACGTGATGAGCACGGTCCTGCTGCTGCTCGTGCTGTGGGCGGCCTTCCGTTCCGTACGGAGCACCGACCCGATCACCGCCGAGGACGAGGAGAAGCTGCGCGACCTGCTGGCGCGGCAGGGCGACCGGGACTCGCTGGGCTATTTCGCGCTGCGCCGCGACAAGAGCGTCATCTGGTCCCCCAGCGGCAAGGCCGCCGTCACCTACCGCGTCGTCGGCGGGGTCTCGCTCGCCTCCGCCGACCCGATCGGCGACCCCGAGGCGTGGCCCGGCGCCATCGACCTGTGGCTCGCCGAGGCCCGCGCGCACGGCTGGACGCCCGCGGTGATGGGCGCGAGCGAGGAGGGCGGCACGATCTACGCCCGGCACGGCCTGGACGCGCTGGAGCTGGGCGACGAGGCGATCGTGGACACGGAGGAGTTCACGCTGGAAGGGCGCGCGATGCGGACCGTCCGGCAGGCGTACAACCGCGTCAAGCGGGCCGGCTACACGGTCCGTATCCGCCGCCACGCGGACATCCCCGAGCCGGAGATGGAGCGGCTGCTGAAGCTGGCCGACGACTGGCGCGACGGCGAGACCGAGCGCGGCTTCTCCATGGCGCTGGGCCGGCTGGGCGACCCCGCCGACGGGCGCTGCGTGATGCTCGAATGCACCGACGCGGACGGCGAGCTGCGCGCGCTGCTCAGCTTCGTGCCGTGGGGCAAGCAGGGCCTGTCCCTCGACCTGATGCGGCGGGACCGGGACTCCGACAACGGGCTGATGGAGTTCATGGTCCTGGAGCTGATCCAGCGCGCGAAAGAGGTGGAGATCACTCAGGTCTCGCTGAACTTCGCGATGTTCCGCTCCGTCTTCGAACGCGGTGCGCGGCTCGGCGCGGGCCCGGTGCTGCGCCTGTGGCGCTCGCTGCTCAGTTTCTTCTCCCGGTGGTGGCAGATCGAATCGCTCTATCGCGCGAACGCGAAATACCGGCCCATCTGGGAACCCCGGTACATGCTCTTCGAAAAGAGCACCGACCTGCTGCGCATCGGCATCGCGAGCGCCCGCGCCGAGGGATTCCTCGAAGCGCCCGGCCTGCCGAAGTGGCTCAACCGCAAACACCTGGAGACCAAGAGATGAGCGAGCCGGTCCTGCGCCGCGCCGTGCGTGCCGAGTGGGGCCTGCTGTTCCGGACCCTGTGGTCCGGGTTGCGTACCAAGAAACTGGCGGCGATCCCGATGACGATCGCCGCCGTCCTGCTCACCTCCCTCTTCCAGATCGTCCAGAACCAGTCCTGGGGCTATCAGTTCGTCCAGAACATCGGCTCGGTCCAGGCCGACGAACATCTGTGGCTGGCGCTGCTGCGCACACCGCTGTCGCTGTTCGTGCCCGCCCTGGACCTGCCGGTGTGGGGCGCGCTGGCGCAGATCCTGCTCGTCTTCGGCATCTGCGAGATCTGCCTGGGCCGGGCCCGGACGCTGCTGATCGCGTACGCGGCCACGCTGGCCGGGACGATGTACGCGCGCATCGGCATCTGGCTCGGCCCCGACAACCCCATCGGCCTGCCGCCCACCGACGCGTTCGTCCACGACACCGGGCCCTCGGCGGCCGTGGTGGGCCTCGGGATCTTCGTGTGCTGGGTCTACCGGGCGTGGTTCACCTGCGCGCTGGTGGTGCTGTCGATGGTCTACGAGATCGTGTTCATCAAGAACAACCTGGCGGGCCGGGAGCACATCGCCGCCGTCGTGGTGCTGCTGGTGCTGTGCGGGGTCTGGGAGGTGCTGCACCGGCGCAAACCGCGCGGGACGCAGCGGGCCAGAGCCGGCGCCTGAACGGCTCCCGAAAGGTTTCGGCACCTTCAGGAATGCGGCACCTTCAGGAATGCGGCGCCTTCAGGAATGCGGCCCCTTCAGGAGTTCGGCGCCCCGCCGATGACGTGGTTGACCCGGCGGCGCAGCCCGTTCCAGCGCCGGTCGTGCCGGAAGGCGCGGACCTTCGCCTTGGCGCGGGCCTTGGGGCGCCGCCGGTAGAACCGCTTCGCCCAGGGTGAGTTCGGCCGCGCCAGCCGCACCGCCCCGAACAGCGCGACGAACGGTACGAACACCCCGATCACCGCCAGCCTCCCCTTCCCCTTGAAGAGCGCCACCAGCGCGAACAGGAAGTTGATGCCGACGGTCCGCACCACCCGGAACCGGTTGTGGAACTCCTCGGGGTCCAGCTCGTTCACCCCGAACGGCAGCGCGCCGCCCAGGATCAGCGCCACCAGCGCGGCCGTGACGATCACGATCTCCACGCTCTTGGTGCCCTGCTCGCTCCAGTACACGTCGTCCAGGTGCAGGATCAGCGCGAACTCGTCCAGCACCAGCCCGACGCCCATCCCGAACAGCACCGCCGCTATCCCGGCCCCGTACCCGTGGCGCCCGCCGGCCAGCGCGGTGAACCCGCCGATGACCATCAGCACCACACCGGGCACGACGTGGTGGATGTGCAGGCCCCCCGGCGAGATGTTGCGGAAGGGGCCCTTCCCGGCCCGGATCAGCCGGGTGATCACCCGGGTCACGGCGAACGTCAGCACGAAGGAGACGAGCGCGAGCAGCAGGGGGAGCTTCCCCGGCTCGATGATGTTGCGGAACCACCAGTGACCCATGCCACGCACTCCCCGTTTGTCGCGTATAGGGGCAATTTACGCCGTACGGTCCGCGGCGGCCGGGTTAGCCTGCCGCGGTGAACGACGCCGCCACCTCCTCCGGCCCCCCGCCTTCCCCCACCCTCGGGGACGCCATGCGTTTCGCCTTCGGCACGCTGACCGTGCTGCCGGTACGGCTGCGCCGCTGGGACCGGGCGGCGGCACGCGGCGGCATGCTGTGCGCACCGGTCGCGGGCCTGGTGATCGGCCTGGCGGCAGCGGCCCTCGGCACCCTGCTCACCCTCCTCGGCAGCGGCCCCCTCCTCGCCGCCGTCGCCACGGCCGCCGTCCCCGCCGCCCTCACCCGCGGCCTGCACCTCGACGGACTCGCCGACACCGCCGACGGCCTGGGCAGCGGCAAGCCCGCCGACGACGCGCTGCGCATCATGAAGCAGTCCGACATCGGCCCGTTCGGCGTCATCACGCTGCTGTTCACGCTGCTGGCCCAGGTGGCCGCCCTGTCCCACCTCTACGAACAGAGCTGGACCCACGGCGCGGCAGCCGCCACCCTCTCCGCCGTCACCGCCCGCTGCGCCCTCACCCTCACCGCCCGCAAGGGCGTCCCGGCAGCCCGCCCCGAGGGCCTGGGGGCAGCGGTGGCCGGCACGGTACCGCTGCGCTGGGCGGCAGCAGCGGCGACACTGGTAACCGCCCTCGCCGCAGCCACCGGCGCCCTCCACGGCCCGCACGAAGCCCTCCACGCGACCCTGGCCACCCTCCTCGCCCTCGCCACAGGAGAAGCGACCCTACGCCGCTGCCGCCACCGCTTCGGCGGCATCACCGGCGACGTCTTCGGCGCGATCGCGGAGGTGACGGGGGTGGTTGTTCTGGTGGTGCTGGCGGTGGGGTAGTGCCGGGACCAGGCCCACCTACGCCTAAGTTGCCCCCGTGGCGCACGACAACCAACCCCAGCGCATGTCCGACACCGAGCTGGAGCAGTTTCGCGAGCTCCTGCGGCGCTACTGCGCGCAGGAGCTCGACCAGTGGGAGGCGTGGCGGTTGGAGACGCCGTACGGTCCCGTATACGTCACTTTGAGCCGGGCGCTACCGGAGGGGACGGACGGGAGTGCGTACCGGCCTCTCTAGATGCTCCGCCTCCCACGGCCTCAGCAGCTCTCCCGCCAAGCGTCCAAATGCAGCCGCTTCTGCATGGAGCTGAGTCCCAGGCGCTTGGAGGTGCGGCAGAAGCGGGAGGCCGGGAGTTCGTATTCGACGTGGAAGACGGCCTTGTCGGCCTTGATGAAGGGGGTCATGGCCGCGCACTCGTCGTACTCGGCGCACTGCTCGTTGACGGCGAAGTCGAAGTCGCCGACGAGCTGGGGGATCTGGTCGAGGTCGTTCTTGAGGCCGACGGACATGCCGCGGTCGTGGGCCAGTTTGGCGATCATGCGGTTGAAGGCGAGCTGGTCGTCGGCGGTCAGGTCGAAGCCGGTCTTGTTCTTGTAGCCGTCGACGTTGTCCGGCTCGACGGCGTCGAAGCCCTTGTCGCGGCACATGTCGAAACGCTTCGCCATCAGGGGACGCAGCACGTCCAGGCGGCGGATGTCGAGCCAGCGCTCGCCCTTCCAGCCGTTCTCCTCGCCGATGACGTTCTTGGGGAAGCGGCGCGCGTCCGGGCGGAAGTCCTCGTAGGCGCCGACGCTGATGTAGCAGATGGCCTTGCGGCCGCGCTTGTGGAGGTCGGCGACCGTGGCGGCCTTGTGGTTGAAGCCGTCGATGTCGTAGACGGGCGCGTCGACGGACAGGTCGAGCTTTCCGGTCAGCTGCCACTGCCAGTCGGTGCCGGGCTCGGGGCGCCAGATGGGCTTGTGCGTACCCGTGCCGCCGCCGGGGCTGCTCGGGCTTGCGGTGCCGGGGCTCGCGCCGTGGCTGGGCTTGCCGTCCGGGCCGTCCGGTATCTGGGAGCAGGCGGTGGTGACCAGCAGGAGCGAGCCGAGGAGGAGCAGCAGTCTCTTGCGGAAGCGCGGGGACGTCATCGGGGGGTCTCCAGGAAGGGGGGAAGGGCGTCCCAGGGGTGCGGCGCAGTGCCGGGGACGGCGCAGTGCACGGCGGCCCCGCGCTGCCGGGCCAGCTCGGCGGCGGCCTCCGCGCAGGTCTCGGGGAGGCCGTGGATGAGGTGGCAGAACCGTTCGGGCGGGTGGTGGGCGGTCCACTCCGGGATCTCGGCGTTCTCGTACGCCGCCCAGCTGTTCTCGAAGGTGACCAGGAGGTCGGCGAAGTCGAGGTAGCGGGGGTGCGGGTGGAGACCGTGGTTGAGGACGACGGTGCCGGCCCCGGCGGCGCGCGCGGCAACCGTCAGCCGGCTGTAGTGCGCGAGGAGACCGGCGTCGGCGGCGGCCTGGTCGAAGAACGCGCCGTCGGCCCCGTACCAGTCGCGGTGCCGCAGCAGGTCCTGGGCGACGGCCGCGTGCGGACGGCGCCCGTAGTCGGTGTCGGTGTAGCCGAGGATGCGTACGCCCGCCTCCCGTAACCGCCGGGCCACCTCGGCGAAGTCCCGGTCGGGGGCGGTGCCGGGGCCGCTGGCCGGGTTGAGCACCACGCCGTAGAGGTCGGGCGCCGCCTCGATGAGCCGCCGCCAGGCGTCCGGGCGCTCGGCCGGGTGCTCGTAGAGGGGGACCAGCAGCTGGCGGGAGGGCGGACGGGGCTGTCGCGAGGACGGCCGGGTCATGGTTCGTGGGCTCCTGTCGGAAATGGGGCGAGATGCTGAGGATACGAGTACCGGCCACGGCACGCGGATCCGGCGTCGGTTACCGGCCAGGGGCGGGGCCCGGGCCGGGGCACCTGCCCATCGGGCCGCGGTGCGCGGGACCGGCGCCGGATTCCGGCCAGGGGCGGGGCCCGGACCGAGGCACCCGCCCGTCGGGCCGCGGTGCGCGGACCCGGCGGGGGGCGGGACCGTACGGGAGCGCCCGTCCGTCGGCCACGGCGCGCGGAACCAGCGAGGGGCCGTCCGTATGGGAGCGCCCCTCCGTCGGACCACGGCGCGCGGAACCAGCGAGGGGCCGTCCGTATGGGAGCGCCCCTCCGTCGGGCCACGGCACGCGGATCCGGCCCCGGTTACCGGCCGGGGACGAAGCCCCGGACGGGACCGCCCGCCCGTCGGTCCGCGATGCGGGGACCGGGCACCGTACCGGACGTGCGGGCGCGCCGTACGAGCGTCGAGCGGCTGTCGCCTCCTCAGCGATGAGCCGTGGCCCTCCCCAGCAGCACCGAGACCAGCCCGCCCAGGACGAGCGCGGCCACCCCGCAGACGATCAGCTGCGCGACGGCCGGAGACAGTGGCCCGGCCACCAGGAGAACCGTTTGAGCGATCGCGGCCAGGCCGCACACCGCCGCCGCGACCGGCACCGCTCCGAACGCCTGGAGCAGCAGCGCCGTCCACAGCACCGTGCCCAGGCACAACAGCCCCAGCGCGTGCGCCCAGTCCATCGGCGGTCCCTGCCGCCACACCGCGCTCCCGACGCCGCCGAGCAGCGCCAGGACCGCGAGGTAGCAGGCCAGGCAGCGGGCCAGCGCGCCGGAGGTGGCGCGCCAGAACGCGGCGAAGGTGGTGCTGGCGCGCAGCCCGGCCACCGCCCGGCTGCGGTAGCGGTACAGCAGCCATTCGGCCGGGCCCATGCTGAGCGTGAGGGCCACCGCAGCGGGCGCCGCGACCTCGGCGTGCGCCCCGTACCGCAGGACGTCGCCGAGCGCCGTGTGCAGCACCAGGACGCCGATGGCCAGGCCGAAGAGCCCGTACGGCACGGAGGCCACCGCGCGCGGCGCGGGCCCGTCGTGCCGGGGCTCGCTGCGGCAGCGCCACACGGTGACGGCGGCCAGCGCGAGAGCCGCGCCGAGCGACAGCACGAGCAGCCCTTCGCGTACGGGGTCCGGCGGCACGTACACCGCCATCAGCGCGGCGCCGAGCCCGACCGGGGCCAGCGCGCACAGCAGCCACCGTTCCTGCCCGAAGACGAGCAGCGCGGTCGCGGCGCCGAGGTAGACCGCCTGGCCGGCGGCGAAGGCCACCGCGCCGGGGGCGTCCGCGTCGGCGACGCCGACCGCCCAGGCGACGCCCGCCCCGAACAGCGCGCCCAGCGGCGCGCCGACGGCCAGCGAGCGGGCGGCGGGCCACCGTTCGCCCAGGCCCAGCCAGGAGTACGCGCGGTGGGCGAGCGCCTGGTTCCAGACCCAGCCGGCCAGGGCGCCCGCCAGCAGCGGGAGGGTGCCGGCGGGCAGCCCGCGGGAGTCCGGCGGCCCGGACAGCAGGTGGGAGCCGACGACGTAGGCGAGGCCGGGCAGGGCGAAGACCAGGGCGCGCAGCAGGCAGCCGAGCAGGCTGACCCGCCAGGGGTCGGTGAGGACGCGGTCCGGCTCCGGGTAGCGGCGCGGCACGCGCTCGTACAGTTCCTCGGCGAGGGCGAAGGAGTTCTCGCGCCCGTAGGTGAGCTTGATCTGGTCGTCGCTCATGCCGTCGGACTCGATGATCGCGGCGATCTCGTCGGGGTGGACGGCGGCGGCGATCAGATCGCCCATGCGGCCGGCGAGTTCGTCGACCGGGTCGGGCGCGGCCCACTGCGGGCGCTGCGGACGCGGCACGTCCGGCAGGTCGTCCGTACGGTCCTTGCCCTCCCCCGGTACGAGCCAAAGGGGTCCGCTCACCAGCCGCCCCCGTCAGCGGCGAGCGGGGCGCGCCACGGGCCGCGCAGCTGGAGGGTCCACTCCTCCCGGGATTCCTGCGTCTCCTGCGCCTGCCGGTCCGCGCCGTCGAGTTCGCGGTAGATGGTGCGGAAGCCGTCGACCGAGCGGCGCAGCGTGAACTGGTCGATCACCCGCTGCCGGGCCCGGCTGCCGAGTTCGGCGCGCTTCTCCCAGCCGCCCTTGAGGAGTTCGAGGGTGGCCTTGGCCATGGCCTCCGGTTCCCGGGGCGGTACGACGAGTCCGGTGTCACCGACCGCCTCGCGTACCCCGCCGACATCGGTCGAGACCGTCGAACGGCCGCAGGACATGGCCTCTATCAGGCTGAACGGGAAGCCCTCGGAGATGCTGGAGAGCATGACGATGCTGCCGGCGGCGTAGGCGCGGGCCACGTCGTCGATGCGCCCCTCCCAGCTGAGCCCGTCGGTCACACCGAGCGAGGCGGCCAGCTTCTCGCAGCGGGTCTTGTACGCCTCGCCGCCGGCCGGCACCCCGCCGAACAGCCGCAGCCGCAGGTTGGGTACCTCGGCGCGGCACAGCGCGTAGGCGCGGATGAGGGTTTCCAGGTCCTTGATCGGGTCGATCCGCCCGGCCCAGCTCAGCGTCGGGTCGTCCGGCTCCTGTTCGGCGTGCGGGAAGAGCTGCACATCGACGCCGTTGTAGACGGTCCGTATCTTCTCGGGCGGGGTGCCGCCGCGCTCCTCCCAGCGGGTGTTGTACTTGTTGCACGGCGTGACCAGGTCGGCGGCCCGGTAGCTCTCGATCGTCAGCTGCCGGTAGAAGCCGAGCATCAGGGCCTTGACGGGCCAGCGCTGCGCGTCGCGGCGGTAGCCGAGGTAACGTTCCCGCAAGTAGATGCCGTGCTCGGTGAGCAGGAACGGCACCTCGTCGAACTCCTTGGCGGCGAGCGCGGGCAGGCAGGCCAGCCCGTTGCTGACCGCGTGCGCGACGCTGTCCCGCGGTATCCGTACGGCCAGCGGGCGCAGCGCGTGCTCCAGCAGGTCGGTGGCGGTCAGCGCGTCGTGGACGGTGGGTTCGGCGGCGCGGGTGGCGACGTGCGGCAGGGTCCAGATCCACATCAGGGAACGCAGCGCCGTCTCGGTGCGCAGCGCGGCACTGAGCCGCCCCTCGCGGGCGAGCGCGGCCAGCGCGTACAGCTCGGTGCCGAAGTCGGTGCAGGACTGCGGGTCGAGCATGGAGAGCAGGAAGCGCTCGTAGGTGTCGACGAAGCGACGCCGTTCGCGCCCCCGGAGCCCGGCGGTCCGGCGGCCCGGCTGCGGGCCCCACATCGGCACGGAGGACTGCGCGTAGACGTTGGCGGGCAGGTCCCAGGTCACCGGTTCCCGGCCGCTGCCGGTCAGCGCGATGACGTTGAAGCGGACTTCCGGCATGCCCCGTACGAGCTGGTCGCACCAGGTGGAGACGCCACCGTGGACGTGCGGATAGGTGCCCTCGGTCAGCATGGTGACATGCCGGCCGGGCTGTGGCGCGTCGTCCGGCCGCGGACTTCGGCTGCCGACCTCGTACAGGGTTGCGTTCATGGCAAATCCCCCCCGGGAACATAGGTGCTGGGTGGAGCGGTGTGGGGCGCGCGGGCGCGGGTGTTGCGGGCACCGTGCGGGCGCGGTGGTGCGGCCGGCGGCCGTGCCGGCCAGGTGCGGCGTGCGGGCGCGGACTGCGGGGACGTATGCGGGCACGCCGGTGCGGCGAGCGGGTGCCGGTGTGCGGGCACGCCCGAGGGGCACCGGTACGGACGCGTCCGTACCCACGCGTCCGTGCCGGTGCCTGAAGACGGGTGCGCCCTGCTGCACCGGTGCGTCGGTACGGGCGCGATGAGTCTGTGCGGTGGAAGCTGTGCGGTGTCGTTGGTGCGGGGTGGTGCGGTGCTGCGGGTACGGCCGCGTGCGGGCTGCGGTGCGGGCGCGCGCCGCGCGTGGCCGTGGTGCGATGTCATGGGGTGGTGCTGTGTGTGTACGTGCGGGCCGGGTGATCGCCGCGGTGCGGGTACGCGACGGCCGGCCGCCCGGTCCGGGCCCGCCGGGCCCGGCAAGCGGGCCTGGCGGTGCCGGGAACGCGTCAGGCGGTCGTCGGAAGCTTGAGCGTGATGGCCGCTCCGGGCGACTGCGCTGTGGCCCACTCCGATACCCGTCCGGCATAGCGAGTGCCGAAATCCACGGTCCCATTCGGGAGTTGTGTTCTGGTTCCGTCGGGCATCGTAGCCGCAGCGGCCACCCCGGCCGGCGACGTGATGGTGACAGTGTCGCCAATTCTGTATGCCGTCACCGAACCGGCGTCCAGGGCCTTCTGCCAGGCCGCACGCTGCTGCATCTCGCGTCCGATGTCCCGGTGGCGCTGGTTGACGACCGGCGTGTCGGCGGCGAAGAACCCGCGATAGTCGGCCAGAACTTTGTCCAGAACCGGATAGGCGATCCGGTCCTCGGCGAGGTTCGACTGGTGGATGTAGTGCGGGCGCGGGTCGTTGGCCAGAGCATGCCCGAGAGCGGTGCGCGCCTCCAGCGGGACGATGTACGAGGTGTAGCCGGTGGAGGTCGGCAGGGGCGCGGGCAGACAGGTGGAGTTGGGGTCGGTCTCGCAGATCCCGCTGCCGCCGTCGGCCTTGCTGGTGTAGATCCAGTTGTACTCGTCGGTCTCCTCGGCCGCCGTCGCCGCGTTGTAGAACACGTTCATCGGGTAGCGCGGCACGGTCAGCGCCGGGCCGGCCTGCCGCTGCGCGGATTCCCGCGAGTTGTCGCTGGCGAGCCACTTGACGCCGGTGGCGGTGAGCGCCGGGGCGAGGTTGGGGTTGTCCTGCGGCTGCTGCGGCGTGGACTTCAGGCCGGAGTGCTCGCCGGTGACCAGCTCCGAGGCGTCCACGTCCAGGCCCTTGGCCACACCCCAGGCGTGGTTCTTCTCGATCTCCGCGGTGATCTCGCTGCGGCTGACCCACCGGGTCTGGCCGAACCAGTCCTTGGCGCAGCGCCAGGGCACGGTCGAGGTGTCCTGCACACAGCCCAGGAAGGGGTGGGTGTAGGTGTGGTTGACCCAGCGGTACGCGGACTTGTCGGCCAGCAGCCGGTCGGCCAGCGCGTCCACGCCGCCGTGTTCCGCCTTCCACTCCTCGCCGGAGCCCGCGTTGTAGACCAGGTCGAGCTGGTAGCCGCGGTCGCGCTGCCACTGGGCGGCGTACGCGGCGTCCGCCTCGGTCATCCGGATCTGCGCGGTGTCCGGCACACCCGGCGGGCAGTCGAAGTCCCCGGGGGTGCAGTTGTTCTTGGTGTCCCAGCGGGAGTCCGGCGCGAAGATGTCGTCGACCTGTACGGAGAAGTAGTTGCGGCTCTGGCCCAGGTGGACGCCCTGCGTCAGCCAGTCCACGATGCCCCGGGCGAGCAGCCGGAACTGCTGCTGGTAACGATTCTGCGCGAAGGTGACGACCAGTTCCCTGCGGCCGTCGTGGGCGTACTCGCCGATCAGCGAGCCGCGCGCCGGGCCGCCCGGCACGGCCGCGTCCAGGTACGTCGTGAACGTGGCGCCCGCGGGCGGGTTGGCGACCGGCTGGGCGATGTAGCCGTACGACTCGGAGACCTTCGGGTCGGCGTCCTCGAAGGGCACCGCGCCCTTGAGGTAGCCGAAGGGCCCGGTCTTGCCCGCGTCGGTGGTACGGGTGGCGAAGCCGTCCAGCACACCGGCGTAACCGCCCTCGTCGGGCGTGCGCAGGCCGACGTCGGGCCGCGCGTAGGTGTAGGCGTCCACCTGCGGGATCTTGTACGTGGTCTCGTACGTCTTCAGGGCCGCCAGCTCCGGCGAGTCGGCACTGCCGAAGGGGTTGTCGTTCGACATCACCACGCCCTGGAACTTGGCGCGCGGCCGGCCGTCCACGGTGTCGCTGAGGAACGCCTCGTTGATCACCGGCCGGCCGGAGGCCGACAGGTTGACGGTCGTGTACGGGATGCCCTGGCTGCGCAGTTCGCTCGCGATGGCGTCGGTGGTGTCACCGCCGTCGGTGATCACCAGCACCCGCAGGTCGATACGGGGCACCACGTCGGCGGCGGCCGGCGCCGCCTGCGCGGGCGTGGTCGCCACCGCCAGCGGCAAGGCCGTGACGAACGCCGTGGCGAGCGCCGTGAGAATCCTGGCCGGTCTGATGGACGACTTGCTGTTGCTGCCCATGGGCACAGTCCCTTCCCCCCGGAAGTCCCCCTGCTTCCGGAAGCACACCGGGCAGGCTCGTGCTCATCATGCGAAGGTTCGCGGGCCTGTATCCCACAGTCACCACGACTGTGACGCACGTCTCATTCGTCGCACGGGAATTGACGGCGGAACCCGGCACGCCGGACCGGCCATGTTTCCCGTGAAACCGGCAACTTCCCGGCTGGTGAGGCGCGTTGGGGCCAGCGGTGCGGGTGGTGAAGATGTGACAGGACGGCCGATACGGCATCAAGCGGTTACGGGCGGCGGGCCCAAGCGTAGGCTCGGCCGCAGCAGCGCCCTGGGCGCGAACGGATTCCCGGACGGAACAGGACTTTCATCACCGTGACTGCACTGACCCTCAGCACATCCTCCGCCGCGACGTTGCGTGCGGACGCCGTCGTCGTCGGCCTGGCCAAGGGCGCCAAGGGCGCCGTGCTGGCCCCCGGCGCCGAGGCCGTGGACAAGGCGTTCGACGGCAAGCTCGCCGCCGTACTGGAGACCCTCGGCGCGAGCGGCGCCGAGGGCGAGGTGACCAAGCTGCCCGCCGCCTCCGGTCTGAAGGCCGCGGTCGTGCTGGCGGTCGGTCTGGGCAAGGCCCCGGCCGAGGACGCGGACTACGACGCCGAGGCGCTGCGCCGCGCCGCCGGCTCCGCCGCCCGCGCCCTGGCCGGCAGCAAGAAGGCCGCGTTCGCGCTGCCCGCGGAGGACGCCGAGGCCGTCGCGGCGATCGGCGAGGGCGCGCTGCTCGGCGCGTACGCCTTCAGCGCGTACCGCAGCAACGGCGACGCGAAGGCCGCCCGCGGCGCCAAGAAGGCCGACGACAAGTCGGCGCCGCTCGCCGAGGTGGCGATCCTCGGCGGCAAGCCGCGCGACAAGGCCCACAAGGCCGCCGTCGAGCGGGCCCAGACGCTGGCCGCCGAGGTCAACCGCGCCCGCGACCTGATCAACACCCCCTCCAACGACCTCACCCCGAAGTCCTTCGCCGCGCAGGCCCAGGCCGCCGCGAAGGAGTTCGGCCTCAAGGTCGAGGTGCTGGACGAGCGGGCCCTGAAGAAGGGCGGCTACGGCGGCCTGATGGGCGTCGGCCAGGGCTCGGAGAACCCGCCGCGCCTGGTGCGGATCGGCTACACCCACGCGAAGGCCGAAAAGACCCTGGCGCTCGTCGGCAAGGGCATCACCTACGACTCGGGCGGCATCTCCCTGAAGCCGGCCGGCCACAACGAGACCATGAAGTGCGACATGAGCGGCGCCGCCGCGGTGTTCGCCGCGGTCGTGGCCGCCGCCCGGCTGGGCCTGCGGGTCAACGTCACCGGCTGGCTGGCGCTGGCCGAGAACATGCCGTCCGGCGCCGCGCTGCGCCCCGGCGACGTGCTGACCATGTACAGCGGCAAGACCGTCGAGGTGCTGAACACCGACGCCGAGGGCCGGCTCGTGCTGGCCGACGCGCTCACCCGCGCCTCCGAGGAGCAGCCGGACGCGATCGTGGACGTCGCCACGCTGACCGGCGCCATGGTGCTGGCGCTGGGCAACCGCACCTTCGGGATCATGGCCAACGACGACGCCTTCCGGGCGAGCCTCCACGAGATCGCGGAGGAGGCCGGCGAGCCGTCCTGGCCGATGCCGATGCCGTCCGAGCTGCGCAAGGGCCTGGACTCCCCGATCGCCGACCTGAAGAACGTCGGTGAGCGGGCCGGCGGCGGCCTGCTGGCCGGTGTCTTCCTCCAGGAGTTCGTCGGCGAGGGCATCCCGTGGGCACACCTGGACATCGCCGGTCCGGCCTTCCACGAGAGCGCGCCGTTCGGCTACACCCCCAAGGGCGGCACCGGCTCCGCGGTCCGCACCCTGGTGGGCCTGGCCGAGCGCACCGCCGAGGGCGATCTCGGCTGACCCGTACGGGTTGCTCCCGATGTGACGGTACGGCCCCGGGTACGGCACCCGGGGCCGTACGCGCGTGTACGCCGGTCGCCACCGCGGCCGTGCGCCGCGTGTTCGCCCTCGACGAAATTCGTACACGTCTACGCCGGAGTAACCGCCAGCGCAACCCCCGGGAACGGCCATCGTGCCGCCCCGCAGCCCGGCCCGCCGTCCCGCCCGCGTTCAACAAGTGCGAAGATGGGTTCTTGGCAGGACAGGGCCCCCCTTACTCAGGGCCGATCCAAGAAGCGGCCGATCAACAGCCGCCGCCCGGTCACCGACGACCGGCTCCGGCGTACCCATGCATGGAGGACGTGACGTGGCGAACGACGCCAGCACCGTTTTCGACCTAGTGATCCTCGGAGGCGGTAGCGGCGGTTACGCCGCTGCCCTGCGCGGGGCGCAGCTGGGCCTGGACGTCGCCCTGATCGAGAAGAACAAGCTCGGCGGCACCTGCCTGCACAACGGCTGCATCCCCACCAAGGCCCTGCTGCACGCCGGCGAGATCGCGGACCAGGCTCGCGAGGCCGCGCAGTTCGGTGTCAAGGCCTCCTTCGAGGGCATCGACATCGAGGGCGTCCACAAGTACAAGGACGAGGTCATCTCGGGCCTGTACAAGGGTCTGCAGGGCCTGGTCGCCTCGCGCAAGGTCACCTACATCGAGGGTGAGGGCCGGCTGTCCTCCCCGACCTCCGTCGACGTCAACGGCCAGCGCGTCCAGGGCCGCCACATCCTGCTGGCGACCGGCTCCGTGCCGAAGTCCCTGCCGGGCCTGAACATCGACGGCGACCGGATCATCTCCTCGGACCACGCGCTGAAGCTGGACCGCGTGCCGAAGTCCGCGATCGTGCTGGGCGGCGGCGTCATCGGCGTCGAGTTCGCCTCCGCGTGGAAGTCCTTCGGCACCGACGTGACCATCGTCGAGGGCCTCAAGCACCTCGTCCCGGTCGAGGACGAGAACAGCTCCAAGCTGCTGGAGCGGGCCTTCCGCAAGCGCGGCATCAAGTTCAACCTCGGCACCTTCTTCGACAAGGCCGAGTACACCCAGGACGGCGTCAAGGTCACACTGGCCGACGGCAAGTCCTTCGAGGCCGAGGTGCTGCTGGTCGCCATCGGCCGCGGCCCGGTCTCCCAGGGCCTGGGCTACGAGGAGGCCGGGGTCGCCATGGACCGCGGCTACGTCCTGGTCGACGAGTACATGCAGACCAACGTGCCGACCATCTCGGCCGTCGGTGACCTCGTCCCCACCCTCCAGCTCGCGCACGTCGGCTTCGCCGAGGGCATCCTGGTGGCGGAGCGACTGGCCGGTCTGAAGACCGTGCCGATCGACTACGACGGCGTGCCGCGCGTGACGTACTGCCACCCCGAGGTCGCCTCGGTGGGCATCACCGAGGCCAAGGCCAAGGAGCTGTACGGTGCCGACAAGGTCGTGGCTCTGAAGTACAACCTCGCGGGCAACGGCAAGAGCAAGATCCTCAAGACCGCGGGCGAGATCAAGCTCGTCCAGGTCAAGGACGGTGCCGTGGTCGGCGTCCACATGGTCGGTGACCGCATGGGCGAGCAGGTCGGCGAGGCCCAGCTGGTCTACAACTGGGAGGCCCTGCCGGCCGAGGTTGCGCAGCTCATCCACGCGCACCCGACGCAGAACGAGGCGCTCGGCGAGGCCCACCTGGCCCTGGCCGGCAAGCCTCTGCACTCCCACGACTGATCCCGGTCCGGGCGCGACCACATCCGCACTTTCTGTAAGGAGCAAGAGAAACCATGGCGGTTTCCGTAACCCTTCCGGCGCTCGGCGAGAGCGTCACCGAGGGCACCGTCACCCGCTGGCTCAAGGCCGAGGGTGAGCGCGTAGAGGCCGACGAGCCCCTGCTGGAGGTGTCGACCGACAAGGTCGACACCGAGATCCCCGCCCCCGCCGCCGGCGTGCTGGCCTCCATCAAGGTGGCCGAGGACGAGACCGTCGAGGTCGGCGCCGAGCTGGCGATCATCGACGACGGCAGCGGCGCGCCCGCGGCCGAGTCCGCCCCGGCGCAGGCCGAGGCCCCGGCCGCCCAGCCCGAGCCCGCCGCGGCTCCGGCCCAGGAGGCCCCCGCCCAGGAAGCCCCGAAGCAGGAGGCCCCCGCGGCCCCGGCCGGCGGCGCCCAGGGCTCCGGTGCAAGCACCGGCTCCACCGGAGCCTCCGGCACTGATGTTCTGCTCCCCGCGCTCGGCGAGAGCGTCACCGAGGGCACCGTCACCCGCTGGCTCAAGGAGGTCGGCGAGGAGGTGGCCGAGGACGAGCCGCTGCTGGAGGTCTCCACCGACAAGGTCGACACCGAGATCCCCGCCCCCACCGCCGGCACCCTGCTGGAGATCCTGGTGGGCGAGGACGAGACCGCCGAGGTCGGCGCCAAGCTGGCCGTCATCGGTCAGAAGGGTGCGGCTCCGGCGCAGGCCGAGGCCCCCGCGGCTCCGGCTCCCGCCCAGGAGGCCCCGAAGCAGGAGGCTCCCAAGCAGGAAGCCCCCAAGCAGGAGGCTCCGGCTCCGGCCCCGGCCCCCCAGGCGCCCACCACCCCGGCCCCGCAGGCCGTGACCACCCCGGCTCCGGACCCGGTTCCGGCCGCCCCCGCGCCGGCTCCGGCCGCCGCCCCCGTCACCCCGGCCCCGGCCGCGGGTGAGGCGGACGCCGCGTACGTCACCCCCCTGGTCCGCAAGCTGGCCCAGGAGAACGGCGTCAACCTGGCCACGGTCAAGGGCACCGGCGTCGGTGGCCGTATCCGCAAGCAGGACGTCATCGCCGCCGCCGAGGCCGCCAAGCAGGCCGCTCCGGCTGCCGCCGCTGCCCCGGCCGCTTCGGGCACCAAGGCCCCGGCCATCGAGGCGTCGCCGCTGCGCGGTCAGACCGTCAAGATGCCGCGGATGCGCAAGGTCATCGGCGACAACATGATGAAGGCGCTGCACGGCCAGGCGCAGCTGACCTCCGTGGTCGAGGTGGACATCACCAAGATCATGCGGATGCGCAACAAGGCCAAGGACGCCTTCGCGCAGCGTGAGGGCGTCAAGCTCTCCCCGATGCCGTTCTTCGTCAAGGCCGCTGTCCAGGCGCTGAAGGCCCACCCGGTCGTCAACGCCCGGATCAACGAGGACGAGGGCACGATCACCTACTTCGACACCGAGAACATCGGTATCGCGGTGGACGCGGAGAAGGGCCTGATGACCCCGGTCATCAAGGGTGCGGGCGACCTGAACATCGCCGGCATCGCCCGCAAGACCGCGGAGCTGGCCGGCAAGGTCCGCACCAACAAGATCAGCCCGGACGACATGTCGGGCGCGACCTTCACGATCAGCAACACCGGCTCGCGCGGTGCGCTGTTCGACACGGTCATCGTGCCGCCGAACCAGGTCGGCATCCTGGGCATCGGCGCCACCGTCAAGCGCCCGGTGGTCGTCGACCACCCGGAGCTGGGCGAGACCATCGCCGTGCGCCACATGACCTACCTGGCGCTCTCCTACGACCACCGCCTGGTGGACGGTGCCGACGCGGCCCGTTACCTGACGACGGTCAAGCAGATCCTGGAGGCCGGCGAGTTCGAGACCGAGATCGGTCTCTGAGCACGGCAGCCACCCCGTAGGTGTGCAGGGTCGGCCCCGGTTCGTACAAGTTCGTACGAGCCGGGGCCGACCCGTTTTCGTTCCACGGATAATGGCCCTCCCGTGGTGGCCCCGTACCGCCCGTCGGCCCGGGGACCCGGCCGCCACCTGCCGCACGCTCTGAAGGAGCACGTCATGACCCCGCCCGTCGTCCATTCGCTCCGCGAGCAGATCCGCGAGCACATCCTGGAGGGGATCGTCAGCGGGCGCTGGCAGCCCGGCGAGCGGATCGTGGAACGGCGGATCGCGGTCGAGCTGGCGGTCAGCCAGACGCCCGTACGCGAAGCCCTGCGCGAGCTGGAGTCGCTCCAGCTGATCGAGTCGGCCCCGAACAAGGGCGTACGCGTACGGAATCTGACCGCCGACGACCTCAAGGAGAGCTATCCGGTACGGGCCGGGCTGGAGCAGGTGGCCGCGGAGCTGGCCGCCGGGCGGCTGGCCGAGGACACCGCGGCGCTGGACCGGGAGGTGGCGGCGCTGTGCGAGGCGGACCGGCACGGCGACGGCGAGGCGCAGGTGCGGCACACGGTCGCCTTTCACCGGGAGATCGTGCGGGCGGCCCGTAACGCCGTCCTGCTGCACACCTGGGAGTCGCTGGGCGTCGAGGTGTGGACCACGCTCTCCATCCGCTGGTTCAGCCCCGAGCCGCGCTCGCACGCCCGGGACCACCAGGAGATCGTGGACGCGTTCCGGCGGCGCGACCCGCGGATCGGCGAGCTGCTGAAGACCCATGTGCTGAGCTGCGCGCCACGGGTCTGACGAGTCAGGTCCCCAGGCGCACGCGCCGGGTCTGATGAGTCGGATTCTCAGGCTCACGCCCCGGGTCCGATGAGTCAGGTCCTCAGGCACACGCCCCAGGACTGACGACTCAGGCCCCAGGCACACGCCCCGGGTCTGACGACTCAGGCCCACAGGCACCCGCACCGCAACTGACGACTCAGGCACCAGGCACCCGCCACGGGCCCGAATCCGCAGGTCCGCAGCCGTATCGCCTTCGATTCGGAGCCGCAGGCGACCTGGCACCCCGTGCCTAAAAGGCTGGCACCCCGTGCCGACCTGCGGTTTTTCCTTCAACTTGCGTTGATCGATCATCGATCAGAGGCGTATCGTCGTTCCTGGGGCGCGACACCCCTGCCTGCCAAGCACTCATCGCACCTCCCTCCTTCGTCCGGAAAGGGGCCACCCATGCCCGATCCCGTGCGCATGCCGTACAGCCAGCTCGACCAGGTCCCGGACCGCGACCCGGAGGAGACGGCCGAGTGGCGCGAGTCCCTGGACGCCGTCACGAAGGCGGCCGGTGAGCACCGCGCCGCCTACCTGATGCGCCGTGCCGTGGAGCACACCGGTGCCCCGGGCCTCGCGCCGCTGGAGACCGACTACGTCAACACCATCCCGACCGCCGCCGAGCCCGAGTTCCCGGGCGACGAGGCGATGGAGGCCCGGATCACGGCGTGGAACCGCTGGAACGCGGCTGCCATGGTCACCCGCGGCTCCCGCCTCGGCCTCGGCGGCCACATCGCCACCTTCGCCTCGGCGGCCTGGCTCTACGAGACCGGCTTCCAGCACTTCTTCCGCGGTAAAGAGGCCGACGGAAGCGGCGACCAGCTCTACATCCAGGGCCACGCCTCCCCCGGCATCTACGCCCGCGCCTTCCTCGAAGGCCGCCTCACCGAGGACCAGCTCGACCGCTTCCGCCAGGAGGCGGCCGGCGACGGCCTGCCCTCGTACCCGCACCCGCGGCGCCTGCCCTGGCTGTGGGAGTTCCCCACCGTCTCCATGGGCCTCGGCCCGCTCTCCGCGATCTACCAGGCGCGCTTCAACCGCTACCTGGAGCACCGCGGCATCAAGGACACCTCGAACTCCCACGTATGGGCGTTCCTCGGTGACGGCGAGATGGACGAGCCCGAGTCGACGGCCGCACTGGCGCTGGCCGGCCGCGAGGGCCTGGACAACCTGACCTTCGTCATCAACTGCAACCTGCAGCGCCTGGACGGCCCGGTCCGCCCCAACTACAAGATCGTGCAGGAGCTGGAGGCCCAGTTCCGCGCGGCGGGCTGGAACGTCATCAAGTCCCTGTGGGGCCGGGCGTGGGACGAGGTCTTCGCACAGGACACCGACGGCGCCCTGCTGCGCCGCCTGCGCGAGACCCCGGACGCGCAGTTCCAGACGTACGCCACCCGCGACGCCGCCTACCTGCGCGAGCACTTCTTCGGCGCGGACCCGTCGCTCGGCCGTATCGCCCAGGGCCTGTCCGACGCCAAGCTGCTGGAGCTGTTCCAGACCTCCCGCGCGGGCCACGAGCCGCGCAAGGTGTACGCCGCGTACAAGGCCGCCGTCGAGCACAAGGGCGCGCCCACCGTCATCCTGGCGCAGACCGTCAAGGGCTACACCCTCGGCGAGGGCTTCGAGTCCCGTAACGCCAACCACCAGATGAAGAAGCTCACCGGCGAGCAGTTCCGCACCATGCGCGACCTCCTGGAGCTGCCGATCCCGGACAGCGCCCTGGACGCCGACGTCGTGCCGTACGCCCACCCCGGCGCCAACTCGCCCGAGATGGAGTACCTGCGCGAGCGCCGCGCCGCCCTCGGCGGCCCGGCCCCCGCCCGCAAGGTCGTCGCCAAGCCGCTGCCGATGCCCGCCGACAAGGCGTTCGACGCGCTGAAGAAGGGCTCCGGCTCGCAGGAGATCGCCACCACCATGGCGTTCGTCCGCCTGGTCAAGGACCTGATGCGGGACAAGGAGACCGGCAAGCGCTGGGTGCCGGTCGTGCCCGACGAGGCCCGTACCTTCGGCATGGAGTCGCTGTTCCCGTCCGCCGGGCTCTACTCCCCCGTCGGCCAGACCTACGACCCGGTCGACCGCGACCAGCTCCTGTACTACAAGGAAGCCAAGGACGGCCAGATCCTCAACGAGGGCATCACGGAGGCCGGTTCGCTGGCCGACTTCACCGCGGCGGCGACCTCGTACGCCACCCACGGCGAGCCGATGATCCCGTTCTACATCTTCTACTCGATGTTCGGCTGGCAGCGCACCGCCGACCAGTTCTGGGCGCTCGCCGACCAGCTGGGCCGCGGCTTCGTCATCGGTGCCACGGCCGGCCGTACGACGATGACCGGCGAGGGCCTCCAGCACGCGGACGGCCACTCGCACCTGATCGCCTCCACCAACCCGGCGGCGCTCTCCTACGACCCGGCGTTCGCGTACGAGGTCGCGGTGATCGTCAAGGAGGGCCTGCGCCGGATGTACGGTCCGGACGCGGAGGACATCTTCTACTACCTGACGGTCTACAACGAGACCAAGGTGCAGCCCGCCATGCCGGAGGGCGTCGAGGAGGGCATCCTCAAGGGCCTCTACCGCTTCAAGGAGGCCGGGCCCGCCGCCGCGGACGCGCCGCGCCTCCAGCTGCTGGCCTCCGGCACCGCCATCCACTGGATCCTGGAGGCCCAGGAGATCCTGGCCCGCGACTGGGGCGTGGCGGCGGACGTCTGGTCGGCGCCGTCCTGGACGGAGCTGCGCCGCGACGCCCTGGAGTGCGACGCCGCGCGTCTGGAGGGCGAGGACCGTATCCCGTACGTGACCCGCGCGCTGGCCGGTGTCCCCGGCCCGGTCGTGGCGGTCAGCGACTGGATGCGTGCCGTGCCCGACCAGATCGCCCCGTGGGTCGAGCAGGACTGGACCTCCATCGGCACCGACGGCTTCGGCCTCTCCGACACCCGCGAGGCCGCCCGCCGTCACTTCGGCGTCGACGCCCAGTCGGTGGTCGTGCAGGCCCTGGCCGCGCTGTCCCGCCGCGGTGACGTGAAGGCGGAGACGGTCAAGGAGGCCAAGGAGCGGTACGGGCTGTAAGCCCTGTGAGACGCGGCGGGCGGTTCGTCCGCCGCGTTCGCCCCTGAGGCATGTCCGCCCCACGCGCCGGGTCCGGTCGGCGCCCCCCGCTCCCGTGCGGAGACCACTTCAACCGCGCCCGGGGTCTCCGCACGGGATCTTCGTATGCCGATACTTGTCGGCACGCGGGGCGACGCTCAGGATGGCGTTCAGGACGGCTTTCAGGACGGCATGATGCAGGCATGCGTGCTGCCCGGCTGATCAGAATGGTGCTGCTGCTCCAGTCCCGCCCGTCGATGACGGCCGCCGAGCTGGCGCGGGAGCTGGAGGTCTCGGAGCGTACGGTCGCCCGCGACGTGCTCTCCCTCTCCGAGGCCGGGGTGCCCGTCTACGCGGACCGCGGCCGGGCCGGCGGCTACCGGCTCATCGGCGGCTACCGCACCCGGCTGACCGGCCTGGGCCGCAGCGAGGTGGAGGCCCTGTTCCTCTCCGGCGTGCCCGCCGCGCTGCGCGACATGGGGCTCGCGGACGCCGCCTCCGCCGCCCGCCTGAAGGTTTCCGCGGCGCTGCTGCCCGAGCTGCGGGACGCCGCCGACGGCGCCGCCCAGCGCTTCCATCTCGACGCGCCCGCCTGGTACCGCGAACCGGCCACCCCGGAACTGCTGCCCGCCGTCGCGGACGCGGTCTGGGACGACCGGCGTGTGGCCGCCCGCTACCGCCGCAAGGACACCGAGGTGGAACGGGAGTTGGAGCCGTACGGGCTGGTGCTCAAGGCGGGCGTCTGGTACCTGGCGGCACGCGCCGGTGAGGACGTACGGGTGTACCGCATCGACCGTTTCACGTCCGTCACCCTTCTCGACGACCGCTTCACCCGCGACCCCGATTTCGACCTGCCCGCCTTCTGGGCGGAGCGCGCCGCCCAGTTCGCCCGCTCGATCCTGCGGGACGAGGTGACCGTACGGCTGACGCCCGCGGGCGCCCGGCAGCTGCGGCACGTCACCGACCGCGCCGGCGCCGACGAGGCCCTCGCGGCGGCGGGTGAACCCGACGAGCAGGGGCGGATCACCGTCACCCTGCCCGTCGAATCCCTGGACGTCGCCTTCAGCCAGCTGCTCGGCCTCGGCCCCGAAGGGGAGGTGCTGGCTCCGGCCGCACTGCGGGAACGGTTCGCCGAGGCGGCGGCGCGTACTTATGGGCTGTACCGGGAGTCGTGAGGGGGGCGGGGCCGGAGTCGGGGGCTGAGCCGGGGGCCGGGGGCCCGGGGCCGGGGGGCCGGGGCCGCCCGTACCCGCCCGGGGCCTCCCCGCCCGTCCCGCCTACCGGTACCCGGTCGTGTCCGCCGGCTTCCCCGCCTGTTCGACCTCGGTGATGTAGCGCCAGGCGTCCGGCGCGGAGCCGTCCACGTCCGTGAAGCCGTACTCCTTCGCCAGGCCGCCGCTGGAGAGCGCCTGCCCGTTGAAGCGCGCCACCTCCGGATCGGCGGCCAGCGCCGCCACCGCCCGCCCGACGAACACCGGCGTCTCCGAGATCGCGAAGTGCGGGTTCTGCGCGCAGCCCGCCCGCCAGTTCTCCTCGGTGACCTTGAAGTGGGTGTCCAGCATGGCCTCCGAGCGCAGCCAGCCCGGCGTCACGCACACCGCCGTGCAGCCGTACTCGGGCAGCTCCTCGGCGAGCCCCTTCGCCATTCTGATCGGCGCGCTCTTGGCCAGGTCGTAGTAGAACGGCTCCCGGTAGCGCCGGTTGAACTCCTCCGTACCGTCCGTCACCTCCACCACCAGCCCGCCGGGACGGCGGATCAGCAGCGGCAGCGCGCAACTGCTGGTGATGATGTGGCTCTCGACCCCGAGCCGCAGGACGCGCAGCCCCTTCTCCAGGTCGTGCTCCCACATCTTCTTTCCCCACTCGACATGCACATCGCCGCCCCACAGGTCGTTGACGAGGAGGTCCAGCCGCCCCTGCTCGCGGTCGATACGCCCGGTCAGGGCCCGTACCGCCGCCGGGTCGAGGTGGTCCGTCGGTACGGCGACGCCGGTGCCCCCGGCCGGCGCTCCGGCCGCCGTCACCAGCTCGGCGGTCTCCTCGATCGTCTCGCTCGACCGGCCGACCTCGCTGATGTGCCCGCGGGTCGTACGGCCGGTGACGTAGACCGTGGCGCCGCCCCGGCCCAGCTCCACCGCCATCGCCCGGCCCGCGCCCCTGGTGGCCCCGGCGACCAGTGCGACCTTTCCGGTCAGCGGTCCCGGAGTGGTGGTTGTTGCGGCCATGGTGTTCTCTCCTTCACGCATGGCACGACCTTCGCGCCGAAACCCGACACCTTGTGTCCGGTTTTTGTGTCGCTTTCTGTGTCCGCTTTCCTGGCGGAGCGGAGCGGGCTCCTGCCGTTGGGCCGGTGTGGTCGGTGTGGTCGGTGTGGACTTTTCCCGGCGGTTCGGTGTGGATAACGACACCGTCGCATCTGGGGTAGTCCGCGTGCGGCGCCGCGCGGCAGCAACGATGCTGGACCCGTGATGGACGAGACGGAGTTCTGGCAGCTGATCGACAGCTCCCGCGAGGCCGCCGAGGGCGACCCCGAGGAGCAGGCAGACGCGCTCGTCGAACGGCTGGTGGCCCTCGACCCGGACTCCGTGGTCGACTTCGCCCGGCACTTCGAATCGCGCTACAACCGCGCGTACACCTGGGACCTATGGGCCGCCGCCGCACTGCTGCTGGGCGGCGCGGGCGATGACGCCTTCGACTACTTCCGCTGCTGGCTGATCGGCCAGGGCCGGGAGATCTTCGAGGGCGCGCTGCACGATCCGGACAACCTCGCCGACCTGCTGGACATGTTCGACGAGGAGGTGGACGGCGACGCGGAAGAGCTGGGTTACGCGGCGGACGAAGCGTACGAACAGCTCACCGGCGCCGAGATGCCGGACCTCGGCCTCCCGGCCCAGCCGCCCGAACCGCTCGGCACCTATATCGACAACGACGACGACCGCGCCCTGGCGGAACGTCTTCCCCGGCTGTGGGACCGGTTCGGCACCTGAGAGGGCGCGGGGTCACGGGGTTACGAGGCACGGGACGGGTCCGTTCCATGCCCCGTCCTCAGACCAGCATCTTGCCCATCATCACGTCGTCCACGTACTTGCCCTCCAGCAGGAACTCCTCCGGCAGCACGCCCTCCACCGAAAAGCCCGCCGCCTCGTAGAGCCGACGGGCCGGGGCGTTGTGCCCGAGGACGCGCAGGGTGACGCGGCGGGCCCCCTCGTCCAGCGCCCGCGCGCAGGCCGCGTCCAGCAGGGTCCGGGCGACGCCCCGGCCGCGCGCCCAGGTGTCCACGGCCAGGCCCTGGATCTGCCGTACGTGGGCGTTGCAGGGCAGCGGCGTCGGCGGCACCAGCCGGATGTAGCCCGCCAGCCGGCCGGCGATCTCCGCCACGAGCAGGTCCTCGGGGCGGTGCCGGTCGTCGAAGAACCGGTCGTACGGGGGCTGCGGCCGGGGCGTGACCGCGTGCAGCGTGGACCACGTACGGCGGTCCAGCACCGCGAGCGGCTCCTCGTCGGCCAGGACGGCAGTACGTACGAACGATTCGGACATGCGTGCCACTGTGTCATGTGTCCGTCGCCGGGGGCAGTATGGCTGCCATGCGGATCGCGATCACCGGCTCGGCCGGTCTCATCGGTACGGCACTCGTCGGCTCCCTGCGCGCGGGGCGCCCTGACCAGCCGTCGGACGGTGCCGGCACCGGCACCGGCACCGGCGGGCACGAGATCGTCCGGCTCGTACGGCACGCGCCGCGCGCCGCCGACGAGGTGCGCTGGGACCCCAAACGCCAGACCGTGGACGCCGCCGGGCTCGCGGGCTGCGACGCCGTGGTGCACCTCGCGGGCGCGGGCGTCGGCGACCACCGCTGGACCGACGCGTACAAGCGCGAGATCCGGGACAGCCGCGTCCTGGGCACGGCGGCGCTCGCCGAGGCCATCGCCGCCCTGGACACCCCGCCGCGGGTCTTCGTCTGCGGCAGCGCCATCGGCTTCTACGGCGATACCGGCGACCGGCGGACGGACGAGTCCGCGCCGCCCGGCGACGACTTCCTGGCCCGGGTCTGCGTGGACTGGGAGGAGGCCGCCGCACCGGCCGTCGAAGCCGGCATCCGTACGGTCTTCGCGCGCACCGGGCTGGTCGTGGGGCGCCAGGGCGGTGCCTGGGGACGGCTGTTCCCCGTCTTCAAACTGGGCCTGGGCGGCCGGCTGGGCAGCGGTGACCAGTACTGGAGCTTCATCTCCCTGCACGACCACATCGCCGCGCTCCGCCACCTGATCGACACCGACGGACTGAGCGGGCCGGTCAACCTCACCGCACCCGAGCCGGTCACCAACCGCGAGGTCACCGCGGCGATGGGCCGCGTCCTCCACCGCCCCACCCCCTTCCCCGTACCGGCCCCGGCTCTGCGACTCGCCCTGGGCGAATTCGCCGACAACGTCCTCGCCAGCCAACGCATCATCCCCCAACGCCTCCTGGACTCCGGCTACACCTTCACCCACCCGACGGCGGACGAGGCGATCCGGGCGGCGGTTGGGGGGTGATGTGGGTGGGGGTGGGGCGGGGGTGACCCGCGCGCGGAAGAGGTCGGGCCCGGTGGGGGAATGGGCGCGGCCGTGATCGCATGGGGACGGGGCTGTCCGGCGCGCGGTGGGAACGGGACTCTCCAGCGCGCGGTGGGAGCAGGCGCGCCCGGCCACGGGAGGAGGCGTGAGATGCGATCGGAACGGGTCCGGCCCGGCGGGGGGACGGGCGCAGCCGCGAGCGCACCAGACCCGGCCCGCAGTGGGAACGGGCCTGCCCGGCCGGCGATGAGAGCGGACGCGCCCGGCCGCGGGACGAGGCGTGAGCCGCGATCGGAACGGGTCCGGCCCGGTGAGGGGGCGGGTGCAGCCGCGAGCGCAACAGACCCAGCTCGCGGTGGGAACGGGCCTGCCCGACTGGCGATGAGAGCGGGCGCGCCCGGCCACGGAACAGGCGCGGTCCCGCGCACGGAACGGGTGCGGCCCCGCGCACGGAACAGGCACGGCCCGCCGGGAGAACAGGCGCAGCCGCGATCGCAACGGGCCCGGCCCGCGACAGCCCACCACCCGTCCCTCCCCCGCGCCCTCCGGGCGCACCGCACTGCGTGCCGCCTCACGCGACGCCGTGGGCGACCGCGGCTCCGCGCCTCCCACGGACGGCGGTCGGCGGCACTGCGTGCCGCACCGTGCACCCGTGCGCGGTCTACGCGCGATCCCCCCGGCCGCGGGCCCGTTCTTAAGGTTCCAACCTCACGAACTCGGCATCCCGCGCGCCGGTACGGGGCAGGAGCCCCCTAGCGCCGGCACCGGGACCGACCTCGGGAGGGCACGTGCTGCGCACCGCATCGACCGTGGACGTCGTCATCGTCGGGGCCGGCCTCGCCGGTCTCGCCGCCGCCCACCATCTGACCAGCGCGGGAGCCACGGTCACCGTGCTGGAGGCCGCGCCGTACGTCGGCGGCCGGACCAGCACCGATCACCTGGACGGCTTCCGGCTGGACCGCACCGGCCAACTACTCGTCACCTCGTACCCCGAACTCCGCACCACCCCCGGCCTCAGCGGCCTGGTCCTGCGTCACTTCGCCCCCGGGCTGTGTCTCCACAACGGCCGGCGGAACCAGCGCGTCGGTGCCCCCCGGAGCACAAGGGGCGCACTTTCGGCCGCGCGCGCCCTTTCGCGCGCCGAGCGACGCGCCGACCGTTCCGCCGCCCAAGTGCTGGCGGCCCGCCCCGTCTTCCCGCCGTACATCCCCGACGGGTTTCTGCGCCCCCTTCTGTCCGCCCTCCTGTGCGATCCCGGACTCACCGGATCCAGCCGCAACGCCGCCCTGGCCCTGCGGTCCTTCGCCCGCGGACGGCTGTGCCTGCCCGCAGGCGGCGCCTCGACCCTGCCCGAACTCCTCGCCGCCTCCCTTCCCCCCGGCACCGTACGCACCTCCGTACGCGCCGTCTCGGTCTCGACCACCGGCGTCGGCACCGCCGCCCACGGGCAATTCCCCTGCCGTGCCGCGCTCGTGGCCACCGGCGCGCGCGATGCGGCAGGGCTGCTCCCGGGGCTGCGGGTCCCCGATTTCCACCCGGTGACCATCGTGCACCACACCACTGACAGTCCCCCGGCCCCCGAACCGGTGGTCTTCCTGCCCTCCGAAGGCCCGGTCGCGCACACCTTCGTCGCCAGCGAGGCCGACCCGTCCCGCGCCCCGGCGGGCCGCGCCCTGGTCACCACGACCGTGCTGGGCGCCCCGGCGACCCTGCCCGCCCGCGCACTGGACAAGACGGTCCGCCCCCAACTCGACCGGATCTACGGCACGTCCACCGACACCTGGGACCTGCTGGCCGTCCACCACGACCCGGAGGCGGTCCCGGCCATGCCCGTACCGGACGATCCGCACCGCTCCGTACGGCTGCTGGCCGGGCTGTACGTGTGCGGCGACCACCGGGACACCGGCACCGTCCAGGGCGCCCTGCGCTCCGGCCGCCGGGCCGCCCGCGCCGCCCTCGACGACCTGCGCCTGCCCCCGTTCCGCGAACCCTGCGAGCTGTCGGCCGCGGCCTGACCCGCGCCCCAGGGCCGGACACACGGACGGACGGGCAGGGCCTGCTACCGACCCCGCCCGTCCGCCCGGCGCGTTGTCACCCCGTCACGCCTTTATCGCCGCCACCCGATCGCGGTATCCGCGTACCGCCGCCGCGTCCCGGTACGGCTCCAGTCGGCGCTCGAACTCGCGGACGTACTCATGCGCCCGTACGGACCGCATCTCGGACGCCTGGAGCGCCGCCTCCGCGCCCAGCGCGCACGCCTGCTCCAGCTCGCCCAGGCCGAGGCGCGCCGTCGCCAGCACCACCCGGCAGAACAGGCGGCTGCGCGCGAACCCGGCGCCGCGCAGCTGGAGCGAGCGCTCCGCGTGCTGCGCCGCGGCCCGGAACTGCTGGAGGTCGCGGTGGCAGTGCGCCAGTTCGTCGGCGAGCTGCGCCTCGTCGAAGAAGCGCGCCCAGTACGGCGTGTCGTCCCCGGGGCGCGCCGTCTCCAGCGCCCGTTCCGCCCGCGCGAGCGAGGCCGTGCACGCCCGTACCTCGGTCAGTACGCCGTGCCCGCGCGCCTCCGCCGCGTGCAGCAGGGCCTGCACGCCGGGCGGCGCGTTGCTGCCGACCCCCTGCTGGGCCACCCGCGCCAGCTGGACGGCCTCCCGGCCGTGCCCCAGATAGACGGCCTGCCGGCTCATGGTCACCAGGACGTACGCGCCGTACGCGCGGTCCCCGGCAGCCTGCGCCAGCCGCAGCGCCTGGACGAAGTACCGCTGGGCCAGGCCGTGCGCGGCGATGTCGTACGACGTCCAGCCGGCCAGCCGCGTCAGGTCGGCGGCGGCCGCGAACAGCCGCCGCCCGGCCGCCTCGCCGTACGTGCCGCGCAGCATCGGCTCGACCTCGTGCTCCAGGTAGCGCACCAGGGCCTGGCGCGCGTGCCCGCCGCCGTACGCGTGGTCCAGCGCGCGGAACAGCTCGCCGACCGACCGGAGCGCCTTGATGTCCCCGGCGGACACACGGTAGGTGTGCGCCCGGTCCGAGCGCTCCGCGCGCTCGGGACGCTCCGTGCGCCCGGGCCGCTCGGTATGGCCGGGAGGGCGCTCGTGACCGGGCCGCTCGTGGGTCGGGCGCTCGTGGCCCGGACGCTCCATCTGCCGCTGCCGGGGCACCGCCACCTGCATCCGGCCCGGCGCGGGCAGCCGGCCGGCGGGCTCCGCCGCCTCACCGTGCGCGACCCGCTCGTCGGCCCGTCCGATCAGCCAGTCCCGGCTGGGCACCACCAGCCCGGCCGGGGTGAAGGCGATCTTCCGCAGCTCCGCGTGGCTGCCGGAGTCCTTGCGCCACAGCCCGCTGACGATGTCCACCGCCTCGCTCGGCGTGGCCGCGAATTCGAGCCCGGCGTACACCGGCGCGCAGGCGTCCAGGCCCAGATCCTGGGCCGACAGCCGACGCCCCAGTCTGCGCGTGAAGACCTCGGCGATCAGGGCGGGTGTGGTGCCTCTGGGCTGCTGCCCGCGCAGCCAGCGCGTGACCGACGTCTTGTCGTAGCGGAGGTCGAGCCCGTGCTCCAGGCCGAGCTGGTCGACCCGGCGGGCCAGCCCGGCGTTGGAAAATCCCGCCTCCGCGATAAGCGCGGCTAGCTGTCGGTTGGGCGTGCGCTGGGGGGGTCGGTCCGTCATCAGCTTTACCGGTCTCCTGCCTTCCGGGCCGAGCTGCCCGGGTTCGGCGGACCCTGACCGGCGCTGCTCCCTGCCCTCGTGGAACGGCGTGAATGTAACGGCCGCGGGCGGCTTTCTCGCCGCGTTCGCCACGCGTTCATCCGATCGTGTGAGCAGGGCTCGTACTGTCCTCCGCGCTCGCACAAGCGACCTCGGCCGGGCCCCGCACGGGTGGCCCCCCGGAGTGCCCCGGGGGCTCCCGGAACACCTCCGCGCGCCCGCGCGCCGGTCCCCCGCCCCGGGCGCCTGCGGGCACCGTCCGCCCCCGCCGTACAGTTGGCGTGGGCGCGAAGGACTCAACAAAGTTCGAAGAGGAGCTGCCGTGACTGCGATCTCTCGGGGGGACACCCCCGCACCCGAGGGGCTGCGCTTTGTCCATCTGGGCTTCGGCGCCCACGCCGTCGATTACGAGGAGGCGTGGCAGGAGCAGCGCAGGGTCCACGCCGCCCGGTTCGCCGACGAGATCCCGGACACCTGCCTGCTGCTGGAGCATCCTCCCGTCTACACCGCGGGCCGGCGTACGGAGGCCAGCGAGCGCCCCCTGGACGGCACCCCGGTGATCGACGTCGACCGCGGCGGCAAGATCACCTGGCACGGCCCCGGCCAGCTCGTCGGCTACCCGATCCAGAAGCTCCCGCGCCCGGTCGACGTCGTCGCCCACGTACGGCGCCTCGAAGAGGCCCTGATCCGCGCCTGCGCCGAATTCGGCCTGGAGACCACCCGGGTCGAGGGCCGCAGCGGGGTCTGGGTGCTGGGCGACCCGGTCGCCGACCGCCCGTCCCTGGGCGGCCTGTCCCTGGACTTCGACCCGCGTACGGCCGACGAGGAGTTCGACCCGCGGCTGAACGGCCCGGAGTACGCCCCGTCCAACGCCGGCCAGCGCCGCGAGGACCGCAAGCTGGCCGCGATCGGCATCCGCGTCGCCAAGGGCGTCACGATGCACGGCTTCTCGCTCAACGTGAATCCGGACAACACCTCGTTCGACAAGATCGTCCCGTGCGGCATCCGCGACGCCGGGGTCACCTCCCTCGCCAACGAGCTGGGCCGGGAGATCACCATCGCCGACGTGCTGCCGGTCGTCGAGAAGCATCTGCGCGCCGTGCTGGAGAACGCCGTGCTGCTCCCCCGCGCGGTCTGAGCCGGTTCGCCGGCCGACGGGACCCCCGTAAGGCCGCCGGATCCGACCGCGAGGAATGCGCCCCTGCCATACGGGGTTGCCGTGCACGTAAAGACGTGCGAATTGACGGGCGTACCCTGGTGTACGCCGAAGAAACGAAGTCGTAGGGAGCCGGACGTGTCCGCTGTCGCACCCGACGGACGCAAGATGTTGCGCCTGGAGGTCCGGAACAGCCAGACCCCCATCGAGCGCAAGCCCGAGTGGATCAAGACCCGGGCGAAAATGGGCCCCGAGTACAACCACCTGCAGGGCCTGGTCAAGAAGGAGGGCCTGCACACGGTCTGCCAGGAGGCGGGCTGTCCCAACATCTACGAATGCTGGGAGGACCGCGAGGCCACCTTCCTGATCGGCGGCGACCAGTGCACCCGGCGCTGCGACTTCTGCCAGATCGACACCGGCAAGCCGCAGGAGCTGGACCGCGACGAGCCGCGCCGGGTGGCCGAGTCCGTGCAGACCATGGGCCTGAAGTACGCCACGATCACCGGCGTCGCCCGTGACGACCTGGAGGACGGCGGCGCCTGGCTGTACGCGGAAACCGTCCGCCAGATCCACGCCGCGATGCCCGGCACCGGCGTCGAACTGCTCATCCCCGACTTCAACGCGGTCCCCGAGCAGCTCGCCGAGGTCTTCTCCTCGCGCCCCGAGGTGCTCGCGCACAACGTCGAGACGGTGCCGCGCATCTTCAAGCGCATCCGCCCCGGCTTCCGCTACGAGCGGTCCCTCGAGGTCATCACCAAGGCCCGCGAGGCCGGCCTGGTCACCAAGTCCAACCTCATCCTGGGCATGGGCGAGGAGCGCGCGGAGATCAGCCAGGCGCTCCAGGACCTGCACGACGCGGGCTGCGAGCTGATCACCATCACGCAGTACCTGCGTCCCTCGGTGCGCCACCACCCCATCGAGCGCTGGGTCAAGCCCGCCGAGTTCGTGGAGCTCAAGGAGGAGGCCGAGGAGATCGGCTACGCCGGCGTCATGTCCGGCCCGCTGGTCCGCTCCTCCTACCGCGCCGGCCGCCTGTACCAGCAGGCGATCGAGCGCCGCCAGGTCGAGGAGTCGGCCCAGGCCGTCTGAGACGGCCACGCACCTCCCGCATGGGGCACAGCTGACCTCTGGGTCGGAATGTGAGTCCCGGCACACGCTGCGACGACGCGGCCCGCACCATCCCAGGCAGGGGCGGTGCGGGCCGCGTCAATGTTTCATCGGTGTTTGACCGCCGGGTCATCAGTTGGTAACACCGATCTGTAACGATGGTTTCACACAACGCATCCACTATTCCTCCAGAAGGGGAAACCGTCATGCAGGCCGCGCCCGCTCGCGCCACCGCCGCTCTCCCCCTCCCGTCGGTCACCGACGCCCTGCGCGCAGTCGAGTCCGTACTGATGCGCGGCGGTCAGCGCACAGCCCGCCGGAACGCGTGGACATCGGTACTGGAGGACCGCCGTCGCGCCAGGGACCGGCGGGAGGCCGAGCACGTACTGGAGGCCGCGGCGACCGAGGGCCCGAGCGCCACGTAAACTGCGCCCCATGGCGAGGAAGGCAAAAGCAGACAGCGCTGAGGGCGCTGCGAACTCCGGGCGACTGAAGCAGATCGCCCAGACCTACAAGATGACCCGTCGGGTCGACCCCAAGGTCGGTCTTGTCGTCGCCGGCGTGGGCATCGTCGTTTTCGGCGTTCTCCTCGTCCTCGGCTTCGTGATCGGGCACCCGGTCTACCTGGGCATCCTGGGATTCGTCCTGGCCTTCCTCGCGATGGCGATCATCTTCGGCCGGCGTGCCGAGCGGGCCGCCTTCGGACAGATGGAAGGCCAGCCCGGCGCGGCCGCCGCGGTACTGGACAACGTGGGCCGCGGCTGGACCGTCACCCCGGCGGTGGCGATGAACCGCCAGCAGGACGTCGTGCACCGCGCCGTCGGCAAGGCGGGCATCGTCCTCGTCGGCGAGGGCAACCCGAACCGCGTACGCGGCCTGCTGGCCGCCGAGAAGAAGCGGATGGCCCGCATCGTCTCGGACGCCCCGGTCCACGACTACGTGGTCGGCGACGGCGAGGGCGAGATCCCGCTGAAGAAGATCCGCACCACCCTGCTCAAGCTGCCGCGCACCCTGCCCGGCCCCCAGGTGACGGCCGTCAACGACCGCCTGCGCGCCCTCGGGGACCTGATGAGCAACATGCCGGTCCCGAAGGGCCCCATGCCGAAGGGCATGCGGATGCCCAAGGGCGGCGGCGGCAAGATGCGCTGACCATCGCGTCGGCGGACGCGATGGAGCGCGTCACTGGAACGGCCGAAGGGCCTGGGATCTTTGTGGTCCTGGGTCCTTTGGGTTTTTTTGGGGGTGTGGTGGGGCTGGGTGGCGGTGGGGAGGTGGGGGTGTTGCGTGGGTACGGGGGTGTGTCGGCGCATTGGGGGCGGGTCGACGGGCGGGGGCGTAGCGCCGCCGGGACGGGGGCGTTCCGTCGGGACGGGGCCGCATCGTCGTGACGGGCTCGTAGCGTCGGGACGGAGGTGTGTCGCCGAACCGCACTCGTATCGACGAGACGGGGCCGAGTCGTCGAATCACCGTCGTACCGACGTGACGGGGCCGTAGCGCCGAATCGCATCCGTACCGACGAGTTCGGGACCGTAGCGGCGATTCGGCCACGTAAGGACAAGACTGGGCCGTATACCGTGCGCCGCTGCCTCCGCCCCCGCCACCGCCGCCGTCACACCGGCATCGGCTCAGATCCGCACCTGCACCGCGCGGGCCATGCGGTCGTGGAGGCCGCGGCCGTCACGGTCCCAGATCACCGCCGGGATGATCACGACCAGCGCGACCGTACGCAGGACGACGCGCGGCAGCGACAGCCGTCCGCCGTCCTCGGCGACGACCCGCAGGCCCAGGATCCGCTTGCCGGGCGTGAAGCCCACCGTGCCGACCGTGAGCACGCTGAGCACCGCGAAGACGGCCAGCGCCCAGTTGCTCGTCGCGTTCGCGCGGCCGTCGCTGAGCAGCCCGTACGCGACGAGCATGCACAGCGCCCAGTCGATGAAGAGGGCGGCGAAGCGCCGGCCCGGGCGCGCGAGCGAACCCGGCCCTTCCTCGGGCAGCCCGAGCCGCTGCCCGCGGTAGCCGAACTCGACGCCCATGTCCTCGGCTGCCGCGCGGGGCCCGGAGATCCACGATCCGATTGCTTGCCTGTTGTCCACCCGTCCACGGTACTGCGACCGCATACGTTCCCCCCTCCGCGGGGCACCCGCGACGGCCGCCGTAACCCGCCCCACACCGCCCCACGACGACTCCGCCCGCCGGACGCCCCCGGACGGAGCCGGCCCTCACCCCACCCCTCCACCACCGCCCCCGGCCCGTGCCGGGCCACCCACTGATCGCCCGCAGACCAGCCACCGCCCACCCGCCAACCGTCCTCGGAATGATCAATTCCGCTCCAAAAACAGGCCGCGCGGCGGTTAACCTCGGCGAAACAAATGGGTCATGCTTGAGAAATCCCGCCTGCCTATGGTCGGGCAAGCGCGCCACCGCACACGGCTGCGCTCCGAGTAGCAATCCCGCGTGCGCCGATCGTCGGTGACCGGGCTAGGAGGAGTTGGATGTTCCAGAACGCCGACGAGGCCAAGAAGTTCATCGCGGACGAGGACGTCAAGATGGTCGACGTCCGCTTCTGCGACCTGCCCGGTGTCATGCAGCACTTCACGGTGCCCGCGGAGGCGTTCGACCCGACCGAGGAGCTGGCCTTCGACGGCTCCTCGATCCGTGGGTTCCAGGCCATCCACGAGTCCGACATGGCCCTGCGCGCCGACCTCTCCACCGCCCGCGTGGACCCGTTCCGCCGCGACAAGACCCTCAACATCAACTTCTTCATCCACGACCCGATCACCGGCGAGCAGTACAGCCGTGACCCGCGCAACGTGGCGAAGAAGGCCGAGGCGTACCTCGCCTCCACCGGCATCGCCGACACCGCGTTCTTCGGCCCCGAGGCCGAGTTCTACGTCTTCGACTCGGTCCGCTTCGAGACCTCCGCCAACCGCTCGGTCTACGAGATCGACTCCGAGGCGGGTGCCTGGAACACCGGCTCCGAGCTGAACAACCGCGGTTACAAGGTCCGCTACAAGGGCGGCTACTTCCCGGCTCCCCCGGTCGACCACTTCGCCGACCTGCGCGCCGAGATCTCCCTGGAGCTTGACCGCGCCGGCCTGAAGGTCGAGCGCCAGCACCACGAGGTCGGCACCGCCGGCCAGGCCGAGATCAACTACAAGTTCAACACGCTGCTGGCCGCCGCCGACGACCTGATGCTGTTCAAGTACATCGTCAAGAACGTCGCCTGGCGCAACGGCAAGACCGCGACCTTCATGCCCAAGCCGATCTTCGGCGACAACGGCTCCGGCATGCACGTCCACCAGTCCCTGTGGTCCGGCGGCGAGCCCCTCTTCTACGACGAGCAGGGTTACGCGGGCCTCTCGGACACCGCCCGCTACTACATCGGCGGCATCCTCAAGCACGCCCCGTCGCTGCTCGCCTTCACCAACCCGACGGTGAACTCCTACCACCGCCTGGTCCCCGGCTTCGAGGCCCCGGTCAACCTGGTCTACTCGCAGCGCAACCGTTCCGCCGCGATGCGCATCCCGATCACCGGCTCGAACCCGAAGGCCAAGCGCGTCGAGTTCCGCGCCCCGGACCCGTCCTCCAACCCGTACCTGGCCTTCTCCGCGCTCCTCCTCGCGGGCCTGGACGGCGTCAAGAACAAGATCGAGCCCGCCGAGCCGATCGACAAGGACCTCTACGAGCTCGCCCCCGAAGAGCACGCCAACGTGGCCCAGGTCCCCACCTCCCTCCCCGCCGTCCTCGACGCCCTCGAGGCCGACAACGAGTACCTCCAGCAGGGCGGCGTCTTCACCTCCGACCTCATCGAAACCTGGATCGACTACAAGCGCACCGCCGAAATCGCCCCGATCCAGCTCCGCCCGCACCCGCACGAGTTCGAGCTTTACTTCGACATCTAAAAGGCGGAGTCGAAGCCAGAAGTAGCAGCGAGGGCCGCTACCCCATGCCGGGGTAGCGGCCCTCGCCTGCTTTCCCGGCTCTGTGAGCGGCGGCAGCTCTTCTACTGGCGGTCAGCTGCCCGTCCCGAGAGGTCGAGTTCGCTCTGCTCCGGCTGTGGGAAGGGTTCCCAAGGTGAGGGAGGGGAGATCGATGTCGCGGAGGAGACGGTCGGTCTGTGCTTGCATGAGCTCGGGTCCGCCGACGTTCGTGTAGGGCGCCTGTTCGCCCAGGATGACGTCGTAGTGGTGGTCGCCGTCGTACAGCACCTCCTGCCGTCGCATGCGCTTGGCGACTCCGGCCGGCACGTCATCGGGTACACCGAGGAAGTCAACGACCTGCCTCAGGATCACGGTGGCGTATGCCTCGGTCTGGAGAGTCCCCCGGACCATCGTGGGCACGTATGCCTTGCACCTCGAATCACACATTCACGCGAAGTGTCAAGAGGGGGGATAACGCACCGAGGGGCTGGGTAGTGCTCGGCCGCTGGGGGCGCCGGGTCCGGGGGAGCGCCCCCAGTAGGTAGGGAGACGGACGACGAGAGGGTGGGGCGTGGTGGCGGAGCCGTTTGAGTTGCCGGGGTTTTATCTGCCGTACCCGGCTCGGATGAACGCGGGGCTGGAGGAGGCTCGGCGGCATTCCAAGGAGTGGGCTCGGGGGATGGGGATGTTGGAGGGGTCGGGGGTTTGGGGGGAGGGGGATTTGGATGCGCATGATTACGCGTTGTTGTGTGCGTACACCCATCCGGACTGTTCGGCGGATGTGCTGTCGCTGGTGACGGACTGGTATGTGTGGGTGTTCTTTTTCGACGATCATTTCTTGGAGGCGTTCAAGCGGACGCAGGACCGGGTGGGCGGGAAGGCGTATCTGGATCGGCTGCCGTTGTTCATGCCGATGGATCTGGGTACGCCGGTGCCGGAGCCGGCCAATCCGGTGGAGGCGGGGCTGGCGGATCTGTGGGCTCGGACGGTGCCTTCCATGTCGGAAGGGTGGCGGGCCCGGTTCCGGGAGAGTACCGAGCATTTGCTGAATGAGTCGTTGTGGGAGTTGTCCAACATCAATGCCGGGCGGTTGCCCAATCCCGTCGAGTACATCGAGATGCGGCGGAAGGTGGGTGGTGCGCCTTGGTCGGCGGGGCTGGTGGAGTTCGCCGCGCAGGCCGAGGTGCCGGCGGCGGTGGCCGGGGCGCGGCCGTTGCGGGTGCTGAGGGATACGTTCGCGGACGCGGTGCATCTGCGGAACGACGTGTTCTCGTACCAGCGGGAGACCGAGGAGGAGGGGGAACTCAGCAACGGGGTGCTGGTGCTGGAGAATTTTCTGGGGTGTTCGACGCAGGAGGCGGCGGAAGCCGTCAATGATCTGATCACTTCGCGGGTGCAGCAGTTCGAGAACACGGTGATGACGGAACTGCCGGTGCTGTTCGCGGAGAAGGGGCTGAGTCCGCGGGAGTGTGCGGACGTGCTGGCTTACGCCAAGGGGTTGCAGGACTGGCAGGCGGGCGGGCATGAGTGGCACATGCGGTCGAGCCGGTACATGAACGGGGGTGGGGAGGCGGCGGACGCGGGTGCGGGTGCGAGCTGGTCGCCGTTTGTGTTCGGCGGGTTGGGGACTTCCGGGGCGGATGTGCGGAAGGCCGTGGCGGTTACCGGGGCCAAGCGGGTGCGGAACTTCACGCATGTGCCGTATCAGAAGGTGGGGCCTTCACAGCTGCCGGATTTCTTCATGCCGTTCGCGACGATGTTGAGTCCGCATCTGGATGGGGCGCGGGTGAACACGGTGGAATGGGCGCGGCGGATGGGGCTGCTGCGGCCGCAGGCCGGAGTGCCGCTTTCGGGGATCTGGGACGAGGGGAAGCTGAAGGATTACGACTTCCCGTTGTGCGCAGCCGGGCTGCATCCCGACGCGACGCCGGAGGAACTGGACCTGTCGTCGCAGTGGCTGACCTGGGGGACGTACGGGGACGATTACTACCCCGCGGTGTTCGGGGCGGTACGGAATCTGGCCGGGGCGAAGGCGTGCAATGCGCGGCTTTCGGCGCTGATGCCGGTGGAGGACGGCGCGGCCGCGCCGGAGCCGGCGAACGCGATGGAACGCGGGCTGGCCGATCTGTGGGTCCGTACGACGGAATCGATGGACGCGGAGGCGCGGAAGACGTTCCGGGACAGCGTCGAGGCGATGACGGCCGGGTGGATCTGGGAGTTGGAGAACCAGGCGCTGCATCACATTCCCGATCCGGTGGATTACATCGAGATGCGGCGGGCGACGTTCGGCTCCGACATGACGATGAGCCTGAGCCGTGTCGGGCATGGGCGGCGGGTGCCGGAGGAGATTTATCGCAGTGGGACCATGCGTTCGCTGGAGAACGCCGCGGCCGACTACGCGACGCTGATGAACGACGTGTTCTCGTACCAGAAGGAGATCGAGTACGAGGGTGAGGTGCACAACGGGGTTCTGGTGGTGCAGAACTTCTTCGACTGCGACTATCCGACGGCGCTCGCGATCGTGCACGACCTCATGACGTCACGTATGCGGGAGTTCCAGCATGTGGCGGCGAACGAACTGCCGGTGCTTTACGACGACTTCGATCTGTCGGAGGAAGCGCGGGCACTGCTGGACGGGTACGTGAAGGAACTGGAGAACTGGATGTCCGGAATACTGACCTGGCATCGAGGGTGCCGGCGGTATCGCGAGGAGGACTTGCGGCGGCATAAGGGAGATAAGGGCGGTATGGGTTCGGGGGTGCGGAGCGGGGCGGTCGCCGGTGCGGCTGAGGCCGTGGCGGCCGGGGCTGGTGAGTGGAGTGGGCGGCCTACTGGGCTGGGGACCTCGGCGGCGCAGGTGGCCTTGCGACAGGCAACTCCGGTGCGGCAGTAGGGGGAGCGTCGGGGCCGGAGGCGGAAGCTCGACGGTCTTCGGGCATGACGTGTGGCCCCTCCCGGGTCTGGGCCGGGAGGGGCCGCCGGGGCCGGCCGGCCGCGCTCAGAGGCGGCGGAGGCCCGGTAGGTCAGGTGGTGTGATCAGGGTCGGTTGGAGTCGTCGCTCGTGTTCGCGCGCAGTCGGCGGCGCGGCGCCTGCCGGTTCAGCGGGCGTTCTCAATGATCAGGGAGCGGACCATGCGGCAGGTCGTGTTGGAGGGCGGGTGCACTCCGATACGGGCCGCGGTGGTGCGGATGGTGCGGTTACGGGCCCGCTCCGGGGTGTAGACACCACCGTCGAGCAGGGCTATCGCCAGGCGCATGGCCTTCAGACGGCGGTTGTGGGCTTCGTACCACTCGCGCGGGAGACCGGCGGGCAGCGGCTTCTTGACCATCGGTGTGCGGCGGACCACCCGGCGCGCGGCGGTCTTGCCGTACGTGGTCTTCTTCGTGGCGGCGGTGTTCTTGGACGGTGCGGCTACGGCCATCGGCAACCTCCCGGGTCGACAGCGAAGCAGTCCTGGACTGCTTCCTTTCTGCCTCCAATTTTAGTGCCGACCACTGACAAAGCCCCCTGGTCAGGGAGCGCTTGGGCAGCCTACGGAGCCGTGGGGCGCCGGCTGACGTCAGCGCGTTCGCGGGGTGCTGGAGCCGTCCGGGGCGGGGGTGGGAGCGGGGGTACGGGAGCCCTCCGGGCCGGTAACCGGGAGGGCGATGCCGTTGCTGGAACAGCGCACCGTCCACGGCTTTCCGCCGCTCCCCGGCTCGTACATGCGCACATCGACCTCAGTGGCCGGACGCCCGCCCGGAATGGCGGCGTTGGCGGCGGTGCACGCGATCTGGTGGACGGCCGCCGCCTCCATACGGGCCACGGCCATGGGGAGGTAGACGCTCACCGCGCCGTTCGCGGGTACGGCGGTCAGCCGGCCCGGCATCTGGGGCACCACACTGACCAGCCCGCGGGCCCGCTCCGCCTCGGTGGGTCCCTTGACCAGCAGGTCCAGGGCTTCCTGCGGCCCGACCGGGCCGTCGGCCGGGCGGGCGGCCGCGTGGATGCCGAGGGGTGAGAGGAAGAAGATGCGGGCGGTGTACGTGGCGGTGCCCGGCTGCCGGATGCCTTGCGCGGGGGCGCCGGCCTGTACGTAGCCGGTGGGGCTGATGCCGCAGCCGGTGAGGAGGAGGGTCAGGAGGAGGGAGGGGAAGAGGGTGAGCGAGAGGGCTGTGCGCAGAGTGGTGCTCTTGGTCCTCGTGGACGGGGCGGTCCGCGTCGGTCGGATCGGGCTCCTCATGGACGGCCGTCCTCGATCTCGGCACCCTTGGTCTCGGCGCCTTCAGTCTCGGCACCCTTGGCCTCGACACCCTCGGTCTCGGCACCCTTGGCCTCGACACCCTCGGCCTCGGCGTCCCTGGCCCCAGCGCCCCCGGCACCGGGCACGGAAGCGACGCCCCCCGCCCCGGACCCGTCCGCCCCCGACCCGTTCGTCTCCACCCCCACCCCACCCCACGGATCCACCGGCACCTCCACCGTGAACACCGCTCCCCCACCTGGCGCGTTGGCCGCGCGCAGGGTGCCCCCGTGGAGCCGTACGTTCTCCATCGCGATGGCCAGGCCCAGGCCGCTGCCGCCGGAGCGGGCGCGGGCGGCGTCGGCCTTGTAGAAGCGGTCGAAGACGTGCGGGAGCGCTTGTGGGTCGATACCGGGGCCCTGGTCGGCCACGTCGATACGGAGCCGTCCCGACGTTGCGTACGCGGTCAGCCGGACCGGCGTACCGCCGTGCCGCAGCGCGTTGCCGACCAGGTTGGCCACGACCACGTCGATGCGGCGCGGGTCGAAGCGGGCCCGCAGTCCCTCGGGGAGGTCGGTCTCGACCTGGTCCTGCCAGCCGCGCAGCTGGAGCGTCTTGCGGAGCGCCATGGCGACGTCGATCTCGTCGAGGTGCAGGTCGGCGGCGCCCGCGTCAAAGCGCGAGACCTCTATCAGGTCCTCCACCATGCGGGCGAGCTTCGTCGTCTCGTCGCTGATGAGGCGTACGGCGTCGGCGGTGTCGGGGTCCAGCCGGGCGGCGTCCTCGTCGAGGACTTCGGTCACGGCGGACATGGCCGCCAGCGGGGTGCGCAGCTCGTGCGAGACATCGGCAGCGAAGCGCCGGGCGTTGGCCTCCATACGGCGCAGTTCGGCGTCGTCCTTCTCCAGGGCGCGGGCCATTTCGTTGAACGTGACGGTCAGATCAGCGAGTTCGTCGCGGCCGGTCACCGGGAGCCGGGTGTCCAGTTCGCCGGAGGTGATGCGTTCGGCCGCCTCCCGCAGGCGGCGGACCGGCCGCAGCACGCGGCGGGCGGCGAACAGCGCGGGGACGACGGCCAGCGCGAGCGCGGGCAGTGCGCCCGCCTGGGCGGAGGTGACCAGGGCGGAGATGTCGGCCTTCTCGTCGGTCAGGGGGAACTCGGCGTAGACGATCAGGCCGGAGGGCTTGCCTTGCTGGGGGGCGGCCGAGGGGGTTGCCTTGGAGCCCGTACGGCCCGCCCCGTCCCCACGGCCATCCGCGTCCGTGAAGTCCACCGGCATGCCGATCGCCAGCCACGGCTGCCCGTCCCGGTCCACCCGCTGGAAGATCGGCGCGTGCTGCTCGCGTACGGCCTTGCGCAGACCGTCGGTGACCGCAGCCCCGCCCTTGGCCGCACCACCCGTCCCGCCCGCCGAGGAATCGGCGCCCGCGCCCCACGGCCCCGGCACGACCGGCCCGTCCTCGTACTGCGCGTACGTGCGCCAGTTGCGGGAGCCGCCCGCCCGGTCGAGCTGGACGACGAGGTTCTGCAGGTCCTCGCGCCGGGGCGGGAAGGGCAGGTCGGGGCCGAGGGACTGCATCTGGTCGCGCAGGTCGTGCACGGCGGTGTTCTGAGTGCGGGCCAGTATCGCCGTACGGGCCTGCCGGAAGGTGAGCGCGGCGGTGATCAGCGCGCTGAGCGCGGAGACGACGAGGAAGCCGACGATGAGGCGGGTACGCAGCCCGCGCAGCCTGGTGCAGGCGGCGGCCAGCCACTCACGGCCCCGCGTCGGCGCGGTCCCTTCCGGGGACGTACGGGTGCTCACAAGGGTCCGAACCGGTAGCCGAAGCCCCGTACCGTCTGTACGTACGCGGGCGTGCGCGAATCGTCCTCGATCTTGGCGCGCAGCCGCATCACGCACGCGTCCACCAGCCGTACGTCCCCGTAGAAGCTGTGCTCCCAGACCTGTTCGAGGAGCTGCTGGCGGCTGAAGACCTGGCCGGGCGAGTCGGACAGGAACAGGAGCAGTTTCAGCTCGGAGGGGGCGAGCACGACGTCCCGGCCGTTCTTGGTGACGAGCAGACCGGCGCGGTCGATGGTCAGCGCACCGTACGTCACGGAGGAGGACGCGGACGGGGCGGACACGGCAGGGGAACCACCGGAAGCCCCCGCATCCCCACCTCCCTCCCCCACCACACGCCGCAGCACCGCCCGCATGCGCGCCTGGAGCACTTCGCCGCTGGCGGGCTTGACCACGTAGTCGTCCGCGCCGGCCTCCAGTCCCACGACCATGTCGATGTCGTCGCCGCGCGCGGACAGGATGATGATCGGGATCTGCTGCGTCTCGCGGATGCGGCGGCACACCTCCAGGCCGCTCATGCCGGGCAGCATCAGGTCCAGCAGCACCAGCTCGGGCCGGAAGCGGTCCAGCGCGAGGAGGCCGGTCTCGCCGCTGGCGGCCGCCTCGACCTCGTGACCGCGGCGGCGGAGCGCGAGGTGGACGCCCTTGCGTACGGCGGGGTCGTCCTCGATCAGCAGCACACGGGTCATGGGGCGGGGGTCTCCGAAGCGGGCCGGGCGGACGCTGGTCGAAAGCGTACGGCGAGGAAGGGGCCCGACCATGGTGCGCGGCGTTCATGACGCCGTGTCTCGCATTGTGTGAGGAATTGATGACGGCCGCGGCCCGCCCGCCATCCCGGCCCGCCCAGACCAACCGCCCCGGCCGCCCCGGCCGCCCCGAGAGCGAACCGCCCCCGCCCGAAGAGCCCGTACGCCCCGCCTGCCCCACCCGCCCCAGCACCCCGCGGCTACCGCGCCCCCGCTCCCCCTACCCCCTCCCCTCCACCTCCTCCTTGAGCCGCTTCTTGTCCGGCTTGCCGACCGAGGTGAGCGGGATGCTGTCCACCTGGTGCACGGCGCGGGGCGTGTACATCGCGCCCCTGTGTGCCACGACGAAGTCGGTGATCCGCGCGGGGTCGACCGTGCGCCCGGGTGCGGGGACGACGGCGCAATGCACCTCCTCGACCTCGTCCGCGCCGCGTACGCCGAAGACCGCGCACTGCGCGATGTCCGGGTGGGTGTGCAGCAGGTCCTCCAGTTCGGCCGGATAGACGTGGCCGCCCACCACGATGATCATTTCCTTGACCCGGTCCATCAGGTAGAGATAGCCGTCCTCGTCCCGGTAGCCGACGTCGCCGGTGCGCAGCCAGCCGTCGCGGATCACCTGGGCGGTCAGCTCGGGCTGCTTCCAGTAGCCGGTCATCAGGCCGCCGGAGCGGACGTACACCTCGCCGCTGGCGTCCGGCGGGAGGGGGCGGTCGTGCTCGTCGCGGATCTCGATGTCCACGCCGGGTACGGGGCGGCCGACGGTGATCTGCCCGCCCCGCCCGGTGATGGCGTGCTCCGCCGGGCTCACCTCGGTGAGCAGCAGGGCCTCGGACTGCCCGTACCAGCCGTAGAGGACCGGTCCGAGGACGTCCAGGGCCTGCCGCAACCGGGACGGGGAGGCCGGGCAGCCGCCGTAGCTGATGCGGGTGAGGCTGCTGAGGTCGGTGGTGGCGAGGTCGGGGTGGTCCAGGAGTGCGTAGAGCAGGGGCGGCAGCAGCCATATGTGGGTGATGCGCTCGCGGGCGATCGCCGCGAGGACCGCACCGGGCTCGAAGCGCTCCTGGAGGACGACGCTGCCGCCCGCGGCCAGCGTCATGTCCGCCACGTGTCCGGCGAGGTGGGTGAGCGAGGTGCAGGCGAGCTGGCGGGGCGGGTCGCCGGCCGCTTCGACGGGGTAGGACAGCAGCGTCGCGTACGGGCCGTGCGCCGTCCGGATGCCCTTGGGGACGCCGGTCGTGCCGCCCGTGTAGCGGATGCACCAGTCCTCGTCGGCGCGGGCGGCGCTCTCGACCGTACGGCCCGAAGGGCGGGCGGCGGCCAGGGCGGTCAGGTCCTCGGCCTCCAGCCCGGTGCCGCCGGGGCCCAGCATCAGGACGTCCGGCGCGGGCCCCTCCAGATGGGAGAGGAGTTCCGCGGCGGCCTTGGCCGATTCCGGCCCGACGAGCAGCAGCGCGGTCTCCGCGCTCTCCACGAGGCGCGCCTGGGTTTCCGGTGCCTGCCCCTCGTAGAGGAGGACGATCCGGGCACCCAGCAGGTTGACCGCGTACCGGGCGGACAGGGCCTCCGGCCGGTTCCCGGCCAGTATCGCGACCGTACGGCCGCGCCCGATGCCGCGGTCGGCCAGCTCGGCCGCCATCCGGTGCACGCTGTCGTGGAGCTCGGCGGCGGTGATGTCCCGCCCCTCGGCCGTGGTCAGTACCGGGCGTTCGGGGCTGCCGGTCAGCTTCTGGAGAATGATCTCGACGTAACTCGTGAACGCGGTCATGAGCTGCGCCTCCTTGTCGTACGTGAGCGCGCGTCGCGGTGTGCGAAGGCCGTGATCACGACGTTAGGCGGCATCGTCGATGCCTTCCAAGACCAAAATCGGCATGTAGGCATAGCAGTTGAGCCATGAGGCGGGAAGCCCGCCGGGGGCGCGGCCGGCGCCCCCGGCTCCACGCCGGATTCTGCTAAACCGCCGCATTCCCCGGGTGCTTGATGCCTTCCACCAGCCGCGTGAAACTCTCCGCGCCGTGTCCCTCGGACACCTGGCGGCGTATCAGTTCCAGCAGCGGAAGCAGGACATCCGCGCCGATGCCCGCTTCCCGGCTGGTGTGTACGAGGTGTTCCACGGCCGCCGCGTTGAAATCGAGGCTCTGGACGTCGGTGCGGTAATCCCCCGAATCCAGGAAGTCGGCCATGGCGGGCAGGCCGAGGGTCATGGCGTTGAGCCACGGCACGGCGAGCGCCGTGAACTCCTTGGCCGGTACGCCCGCCGTGCCGACCAGTGCCGCGCCGTGCAGGAAGCCCCCGAACATGGCGTACATGGCCGCCAGCAGACCGACGTCGTACAGCGGCGCCGTGCCGGGGTCGGTGCCGAGGTGGGTGGACCGGCCGAGCCGTTCGAGCAGGCCGCGGTGGGCGGCGAAGAGGGCGTCCGGGCCGCTGTAGAGGAGCATCGACTGCGGGCCGCCGATCAGCGCGGGGACGGCCATGATGGCGCCGCTGAGGTGCCCGATGCCGTGCTCGTCCGCCCAGGCCGCGGTGGCGCGGGCGTCCTGCGGGGAGACGGTGGTCAGGTTGATCACCGTACGGCCGGCGAGCCGGTCCGCGAGCGGGGTGAGCACGTCGCGTACGGACCGGTGGTCCATGAGGCAGACGACGGTGACCGGGGAGGCGGCTGCCGCCTCGGCGGCGTCGGCGGCGAGGGTGGCGCCGGCCGCCACGAGGGCGTCGGCGCGGCCCGGGGTGCGGTTCCAGACGGTGGTCGGGTGGCCGCCCTCCAGGAAGGCGGCGGCCAGGGCGCGGCCCATGGCGCCCAGGCCGAGGACGGTGACCGGGGTGGGCTCTGCACCGGGTGCGGTGGATGTCACGGAAAACTCCGGAAAGGTGGTGAGGACGGGCAGGAACAGGAGCGGCGCGCCGGGGAAAATCCTCGCGTCCCGCCTGCCGGTCCGCAATTACCCACTTGAAAGTTGGTTACTTACCCGGAGGTGCGTACGGAGGCCCGGGTCATACCTTTGGCCATTCCTTATCCGCCGTTATGGTGACGCGGCGACCGGCCCCGCCGATTTAACGTGGACGGCTCATTCCCTTTTCCCGCACCGGCTACATGCCGCACCGACCACATTCCCGCACCGCCCCATTTCCGTATCACCGGGGAAAGGAGCTGCCCATGGCTTCCAGCATGCTGTTCGGAGGCGTCTACGGAACCGTGCTCTCCAGCGCCCTGCTGGCCGCCCTACAGAGCGAGGGCGCACCGTTCACGCCCGTCTACGACGCGCTGTGGGTGCTGGTCACCGCCGTGACGGCGGCGCTCGCGCACGGCTATGCGCACCACATGGCCACCCATCGCGGGCACAGCGCCGGGCACCGCTGGTACGCGCTCGGGCACCGGCTGATCGACGAGTGGCCGCTCGTCGTCGCCTCGCTGCCCACGGTCGTACTGCTGCTGGCCGCCGGGAACTGGAACTGGCCCGAGGGCCCCACCACGGCGGCCGGGCTGACGCTCAACGCGACGCTGCTGTTCGCCTGGGGCATGGCCGCCGCGCTGCGGATGGGGTACCGCAGACGCGGGGCCGTGCTCATCGGGGCGGCCGACGCCGCGCTGGGCCTGGTGATCGCGGTGGCCAACGCCCTGATCAAGTGAGCGGTACGCCCTGATCACGCAAGCGGTTTGCGTTCCCCCGCCCCCTCGAACGACGCCTCCGCCGCCGCCAGCACCTCCGTCACCCGCAGCCCGAACCGCGCGTCGCACGCGTGCCCTTCGCCGCTGCGTACGGAGGCGAGCAGGGCGTCCACGGCGCGCTCGTAGGCGACTTCCGGGCCCTCCTGGCGGCGCGGCAGCGAGGTGGCGCCCGAAGTCCCGTACAGCGTGACGGACACGCCGGACGCCGCCCGCGGCGCGGTCAGGCTGACCGTCGCCGAGCTGGCCGCGCCGCCCGCGTGCCGCAGGGTGAGCAGCACCGTGTCGCCGGGGCCGCGGGTGGCCGTGACGTGCTCGGCGTCCCCGAGGACGGGCAGCAGCAGGGACAGTGCGTGGGGGCCGACGTCCCAGAGGGCGCCCTTCTCGCGGCGCCAGGGCGAGGCCGCGTACGGGCTGTCGCTGTCCGCCGCGAAGACCGAGCCGAGCCAGTCGGCGTGCGCGGTGAACCAGCCGCCGGCCGCGGCGGCCCGGTCGACCCACTCCCCCTCGGCGGTGCCGAAGCGCGCGGTGAAGAACACGATCGAGGCGACGCCCGCCCGCTCGGCCGCCTCGGCCACCGCCCGCGCCTCCGCGACGGTGGTGGCGACCGGCTTGTCCAGGAGGAGGTGGCGGCCGGCCCCGGCGGCCCGTACGGCGAGGTCCGCCTGCACGGACGGCGGGAGCGCGATGGCGAGGGCGTCGGTGTCGGCGAACAGGTCCTCCGGGGTCGCGTACGGGCGGGTGCCGTGGCTCGCGGCCAGCGCGGCGGCGGCTTCCGGGCGGCGTCCCCACACGCCCGTGAAGGTGACGCCGGGGTGGGCGGCGAGGGCGGGGGCGTGCACGCGCCGGGCCCAGGGGCCGGTGCCGAGGAGGCCGATGCGCAAGGTCGTCGTCATGCCGCCAGTGTGCCCGCGCGCGCGGGCGCCGCGCGCGCCGTGGCGCGAACCGCGCGGGTCCGCAAGGTCCGGCGGTGCCCGTTCTCGGTGCGGAAGTTCTCCGCGGGAAAGCCGTCCCGGTTTCCGGGTCCTTCTCGTGCCGTTGTCGGGGCCTTTCGGGACAGATGACGTAGGCAAGGGCCATCCACAAGAATTCGGCGCATCTTGCGTTGTCCACCCCCGGCGGCCCGCAGTACAAGAAGAGGACTCCTTCCAGGAGGACTCCCACAGTGCACCGCGAGAACCGAGAGGCTCGGTGACAAGCAATGCCGATCGAGTTCCACACCGCCGTCTCGAACGAACCGGAAGAACAGCAAGTCGTCTTCAGTGCCGAGGAGTTGACCGTCCAGCCACCGTCCGAGGGGCCGCAGGGCGACGCGGCCAGGGCGACCGCGGACGGCCTGGAGAACGTGCGCGGCTACACCCGTCCCGAAGGCACGCCGGAGCAGCTGTGGCAGCCGCCGACCGCCGCGCTGCCGGACATCGGCGAGGCGTCCTTCGGCCCGCCGCCGGTCGCCGCCGAGACCGTGCACGGCCCGGACGACCGGGTGCAGATCACCGACACGTCCGTCTACCCGTGGCGGGTGCACTGCTCGCTGCTGATCACCGCGGCGGACAACTCCCGCTGGATCGGCACCGGCTGGTTCATCGGCCCGCACACCCTGGCCACCGCCGGGCACGTCGTCTACATCAAGAACAGCGGCGTCGCCGGGCGCGACGGCTGGGTCAAGAGCATCAACGTGATGCCGGGCCGCAACGGCAACACCCTCCCGTACGGCGTCGTGACCAGCACCAGCTTCCGTACGGTCAACGGCTGGGCCAACAACGGCGACGAGAACTACGACTACGGCGCGATCATCCTGCCCAACAACCTGGGCAACACGACCGGCTGGTTCGGCTTCGGCGTGTGGTCCGACGCCGACCTGCTCAAGACGGTCGGCAACATCTCCGGCTACCCGGGCGACAAGCCGGCCGGCACCCAGTGGTACGACGCGCGCGGCGTCGCCTCCGTAGGCCCGCGCAAGGTGTACTACGACATCGACACGGCGGGCGGCCAGAGCGGCAGCTCCGTCTACCACTTCTACAACGGCGGCCGGTACGGCATCGCGATCCACGCGTACGGCGGCGCGGTCACCAACTCCGGCACCCGGATCACCACGCCGGTGTACAACAACTACGTGGCGTGGAAGGCGTGACCGTACGGCAGGCATGACCGTGCGAGACGAGTGAACGGATGAAGGGGCCCGGCATGGCGGTGATCTCCGGAGTCGTGGTGGACGCGGACGGCCGGGCCGTCCCGGACGCCCGGGTGTACCTCGCCGCGGGCCCCGGTTCCTTCCCGGACGTGGCCGCGCTCACCGACGCCGAAGGGCGCTTCACCCTCTCCGCCGGCGCCGACGGCCGCTACACCGTCGAGTGCCGCTCGGAGCGGGGCGGCGGCGTGGCGCGGGCCGCCGGGGCCCCGGTCACGGTGCGCGGCGGCTCGGCCGAGCCGGTGGAGATCCGGCTCGGCTGAACGGGCCCGGCCGGTCCTGCCGACCGGGTCCCGCCCGCCGTCACGCACGGTCCCCGGGGATGATGGAGGGCATGAAAGCGCCCTCCGCCTACGCTCCCTGGCTCGCCCCGCTGTACGTCGGCGCCGTCCAGCTCGGCGCGTACGCCACCGCGCGGATGCCCGCGCACGAGCGCGCCGAGCTGCTGCGCGCGCACTCCACCAACGTCCACAACCTGCGTGCGGGCCGCTGGCGGACGCTGGCGACCAGCGCCGTGTTCGTCGAGAGCCCGCTGCCCGTCCCGTACGGGCTCGCGCTGCTCGCGGCGCTCGGCACGGCCGAGGCGGCGTGGGGCACCCGGCGGGTGGCCGGGATGTTCGCCGCCGGGCACATCGGCGCCAGCGTGCTCGTGTACGGCGGGCTGCGGGCGGCCCGCGCGCTCTCCCACGAGTACGTCACCCCCGACACCGAGCGGGCCGTGGACGTCGGCGCGAGCTACGGCTTCTACGCCACGGTGGGCGCGCTCGCCGTGTCCCTACCGCACCGCGGGGCGCGGGCGGCGGCGACGGCGGGGCTGCTGGCGCTGGGCGTCCACCCGGTCCTGCGCAGGGAACGGGACTTCACGGACGTGGGGCATCTGACGTCCCTGCTGCTGGGTATGGGCGCGGGCGCCGTGTTCAAGGCCCGCCGCCGGGCCCGCGCCGGGCGGCGGGACACCTGAAGGACAGAACACCGGCAGTCTGGTTGAATGGGGGCATGGCCAGCCTTACCGAAACCGCGACGGGTCGCAGCGACCTAGAGCCTTTCTGGCCGTCCCGGCAGGGGCATCACTTCGACCGTCTGTGTTGCCGCGCGCACTGAGCGCGGGCCCGCACACACCTCTCCGACGCCTTTCGCGGCGTCCCCAGCCCTGCCCGCGCGCACGACGTCCACCGACGCCCCCACTGCGCGAAAGAGCTGACCGATCATGACGAACGTCCGTACCCTCACCGCCCCTTCCGCGAAGTCCGCCGCCGTCTCCGCCCCCGTCTCGGCCGCCGCGACAGCCGCCGCCCTGCCGGGCCGCCAGCGCCTGCGCGCCGTGGCGCCCGACGAACTGCCGCCCGTCGCCGACCTGCTCACCTCCGGCGCGACCTGGCTCCCCGCGCCACAGCACAGCCTGCCCGCGCTGCCGGGACAGCCGGCCATGGTCGGCTATCTCGTCCTGGTCCCCGCGGAGTCGGTACCGGCCGCGGCGGCCCCGCCGGGCACCGCCGTGGGGCCCGCCCCGGACACCGTCGGCCCGGCCGCGGCGACGACCGGGGACGCGACCGTACGCATCGACCCCGAGCAGCGGACCGTGCACGTCCACGGCCGTCCGCTGGACCTGACGTACCTCGAATTCGAGCTGCTGGCCCACCTCGTCGCGCACCCGCACCGGGTGCACACCCGCGACCAGCTGGTGACCACGGTGTGGGGGTACGGGCACGTCGGCGACGGCCGGACGGTGGACGTGCATGTGGCCCGGCTGCGCCGCAAGTTGGGCGCGGACGTGCGGTCGTCGATCGTGACCGTACGGCGCGTCGGCTACAAGTACGTACCGAGCGCCTGATCCGGCGCGGGCGCTGCGCCCACCCGGCACGCACCCGGCGCGTAACGGACCGGCTCGCGGACGGTGCGGGAGACGGCGGCGCGGGCGAGGGCCGCCAGCGTGCGCCGGTCGTGCGCGCCGGGGTGCGGGAGCAGCGGGGGGTGCACGGTGACGCGTACGGTCAGGCCGCGCGCGCCGACCACCCGCCGTACGGAGGACAGGAACTCCTCGTCGCCGAGGAAGCCCGCGACCGTGCTGGGCATCCCCAGCTGCTCGTACGCGATGGTCACCGGCCGTACGGGGGCGTCCGCGTCCAGCGCCGCCTGGAAGGTGGCGCGCCGGAACGCGCCGTGCGCCACCGAGCACCAGGTGGTGGCCTGCGGGAACGCGGCCACGGACCGGCCGGAGCGCAGCAGGTCCGCAAGGCCGGCGACGGCCGTGGGCAGTTGGCGCGGGCCGGCGCGGTCGATGAAGCGGGTGCCGGCGCGGCGGGCGAGGGTGCCCACCAGCGGCCAGTCACCGACCTCGCGCTTGGCGAGCAGGGTCACCGGCTCGACGGCGAGCAGCGCGGGGATGTCCAGCCAGGAGATGTGGTTGGCGACGACGAGGGTGCCGGGGCGGGCCTGCGACGCGGGCGTGGCGTCCGCCCCGTGCGGCACCGCGGACCCCGCCCCGTACGGCACCGCGAGCCCCACCCCGTCCCGCGCCGCCTCGACCACGAGCCGTACGCCGACCGAGGCGAGCACCGCCCGCGCGTGCGCCCGCAGCCGGGCCGGTTCGGCCATCCGCTCGCCGTCCCGCAGCGCGCGGCCCGCGGCGCGTGCGAAGGCGGCGCAGCGGCGGGCGGTCTCCGTGAACGGGACCCGCGGCGCGGCGTGCGCGGCGCACCGCGGGGTGCACTCGGAGCGCACCTCCCAGGTGCTCACGGCCGGCCCCCGGCCACCGGAGCGCGCCCGTCCGCCTGCTCCCCCAGAAAGAACCGCCGGTACCGCTCGTTGAGCCGCTCCATGTCCAGCAGCACGAAGAAGTCCGCCACATCGAACTCCGGGTCGTGGGCGGGCGGTCCGCACACCCACGCGCCGATCCGCAGGTAGCCGCGGAGCAGCGGCGGCAGCAGCGACGGGTTCGGGCGGGCGTCCGGGCCCGGTCCGGCGGGCCGCCACGGGTGGTGCGGGGTGACGCGCAGGGTGGGCGGTGCGGCGTACCGGGTGCGGCCCAGCTCCCACGCGGCGGCCGCGGCCGCGCCCCCGTCCCCCAGCGGTACGGAGGCGCAGCCCGCCAGGTAGCGGTGTCCGGAGAGCAGGGTGTAGCGGGCCAGCGCGGCCCACATGAGGTTGATGACGGCGCCGCTGCGGTGCTCCGCGTGCACGCAGGAGCGGCCCGCCTCGATGAGCGAGGGGCGCAGCGCGGCCAGCGCCGTCAGGTCGAACTCACCGTCCGAGTAGAGGCGTTCGGTGCGGCCTGGCGGCAGCAGCCGGTAGGTGCCGACCACGTCGCCGGTCGCGGTCTCGGTGACGATCAGATGGTCCGCGCGGGCGTCGACGGGGTCGATGTCGTGGCCCGCCACGGGCGAGTGGAGGGTGGCGCCCATCTCCTCGGCGAAGACCCGGTGGCGCAGGCGCTGGGCGGCGCGTATCCGGTCCGGCGCGTCGGCGATCGAGGTCTCGTACGGGGCGGCGGTGGCGGGCGGGGTGGCTGCGGACACGGTCGCGGGGACGCTCATGGGGCTCTCCGTCCGGAGGTCGAGACGTGGTGAGGCCGACGGGATCGCGTACGGGAGAAGACGGCGGCCACCGGGTGCGATCGCCTGGGGCACCCCCGGGGGGGTGGTGCCAGGTACACCCCCTTTTCCGGGGGCGCGGCCCAGTGGCCTGGACTTCTCTTCCAGGCAGACTGTCCCCGCGCCCGACGTCCGGGCGCGTGAAGGAGAGGGAGCGTACGGATGAGAGTCCGCCGAACACTGGTCGCCGGGGCACGAGGTCTCTGGCTCACAGGCTTGTCACTCGTGGGCTCGGCCGCCCTCTTCTGCCTCACCCTCGTCTCGCTCGCCTCGCTGCCGCTCGGACTGGGCTGGCTGACCACCCCGCCCCTCATATCCCTGACCCGGCGCTACGCCGACCAGCGGCGGCGGTGGGCGCACGACTGGACCGGGCTTCGCATACCGGACGACCAGCGCCCGCTCCCCGACCGGCAGCCCGGCCTGTCCGGTCATGTGCAGCACTGCTACCAGCTGCTGCGCGACCCGGCGACCTGGCGGGAACTGGGGTGGCTGGGGGTCGACCTGACGGCCGGGTGCATCACGGCGCTGCTGCCGGGCGTGCTGATCGTGCTCGGCATCGAGGGATTCGTCCTCCCGCTGCTGGTCTGGAAGGGCCTGGTCCACGACTACGAGTACGTGTTCCTGTCCGTCTCGGACCCGGTACAGGTGGCCCTGATGCCGGTGCTGGGCGCGGCGGTGCTCGCCGCCTCCCTCTTCAATACGAAGCTGCTCAGGGTGCACTTCCGGCTCGCGGCGGCGTTCCTCACCCCGTCCAAGGCCGAGCTGGCCGCCCGGGTGACACGGCTCACCGAGACCCGGCACGACGCGGTGGACGTCTCGGCCGCCGAACTGCGCCGGATCGAGCGGGACCTGCACGACGGCGCGCAGGCCCGGCTGGTCGCGATGGGCATGGACCTGGGCACCATCGAGGCGCTGATCGAACGCGACCCGGCCAAGGCCAAGGAGCTGGTCTCCCGCGCCCGTACGTCCTCGGCACAGGCCCTGACCGAACTGCGCGACCTGGTCCGCGGCATCCATCCCCCGGTGCTCGCCGAACGCGGCCTGGACGACGCCGTACGGGCGCTGGCCCTGCGGATGCCGCTGCCGGTGGAGGTGACCGGGCGGCTGCCGGGCCGCCTGGAGGCGCCGGTGGAGTCGGCCGCGTACTTCTCCGTGAGCGAGTTGCTCACCAACGCCGTGAAGCACGCGGACGCGGAGCGGGTGTGGGTGGACCTGGAGTACGCCGAGGGGCGGCTGCGGATCAGCGTCGGCGACGACGGCCGCGGCGGTGTGGTCCTGTCCGCGGACGGCACGAGCGGGGCCGCCCACGGCGGTGCCCACTCCGGCCTGCGCGGCCTCGAACGCCGACTCGGTACATTCGACGGCATTCTGGCCGTCAGCAGCCCTGTGGGCGGCCCCACCCTGGTCACGCTGGAGATCCCGTGCGCGTTGTGCTCGCCGAAGACCTCTTCCTCCTGAGGGACGGGCTGATACGGATGCTGGAGGCGTTCGACTTCGAGATCGCCGCCGCCGTCGGCAACGGACCCGATCTGGCGCGGGCGCTGGAGGAGGAGCGGCCGGACGTGGCAGTGGTCGACGTGCGGCTGCCGCCCACCCTCACGGACGAGGGCCTGCAGTGCGCGCTCGCCGCCCGCCGCGCCCGGCCCGGCCTGCCGGTCCTGGTCCTCTCCCAGCACGTGGAGCAGCTGTACGCGCGCGAACTGCTCGCCGACGGCACCGGCGGTGTCGGCTACCTGCTCAAGGACCGGGTCTTCGACGCCGAGCAGTTCATCGACGCGGTACGGCGGGTGGCGGCGGGCGGGACGGCCATGGACCCGGAGGTGATCGCCCAGCTGCTGTCCCGGCGGTCCGGGGACCGGCCACTGGCCCGGCTGACGCCGCGCGAGACCGAGGTGCTGGAGCTGATGGCCGAAGGCCGCTCGAACACCGCCATCGCGAGCAAACTCGTGATCACCGAACGGGCCGTCGCCAAGCACACCTCCAACATCTTCGGAAAGCTGCAACTGCCGCCGTCCGACGACGACAACCGCCGGGTGCTGGCGGTGCTGGCGTACCTGGACCGTGGCTAGGAGCTGCGCGTATCACACCTGGCGGCACCGCTGGAAGCCGCTCGGGCCACCGCGTACGCTGACGATCCGTACGCAGAACCGTACGGACCGCGAGCGAGGAGTTCACCGTATGAGTGCCGCAGCTGAGAAGGAGTGGCTCTACGCCCTCGACATCTCCGACGCCACCTGGCAGCGCGCCCCGGGCGAGTCCGAGGAGGCGGTGGAGATCGCCTTCCTGGAGAAGGGCGCGGTGGCCATGCGGAATTCGAAGGAGCCGGACGTGGTGCTGCGGTACACCGAAGCGGAGTGGCGCGCGTTCGTCCTGGGCGCCCGGGACGGCGAGTTCGACCTCGACCGCCACCTGCCTTCGGAGTAGCCGCGCGTGACCGTACGGCGGCGGGGCGGCCTCGCCGCCGTACGGAGCACCTCGTCCGGCGACGGCGGACGAGGTGACCATCCCAGGATTCACTCGTTTCACCGAACGTGGAGCAGCAGCAGGCAACAGCCCCCCGTCCGGACGGCTCCGGCGCCGGTGACGGCCCGGACGTCTTCGTCGGCGTCGACCAGGCCGAGGCCGCCCTCGTCGAGCACTACCCGCGGCTGACGCGCCTCGCCTACCTGGTGCTGCCGCCCTCGCTGGGGCGCAACCGGCGCGTCCTGACGGCGCATGCGATCGTGCAGCGCGCGCTGCCGCGCCAGGACTCCCGCTCCCCGCTCCCCGTCCTGCCGTCCCAGCGCCGCTCCGGCCGCCCGGCCGCCGACCCGGGCTACGCGTTCGTACGGCTGCGGATGCTGCGCTCCGCCCTGGCCGCCGAACGGCCCCGGCTGCGCCTCCCCTTGGTGCGCCGCGAGGTGTCCGTGCCCTCCCTTCCCCCGCTGCTGCCGCGGGTCTGGGGGCTGCGGCTGTTCCCGCGGGCCGGCGGCGCGGACGAACTCGCCCTCGACCGGACCCTGTCGGCGCTCTCCGGCCCGGCCCGCGCGGCGTATGTGCTGCGCGCCCTGGAAGGGCTGGGCGACGCGGACGTGTGCGCGATCCTGGAGGAGGCCGGGGCACAGGACGCGCCCGGCGCGCTCGCCGCGGCGGCGGACACCCCGCTGCCCGCGGGCAGCCGGGACCGCTCGCTGCTGGAGTCCGCCGAATTCGACCCGTGCTCGCTCCAAGCCCGGCCCACCGACCTCATGCGGCGCCGCCAGCGCACCCGCGCGGTGCCGGCGGCCGGGGCAGCGGTGCTGGTGTGCGGAGCGCTGCTGGGTCTGCCGGGCGGCGGTTGGGGCCCCGATGGCGCCGCGGCTCCCCCGTACGCCCAGAACCCGGCGGCCCAGGCCGCCCTCGACCCCGCCAAGGTGACGCGGGCCCCCGCCGGGGCCTGGCAGGACGCGACACGGCGGGGTCTCGCGGCGTGGCCCGCCCGCGGAGACCGCACCCACGACAGCGCGCTGCTCCGGCGCGCGCTGGCCGTGTGGGCCAGGCCCGGCCCCGACGTGCAGGTCTCCGCCACCCCGGGCACCGCCAAGGGCCCCGCGGCCGGTCCGCCACAGCTGCTCTACGCGGGCGTGGTGGACCGGTCCGCGGTGGTGCTGCTGTACGACGGGCTGCGCGTGGTGCGCTATGTCGAGGCTGCCGACGGTACGGGCGAGGGGAGCGAGGACGGCCCCGGCGCGGCGCTGGACCTCGCCCGCACGGACAACTCCGACGATGCCTCCGCCCCGGCCCTGGTCCTGAACCGCGCGGACAGCAACGTCCGCTATCTGACCGCACCCTGGATCGACCGCGCGGACCTGACCGACCTCCGGAAGCCCGCCGACGCTCCCCAGCCGCTGCACCTCGACGACGGCACGACCGGCCCCGTACCGTCCCCTGCCCAGGCCACCGGTTGCACCGCCTGGCAGGCCCTGCGCATGGACGGCCACCTCTACACCGACCTGGGCGAACTGCTCCCGGCCCGCCTGACGTACGGCGCACCGGACCGGCCGGGCGACCCGTCGGGACCGCAGGCACGCGCCGCCTGGGCCCGTACGGCATGTCACCTCGGCGGGCTGCGCGGCCAGGGCGTGCGAAGCGTCAACTCCTGGGAGTTCGCCCGCGGCCCTCTGCCCGCCGGCGGCGGCACCGCCGCCTGGCTCTGCACCCGCGCCGAGACCTGGCGCGGTCCCGGCTCCCGCACATTCGCCCAGATCCAGACCCCCACCAAGCCCGGTCGGCCCGACGCACCGGGCACGGTCGTGGCCCGCTCCGAAGGCGGCCCCGGCTGCGGCCCCCGCGAGCCGTGGGCCCTGGCCGGAGTGCTGTGGAAGGCGCAGGGCGGCCAGTGGTGGCTGGTGGCGGCGGGCAGCGGACAGCTCACGGAGATCACCGCGCGGGGCGGGGTGACAGGCCGCGCGGCCGGTCCGCTGCTCACCGTACCGGCCGCGGCGGGCGCTCAGGCCGAGCTGTCGGCGCGGCTGCCGAGCGGGGCGCGGGTGTCCGGGCTGAAGTAGAAGGACGGCAGTGAAGGGGTGCGGCAATTCCCCGTCCCAGCCCTGTTGCCCACCCCGTACTCACCAGTACATTGACGCCATGTCTAATACGGCCTCGTTGCGGCCCCGGCCGACCGCGTCCGAGCACACCCCGTTGAAGGCCCGCAACGTCGCCTTCGACTGGGCGGACACCCCGCTGCACTGGATTCCCGGCGACCCGGACAGCACCCACACGATCAATGTGCTGCATCTGCTGCTGCCCGCCGGCGAACGGTGGTTCGTGCACGTCTACAAGCAGGTGCTGCCGCAGATCCGCGACGCGCGGCTGCGGGAGGACGTGCTCGGGTTCATCGGGCAGGAGGCGATGCACTCGCAGGCGCACGACGACGTGCTGCCGCATCTCAAGCGGCTCGGGCTCGACCCCACCCCGTACACCGCGCAGGTCGACTGGCTCTTCGAGAAGCTGCTCGGCGATCGCACCCTGCCGCCGGGCCGGGCGCGTCAGTGGTGGCTGATGGAGCGGGTCGCGATCATCGCGGCGATCGAGCACTACACCGCGTTCCTCGGGGACTGGGTGCTCAACGCCGGGGCGCTGGACGCGCGGGGCGCCGATCCGACGATGCTGGACCTGCTGCGCTGGCACGGCGCGGAGGAGGTCGAGCACCGTTCGGTGGCCTTCGACCTGTTCATGCACGTGGACGGCGGCTACCGGCGGCGGGTGCGGACCTGGGCCACCGCTTTCGGCGCGCTGGTCTTCCTCTGGCAGCGCGGCGCCCGCTTCTTCATGGCGAACGACCCGACGCTCCCGGACGGCCGGGCCAGCCTTCGGGAGTTCGCGCGGGGCGGGCGGCAGGGCGTGCTGCCCACGCCGGGGGCGATGGCCCGTTCCATCCCGCAGTACCTGAGCCGCGCCTACCACCCGTCGCGGTACGGCAGCACCGCGCAGGCTGCCGCCTACCTCGCGCGATCCCCCGCCGCGACCGCCGCCGAGGCCCGCCCGACGCACCCCGCCCGCCCGACAGGAGCCGCCTGACATGCCGTCCCTCCCCCGCATACCCACGGTCCTGATCGCCGCCGGCGCCGCGCTGGTCGTCCGGCGGGCGCTGCGGCGGCGCATCGGCCGGTCGCCGCTGTGGCCGATGCCCGCCCTGGAGAACCCCGTCTCCGGCCAGGGCCGCGACCGCTCCGGTCCCCGGCAGCTGCTGGTCGTGGAGCGCGCCGAGGAGGCCGAGGGCGTCGTACGGCTGCGCCTGGAGGGCGACGGCCTGCCGGGCTGGGAGCCGGGCGCGCACGTGGACCTGGTGCTGCCGTCCGGCGCCGTACGCCAGTACTCGCTGTGCGGCGACCCCGCCGACACCGGCTCGTACACGATCGCGACGCGGCTGATCGAGGACGGCCGGGGCGGCTCGCGGGAGGTGCACGAGCAGCTGCACGAGGGCACGGCGGTCGAGGTGCGCGGGCCGCGCAACCGCTTCCGGCTGGAGGAGTGCCACGCCTACCTGTTCATCGCGGGCGGCATCGGCATCACGCCGATCCTGCCGATGCTGCGGCAGGCCGAGTCCGAGGGCGTGCCCTGGCGGCTGGTGTACGGCGGGCGGACGCGCGCGTCGATGCCGTTCCTGGCGGAGATCGAGAAGCTGGCGGGCGCCGCGTCGGACTGGGTGACGGTGGTCGCCGAGGACGAGGACGGCCTGCCCGACCTGGCCGCCGCGCTCGCCGACGCGCCACCGCACGCCGCCGTGTACTGCTGCGGCCCCGATCCGCTGATGGACGCGGTCGCCGCGCTGCTGCCACAGGGCGCGCGCGGACTGACCCTGTACACCGAGCGGTTCGCGCCCGCGGCGGCCGCACCGGCCGGGGAGAACGCGGAGTTCGAGGTGGAGCTGCGGCGTACCGGCCGTACGGTCACGGTCCCCGCGGACCGCAGCGTCCTGCGCGCCATCCGCGACCAGGCGCTGCCCGACCTGCCGTACTCCTGCGAGCAGGGGTTCTGCGGCACCTGCCAGCAGCGGGTGCTCGCCGGGGAGGTGGACCACCGCGACGAACTCCTCACCGACGCCGAACGGGACGACTCCCTGCTGATCTGCGTCTCGCGGGCGCGGGGGGAGCGGCTGGTGCTCGACCTCTGAGGGCCGGGGGCAGCGGGCGCGGAGCGGGTCGTGCCCGGTCTCCGACCGCTTCGCGGAGACCGCTGTCCGCACTCCGGTCGTTCGATTCCGCGGTGCGGTCCCGGTCGTTAGGGTGTTCGCATGACCAACGGGGCGCGCCGCAGGATGGGTGTCGAGGAACGGCGCGAGCAACTGATCGCCGTGGCGCTCGGCCTGTTCAGCCACCGGGCCCCGGAAGAGGTCTCGATCGACGAGATCGCGGAGGCGGCCGGCATCTCCCGGCCGCTGGTCTACCACTACTTCCCGGGCAAGCAGAGCCTGTACGAGGCGGCGCTGCGCCGGGCGGCCGACGAGCTGGCCGCCCGGTTCGTGGAGCCGCACGAGGGCCCGCTCGGCGCCCGGCTGCTGCGCGTCATGGAGCGCTTCTTCGACTTCGTGGAGGAGCACGGCCCCGGTTTCTCCGCGCTGATGCGCGGCGGGCCGTCGATCGGCGCGATGGAGGCGGCGGGCTCCGGCCGGGCGCGCGCGATGATCGACGGGGTGCGCCAGGCCGCGTACGAGCAGATCCTCGCCCACCTGGGGGTGACGGGTCCGGCGCCGCGAGTGGAGCTGGTGGTCCGCTCCTGGATATCGCTCGCCGAGACCACGGCGCTGATCTGGCTGGACAGCCGCGCCATTCCGCGCGGCGAGCTGGAACGGCAGTTGGTGCACGACTTCGCGGCGCTGGCGGCGGTGAGCGCCGCGTACGACGAGGAGATGGCCGGTCTCCTGGGCCGCGTCCTCGCCGACGAGCCGTCCGACGGCCCGTTCGGGGATCTGCTGACGCGGCTGGTGGCGCTGGCACCGCAGCCGACGTAGGGCGGGCACTCCGCAAGAAGGCGAGCACGCCAGATTTCGTTGGCCAGGGGCGGTGGCCGGTGGCCGGTGCCGGGCTGCCAGGAGTGTCCGGCGGAAAGGTTCGTGCTCCGGCGCGGGCCTCCGTCCGCCGGGCCGGACCCCGCTCTCCGACGCCACAGCGGGAACAGCGCCCCCTGCCGCGCGGGCAGCCCCCGCCGTAACGTCCCGGACACCTGCGAACGGCCGCTTTCTCGTCTTCCGCACCGGCAGAAACAGAGCGATTCAGTCGGCCTCATTGCCCCTGAGGTTCCCACGGTCCGCAGCACTACCTTGGCTGACGGCCCGGGGAACGGCCCCGGGCCGAAGCGAGGGGGCAGACATGGCGAACGCGGACTTCCAGCCGAGGACATTCATCCGCCGCAACCAGGCGTGGACGTCCGGTAACGGCGAAACCCTGCTGCGCCTCCAGGAGGACGGCAACTTCGTCGCGTACCGCAACGGCAAGGCGAGCTGGCAGGCGGACGGCGTCTACCCGAACGGCGAGACGGCCGCCTTCGAGATGGACGGCGACCTCGTCGTCTACGACTCCTCCGGCCGGCAGATCTGGCACTCGGACACCGGCGGCAACCACGGGGCCAAGCTCTCCGTGCAGGACGACGGCAACATCGTCATCTACAACGCCAGTGACAAGCCGATCTGGGCGACGAACACGGGGTCCTGAGCCACGGGGCGGGCGCCGGTGAGCGAAGCAACCGCTTTCCGGCCCTGCCCCTACCGGTCGCCGCGTACGGGGCCGCCGCATGTCCCGGGACCGCCTGACGTCCCGGGGCCGTCGCATGTCCCGGGGCCGCGCCGTTCCACCGCACCTGCGGCACAATCCGCGCATGGACATGATCAGTTACCGCCTCGCCGAGGACACCGACGCCGATGTGACCGCCCTCGTCGCCCTCTACGACGGCGCCGCCCGATGGATACAGAGCCGCGGCATCGACCAGTGGACCCCGGGCGAACGGGACGCCGCGCACTTCCGGCTGCGCATCAAGCAGGACGAGGTGTGGTTCGCGGAGCTGCACGGGGAGATCGTCGGCGCGTGGGAACTGTGGTGGGAGGATCTGCCCGCCTGGGGGCCGCGACCGCCCGAGGCGGGCTATCTGCACCGTCTGATGGTCGACCACGACCGCGCCCCGGCGGGTACCGGCCGCGCGATGCTGTCCCGTGCGGAGCAGCGGATCGCCGCGGCGGGCCGCCCGTTGAGCCGCCTCGACTGCAAGTCGGGCAATCCGCGTCTGCGCCCGTATTACGAGAGCGCGGGCTACCGTGTCGTCGGCGAGCAGCCCGCGAAGGTGGGCTCGGACGGCAGCAGGTACACCGTGACGCTGATGGAGAAGCGCCTGCTCGGGCCGGGCGCATAGGGGGCGCATAGGGGGCGCGCACCCGGCGCAGAGCACCGGCGCGCGATGAGGCGCCGCACCACCGGTCCGGGTTGTACGGGCCTTTGTCCGGTGCGAACAGCCCTTTCGGACAATCCCCCGGGCCGGGAGAGTGGATGTCACCGGGGCCTGCGGGTCGAGGGACCACGGGGGCCCATGGAGTCCGCTCCGGCGGACGTATGGGGGAACCATGGGAAGGGTCCACGGGGGAAACCCAGGCCCCGGAGCCGCCTTCGGCGGATGGGCCGTTCATGGGCAGGGCGGCCCATGAACGGCCCCACCAAGAGCCTCGCGAACGGCCCCACGCAGGGCTTCGAGCACGCCCCCACCGCGCCGCGAAACCACCGCGCCGCGAACCTACCGCTCCGCGAACACCGCCACCGTCCGCCCCGGCACCGCGAACGTCCCGGTCCGCTTCTCGTACGACGCCGCCTTCACCACCGGGTCGGCGCCGCGCGCCTGGACACGGTGCAGCCCGTACCGCTGCCCCGCCAGCGCCGGGACCCGCTGGACCTGCCGGTGCTGCGTCGCGTTGAACACCACGACCAGCTTGCCCAGCCGCATGGTCACCACGCCCAGCGTCTCGGCCGTCCCCGACAGCGGGAAGGACAGCGCCTCCTGTACGGCGGCGGCACTGCCCAGGCCGAAGACCGGCTCGGCGGCATGGATACGGAGCAGGTCGCGGTACGCGGCGGAAGCGGCGGTGATCTCCGTGCAGCCGGGGCGCAGGGCCGGGTCGGCCAGCAGCGGCCGGGCGTACGGCCACTTGTCCTTGTTGTCGGCGGCGGGCGGCAGGCCGCGCCCGAAGCCGTTGCCGTCCCGGCAGTCCCAGTGCAGCGCGTTGAACCAGTCGCCGCTTTCGAAGGAGTTGCGGTCCAGCGACTTGGACCGGAGCAGGTCGCTCCCCGCCTGCGAGAGGGCCGGGCCCTGCGAGAGCGCCGCGACGCCCAGGGCCACGACCTGCATCCGCGCCCGGTCGGCGGGGGACGTGGGCTGTGGGAGCTTGTAGGCGAGGGCGTCGTAGAGCGTCTCGTTGTCGTGGGCATCGGCGTACGCGAGGGCGTCGCCGGGTGCCGCGGCGTACCCGGCGGGCGCGCCGTTGTAGTCGACCTCCGAGCCCTTGACCGTACGGCCCGAGGTGTCGGTGAAGGTGTAGCCGGCGAGGTTGCCGGTCAGACCGACCTTGATCAGGTCCTGGTAGTGGAGCAGGCGGGCGCGCTGGTCGGCCGGGGTGCCGTTGGCGGGCGAGGGGTTGGGGGCCGTGTAGAGGCCGGAGGCGAAGCCCTGGACGCGCGGGTCCGCGTCGAAGGGGCCGCCGCCGCGCACCGCGTCGCGCGAGCGGTCGTTGAAGGTGGCGATGCCGGTGCCCGCCATGTTGCGCTGTGTGGCCTGGACGAAGCGCGCGTCGTTCGCGACCTCGCCGAAGTTCCACCCCTCTCCGTAGAGGACGATGGCCTTGCCGTCCACGCCGTCCTTGGCGACGGTCAGCGCGTCCAGGGCCTTGCGCACGGCCAGGATGTTGGCCTTCGGGTGGTGCCCCATCAGGTCGAACCGGAACCCGTCGACCTTGTATTGCTTCGCCCAGGTCACGATCGAGTCCACCACGAGCCGGCCCATCATCAGGTGCTCGGGCGCGGTGTTCGCGCAGCAGGTGGAGGTGGCCACGGAGCCGTCGTCCAGCAGCCGGTGGTAGTAGCCGGGCACGATGCGGTCGAGTACGGACAGCGCGCCCTGCCCGCTGGCGGCGGTGTGGTTGTAGACCACGTCCATGACCGTACGCAGCCCGGCCCCGTTAAGCCCCTGCACCATGCGCCGGAATTCCACGGTCCGGGCGCGCGGTGAGTCGGGGTCGGAGGCGTACGAGCCTTCCGGCACGGTGTAGTGGAACGGGTCGTACCCCCAGTTGTACGCGTCACGCCCGGCCACCTTGCCCACGCACTCCTGCTGCCGCTCGGAGTCGGCGGGCAGTGCCGCCAGGTCGCAGTCGGGGCGGGCCTGGTCGGCGCGCCGTTCCGGGATGGTCGCGATGTCGAAGGCGGGCAGCAGATGGACGTACGAGGTCCCCGCGTCCGCGAGCGCCTTGAGATGACGCATTCCGTCCGAGCGGCGATCGGTGAAGGCCAGGTACTGACCGGGATGGCGCGAGGTCCGGTCCGCCACCGAGAAGTCCCGGATATGCAGCTCCTGTATACGGGCCCGGTTCAGCGGCACCGCGGCGGGCTTCTTCAGCTTCGCCCACCCCTTAGGCGCGAGGCGCGGATCGGCGAGGTCCACGATGACGCTGCGCTGCGAGTCGGCGGTCAGGGCGGTCGCGTACGGGTCGGTGACCTTGTTGGTCACGAAGCGGCCGACGCTCGGCGCCCAGACGGTCACGACGTAGCGGTACGGCTTCCCCGCCCAGCTCCGCGCGCCCCGCACCTGCCACACACCGCTGGCGTCGTCCCGCCGCATCGGCACCGTCCGCCCGTCGAGCTCCAGCGCGACGGTGCGGGCGGTCGGCGCCCAGACGGCGAGCGTGGGACGGCCGCGCCGGAAGACCGGGCCGAGCGGCACCGTGGCGGCGGCCGGTCCGTACAGGTCGTCCAGTACGCCGGGGATCTGTACGCCGGTGCTGACGCGCCGCCCGTCCGCGTCCCGCTGCACGGCGACGAGCCGTTCCCGCAGCGCGGTGGCCGCGAGCCGCTGATCACGCGGATCGACGGCAAAGGCCGGGAAGTCCTTCAGATGCGGATACGCGGCCCGCTCGGCGGGACCGAGCGCGGCAGGCGCAAGACGTATCAGCCCTTGGCCCTCCCCCTCCACCCCGAACTCCAGCTGGGCGGGCGCGTGCCGGGCGCCCTTCCACACCACGGTGTCGCGGTCGATCCACTGCGCTGCCGCCCGGGCGGGAGCCGGTGGCGGTGCGGCGTTCGCGGGGAGCGGGGCGGGCAGGACCGCCGCGCACAGAGCCATGGCCACGGCTGCGACGGTACGGCGGAGGGTGCGCCTCACGTAAGGACTCCTTCAGGACGTTCGGGGAAACCGGCCGGTCAGGAGCTCAGCCGCAGGTGCGCGCGCCGACGTGCAGCGCGAGCGCGGTGTTCGGGGCGAGCGTGGCGGTGAAGCGGCCGTCGGCGCCGACGGTCACCGGCTTGCGGCTCTGTACGTCGCAGTACGCTCCGGCGGGCAGCGAGGTCTGGAACGTACGGGTCAGCGGGCTGCCCTCGTGGTTGACGACGGCGTACCCCTTGTTCCCGCGCCCGAAGGCGATCGCGTCGTTGCCGTTGTCCCACCAGTCGGTGACGGCCGCGCCGCGGGTCGCGTTGCGGAACCCGACCATGGCGCGGATCTCGGGCCAGTTGTGCTGGCACTTCCAACGGTCCTGCCAACAGGCGCGTACTTCACCACCATTGGGCGGCCCATCGTCATTCACGGAAAACTCGTACCCCGAGTGCACATCCGGCGCCCCGTAGGGCCACGCCAGCATGAAGACATTGGCGAGGGTGTAGTCCGCGCCGTCCTTGTAGCTGAGCGTGGAGCCGTTGCGCTCGGTGTCCCAGTTGTCGACGAAGACCCCGGACTTCCCGGAGGGCAGGTACGCCCAGCCCTCCCCGAAGTTCTTCAGATACGCCAGCTTCTCGTTCTGGAACACCCGCTTGAGGTCCCGCCCGTAGCGGAACTCCTGCACGTCCCCGTTCCCCAGGTATTCCGTCGGCGATACGGCCTCGCCCTCCCCGTAGATCGCCTCCTGCTTCCAGTACACGGACGGGTCCTTCAGCTGCTTCTTGATCGCGGCCAGGTCCTCCGCCGCCATGTGCTTGGCCGCGTCGATCCGGAAGCCGTCCACGCCGAGCGACAGCAGGTCGTTGAGGTACGCGGCGATCCGCGACCGGACGTACGGCTCGCCGGTGTCCAGGTCGGCCAGATCGACCAGTTCGCAGTGCTGGACGTTCCACCGGTCGCGGTAGTCGGTGATCCGCTCGGTGCAGTCGTCCATGTCCTGACGCTGGTAGATGCCCGGGTAGTCGTACTTCGTATACGAGGACCCGCCCGTCCCCGTACCCGACCCGGCCGACATCTGGTTGATCACCGCGTCCGCGACGACCTTGACCCCGGCCGCGTGGCAGGCGTCCACCATGTGCTTGAAGGCGGCCCGGTCGCCGAGCCGCCCGGCGATCCGGTAACTGACCGGCTGGTACGAGGTCCACCACTGGCCGCCCTGGATGTGCTCGGTGGCCGGGGAGACCTCCACGTAGCCGTAACCGGCGGGCCCGAGCGTGGTCTTGCACTCCCTGGCCACCGAGTCGTAGCGCCACTGGAAGAGTTCGGCGGTCACGTCCTTCGCCCCGGGCGGCGCCGCGTGCGCCGGCTGCGGCGGCGGGGCGAGGACGGCCGCCGCCGCGCCGGAGAGGAGGGCGAGGGCGGCGGCCGTGGATCTGCGGGCGGACGGGTGTCGGCGGGTGCGGGCCATGGTTCCTCCTGAGGGGGTGGGAGGTGTTCGACCGTCGTTCTATCCGCCGCGGTTGATTGTTGCAAGAGTTTGCGCAAGAGATTGCAGCGAGGTTACGGCTGTTGCGGCAGGCCCCGCCGCCGTACCGCCGCCCCGCGCTCACACATCCCAGGCGACCGGAAGACGCTTCACCCCGAAGACGTCCGCGGACTCCGGACGCAGTTCGACCTCTTCGGCCGGTACGGCCAGACGCAGCGTGGGGAAGCGGTCGAACAGCGCGGAGAACGCCACCCGCAGCTCGATGCGGGCCACTTGCTGCCCAAGGCACTGGTGAACGCCGTGACCGAAGGCCAGGTGTCCGCCGCCCTGCCGCCGGAGATCGAGCACATCGGGGTCGGCGAAGCGCTCGGGGTCGCGGTTGGCGGTGCTGAGCGACAGGGCGACCGTCGTGCCGGCCTTCACGGTCTGACCGCCCAGCTCGACATCCTCCAGCGCCGTACGCCAGAACTGCTTGCCGACGCTGAGGTACCGCAGCAGCTCCTCCACCGCTCCGTCGACAAGCGCGGGATCGGCGCGCAGCGCGGCCAGTTGCTCAGGGTGCTGCAACAGCGCGAAGGTGCCCAGCCCCAGCACATTCGTGGTCGTGTCGAGCCCGGCCGTCAGCAGGACCAGGCTGATGCCCTTCAACTCCTCGTCGGTGAGGTCGGTGTCGGTGAGGTCGCTGAGCACGTCGTCGGTGGGGTTCGCGCGCTTGGCGGCCACCAGGTCCGCGAGGTAGTTCTGGACCTCGGTGTAGGCCGCCATCAGGTCCTCGTCGCTCGTCTCACCGTTCATGAACGAGTCGATCCGCCCCTGGAAGAAGCCGCGGTCCTCGTACGGCACGCCCAGCAGCTCGCAGATCACGATGGCGGGGATGGGCTTGGCGAACGCGGCCACCAGGTCCACCGGCGGGCCCGCCTTCTCCATGGCGTCCAGGCACTCGGCGGTGACCTGCTCGATGCGCTCGGTCAGCAGCCGCATCCGCCGCACGGTGAACTTCCCCATCAGCGGCTTGCGGTAGCGCCGGTGCTGCGGGTCGTCCATGAGGACGAACTCGCCGGGTGGCGGCGGCGGAATCTCGAAATCGACCACGTTCATCAGCTCCTTGCGCGAGCTGAACCGCGGGTCGGCGAGCACGGACCGCACCATGTCGTACCCGGTGATCATCCAGCCGGGCTTGCCGCCGGGGTGGGTGTAGTGGCCGATCGGGCCCTGCTCGCGGGCGTCGAGCAGTTCCTTCGGCGGGGAGAAGGGGCAGCCGGCCCGGGGCCCGGTGGGCAGCGGCGGGACGGCGTGGGCGGTGCGGGCAGTGTGGGTGGACTCAGCCATGGTCATTCCTCAGCTCGCGACAGTGCGCGTTCGGCACATCGCGAAAGCTACGTTGCATTCACGCAAGCGTCAACGTACAGAACCACGCTTCCGCACCTCAGCGGCGCCTAATTGATGCAATGACGCTGAGATTGAACGCAACGACGCGTTGCAATGGCTGACGGCGAAGGCAATACTGACGGCATGCCAGGAGGACGGTTGACCCAGCAGGAGCGTCAACGCATCGCGGACGGACTCGCCGACGGCCTCTCCTACGCGGAGATCGCCAGACGGCTCGACCGGCCGACCTCGACCATCAGCCGGGAGATCGGCCGCAACGGCGGCCCCGGCGGCTACCGCCCCCAGCAGGCACACCGGGCGACGGCCCAGCGCGCGCGGCGCAGCACACCGGCGCCGCCACGCGCGGCCGGACCGTCGGGCGGTGCGGTGGAAGAGGAGATCATCGAACTCGCGGTCAGGTCAGGGATGCCGAGGATGACGGCGCGCGTCCACGTCGACCTGGCCCTGTCCGAGGACGGCAGACGCACCGCGGCCGAACTGACCCGCCGGCTGAAGGTCAGCCCGGCCTCCGTCTCCGTGGCCGTGAACTTCCTCGTCCAGCACGGCTACGTACGGCGCGAGCGCGACCCGCAGCGGCGTCGCGACATCTACGTGATCGACGACGACGCCTGGTACAACTCGGTCGCGACCAGCGCGCGGCAGACGCTCGCGACGATACGGGCCACGATGGCGGTGGCGGAGACCGCCGGGCTCGACACGCCCGTGGGGCAACGGTCGGCCAAGGCGGCGACGTTCCTGGAGCGGGTCATCACGGACATGATGGAATCGGCCGATCGGTGGCGGTTCCTTCTGGAGTGACTCCCGGTACGAGGTCCAGCTCCGCGCGTACGGTCTTGCCGACCGGTACGCGGTCCAGGACGGACCACCGGGTGGCGAGCGCGGCCACGACGATCAGGCCGCGCCCGGCGTCCGCGTCGGGCGGCGCGGGGGTGTGGGCGTCGGGGGACGGCGGGCGCCGCTCGGTCCGCGTGTCCGTCACGTCGATCCGCAGCGTCCCCGTACGGGCGAGCCCACCGACGATGGCGAGCCGCAGCTCGAAGTCCCGCCCCGGTACGCGGCCGTGGGTGACGGCGTTGGCGGTCAGCTCCCCGACGACCACGCCGACATCGTCGGAAAACGGCGTCCCGTACGGGAAGCCCCATGCGTCGAGCCGGTGCACGGCGAGGTGGCGCGCCAGTCGCGCGCCGAGTCGCGTGCTACTGAAGCGTTGGGTGAACACACGTACGGTTACGGGGGGCTTGGGCGGGCGGGTGATGAGTTGCGCGTGCATGCAGCCACGGTTGCCTGTTCGCGGCTGGTAAGGCCACCCTCCCGACCCGTACGCATGCGCAGCGTACGGGTAGCCGCCGTAGACGTACGGGTAACGGGCCGTGACCATTTGCATGTTGAGCGGATTAGCCAGCTGAGCAATGGAGGTGGCCTAAATGGCAAGCAACGCGTACGGCTTCGAGCCGGAGTCCACAAACAGCCTCAAGACGTTCGGGGCCGTGGTGAAAGTCTTTCGGGAACGAGCGGGCCTGACTCAGGAAGAGCTGGCCCCGCTGGTGCAGTTCTCTGCGCAGACCGTCGCCTCGATCGAGCAGGGGCGACGCCTTCCTGATCCGGAATTCATCCAGCGCGCGGAGGAGGTACTCGATGCGTTCGGTACGTTCAAGGCAGCGGCAGAGCACCTGTCACGTCGTGCGGGACTGGCGGCCTGGTTCCGGCAGTGGGCTGCGTTGGAAGCGCGGGCCGTCGCGCTCTGCGCGTACGAGTGCCGGGTCATCCCGGGCCTGTTGCAGACGGAGGCGTACGCGCGAGCCGTAACCCTGAGCGTCCCTCCTCCACCGGACGAGCAGGAGGCCGAAGAGCGAGTCGCCGCGCGTCTCGCACGGCAGAAATTGCTGCACCGAAGGCCACCGATCGCGTTCAGTTTCATCCTCGAACAATCGCTGTTCGAGCGCGGCACAGGCGGCGCGGGTGTCACCCGCAACCTCATCGACCATGTGCTCGGCTGCGCGGAACTGTGGAACGTGGAGCTTCAGGTCATGCCGCGTTGGCAGCCGAATCACGCGGGGCTGGACGGCCCCATGAGGCTGCTGGAGACTTCGCGGAACAAGTGGCTCGGATACAGCGAGGGCCAGCAGTGCGGGAACCTGATCACGGGGCCCAAGGACGTCAGCGTGCTGTATCAGCGCTATGCCAAGATGCGCTCACAGGCCCTTTCCCAGGAGAAGTCCGTGAGCCTGCTCAAACAGATCCGAGGAGCGCTATGAGCCCTACAGAGCCGTCCTGGTTCAAGAGCAGCTACAGCGGCTCGCAGGGTGACGACTGCGTAGAGATCGCCACCACCCCCACCACCATCCGCATCCGCGACTCCAAGAACATAACCGGCCCCCACCTCACCGTCCCGGCGGACGCCTGGGCCGCCTTCCTCGCCGTTGTTGACCGGGCCCCCTGACCGCAGTTGCATGGAACGCGGCCCTGCCCCAGGGCCACCGCACCCGCGAGAGGACGGTGGGTTCCATGGCGGCGTACGACACCCTCGACCGGAAGTTCAGCATTCTCTTCGACTGGTTCGACCGGACCGAGGACGGCTGGCTGACCCGCGAGGACTTCGAGCAGATGGCCGCGATGTTCACGGCGCTGGTCCGGCCCGGGGACACCGAGAACCGGACCGCGATGCGCGACGCGTTCATGAGGTGGTGGGACGTGCTGCGGGACGCGGGCGGCGTGGACAGTGAGGGGCGGGTCGCGCGCCGGACGTTCATCGACCTGATGCGTACGCAGGTGACCGAGCCGAAGACGTTCGAGCACGTCGTACTGGCCATCGTGGACGCGCTGATGAGCGCCCTCGACACGGACGGCAGCGGCGAGCTGACCGCCGACGAGTACGTGCGCATGTACGACGCGCTCGGTGTCGACCCGGCGACCTCGCAGCCCGCCTTCCGGCGGCTGGACCGGGACGGGAGCGGGGCCATCAGCCACGCGGAGTTCCGTACGGCGATCGAGGAGTTCTACCTGAGCCCGGACCCGGAGGCCCCGGGCAACTGGCTGCTCGGGTCGCCGCTCGCAGCGGGTTAGCGGCCCGCGATGCGCAGCCGGTTCGACGCGCTGGCCCGGTTGTACGAGGACATGGCCGAGTTGCCCTGGCGGCGGGACCTGGAGTCGTACTCGGTGCGGGAGCTGCTGGGTGATCTCACCGGCCGGTCCGTGCTGGACATCGGCTGCGGCACCGGCCAGTACTGCCGGATGCTCAGGCGGGCCGGCGCCGGGCGGGTGGTCGGTTACGACATCTCCGCGGGCATGATCGCCCATGCCGCGGACCGCGAGTCCTGGGAACCGCTCGGCATCCGGTACACGACCGAGCCACCGGCGGACGGCACGTTCGACATCGCGCTCGGCGTGTACGTGCTGCCGTACGCGACGGCGTACGACGAGCTGGTCGAGCTGTGCGCGGTGGCCGCCCGGGCACTGGTCCCGGGCGGCCTGTTCGTGGCGCTGCCCGTCAATCCCGACTACGACGGGCGGCCCACGTACTACGAGCGGTACGGCATCCGGCTGCACGAGGACGAGCCCCGCGCGGACGCCTCACGGATCACCCTGGAGCTGTGCTTCGACGCGTACGAGGTCAGCGTCGAGGCACGCCACTGGACCCGGCGCGCCCTCCAACAGGCCCTGCTCGACGCGGGGTTCACGGGCATCGACTGGCACCCCTTCCGGGTGTCCCCCGCCGCCCTGCGCTCGTACGGCACCGACTTCTGGTCCCCGTACCTGCGCTGCCCGCACGCCGCGCTGATCAGCTGCCGGACTCCCCGCCCTCATGCACCGTGACGAACACCCCGCGCGCCTTCTCCCCCGCCGCATCCGGCCACGGAGCGCTGATGTGACCGAGCGCCCCACCGGCCGGCTCCTCGCCCGCCGTCAGCACACGGTGTACGCGCAGGACCAGCGGGCGGGACGACCGGATGTGGATGTCGGTCGCGGACGCGCTCTGCGTCACCGACTCGGGCCCGGTGGCCCCCTCGTGGCCGGGTTCCGTGAAGTGCGGGAGGACGGTGGGGTCGAGGGCGTCGGTCTCGCTCTGGGCCTGGGGGGCGGCCTTGCCGAGGAGGCAGGCGAAGAGCTGGGTGGCGAGGACCGGGTCGTGGGTACCGTCGTAGACCCAGCGCTTGCCCAGGACGCCGTGTTCGAGCGTGCCGACCAGCGCGTGGTCGGCGCCGACCAGGGGCGCGCCCCGGTAGGTGAACGGGACGTGGTACGCCACCGGTTCGGGCCCGGCGGCATCGGTGGCCACCATGAATTCCATGCCGACCTCGCCCTCTGGGTCATCGAGCCGGAAGCCGCCCGTCCTGGCCAGCTCCGGCGCGCGGCCGTCGCCCGCGTACCAGGGCTGCTTGAGGAGCCAGGGGGCGAGCAGTTCCAGTTTGGTGGGCGAGAGGGTGGTGTGGTGGATGATGGCCATGGTCGTCCGGCACCTTTCCCGTGGTGGCTGCGGCGGCGCGGCTGGAGGCCGTCGCGGAGGGCCATCCTGTCATCCGCGTTGATCGCTGCGAAGCCGTACCGGGCGTACGCCGAAGTGGACACATACGGACGCGAACACCGAACGCTCCCGGTTTGAAACCCCGGAGAACGGGTACCCGCCCGAGCGCACCGTGAGGCTGTCCGGGCTGCGTGGAACCGGCCGACGCGGCGGCCTCGGGCGGGCGAGCCAGGGATGAGAGGCGAGCAGCGAAGTCCTCGCCAGCGGGCGCGACATGGCCTGACGGAGGGGCCGATGACTTCCCGCCGCCGGACGCAGCCCTGCCCCCGCCGCCGTCATGGGACGGGTGCCGGTCGATTGGCAGGCGCCGTATGACCACCACCGATCGCGAAGTGCGGATCGCCCACGGCGTTCTCGACCTCGCACACCGCCGTACGGGCTTCGACCCGCTGGAGCTGCTGCACGACCTGACCGCCGAGGCGGTCGCCCTGCTGCCCGTACGCAGCGCCGGTATCACCGTCCTGGAGCCGGACGGCACCGGCGTCGTGTACGTCACCGCGTCCGACGAACTGTGCCTGGCCCTGGAAGAGGACCAGATCGAACTGAACGAAGGCCCCTGCCTCGACAGCGCCCGTTCCCGCCGCCCGCTGCCGGTGCTCTCGCTGTCCGAGCCGCCGGCCAGCATCCGGTGGCCGCGCTTCGCGCCCCGCGCCCGCCGGGCCGGGATCACGGCGGTGGCCGCGGTGAACCTCCACCTGCCGCAACTGTCCCTGGGCGCCCTCAACCTGCTGATGGCAGGGCCGCCCTTCCCCGGTACCCACGACCTGCGGCTGGCGCAGACGCTCGCCGACGCCGCCGGTGCCGCCCTGGCCTTCCGGCAGCAGCTGGCCGACAAGGACCAGGTGCTCGACCAGTTGCAGACCGCCCTGGACAGCCGCCTGGTCATCGAACAGGCCAAGGGGGTGCTCTCCGCCCGCCTGGGCGTCGATATGGACGAGGCGTTCCAGCGGCTGCGCGCCCATGCCCGCTCCCGGCAGCAGAAACTCACCGACCTGGCGGCCCGGATCACCCGGGGCGACGTGCCCACCGATCTGCTCGAACCCGCTCGATGAGCCGGGGCCCCTCATCGCCGGTCGTTTCCTTGCCCTCAGGTCGGCCCGGGGGGGACGTGTCATGGTCCGCGGTGAGTTCACCGATCTTCTGAACAGTCTGTACCGGACCGCCGATACCGGCGGTGACCTGACCGACGCGCCGGCAGCCGAGGCCGCCCGCCTCCTGCGCCTCGACGCCCTGACTCTCGCCCTGCGCTCCCGGCGCGGCATGCTGGAGCTGCTGTGGGCCGATCCCGCCGACCCGCTCGGCCCGGAGCTGGAGGACCTGCAATACACCCTCGGCGAAGGCCCCACCCTGGAGGCCGCCAGGTCCGGACATGCCGTCATCGAAACCGACCTGGGCGCCGCCCCCAACGACCGCTGGCCGCTGTTCGCCCCCGCCGCGTGCCGCACTCCGGTCCGCGCCGTCATCGCCGTACCGCTCCTGCTGGGCGTCGCCACTGCCGGTGTCCTGACCGGCTACCGCACCGCCCCCGGGCCCTTCCCCGACGGCCAGTACCAGGATTTCACCCGGTTCGCCCGGGTCACCCTGGAGCTGCTGCTGCACACACCGACCCACGCCCTGGCCTCCGGAACCCAGGGCCCCGACCTGCACCGCGCGGCGGTCCATCAGGCCGCCGGCGTGCTCACCGCCCAGCTCGACGTGACCATCGACGAAGCCCTGGTACGCCTGCGCGCACACGCCTGGCGCCACGACCTGCCGCTGCTGCACGTCGCCCGCGGCATCATCGCCGGGTCCCTCCGCCTTTCGCCGGACCACTGAACCGGGCCGGTGCGGCCGGGCCCGCCGGAGGTGCGGCCGGGGCGGTCGATCCCCGCACCACCAACTCCGGCTGGAAGACGAACTCCGTGTGGCGGTCCGGCCCCCGGTCGCCGTCCGCACGCGCACGGATCTCCTCGATCAGCGCGTCCACGGCCGCCGTGGCCATCGCCCGCACCGGCTGGCGGACGGTCGTCAGCGGTGGGTCGGTGAAGGCGATGAGCTGGGAGTCGTCGAAGCCGATGACGGAGACCCGGGCCGGTACGTCGAGGCCGCGCTGCCGTGCCGCGCGGACGACGCCGAGGGCCATCAGGTCGCTGCCGCAGACGACCGCCGTACAGCCGGCGTCCAGCAGGGAGGCGGCTGCCGCGTGGCCGCCTTCGACGCCGAAGAGGGTGTGGCGGATGAGGCGTTCGGCCTGTTCGCGTCGTAGGCCGAGGGTGTCGGTGAGGGCCGTTGCGAAGCCTTCGGCCTTGCGGCGCGAGGGGACGTAGCGGGCCGGGCCGACGGCCAGGCCGATGGCGCGGTGGCCGAGTTCCGCGAGATGGCGTACGGCCATGCGGGCCGCCGCCCGGTCGTCCGGGGAGACGAAGGGGGCGGCGATGTCCTCGTGGTAGCCGTTGATGAGGACGTACGGGACGCCGCGGTCGGTCAGGCGGGTGTAGCGGGCGGGGTCGGTGGTGCTGTCGGAGTGGAGGCCGGAGAGGAAGATGATGCCGGTGACACCGCGGGCTTCCAACTGCTCGACCAGTTCGTCTTCCGTTGCCCCGCCGGGGAGCTGGGTGCACAGGACGGGCGTGTAGCCGTGGCCCGCCAGGGCCTGTTCGATGAGCTGGGCGAAGGCCGGGAAGATCGGGTTGGTCAGCTCCGGGACGATCAGGCCGACCAGGCCCGCGCTGGTGCGCCGCAGCCGTACGGGGCGCTCGCCGCCGAGTAGGTCCAGGGCCGCCAGGACCCGCTGCCGGGTGCCCCGGGCCACGCCAGCCTTCCCGTTGAGCACCCGGCTGACCGTCGCCTCGCTGACCTGGGCCTGCGCGGCGATGTGCGCCAGCCGGGGGCCGTTGCCCCCGGCCGGCGGCACGTCGGGGTGGTCGGTCACGCCTCCCACCACACGGCGGTGTCCGCCGGGATCATCAGCTCGTCGTCCACGGTGAGCAGGTCGGACGAGGCCAGCAGCAGGCGCCAGGACGGCTCGGCCGGGGCGCGGACCGGTTCTGCGGTCGTGTTCACGACGCAGACGAAGCCGCCGGGGCGCCGGAAGGCCAGCACGCCTTCGGGCGCGCCCAGCCACTCGACCGCGTCGCCCGCGCCCAGGCCGGGGTGCTCGCGGCGCAGCGTGAGGGCCGTACGGTACAGCTCCAGCATGGAGGCCGGGTCGCCGGTCTGGGCGGCGACACTCAGCCGCGCCCACTGCGGTGGCTGCGGCAGCCAGCTGCCGCCCGTACCGAAGCCGTACGGTGCGGAGTCGCCGGACCACGGGATCGGCACCCGGCAGCCGTCGCGCAGGCCGTCCTGCCCGTCGCCCCGGAAGAACGCCGGGTCCTGGCGCACCTCGTCGGGCAGATCGGTGACCTCGGGCAGGCCCAGTTCCTCGCCCTGGTAGACGTAGGCGGAGCCGGGGAGCGCGAGCATGAGGAGGGCCGCGGCGCGGGCCCGGCGCTCGCCGCCGCCGAGGCGGGTGCGGTGCCGTACGACGTCGTGGTTGGACAGGACCCAGGTGGTGGGGGCGCCGACCGGGCGCATCGCGTCGAGGGAGGCGTCGATGACGGCGCGGAGTCCGGCGGCGTCCCAGCCGGTGTTCAGGTAGTGGAAGTTGAACGCCTGGTGCAGCTCGTCGGGGCGCAGGTACAGGGCGGTGCGGTCGGCGCTGGGGGTCCAGGCTTCCGCCACGCCGATGCGCTCGCCCGCGTACTCGTCCAGGACCTTGCGCCAGGAGCGGTAGATCGCGTGGACGCCGTCCTGGTCGAAGAAGGGCAGCACCTGGTTGCCGAGCAGTTTGAGCTGGTCGGCGTGGCCCATGTCGGGCAGTCCCGGCGCCTTGACCAGGCCGTGGGCCACGTCGATGCGGAAGCCGTCCACGCCGAGGTCGAGCCAGAAGCGCAGGATGGAGCGGAACTCGTCCTGGACGGCGGGGTGGTCCCAGTTGAAGTCGGGCTGTTCGGGGGCGAAGAGGTGGAGGTACCACTCGCCGTCCGCGACGCGGGTCCAGGCGGGGCCGCCGAAGACGGACTCCCAGTCGTTGGGCGGGAGTTCGCCGTTCTCGCCGCGTCCCTTACGGAAGTGGAAGCGCTCGCGCAGCGTCGAGCCGGGCCCCTCGTCCAGCGCCTGCCGGAACCACGCGTGCTGGTCGGAGCAGTGGTTCGGGACCACGTCCACGATGATGCGCAGGCCCAGGCCGTGCGCGTCGCGGATGACGGCCTCGGCGTCGGCGAGGGTGCCGAAGGCCGGGTCGATGACGCGGTAGTCGGCCACGTCGTAACCGGCGTCGGCCTGCGGGGAGGAGTAGAAGGGGCTGAGCCAGACCGCGTCGACGCCGAGGTCCCTGAGGTACGGCAGGCGGGCGCGGATGCCGGGCAGGTCCCCCATGCCGTCGCCGTTGCCGTCGGCGAAGCTGCGCGGATAGACCTGGTAGATCACCGCGTCGCGCCACCACTGGGTCTCGGCGGTCGCTCCGGTGGCGTCGGTGTGCTGGGTGGTCATGTCATCCCTTGGTGGTGCCGGCGGTCAGTCCGGCGACGAGGTGGCGCTGGGCGAAGGCGAAGACCAGGGCGGCGGGCACCGCGATGATCACGGCGGCGGCGGTCATCGAGCCCCAGTCGTTGAGGTACTGGTTGACGAAGGTCTGCAGGCCGCCGGCGAGGGTCAGGTTCTCCTCACCGGTCATGAAGGCGGAGGCGTACGCGACCTCGGCCCAGGCCGTCACGAAGGTGTAGAAGCCGGTGACGGCCAGGCCGGGGCGGGCCAGCGGCAGGACCAGGCGCCAGAAGGTGCCGAAGGGGTTGAGGCCGTCGACGCGTCCGGCTTCGTCGATCTCCACCGGGATGGTGTCGAAGAAACCTTTCATCATCCAGGCGCAGAACGGTACGGCGATGGTCAGGTACGTGATGACCAGACCGGCCGGCTGGTTGAGCAGGCCCAGGCTCGCCATCAGGTTGTACAGCGGCACGATCAGCACCGCGACCGGGAACATCTGCGTGATCAGCAGCAGCCACATCAGCGGGCGCATGCCCGGGAAGCGGAAGCGGCTGACGGCGTAGCCGGTGGTGGCCGCGACGAAGACGCCGAGGACGGTGGTGACACCGACGACGACCACCGAGTTGCCGAACCAGGTCAGGAACTGGGTGTCGGCCACCACATGCCGGTAGTTGGCGAACGTGAAGTTGCTGACCAGGCCGGTGGTGAAGGCGTCGTTCTTCGGCTTGAAGGAGGTGACCAGCAGCCACAGCGGCGGGAAGACCGCGATGACGGCGGCGGTCAGGAGGGTCACGTGCAGGCCGACGGACGCCAGCGGGCTGCGCTTGCCGCGCAGGGGCTTGTTCATCACCACACCTCTCCCTGCTTGCGGAGCGAACGGCGGTAGACCACCGCGATCATGGACAGCAGGAGCAGGATCAGCACGCCCCAGGCGGCCGAGCCGGAGAAGTCCCGCGGACTGTCGACGAAGGAGAGCCGGTAGGCGTACGTCACCAGGATCTCCGTGGCGTCGCCCGGACCGCCCCGGGTGAGCAGATAGATCACCGGGAACATGTTGAACGTCCAGATGGTGGAGAGCAGGATCACGGTACTGCTCACCCCGCGCAGGCTGGGCAGGGTGATGTTGCGGAACCGCTGCCAGGCGCCCGCCCCGTCCATCTCCGCCGCCTCGTACAGCTCGCCCGGGATCGACTGGAGACCGCCGAGCAGCGCGACGAGCATGAACGGTACGCCCAGCCAGACGTTGACGGCGATGACCGACAGCTTGGCCCAGGTCGGGTCGTTCAGCCACGGCACCGCGTCGATGCCGCCGCCCGCCAGCAGCTTGTTCAGCAGGCCGTTCTTCTCGTTGTAGAGCAGCCGCCAGGTGAAGACGGAGACGAAGGCGGGGATCGCCCAGGGCAGGATCAGCGCCAGCCGGTAGAAGGTGCGCCCCCGGAGCTTGCGGTTGAGCAGGTTGGCCAGGGTCAGGCCGATGGCGAAGGTGAGACCGACGCAGGCCACCGTCCACACCACGGTCCAGCCGAGCCGGCTCCAGAAGACGCCGTCGCCGAGGATCTCGGTGTAGTTGTCCAGGCCGGTGAACCGGTAGGTGGCCGGGATGTGGTTCATGCCGATGTTGCGCTCGACGTTGGCCTCGTTGGCGTCGGTCAGCGACAGGTACAGGCCGCGGACCAGCGGGTAGCCGATGATGACGCCGATGACGAGCACCACCGGGGCGACCATGGTCCAGGCGTACCAGTGGGTGGCCAGGGCCTTGCGTACCCGGCCCGGCGCACCGGCGGACGCGGCCGCCTTCCGCCGGGCCCGGGACATCCGTACCGCGTCCGTCACTTGTAGTCCTTGAGGATCTTGCGGTAGCTGTCGCCGACGGCCTTGGCGGCCTGTTCGGGGGTGGCGGCGCCGGTGAGGACCTTGTTCATCTGGACCTTGATCGGCTCGAAGAGGGAGTTGCCCTCGGCGATCCACGGGCGCTGGACGGCCTTGTCGACGGCGGGCTTGAAGAAGCCGACCATCTCGTTGTTCTTGACGGAGGGGAGCTCGTACACCGACTTGCGGGTGGGCAGCAGGCTCAGCTTCTCGGTGGTCTGCTGCTGCACCTTCGCCGAGCTCATGTACTTCACGAAGGCGTAGGACGCCTGGAGGTTCTTCGAGCCGGCGTAGACGGAGAGGTTCCAGCCGCCCTGCGGGGAGCCCTGCGAGGCGCTGCCGCCGGGCACGGGTGCGACGCCCAGGTTCTTCTTGTCCTTGAACTCCTTGCCCGCGCGGACGCCTTCGATGTCCCACGGGCCGCTGACGGCCATCGCGACACTGCCGTCCTTGAGGGCCTTGAGCTGGTTCTCCTGGCCGTCGGTGGCGTCGGTGACGGCGGCCTTGGAGTCGACCAGGTCCTTGATCGCCTTGAACGCCTTGACGCCCGCGTCGTCGTCGATCTCCACGATCTTGTCGCGCGCGTCGACCATGTTGCCGCCCTCGCCGTAGAGGTACGGCAGGAACCAGTACGGGTCGTCGCCGCGCAGGTAGAGCGCGGTGGCGCCGGTCTTGTCCTTGATCTTCTTGGCGGCGGCGGACAGCTCGGCGAAGGTCTTGGGGACCTCGACACCGGCCTCCTTGAGGAGCCGCTTGTTGTAGAAGAGGCCGAGGGTGTCGGTGACCTGCGGCACCGCGTACGTCTTGTCCTTGAACCTGGTGCTGCCGAGCGCCTGCGGGAGGTAGTCGCCCGGGTTGTCCAGGGCCGGGGTGTCGTCCAGCGGCGCGAGATAGCCGAGGTTGGCGAAGTCGGCGACCCAGGCGACCTCGGTGCGCATCACGTCGGGCGCGCCGGCCCCGCCGCCCGCGGCGTTCTTGAACTTGGCGTTGGCGTCGCCGAACGGGACGCTGACGTACTTGACGTCGACCTTCGGGTGCTCCTTCTCGAAGTCCTCGGCCAGCTTCTTGTACGTCGCCTTCTCGGCGTCGTTGGAGGTGTCCCAGAAGGTCACGGTGCCCGACAGCTCGCCCCCGCTCTGCTGGTCGCCTCCGCCGCCGCCACCTCCGCACGCCGTCGCCGCCATTGCCAGACCCGCGACCAACGCGGTGGTCACCATGCCACGCCGCATGTGAACTCCTTCAGGGGAACGCCCGAGATGGCGCCGGAACGCCTCGTACGGCCGTTCGGAACGCCTGTGATGGCGGACAGGAACGTAACAGCGCGGAAATGAATTCGAAAGACCTTGCGGCAACTTTCTGCAAAGTCGCTGGAACGGTTTGCCGGGGGCGGCGCCCGCGCACACCGCGCCCCGCGCACCCCAACAGGCCGCCCACCTGGGACTTGTGCCGGTCACCGGCCGTCACCCCGCCGTGCCCCGCGCGTTGATCCCGTAGACGACCGTCCGTCGATCGATGCCTGGACCCTGCAAGACGATGCATGGACGCTCTGCCCCGAATCGCCCCACTCTCAACAGGGATGCCAGATGACCCAGGAGCTGACTTCGACCGACCCCGCCCGCGCGGTCCACACCCCCGGCGGCCGTACGGGCTGGTGGCGCGACGCCGTCATCTACCAGGTGTACGTACGCTCCTTCGCGGACTGCGACGGCGACGGGATCGGCGACCTGCGCGGCGCCCGGGAGCGCCTGCCGTACCTGCGGGACCTGGGCGTGGACGCCGTCTGGCTCACCCCGTTCTACGCCTCGCCGCAGGCCGACGGCGGATACGACGTCGCCGACCACCGCTCCGTCGACCCGCTGTTCGGCAGCCTCCAGGACGCCGACGACCTCGTACGGGCCGCGCACACGCTGGGCCTGCGGGTGATCGTCGACATCGTGCCCAACCACACCTCCGACCAGCACCCCTGGTTCCAGGACCCGGAACTGGCCCGGCAGCGCTACATCTTCAGAGCCGGCAAGGGCGCGGACGGCGAGCTGCCGCCCAACGACTGGGAGTCGGTCTTCGGCGGGCCCGCCTGGACCCGCACCGGACGCGGCGACTGGTATCTGCACCTGTTCGCCCCGGAACAGCCCGATCTGAACTGGGAGAACCCGGAGGTGCACGCCGAGTTCGAGGCCATCCTGCGCTTCTGGCTCGACCTCGGGGTGGACGGCTTCCGCATCGACGTGGCACACGGCATGATCAAGGCGGCGGGGCTGCCGGACATCGGCCACAAGGAACAGGCCAAGCTCATCGGCAGCCAGGTGCTGCCCTTCTTCGACCAGGACGGCGTCCACGAGATCCACCGCACCTGGCGGCGCCTGCTGGACTCCTACCCCGGCGAGCGCATCGGCGTCGCCGAAGCCTGGGCGCCCTCCCCCGAGCGCCTGGCCCTGTACGTACGCCCCGACGAGCTGCACCAGGCGTTCAACTTCCAGTTCCTGACCGCCGACTGGTCCGCCGCCTCACTGCGCGCGATCATCGACGCCTCGCTCGCCGCGACCGCCTCGGTCGGCGCCACCACCTCCTGGGTGCTCTCCAACCACGACGTGGTGCGCCACACCACCCGGCTCGGCGGCCTGCGGCGGGCCCGCGCCGCCACGCTCATGATGCTCGCGCTGCCCGGCTCGGCCTACCTCTACCAGGGCGAGGAACTGGGCCTGCCCGAGGTCACCGATCTGCCCGACGAGGTCCGCCAGGACCCGGCGTTCTTCCGCGGCGACGGGCAGGACGGGCACCGCGACGGCTGCCGGGTGCCGCTGCCGTGGTGCGGCGAGACGGCCGCGTACGGCTTCGGGCCCGGCGGCAGCTGGCTGCCGCAGCCGCGCGCCTGGAAGGACCTGTCCGTACGGGCCCAGACCGGCGACCCGGCCTCCACCCTGGAGCTGTACCGCGCGGCGCTCGCCCTGCGCCGCGCCCACACCAGCCTCGGCGACGGGAGTCTGGCCTGGACGGACGCACCCGACGGGGTGCTGGCCTTCACCCGTACCGGCCGCTCGGGCCACACCGACCTGCTGTGCACCCTCAACACCCTGGACCGCGCCGTCGAACTCCCCCGCCCCGGGCGGGTGCTGCTCTCCTCCACGACGCTCGCGGCCGAAGGGGACACCGCCCTGCTGCCGGGCGACTCCTGCACCTGGTGGGGGCTCTGAGGGGCGGCTCCGGCGGGCGGGCCCGCAGCGCCGCCCGCCCGTCGTGGGTGCGGGCAACGTGGGCAATCCGGGAGGCGACCGGTACAGTCCCACCCATGACCGCCCGGCTGGCCGATATCGCAGCGCAGGCGGGTGTCAGCGAGGCCACCGTCAGCCGGGTGCTCAACGGGAAACCCGGCGTCTCCGCGACCACCCGCCAGTCCGTGCTGGCCGCGCTCGACGTGCTCGGGTACGAGCGTCCGGTACGGCTGCGGCAGCGCAGCGCCGGGCTGGTCGGCCTGATAACGCCGGAGCTGGACAATCCGATCTTCCCGGCGTTCGCGCAGGTCATCGGCCAGGCGCTGACCCGCCAGGGCTACACCCCGGTACTGGCCACCCAGACGCCGGGCGGCTCCACCGAGGACGAGCTGACCGAGATGCTGGTGGACCGCGGCGTCGCCGGGATCATCTTCGTCTCCGGGCTGCACGCCGACACCTCCGCCGACATGCAGCGCTATGAGCAGCTGCGCGGCCAGGGCGTGCCCTTCGTCCTGATCAACGGCTTCTCCGACAAGGTGCGGGCGCCGTTCATCTCGCCCGACGACCGGGCCGCGATCCGCCTCGCCGTCACCCATCTGGCGGCGCTGGGCCACGAGCGGATCGGGCTGGCGCTCGGCCCGAAGCGCTTCGTGCCCGTGCAGCGCAAGATCGAGGGCTTTCTGCACAGCATGCGCGAGCAGCTGGGCCTGGACCGGGCCGCCGCCGAGGAACTGGTCCAGCACTCCCTGTACACCCTGGAGGGCGGGCAGGCCGCGGCCGCCTCGCTGATCTCCCGCGGCTGCACGGCGGTGGTGTGCGCCAGCGACATGATGGCGCTGGGCGCGATCCGGGCGGCCCGGCAGCAGGGCCTGGACGTGCCGAGGGACGTCTCCGTCGTCGGCTACGACGACTCCCCGCTGATCGCCTTCACGGACCCGCCGCTGACCACGATCCGGCAGCCGGTCACCGCAATGGGCCAGGCGGCCGTGCGCGCGCTACTGGAGGAGGTCGGCGGCACCCCGGCGCCGCACAGCGAGTACGTCTTCCACCCGGAGCTGGTGGTCCGCGGATCGACCGCCTCCGTTCCGAAGACCGCCCGGATTCCCCGTCCGGCCGTCTCCTCTGATACGGATGGAAGCCGTACGTAAGGGTTCCCCCTCCCCCTGAAGTGCTACGCGGGGCCGCTCGGGACCCGACCGGAGGGTGATCGGCCGCGGACCCCTTTCTGGCAGACTGTCTGCCTATGGGTGAAGCGCATGTGAAGACTCTTGACGGCCGTACGGCCGTACCGCCGCCCGCCGAGGACGACGCGCCGAGCGCGTCCTTCGGTGGCCGGCTGGTCCGTCTGCGCTCCCCCCGCACCCCACGGCTCTGGTTCGAGATCCTGCTGATCGCGGTCAGCTACTGGGTCTATTCCATGATCCGCAACGCCGTGCCCGAGCAGAAGGCCCAGGCGCTGAAGAACGCGGACTGGATCTGGCGGGCCGAGCAGACCCTCGGCATAGCGGTGGAGAAGACCGTCAACCACGCCGTGGACTCGGTGACCTGGCTCATCGTCTCGATGAACTACTACTACGCCACGTTGCACTTCATACTGACCATCGGGGTGCTGGTCTGGCTCTACCGCTGGCACCCCGGCCGCTACGCCGCCGCCCGCCTCGCGCTCTTCGCGACCACCGGCGTCGCCCTGCTCGGCTACTACCTCTATCCGCTGGCCCCGCCCCGCCTGATGAACGGCGGCGGCTTCATCGACACCGTCATCGTCCACCACACCTGGGGTTCGATGGCCTCCGGCAACCTCGCCTCGATGTCCAACCAGTACGCGGCGATGCCCTCGATGCACATCGGCTGGTCGCTGTGGTGCGGCGTGATGATCGCGCTGATCGCCCGGCCCGTCTGGGCCAAGGTGCTGGGCCTGCTCTACCCGGCCACCACCCTCGTGGTGATCGTCTCCACCGCCAACCACTTCTGGCTGGACGCGGTGGGCGGCATCCTGTGCCTGGCCTTCGGCATCGGCCTGGCCTTCGCCTGGTACGCGGCGCTGCCGCACCGGCTGCCGCGCCGGGTCGCCGCGGTCTGAGGCCGCCGCGCCCCCGGCGCCCGCCTCAGGACGCCCCGTAGAAGATCGTCTCGACCACCGCACGGGCCCGGCGCGTGGTCCGCCGGTAGTCGTCCAGCATCTCCCCGACGTGCCCCTCCTCGTAGCCGAGGTAGCGGCCGACCGCCGCCAGCTCCCGCGCGTCGGACGGGAACGTGTCGCCGGGGCGGCCCCGTACCAGCATCACCGCGTTGCGCACCCGCGACGCGAGCACCCACGCCTCGTCGAGGATCTGCGCGTCCTCCGTGGCGAGCAGCCCGGCGTCGCGGGCCGCGGCCAGCGCCGTACGCGTACGGGTCGTGCGCAGGCCCGGCTCCGCCCAGGCGTGCTGCATCTGGAGCAGCTGCACGGTCCACTCCACGTCGCTCAGGCCGCCGCGGCCGAGCTTGGTGTGGGTGGTCGGGTCGGCGCCGCGCGGCAGCCGTTCGGTCTCCATCCGGGCCTTGAGCCGGCGGATCTCGCGTACGGCGTCCTCGCCCAGGCCCTCCACCGGGTAGCGCAGCGGATCGACCAGCTCGATGAACCGCTCCCCCAGCTCCGCGTCGCCCGCGACCGGCTCGGCGCGCAGCAGGGCCTGCGCCTCCCAGACGAGCGACCAGCGCCGGTAGTAGGCGGCGTAGGAGGAGAGCGTGCGCACCAGCGGGCCGGTCTTGCCCTCCGGGCGCAGATCGGCGTCGATGGGCAGCGGCGGGTCGGACGACGGCAGCTGGAGGAGGCGGCGCATCTCGTTGGCGACGGCGTGCGCGGCCTTGGCGGCCTCCTGCTCGTCGGCGCCCTCGCGCGGCTCGTGCACGAAGAGCACGTCGGCGTCCGAGCCGTAGCCCAGCTCGTGGCCGCCGAAGCGGCCCATGCCGATGACGGTGAAGCGGGTGGGCAGGGTGTCGCCCCACTGGTCGCGTACGGCGGCGCGGAGCGCGCCCGCGATGGTGGCGGCGGTCAGGTCGGAGACGGCGCCGCCGATCACGTCGGCGGCGTGCCCGCGGTCCTGCTCGGCGGGGTGGCCGTCGGTGCCGTACGCGCCGATCAGGTCGGCCGCCGCCGTACGGAACAGCTCCCGCCGCCGTACGCCGCGGGCCGCCGCCACGGCCTGCTCGGCATTCTCCGCGCGGCCGACCGCGGCCAGCACCTCCTGCTCCAGGGCGGCCCGGCCGCGCGGCTGCAAGCCGTCCTTGGCGCCGAGCAGCGCGACCGCCTCGGGCGCGCGCAGCAGCAGGTCGGGGGCCAGGCGGCCGGCCGACAGGACGCGGGCCAGGTTCTCGGCCGCGGCGCCCTCGTCGCGCAGCAGCCGCAGGTACCAGGGCGTCTTGCCGAGCGCGTCGGAGACCTTGCGGAAGTTGAGCAGTCCGGCGTCCGGGTCGGCGGAGTCGGCGAACCAGGCCAGCAGGACGGGCAGCAGGGTGCGCTGGATGGCGGCCTTGCGGGTGACGCCGGAGGCCAGCGCTTCGAGGTGGCGCAGGGCGGCGACCGGGTCGGCGTAGCCGAGCGCTTCGAGGCGCTGGCCGGCGGCCTTGGCGGAGAGCCGGGTACCGCCCGCCTCCAGGTGCGCCACGGCGTCCAGCAGCGGCCGGTAGAACAGCTTCTCGTGCAGCCGCCGCACCTCGCGGGCGTGCCACTTCCACTCCTTGCGCAGCGTCTCCACCGGCTCGGTGCGCATCCCCATGGAACGGGCCAGGCGCCGCAGGTCGGGCTCGTCCTCGGGCATCAGGTGGGTGCGGCGCATCTTGTAGAGCTGGATGCGGTGTTCGAGGGTGCGCAGGAAGCAGTACGCGGCGTCCAGGGCCTTGGCGTCCTCGCGGCCCACATAGCCGCCGGCGGCCAGGGCCGAGAGGGCGTCGAGGGTGGTCGGGCTGTGCAGCGTCGCGTCGCTGCGCCCGTGCACCAACTGGAGCAGCTGGACGGCGAATTCGACGTCGCGCAGCCCGCCGGGGCCCAGCTTCAGCTCGCGGTCGACCTGGGCGGCGGGGATGTTCTCCACGACGCGGCGGCGCATCTGCCGTACGTCGCTCACGAAGTTCTCGCGCTCGGAGACCTGCCAGACCAGCGGGGTGACGGCGGCCACGTACTCCTTGCCCAGCTCCGCGTCGCCCGCCATCGGCCGGGCCTTCAGCAGGGCCTGGAACTCCCAGGTCTTGGACCAGCGTTCGTAGTAGGCGAGGTGGCTGTTGAGGGTGCGGACGAGCGGTCCGTTGCGGCCCTCGGGGCGCAGGTTGGCGTCCACCGGCCAGATCGTGCCCTCGGCGGTGACGTCGGAGCACACCCGCATCATCCGGCCCGCCAGCCGGGTGGCGGCCTGGAGGGCCTTGGGCTCCTCGGTGCCGTCGCGCGCCTCGGCGACGAAGATGACGTCCACGTCCGAGACGTAGTTCAGCTCCCGCCCGCCGCACTTGCCCATCGCGATGACCGCGAGGCGGCAGGCGGCGGCGTCGGTGGGCTGCTCCTCGGCGGCGATCACCAGCGCGGCGCGTACCGTCGCGGTCGCCAGGTCGGCCAGTTCGGCGGCGGTCTCGGCCAGGTCGGTGGTCCCGCACACGTCGCGCGCGGCGATGCCGAGCAGGCAGCGGCGGTACGCGGCGCGCAGCGCGTCCGGGCGCGGCCGCTCCCGGCCCGGCTCGCCCCAGACGCCCTCGGCGAGCGCCGCCTCGAACTCGGGCGTGGCCGGGTGCAGGTCGGCCGCCTCGTAGGTGACCAGCGAGTGCCAGTCGCGCGGATGCCGTACGAGGTGGTCGCCGAGCGCCTCGGACGCGCCGAGCACGCCCAGCAGCCGGTCGCGCAGCGGCTTCGCGGTGATCAGCGTGGACAGCAGCGTCTGCCGCTCGTCCTCGTCCTGCGCCTCGGCCAGCCGGACCAGCGCGGTCAGCGCCAGGTCCGGGTCGGCGGTGGCGCCCAGCGCCTCCAGGAGCACCGAGTCGTCCCGTACGGCGGCCAGTTCGGGCGCCTGAAGGAGCCGCCCGGCCGCCGACGGGTCGGTGAAGCCGTACCGCAGCAGCCGGGAGAAGGCGCTGCTGCGCCGCCCCGGATGCTGCGGAGCGGGGTGCGCGGTCACAGGACCGGCAGCATCTTGCGCAGTTCGAACGCGGTCACCTCGGAGCGGTACTCCTCCCATTCCTGCTTCTTGTTGCGCAGGAAGAAGTCGAAGACGTGCTCGCCGAGGGTCTCCGCGACCAGCTCGCTGCGCTCCATCAGGTCGATGGCCTCGCCGAGGTTCTGCGGGAGCGGCTCGATGCCCAGGGCGCGGCGCTCGGAGTCGGACAGCGCCCAGACGTCGTCGTCGGCGCCCGCCGGTAGCTCGTAGCCCTCCTCGATCCCCTTGAGGCCGGCGGCGAGCAGCACCGCGTACGTCAGGTAGGGGTTGGCGCCGGAGTCGATGGAGCGGACCTCGACCCGGGTGGAGCCCATCTTGCCGGGCTTGTACATCGGCACGCGGATGAGGGCGGAGCGGTTGTTGTGGCCCCAGCAGATGTACGAGGGGGCCTCGCCGCCGGCGCCCGCGGTGCGGTTGGCGCCGCCCCAGATGCGCTTGTAGGAGTTGACCCACTGGTTGGTGACGGCGGAGATCTCTCCCGCGTGCCGCAGCAGGCCCGCGATGAAGGAGCGGCCCACCTTGGAGAGCTGGTATTCGGCGCCGGACTCGTGGAAGGCGTTGCGGTCGCCCTCGAAGAGCGAGAGGTGGGTGTGCATGCCCGAACCCGGGTATTCGGAGAACGGCTTGGGCATGAACGTCGCCTGCACGCCCTGCTCCAGCGCCACCTGCTTCATCACCAGACGGAACGTCATGATGTTGTCGGCGGTGGACAGCGCGTCGGCGTAGCGCAGGTCGATCTCCTGCTGTCCCGGCGCGCCCTCGTGGTGGCTGAACTCCACCGAGATGCCCATGGATTCGAGCATGGTGATCGCCTGGCGGCGGAAGTCCATGCCGACGTTCTGCGGGGTGTGGTCGAAGTAGCCGGAGGAGTCCGCGGGGCTGGGCCGGGTGCCGTCCACCGGCTTGTCCTTGAGCAGGAAGAACTCGATCTCGGGGTGGGTGTAGAAGGTGAAGCCGAGGTCGGAGGTCTTGGCCAGGATGCGCTTGAGGACGTAGCGCGGGTCGGCGTAGGACGGGGAGCCGTCCGGCATCAGGATGTCGCAGAACATCCGGGCGGTGCCGGGGGCCTCGGCGCGCCACGGCAGGATCTGGAAGGTGCCCGGGTCCGGCTTGGCGATCATGTCGGATTCGTATACCCGCGCGAAGCCCTCGATCGCGGAGCCGTCGAAGCCGATGCCCTCGTCGAACGCCTGCTCAAGCTCGGCGGGGGCGACCGCGACGGACTTCAGGAACCCCAGTACATCGGTGAACCACAGTCGTACGAAGCGGATGTCGCGCTCCTCCAGCGTACGGAGCACAAACTCCTGCTGCTTGTCCATGGCTCACCAATCCTCGCAGGTCAATCGGCCTGTCCACCCCCGCAGGTCAACGAGGTGTGGCACACCAGTATCACGTGAGGGGGTTACCGTCACATTACGCACCCTCGGCCGGGAACAGAACCGCCGGGCCGCACGGCGGCTCCGGCACGTTTGCCCGGGTGCGACGGGCGGTACCCCGGGAGAGGGCGGCCCGGTTCTTCCCGCTTTGTTCCGCGGGTGCCCGGGACCGTACCGCCGCGCCGGACCGGTCCTGGTCCGCGCCTCCCCCCGAGTGCCCGCCGACGGCCGAGGAGAACCCGTGAGCAAGCACTTCGACGTCACGGCCGTGACGTTCCACTTCGACTCCGCGTGCCCCTGGACCTGGCGCACCTCGCGCTGGCTGGTGGACGCCACGGGGCGCCGGGGCATCCCGCTGTCCTACCGCGCCTTCGACCTGACCGACGGCGCGCCGCTGGACAAGCTGCCCGACGAGCGCCGCCCGGCCGCCGCCGGGAGCCGCTGCCTGCTGCGGCTGGCCGAGGCCGCGCACGCCGACGGCCGGGACACCCTGACCGGCACGGTGTACGCCGCGTACGGCGCCGCGGTGTTCGACGGCGGCGCGGACCCGTCGCCGGAGCTGGCCGAACGCTGCCTGGCCGAGGCGGGCGCCGCGACCTATGCCGACGTGCTGCACGACGCCGCGCTGGACCGGCAGGTGGCCCGCGCCCGCGAGCAGGCGCAGGAGTTCTCCGGCAAGAACGCGGGCTCGCCCGTCACGGTCATCACCACGCCCCGCGGCGAACGCGGCTTCTTCGGGCCCGTGGTGGCGCCCACGCCCACCGGCGCGGAGGCCGACCGGCTGTGGGACGCCGTCGTCGGCGCGGCGTCCGTACCGCACTTCTTCGAGCTGCGGGCGCGGCGCACCGCCAAGCCGTGACCGCTTCCGGGCTCACAGGGCGAAACGCTCGGTCAGCGCCCGCGCGGCCCTTCGAGGTCCGGGTCGGCGGTCAGGGACAGCACGGCCGTGGCCACCGCGTCCGGCGCGTCGGCCATGATCAGGTGTCCGGCCGGGGCGGCGACCGCGAAGGCGCCGCCGAGCTGGGTGGCCAGTGCCCGCTGACGCTCCAGCCAGCGCAGTTCGCGCGGTGTCTCGCTGCCGTCGTACGCCGCCAGGACCGTCACCGGCACGCCCCGCAGCGGATGGTCCGGGCGCAGCGCGGCGACCTCTGCGGCCTGGTAGGCGTAGGTCGCGTTCTCCATGGCGCAGGCGCGCAGCACCCGGCTGGTGCGGTAGGCACCGGCCTCGTGGGGGCCGCGCGGGTGGTTGCGCACGGTCGAGGCGCGGACGGTCAGACGGCGCGCGGTGGGTCCGAGGGCGCGGGGCAGCCCGGCGGCCGACAGGAGGGACGCGAGGCCCCCGGCCCAGGCCGTACGGACCGTACGCGGCAGCCGCGGGCGCGGGTCCTCCTCCACGCTGCCGTCGACGAGCACGAGGCCGGCGGCGCGCTCCGGGTGGAGCCGGGCGAACGCCTCGGCGTGGAAGGCGGCCAGGCTGTGACCGACGACCGTGCACGGCCCGTACAGGCCGAGCGCGTCCAGGACGCGCGCGATCCGGGCGGCCTCGCCCGCCGCGGTGGGCGGTCCGGTGGCGGGCGCGCTCAGCCCGAGGCCGGGCCGGTCGAAGCGGACGACCGTACGGTGCGGGGCGAGCCGGGCCGCGACCGGGTCCCAGTCGAACCAGCTCATGCCCAGCCCGCCGCTGAGCACGCACACCGGCCCGCCGCCCTCGCACAGGACGTGCAGCACCGTGCCGTCCACGCGCAGCATGCGGCCGGGGGCCGGGCCCTTGCGCTTGCCGCCGTCCCTGCTCATGCCGTTCCCCCTTCTCTCCCCGTAGTGGTGCCCGCTCGCCCGACACACCACGCGAGCAGGCCCACGTACAGGGCGACCAGCAGGACCTGGAGGCGCTGGCCGACGCCGAGCGCCCAGGTGCCGTGGCCCTCGGTGAAGGCGGCGATGGAGGAGAGGGTCCAGACGGTGGCGGCCAGTTCGGCGGCGGTCAGCCACGGCGCGATCCGGCCGAGCGGCGGCCACCAGCCGTACCGGCGGGCGGCGACGGTCAGCAGGACGAGACCGGCCAGCGCGCCCACCATGGCCAGCGAACTGCTGATCGCGTGCGCGGTGTGGGTGGCTGGCACCAGGCCCGCCGTCTCGCGGGCCGCGCACTCCGGGTCGCTGGTCGGCGCGCAGCTCAGCGGCAGCCGGGAGTCGACGGCGGTGGCGCCGCCGAAGAGCGCGAGCGCGGCCCAGCCCGCCGTCGCCCAGGGCCGCCGCTCCAGTGTGAGCAGCGCGGCCACCGCACCGGCCAGCACCAGCACCCCGGCGGCCAGGTCCGTGGCGCGGAACAGGCCGCCGAGCGGCTGATCGGCGGCGGCCAGTTCGCTGACGTACGTCCGTACCGGATCGAGGCCGGTGGACAGCACCACCTCCAGCACCCACGCGGTGTACGCCACCGCTCCGAGCAGGAGGAGGACGGGGGCGGCGCGGCGGCTCTTGCTCGTCTGCACGGACATCAAGGTCAAGGATAAGCAAAGTCGATGGCCGGGGGAGGGCCGGGCGGCCCTGGGGCGGCATACCCCGCAGGGGTAGGGTGCTGGGCAGGGATTCCGGGAGGCCGTGCAGAGATGCCGTACGCGACGCGTGGACGTGGACAGGGGAAGGCCGCCGCATGGTGCGGCCGCCTGCTGCTGTTCGCCGCGCTGATCGTCGGCATCGTCGGGATGCACACGCTGGGGCATCCGGTGGGCGGCCACGGGTCGGGGGCGATGGGCGCGGCGCACCGGCCGATGGCCGCGGCGCACCAGGAACACGCGCAGCCGATGCCGGGCCCGCACCAAGAGCACGCAGCCCAGCGACACACAACCCAGGAACACGCAGCCCGGCACCTCACGGTCCGTGCCTCCTCCATCGCCGACGACGACCACGCCATGAACCCCGGCGCGGTCTGCCTGGCCGTGCTCTCCCTGTGGGTGCTCGTCCTGGTCCGTACGGGACGGCTGCTGGGGCGGCGCGCCGCCGACCTCCTCGCCGCCGTACGGGCCCGGCTGCTGCGCGGCCTGCGGCCCCTGCCACCACCGGTCCCCCGCCACAAGCACCTCGCCCGGCTCTCGGTCCTGCGCGTGTAGAAGCGCGGCCGGCCGCCGACGCCCGCGCGCGTCCGCGGCCCGGCCCCCGCGCACTCACCACAGACCGCACTCCACCACGAGGTGTTTCTCCATCATGCGTACGCACACCCGCCGCGCCGTACTCGGCGCGGGCATCGCGGCCGCCGGCAGCGGCCTGCTCGCCGCCTGTTCGTCCGCCGACCAGAAAGGCCACGCCGGCCACGGCGGCGCCGGCCACCCGGCCGAGGCGCCGGGCGGTTACGTCTCCCCCGACGGCCCGGAGGTGGCCGCCGCCGAGGCCGAGCGCGGCTCCGGCCCCGTACGGAAGGTGGCGCTGACCGCCACCGCGGCCAAGCTCGACCTGGGCGGCCGTACGGTCGGCAGCTGGGCCTATGGGGACGAACTGCCCGGCAAGGAGGTACGGGTCACCGCGGGCGACACCCTGGAGCTGACGCTCGCCAACCACCTGCCCGAGGCCACGTCCCTGCACTGGCACGGCCTGGCCCTGCGCAACGACATGGACGGCGTACCGGACGTGACCCAGCGCCCGGTCAAGGCGGGCGGCTCGTTCACGTACCGCTTCGCCGTCAGCCACCCCGGCACGTACTGGTTCCACCCGCACTCGGGCGTGCAACAGGACCGCGGCCTGTACGCGCCGCTGATCGTCGAGGACCCGAAGGAGCCGCTGAAGTACGACAAGGAGTGGGTCGTCGTCCTGGACGACTGGGTCGACGGGGTGGACGGCAGCACGCCGGACGCGGTGCTGGCCGAACTGTCCAAGGGCATGGGCGGCATGGACCACGGGTCCGGTTCCGGCGGGATGGACCACGGCGGCATGGACATGGGCGGCCACGGCGGGATGGATCACGGCGCGCACTCCATGGGCGGCCGCAAGGCGCCCACCCCCACCGGCCCCTCCCGCATGCTGATGGGCGCCACCAGCAAGCTGCTCGGCGGGGACGCGGGTGACGTGGACTACCCGTACCACCTGGTCAACGGCCGTACCCCGGAGGACCCGCGGACCTTCCGCGCCAAGCCCGGCGACCGTATCCGCATCCGCTTCATCAACGCCGGAGGGGACACCGCCTACCGCGTCGCGCTCGGCGGCCACACCATGACGGTGACGCACACCGACGGCTACCCCGTCGTCCACGCCGCCACGGACGCCCTGCTGCTGGGCATGGGCGAGCGCTACGACGTGGTGGTCACCGCCGGGGACGGCGTCTTCCCGCTGACCGCGCTCGCCGAGGGCAAGAAGCGCACCGGGCTGGCCCTGCTGCGCACCGCCGACGGCGCGGCGCCCGACGCGTCCGTACGGCCGAAGGAGCTGGACGGACGGCTGCTGACGGCCGACCGGCTCAAGGCCGACGGGCCGGTGCGCCTGGCGTCGCGCGCGCCGGACCGCACGATCCGGTTCGACCTCACCGGCTCCATGGCGAAGTACGACTGGGCGGTCAACGGCAGGAAGTACACGCCGTCGCAGCGCTATCCGGTGCGTTCCGGGGAGCGCGTACGGCTGTCGTTCCGCAACAGCACCACGATGTGGCACCCGATGCACCTGCACGGGCACACCTTCGCGCTGCCGGACGGCGGACCGCGCAAGGACACCGCGATCGTGCTGCCGGGCCGCCGCCTGGACGTCGATCTCGACGCCGACAACCCGGGCCTGTGGATGCTGCACTGCCACAACGTCTACCACGCGGAGTCGGGGATGATGACGGTTCTCGGGTACCAGAAGTAGGCGGTACGGGGGGCCGGGCCGACGCTCCCGACCGGCGGTCGGTCCGGCCTCCCGGCAGGCCGCGGGCCGGGCCCCTAAGCTCGGCCGCGTGCCTCGTCTGCGGATCGCCCTGAATCAGACCGACGCCTGCGTCGGGGACCTCACCGGCAACGCCGAAACGATCGTGCGGTGGACCCGGGAGGCCGCCCGGCGGGACGCGCACCTGATCGCGTTCCCCGAGATGGTGCTGACCGGCTACCCCGTCGAGGACCTGGCGCTGCGGTCGTCGTTCGTGGAGGCGAGCCGCGCCGCGCTGCGCGCGCTCGCCGCCCGGCTCGCCGACGAGGGCTTCGGGGACACCCCGGTCGTCGTCGGCTATCTGGACCGCTGCGAACAGGCGCAGCCGCGGTACGGGCAGCCCGCGGGCGCCCCGCAGAACGCCGCCGCCGTGCTGTACCGCGGCGCGGTCGCGCTCTCCTTCGCCAAGCACCACCTGCCCAACTACGGCGTCTTCGACGAGTTCCGGTACTTCGTGCCGGGCGAGACGCTGCCCGTGGTCCGCGTGCGCGGCGTGGACGTGGCGCTGGCGATCTGCGAGGACCTGTGGCAGGACGGCGGCCGGGTGCCCGCGGCCCGGTCGGCCGGGGCCGGGCTGCTGGTCTCCGTCAACGCCTCGCCGTACGAGCGGAACAAGGACGACACCCGCCTGGAGCTGGTCCGGCGGCGCGCCCGGGAGGCCGGCTGCGCGATCGCGTACCTGGCGATGTCCGGCGCGCAGGACGACCTGGTCTTCGACGGCGACTCGATCGTGGTGGGCCGGGACGGCGCGGTGCTGGCGCGCGCGCCGCAGTTCGAGGAGTGCTGCGTGGTGCTGGACCTGGACCTGCCGGCCGCCGCGCCACGGGCGCCGTCCGGGGTGGTGGACGACGGGCTGCGTATCGAGCACGTCGTCCTGACGCCGGACCCGCTGCCCGATGACGCGCCGTGGGAGACCGGCGGTCAGGCCCCGCACCTGGAGGACGCCGAGGAGATCTACGGCGCGCTGGTTGCCGGGCTGCGCGGGTACGTCACCAAGAACGGGTTCCGCAGCGTGCTGCTCGGGCTGTCCGGCGGGATCGATTCCGCGCTGGTCGCGGCGATCGCGTGCGACGCGCTCGGCGCGCGGAACGTATACGGCGTCTCGATGCCCTCCCGCTACTCCTCCGAGCACTCCAAGGAGGACGCGGCCGAGCTGGCCCGGCGTACCGGGCTGCGGCTGCGTACGGTGCCGATCGGGCCGATGTTCGACGCGTACATGGCATCCCTGGAGCTGACCGGGGTCGCCGAGGAGAACCTCCAGGCCCGGCTGCGCGGCACGACGCTGATGGCGCTCTCCAACCAGGAGGGCCATCTCGTCCTCGCGCCGGGCAACAAGTCCGAGCTGGCGTGCGGCTACTCGACGCTGTACGGCGACGCGGTGGGCGGCTTCGGGCCGATCAAGGACGTGTACAAGAGCGATGTCTTCCGGCTCGCGCGCTGGCGGAACCGGTCGGCGGCCGAGCACGGGCGTACACCGCCGATCCCGGAGAACTCGATCACCAAGCCGCCGAGCGCCGAGCTGCGCCCCGGGCAGGTGGACACCGACTCGCTGCCGGACTACGAGGTCCTCGACGCGATCCTGGAGCTGTATGTCGACCGCGACCAGGGGCGCGAGCGGATCGTCGGGCTCGGGTACGAGGACGAGCTGGTGGTGCGGGTGCTGCGGATGGTGGACGCGGCCGAGTACAAGCGGCGGCAGTACCCGCCGGGCACGAAGATCTCCGCCAAGGGCTTCGGCAAGGACCGGCGGCTGCCGGTCACCAACCACTGGCGGGAGTCGGTCTGACGCACAACAGCCGGTCCCGGCGCCGCCGCACCGGGACCGGCTGCCTCGGACGTCTCCTAGGCCCGCAGGAAGTCGTAGGACGTGACCTTGCCGTTGTGGTTGACGTCGACCGTCGCCGACGACATCGCCGCGTCCATCGTGTACGTGGTCCGGCCCTGGTCACCGAAGTCGCTGGTGATCGGTCCGGGGTGGTTGGCGGAGAGCACGCCGACCGTCTCGCCGTCCGGGTCCTGGATCGTGGCGGTGCCCTTCTTGGCGTTCCACGCGAGGGTGTAATGGTTGGCGATCTTGACCTTTTTGTCGCCCTGGCTCTGGGCCCCGGCCGCCGCCGCGGGCTTGGCGGGCGCCGCGGCGTGCGCCGGGGCGGCGACCGCGGCCACGGCCGGTACGGCGACGGCGGCACTCGCCGCCACGGCGACGACCGCGGTGCGCAGACCCGCCCGCTTGCCGCTCCGGACGGCGGTCGCGGACGCGTCGCCCGTTCGGTTGGCTGCGAAGAACATTGCTGCTCCCTGTGTACGTCGTGCTGCGTGTACGTCGTGCTGCGTCCGGGCCCGGACCTGGTGCGGAGCCCGTGCAGGCCCACACCCGTAACGCTAGGAAGCCCCTGTTTCCGCTCTCCGGCAGCCGTGTAACAGCCGCCACGCGGTCCCCTCAAGGGCCTGTTGCACACAGCGGGCGCACAGGTCGCGCGTATCCCGCGCTTACCTACGGCGAAGGGCCGCGCCGTACGGTCGTACGGCGCGGCCCTTCGGGGCGGTACGGGCTCAGCCCACCCGGTCCGGCAGTTCCGCCGGCACCTCGTCCTCGCTGCTCGCGACGACGCGCGAGGAGGCGGCGGCGCCGCGGTCCAGCAGGCCCGCGGTGACCGCGATGCCCAGGCCGACGACGGCCAGGACCGCGCCGACCAGCGCCGGGGAGGTCCAGCCCCAGCCCGCCGCGATGGCCACCCCGCCGACCCAGGCGCCGCCCGCGTTGGCCAGGTTGAACGCCGAGTGGTTGGAGGCGGAGGCCAGGGTGGGCGCGTGCCGGGCCTTCTGCATGACCAGCATCTGCAGCGGCGTGGTGGTCATGAAGCCGACCGCGCCGAGGATCACGACGCAGATCAGGGCCGCCCACTTCACGTGCACCACGAAGGTGAAGACGACGAGGGTGACGGCGAGGGCGCCGAGCGCCCCGTACAGCGTGGGCCGCAGCGCGCGGTCGGTCAGCGGTCCGGCGGCCAGCGCGCCCAGCGTCATGCCCGCGCCGAAGAGCGCCAGGACCAGCGGGACGGAGCCCTCGGCGAAGCCGGAGACCTCGGTCATCATCGAGGCGAGGTAGCTGTAGACGGCGAACACGCCGGCGAAGCCGAAGACCGCGGTGACCAGCCCGAGGACGACCTGCCGGTTGCCCATGGCGCGCAGCTCGTGGGCCACGCCGCCGTGCTCCTCGCGCGGCATCGGCGGAATCAGCCGGGCCAGCGAGGCTATCGCGACCAGCCCGATGGCGGCCACCACCAGGAAGGTCGCGCGCCAGCCGAGGTGCTGGCCGAGCAGCGTCGCGGCGGGCACGCCGACGATGTTGGCGACGGTCAGCCCGAGGAACATGGTGGCCACGGCGCGGGCCTGCCGGCCTTCCTTGACCAGCCGGGCCGCGACCACCGCGCCGACGCCGAAGAACGCGCCGTGCGGCAGCCCGGCGAGCAGCCGGCCCGCGATCAGCAGGCCGAAGTTGGGCGCCAGGGCCGAGGCCAGGTTGCCGACCGTGAAGACCGCCATGAGCAGCAGGAGCATCCGCTTGCGCGGGACGCGCGCGCCGAGCGCGGTCAGCAGCGGGGCGCCGATGACGACGCCGAGGGCGTAGGCGGAGACGAGATAGCCGGCCGTGGGCACGGACGTACCCAGGTCGCCCGCGACATTGGGCAGCAGGCCCATCATCACGAACTCGGTGGTGCCGATGCCGAAGGCGGAGACGGCCAGCGCGAGCAGCGCCAGGGGCATGAGAGACCTTTCGAAAACGGTGCGTACGGACCCCCCGGGCGCGGTGGTGCGACGAGCGGTGCGCAGGGGATCCGTACGACGGCGTGATGCTGGATGTCCGTAAGTTCTTCTACGGAACAAAGTCTCTCAGGGCATTCATTCCGACGGGAGAACGCGATGTTACGAATGAGGGGCGGGCCACCCGCGCGTACCCACGCGGACGGCCCCTGACGGCGGGGCGGGAGCACGCCCGCCCCGCCGTCAGGGGCCGTTCCGGCTTTGTCAGATCTTGACCGAGGCGGCCAGCGGAAGGTGATCACTGCCGGTCCTGGGCAGCGACCAGGAGGACACCGGGTCGATCCCCTTCATCATGATCTGGTCGATCCGCGCCATCGGGAAGGCGGCCGGGAAGGAGAAGCCGAAGCCGTCGCCCGCCGCGCCCTGCGCCGAGCGCATCTGCGCGGTGACCGGGGCGAGGGAGCGGTCGTTCATGGTGCCGTTGAGATCGCCCAGCAGGATGACCTGCTTGACGCGCTCGTGGGCGATCGCCTCGCCGAGGGCGGTCGCGCTGTTGTCGCGCTGGTTGGCGGTGAAGCCCGCGTTGAGCTTGACCCGTACCGACGGCAGATGCGCGACGTAGAAGGCGACCTGCTTGCCGCTGGGTGCCTGGACGGTGGCGCGCAGCGCCCGGGTCCAGCCCATCTTGATGTCCACCGGCGCCGCGTCGGTCAGCGGGTGCTTGCTCCACAGCCCGACCGTGCCCTGCACCGTGCGGTACGGGTACGCCTTGGCCAGCCCCTCCTTGTACTTGGGCAGCGCGTCACCGGTCAGCTCCTCCAGGGCCACCACGTCCGCGCCGGACTTCACGATGTCCCTGGCCGTACCGGCCGGATCGAGGTTCTTGTCGCTGACGTTGTGGGTGACGACGGTGAGGTTGCCGCCGGTGCCCTTCTTGTCCGTGAGCTGCCCGCCGAAGAGGCCGACCCAGACGACAGCCGGCAGCAGCAGCGCGACGATCGCGGTCGTGGAGCGGCGCAGCACGGCGGCGACCAGCAGCACCGGGACGCCGATCAGGCCGAGCCACGGCAGGAACGTCTCCAGCAGGCTGCCCAGGTTGCCCACCGTGTTGGGGACCTGCGCGTGCAGGATCATCAGCAGCCCCAGCAGGACCGCCAGCACGGCGAGCACGATGCCCCGCCGCCACATGCCCTCCGGACGCCACCAGTCGCGCAGGCGCCGCGCCCGGGAGGCATTCCGCTCAGGGTCGTGGCCCCGCCCCGACTCCGTCATGTATGCCTGCGCCATGCCGCCGTCCTCACTGCCTTGCCTCGTGCGCCCCACCTGTGATCTCCGACCCTAGGCGATGGCCTGTAATGCCTTTTCTTACAACTGATGACGGGCCGGTCAGGGCGTGAGGTTCCTGGGCCGGGGGCCCCGGCGGCGGCTGTGACAGAACGGGCATAGTCCCGTCATGGAGCGGTCGGATACGGACCCGGAACGACCCGGAACGTACGGTCAGGCCCGCGGCCGTACGCCGTACAGCACCGTGTCCACGATCTCCTCGGCCAGCCCCTCCGGCAGGTCCGCCCACTCGTGGAGCACGGCCCGGGACAGCACCGGGCCGACGAACAGGTCGGCGAGCAGGTCGATGTCCCGGTCCGTACGGATCTCACCGCACGCCATGCCCCGCCGCAGCACGGACAGCAGCACCTCGCGGCGGGCCTGTACGACCGTCTCGTGGTACTCCCGCCAGAGCACCGGCTGCGCCTTGACGTGCGTGACGATGGTGCGCAGCAGCGCCGAGTTGCGCTTGGCCAGGCCGCGGATGCGCAGGAACTCGATGATGCCCACGAGGTCGTCGCGCACCGACTCGCCGGCCGGCGGCGGGATGTCGGTGTCCAGCGAGCGCATCACGTCGAGCAGCAGCTCGCTCTTGCCGGGCCACCGCCGGTAGACGGTGGCCTTGCCGACCCCCGCCTCCCGGGCGATGCGCTCCATGGACAGCTCGCCGATGGAGACGCCGTCCTCGATCATGCGCAGCACGGCCTCGATGATCGCGGTGTCGGCGGCGGCGTTGCGGGGACGGCCGCGGCAGGGGGCCGGGGCGGCGGCGTCCGCGGCGGGGACGGTGTCCGTACGTACCCGCGCAGCCGCCGTGTCCGTGCCCGCAGTCCGGTTCATGACCGTGCTCCCGCCTTTTCCTGTTCCGCCCGGTCCGTACCGCGCGCACCCTCCCCCATCCTGCCCGGCAGGAAGGCCGCAACCACCACCGCGCCGAGGACCGCGACACCGGCCGAGGCGAGCGCGGTGACGTGCATGGCGTGGATGAACGCGTCGTGCGCCTCGGCGGCCAGCCGCTGCCCGGCCGCTCCCAGCTGCCGGGCGACGCCGAGCGTGGCCTCGATGGACTCGCCCGCCGCGTGCCGGGCGGCGTCCGGCAGGCCCGGTACGGAGTTCAGCGTGCCGTCGATGCCGTCGCGGTAGACGGTGGACAGCAGCGAGCCCAGGACTGCCACTCCGAGCGTGCCGCCGACCTGCCGGAAGGTGTTGTTGATGGCCGATCCGGAGCCCGCCTTCTCGCGCGGCAGGGACTGCATGATCGAGACGGTGACCGGCGGCATGATGTGCGCCGAGCCGGTGCCCTGGGCGAAGAAGAGCACCTCCAGCACCCAGATCGGGGTGTCGGCGTCCAGCAGCAGGAAGCCGGCCATGCTGGCGGCGACCAGCAGCATCCCGGCCGAGCAGACGACGCGCGAGCCGAAGCGGTCGACGGCGTGCCGGGCCCTCGGCGAGAAGATCATCTGGGCGACGGCCAGCGGCAGGATCAGCAGGCCCGCCTGGAGCGGCGTATAGCCGCGCACGCTCTGGACGTAGAAGACGATGAAGAACGTGACGCCCATCATCGCGAAGAAGACCAGCGCGATGGCGCCCACGGCGGCGGAGAACGCCGGCTTGCGGAAGAGATTGACGTTGATCGACGGGTGGTCGATCCGCTTCTCGTACAGCACGAAGCCGACCAGGACGAGCAGGCCGCCCAGGACCGTGCCGAGCACCTGCGGATCGGTGAAGTCGGCCAGCTGGCCGCCCTTGATGATCCCGTAGACCAGCAGCACCAGGCCGACGACGGAGAGCAGCACGCCGAGCGGGTCCAGCTTCCCCGGCTGCGGGTCCTTGGAGTCCGGCACCAGGACGATCATCACGACCAGCGCGACGAGCACGATCGGTACGTTCACGAGAAAGACCGAACCCCACCAGAAGTGGTCCAGCAGCAGACCGCCCGCGATCGGTCCGATCGCGATGGCCAGCCCGACGCCGCCGGCCCAGATGCCGATCGCCCTGGGCTGCTCGTCCCGCTCGAAGACGTTCATCAGGACGGCGAGGGTGGACGGCATCACGAAGGCGCCGCCCAGCCCCATCACCGCGCGGAAGGCGATCAGTTGCCCCGGCGACCCGGAGACGGCCGCCAGCACCGAGCCGATGCCGAACACCACCAGGCCGAAGAGCAGCACCTTCTTGCGGCCCAGCCGGTCACCGAGCAAACCCGAGGTGAACAGCAGGCCCGCGAAGACGAGCGTGTAGGAGTTGATCGCCCACTCCAGCTGGCTCTGCGTGGCGCCGAGGCCGGTGGGGGCCGGGGTGGCGATCGTCTTCATCGCCACGTTGAGGATGGAGTTGTCCAGCACCACGATCAGCAGGCTGAGCATGAGGACGGACAGGATCGCCCAGCGGCGGCGGTGGATGTGCTCGGGAACGTGCCGGGGCGCGGCGGATATGCCGGTGGGTTCGGAGCTCGTCATGGGGGCAGCGTACGCCCATTTCGATACGGCTCCGTTCCGTATCGGAGGGGGTCGTTCCGCATCGGCGGGAAGCGCGGGGGCACGGCCGCCTCACGGGGCGCGGACCGCCCCTCCTCCCTAGGCCCCTTCCACTCCCCCGGGCCCGCGTGCCAGCATGGAAGGGAGTCCGGAGACGCCGTCAGGGCGCTTCGAGATGACGAACAGGAGCCGTCACCATGACGCAGCTTTCGCCTGCCCAGAACCCGGCCGCGGAGGGGACCAGCGCGCCCGGCGGGGCAGCCACCGGCAAGACCGACAGCAGCTCGAACAAAGCACTGTACGGAGGAAAGAGCTCGCGGCGGGTCACCGTGCGCGACATCGCCGCCGCCAAGGAGCGCGGCGAGAAGTGGCCCATGCTCACCGCCTACGACGCGATGACCGCCTCCGTCTTCGACGAGGCCGGCATCCCGGTCCTGCTGGTCGGCGACTCGATGGGCAACTGCCACCTCGGGTACGAGTCCACCGTGCCGGTCACGATGGACGAGATCACCATCCTGTCCGCGGCGGTCGTCCGCGGCACCAAGCGCGCCCTGATCGTCGCCGACCTGCCTTTCGGCGCCTTCCAGGAGAGCCCGGTCCAGGCGCTGCGCAACGCCACCCGCCTGGTCAAGGAGGCCGGCGTCGGCGCGGTCAAGCTGGAGGGCGGCGAGCGCTCCGCCCACCAGGTCGAGCTGCTGGTCTCCTCCGGCATCCCGGTCATGGCCCACGTCGGCCTGACGCCCCAGTCCGTCAACGCGTACGGCGGCTACCCGGTGCAGGGCCGCGGCGAGGAGGCGGCCCAGCAGCTGCTGCGCGACGCGAAGGCCGTGCAGGACGCGGGCGCCTTCTCGGTCGTCCTGGAGGCCGTACCGGCCGAACTGGCCGCCGAGGTCACCCGCTCGCTGCACATCCCCACGGTCGGCATCGGCGCGGGCATCGGCTGTGACGCGCAGGTCCTGGTGTGGACCGACATGGCGGGCCTGACCAGCGGGCACGTCCCGCGCTTCGTGAAGCAGTACGCCAACGTGCGCGAGGTGCTGGGCACCGCGGCCAAGGACTTCGCCGAGGAGGTCGTCGGCGGGACGTTCCCGGCGAAGGAGCACAGCTTCCGCTGAGCCGGGTGACAGCCTCCACCTGAATACCGGAAGGCCGGGCGGGCGCCCTCGAAGAAGACGCCCGCCCGGCCTTTCCCTACGGCGGCGACGGTGGCGCTCAGTGCGCGAAGACCGTGCTGGCCAGGATCACGTGGACGGCCGTGCCGCCGAGAATGCTCAACAGCGCGTTGCGGCGCCACAGATGCAGTCCCACGGTGACGGCCAGGGCGATCAGCGGGGCCAGGCTGCTCGCCTGGGTGACGGACAGGTCGCGCAGGCAGTACGCGAGCAGGATCACCATGACGCCGGCGGGCATACGGGCGCTGAGGTACCGGACGGTACGGCTGGCGCGCAGCGGCGTGAGGGCGGCGAAGGGAAGGGCGCGCAGGCCCCAGGTGACCGCGGCGGTGACGAGGACGGCGGCGACGGCGTAACGCGGGTCAGGCATGGCTCGGCTTCTTGCTGGTGGTGAGCTGACGGGCCAGGAGGGCGGCGGCGAACAGGGCGAAGGCGGCCAGGAGCATCTCGCCGGGGAACAGGAGCCGGGCGCCGAGGGCGCTGAGCAGGGCGAGCCCGGGGATGGACAGTTCGCCGCGCAGGTCACGGACGGCGTCCAGGGCGAGAACCGCGAACAGGGCGGTCAGGGCGAAGTCCAGGCCGGTGACGCGCTCCGGGATGAGGGAGCCGAGCAGGGCTCCGGCGATCGCGCTGCCCGCCCAGGCCGCATGGAGGAAGCACTGCATCCACAGGATGCGGCGGCCGGGCCAGGAGCGGGCCTGTTCACGGGTGGCCAGCACATACGCCTCGTCGCACAGCGCGAAGGTGGCGTACGTCTTGCCGAGGCGGCCGGGTATGCGGTGCACGGGAAAGGACAGCGCGTAGAAGACGTGCCGGACGTTCACCATGAACGAGGACACCGCGATGGCCGCCAGCGGGGCGGCGGCGGTGACCAGGCCGATGAGCAGGAACTCGAACGAGCCGCCGAAGGCGAGCGCCGCGGACAGCCCCGCCCACCACCAGTCCAGCCCCGACTGCGTCACCAGCGCCCCGAAGGCGAGGCCGAGCGGGACGAATCCCAGGACGGCGCCCGCGGATTCCCTGAACGCCGCATGGGCCTCGGAACGTCGCGCGGGCTCGGGGACAGGTACGGGCCGAGGGCGGCCCCCGGTGACGGCAGGGCGTGTTTCCATGGCGCAATCTTAGAAAGAATTGGACCTTATATGGTTTCCTCTTATCGCTCTATAATGGTTCCGTGCGCAATGAAATAACCCTCGATGCCGTGGATCGGGAAATTCTGTTTCACCTCGGCCAGGACGGGCGGCTGACCAACGTCGAGCTGGCCAAACGCGTCGGCCTCACCCCGCCGCCCTGCCTGCGCCGCGTCAAACGGCTGGAGGAGGCCGGTGTCATCACCGGATACCGGGCCGTCGTCAATCCCGAATCGGTGGGCCGCGGCCTGGAGGTCTTCGTCGCCGTCGAGATCTACGCCCAGGACCGCAAGAGCTTCGAGGAGTTCGAGGCCACCGTGGCCTCCTACGAGGAAGTCATGGAGTTCCGCCGGATGTACGGGCGCCCCGACTACTTCCTCCGCGTCGCCGTGGCCGACCACACCGCGTACGAAGCCTTCCTGACCGACAAGCTCAGCTGCCTGCCCGCCGTCCTGCGCCTCGAATCCCATATGACCATGAAGGAGATCAAGGCCGACCGGTGAGGCGCCGACGCCCGCCGCCGACGGCCTGACCTGGGCTGTCGGCCGGCTGTCGGTCGTTTGTCAGTGGGTGCTGTCATCGTGAGGGGCATGACGCGAAAGACGATATCCAACGGCGCGAGGAACGCCGTCGAAGTGCGGGGACTGGTCAAGCACTTCGGCGAGGTGAAGGCCGTGGACGGGGTGGATCTCGATGTGAGGGAAGGCACCGTGCTCGGTGTGCTCGGGCCGAACGGCGCGGGCAAGACGACGCTGGTGCGCTGCCTGTCCACGCTGCTGGTGCCGGACGCCGGCACGGCGACCGTGGCGGGTTTCGACGTGGTGCGCCAGCCGCGCGCGCTGCGCCGCACGATCGGCCTCACCGGCCAGTACGCCTCGGTCGACGAGAAGCTCTCCGGCCGCGAGAACCTGTACATGATCGGCCGCCTGCTGGACCTCTCCCGCAAGGACGCCCGCGCGCGGGCCGACGAGCTGCTGGAGCGGTTCTCCCTCACCGAGGCCGCCGGCCGGGCCGCCGCCAAGTACTCCGGCGGTATGCGCCGCCGCCTCGACCTGGCCGCCTCCATGATCGGCAGGCCCGCGGTGCTGTATCTGGACGAGCCGACGACGGGCCTCGACCCCCGCACCCGCAACGAGGTGTGGGACGAGGTCCGCAGCATGGTGCGCGACGGCGCCACGGTCCTGCTCACCACCCAGTACATGGAAGAGGCCGAGCAGCTGGCCCACGAGCTGACGGTCATCGACCGCGGCCGGGTCATCGCCGACGGCAAGGTGGACGAGCTGAAGACCAAGGTCGGCGGCCGTACGCTCCAGATACGCCCGGCGCACGCCGCCGAGCTGGACCGGATGGTCGGCGCCATCGCGCAGGCCGGCCTGGACGGCATCGCGGGCGCCACCGCCGACCACGAGGACGGCGTGGTCAACGTCCCGATCGTCAGCGACGAGCAGCTGTCCGCCGTGGTCGGCATGCTCGGCGAGCGGGGCTTCACGATCTCCGGCATCAACACCCATCTGCCCAGCCTGGACGAGGTGTTCCTGGCCATCACCGGCCAGAAGACCTCGGAGGCCGCCGACGGCGGCCCGCAGGACGGACCGCAGGACCAGCAGGGCGTTCAGGACAAGCAGTACGAGGAGGTTCCGGCATGAGTGCCGCGACGGTGGCGGCGCCGGGCAAGCCGCAGCGGCCGGGTGCCGACGAGGGCCGGATCGGCCTGCGTGCCCATCTGCGTCACACGAGCGCCCTGGTGCGCCGCAACGCGATGCAGATCAAGAACGACCCCGAGTCGATGTTCGACGCCCTGTTGATGCCGATCGTCTTCACGCTGCTGTTCGTGTACGTCTTCGGCGGCGCGATGGGCGGCAGCCTCGGCGGCGACCGCTCCGCGTACGTGAACTACATCATCCCCGGCCTGCTGGCCATGGGCGGCCTGAACATCGCCATGTCGGTCGGCTCCGGCGTCAACGACGACTTCAACAAGGGGGTGATGGACCGCTTCCGCACCATGCCGATAGCCCGCTCCTCGGTGCTGACGGCGAAGATGCTCGTCGAGTCCGGGCGGATGCTGGTCTCCACCGTCATCCTGCTGGTGCTGGCGTTCCTGATCGGCTTCGACCTGAAGACCGGCCCGCTGGAGCTGCTGGCGGCCGTCGCCCTGGCGCTGCTCTTCGGCTCCTCGCTGACCTGGATATTCATGCTGCTGGGCCTGACCATGAAGACGCCGCAGGCGGTGCAGGGCGTCGGCTTCATGGTGCTGATGCCGCTGCAGTTCGGCTCCTCCATCTTCGCCCCGCCGACCACGATGCCGGGCTGGATGGAGGCGTTCACCAAGGTCAACCCGCTGTCGAACCTCGCGGACGCGGCACGGGCCCTGATGAACGGACAGGGCGCCGTCGCCCAGCCGGTGCTGATCACCCTGGCCTGGACCGTCGGCATCACCCTGGTGTTCGCGCCCCTGGCCGTGGCCAAGTTCCGCAAGAAGACCTGACGCGTCACCTTCGCCCGGCTCGCGTCAGATGAGGGCGGCGGCCTCTTCGAGGGAGAGGCCGCCGCCTTCGGCGTGGGCCCGTTCGTAGGCGGCGTCGTCGAGGACCGCGCGGACCTCGACCTCGGCCCTCTCCCGGTTCCTGCGGATGACCCGCGGCGGCCGGTGGGAGGTGCTGCGCAGCGCGTCGTACGCACCGATCAGCCGCGCCGCGTCCGGCCCGCCCGCCTCACCCCGTACGCCCAGCAACGCCCGTGCGCCGGTCAGGAGTTGGACGACCGGCAGATCCGGCGCGACCACCTGCACCAGCTCGTCCCGGAACTTCGGCATCGCCGCGCGGAACCGGGGCAGCACATCGTCGTAGCGCCCTTCCTCGACGTCCAGCGCGACCAGCGCCGCCATCACCACACCCTGGAACAGCTCCGGGGCGCGCTGCCCGAACAGGTCCCGCACCTCCTCCAGGTGGCCGCGCGCTTCCCGCAGCTCCCCGACGCAGGTGAGGTGCATGGCGAGCGTGAGATGCGCGAACGGCCCGGCGTCCCGGCCGCTTCTGCCCTTCTCCGCCAGTTCGATCACTTCGCGCAGCAGGCGCTCGCCGTCCGCCACCGCGCCGTCCTCGATCAGGACGTTGCCGAGCCGGGTGCGCAGCAGCAGGATCTGGCCGGACGCCCCCAGTTCCTCGGCGTAGCGCATGGCCGCCCGGTAGTCCTCGGCCGCGAGCGCGTACTCGCCCCGCCCCTCGCGGGCCTCGCCGCGCCCCGCCAGGGCTTCCGCCGCGCCCCACGCGTCACCGAGCCGGACGAAGATCTCCAGGGATTCGTCGGCGTCCTGGCGGGCCTGGGCCAGCCCGTCCCGCCGGTCGTTGAAGATCTTGGCGCGCAGCTGGAGGACGTTCGCCAGCTCCCATTCGTAGCCGTACTCCCGGCAGGCGCTCACCGCCTGGTGGACGAGGTTCGCCAGGTCGTCGAACCGGCCCGTCATCATCATCGCGTAGTACCACAGGACGCCCGGCACCTTGCACGTCTGCGGCATGTCGCTGCGGTACGCGGCCAGGATGCCCGCCAGCTCCTCCCGCCGCTCCGGGTTGCCCAGGACCGCGATGTCGCTGTCCGAATTGGCCAGCCCCACCAGCCGCACCTCGCGACGCGCCTCCTGCAGCTGCTCCGGGTCCATCGGCGGCGGCGCGTCGATGGGCCGCGCGTGCAGGACGGGCGCGGGCTCGACGGGCGGCGCGAAGGGGTCGGGGCCGAGCGCCGCCACGGCGGCCGACCAGGCACGGGCGTCGGCGCGGTGGTCGCGCAGCGACCAGAACCACTGGAGGGACAGCACCAGGCACAGCGCCTCGTGCTCGTCGCGCACGGCGACGGCCCGGCGCAGCGCGGTCCGCAGATTGTCGTGCTCCAGCTCCAGCCGCTCCAGCCAGGCGCACTGCTCCGGGCCGCGCAGCAACGGGTCGGCCGTACGGGCCAGTTCGCGGTACGCGACCAGGTGCCGCCGCTCGGCCGCGGCCCGCTCCCCCGCCTCGTCCAGCCGCTCGCCGGCGTACTCCGATACGGTTTCCAGCAGCCGGTAGCGCATCCGCCCGTCCCCGCCCGGCGCGGCGACGACCAGCGACTTGTCGATCAGCGACCCGAGCAGGGCGGCGACGTCGCGGGGTGCCACCGAGCCGCCCGTACTCCCCTCGTCCGCGCAGACCTCCTCCGCCTGGGCGAGATCACAGCCGCCGGAGAAGACGGACAGGCGGCGCAGCACGGCGCGCTCGGGGTCGTCGAGCAGGTCCCAGGACCAGTCCACCACCGCGCGCAGCGTCTGCTGCCGGGGCAGTACGGTACGGCTCCCGCTGGTCAGCAGCCGGAACCGGTCGTCAAGCCGGTCGGCGAGCTGGCGCGGGGTGAGCAGCCGCAGCCGGGCCGCGGCCAGTTCGATGGCGAGCGGCAGCCCGTCGAGCCGCCGGCAGATCTCCGCGCACGCGACCGGGTCGTCCTCGACGCGGAACCCGGGCCGGGCCGCGGCACCACGGTCCGCCAGCAGCCGCAGCGCGACCGGGTCGGGCAGCGGTTCCACCGGCCGCAGCGCCTCCCCCGGCACGGCCAGCGGCTCCCGGCTGGTGGCCAGCACGGTCACCCCGGGACACTCGGCCAGCAGCCGGTCCGCCAGCTCCGCGGCGGCGCCGATCACATGCTCGCAGTTGTCCAGGACGAGCAGCATCCGGCGGCTCGCGCAGTGCTCGGCGAGGCGCGCCATCGGGTCGTACGTGGTCGGGTCGGCCGCGGCGCGCAGTTCGTCGGCAGTGGTGCGGACGACGGTCTCGCGCGCCCCGAGCGCCGTGAGCACCGCCTCCGGCACGGTCTGCGGATCGTCCACGGGCGCCAGCTCCGCGAACCACACGCCGTCCGGCCACATCCCGGGCGCCGCGGCGGCCGCCGCCTCGGCGCTCTCCTGCGAGAGCCGCGTCTTGCCCGCCCCGCCCGGCCCGAGCAGCGTCACCAGCCGGTGCACGCCCAGATCGGCCCGGATCACCGCGAGGTCGTCCTCCCGCCCGACGAAGGAAGTGGTACGGGTACGGAGGTTGCCGCGACGGGGGGCGGGTGCGGGGGCCGGGTGATCGGCCGCCGCTGCCCCATGGGCCACAGCCTCCCCCGTAACCGCCTCCTCCTCCCGCAGCAACTCCATATGAAGGGAACGCAGTTCAGGGCCCGGGGCCGCGCCGAGACGGTCGGCAATATCGGCCTGCACCGAGGCATACGCATCGAGCGCTTCGGCCGTACGCCCCGCCGCCCGCAGCGCGCGTAGACGCAGGGCCTGGAGCGGTTCGTCGAGCGGATGGTCCTCGCACAGGGTCGTCAGCGCGGGCAGGGCCTGGCCGGGCCGGCCGAGGGCGACATCGGCGGCGAGCCGCGTACGCCGGGCTTCCAGGTGAGCACGTTCGGCGCGGGCCGCCTCGCCCGCCGCCTCCGGGAGATCGGCCAGCGCGGGGCCGCGCCACAGCGCCAGGGCGTCGTCCAGCAGCGCGGCGGCCTTGACCGCATCGCTGTCGGCCAGCGCCCGCGCCCCCTCGTCCGCCAGCTGCTCAAAACGGTGCAGGTCGACATCGGCGGGGACGGCACAGAGCCGGTACCCGCCGTGTACCGAGGCGATCGCCTCCCGGCCGACGGACCGGCGCAGCCGCGCGATCAGCGCCTGCAACGCGCCGGTCGCGTCGGCCGGCGGCCGAGGACCCCAGACGTCGGCGATCAGCAGCTCGGCGGTGAGGGCCCGGCCGGGACGCAGCGCGAGCGCCGTGAGCAGCGTGCGCAGGCGGGGCCCGCCGATGGCGACGGGCGTCCCGTCGCTCCGGTGGGCCTGGGCCGTCCCGAGGATTCCGTAGCGCACCGCACCATTGTCCTGTACGCACGAACGATTCACGGCCCACACTCCGCGCGCGCCACGGCCCCGTACCGCCACCCCGTCCGCCCCGACCCCGATTCCGTCATGGGGCCAGCCTGCCCGGAACTCCCCGCCCGCCGCCCGTCGTTTTCCGTGCACGGTCGCCCCGCCCGTCGATTACGGTCGTGACTGCCTGTCACAGCGAAACCGGGAGCACCACACGATGACCACAGCAGCACAGCGCGCCGACCGCCGCGTCAGCCCGGTCTTCCTCGCGCTCGTCGCCGTCATGGCAGTGTCGGGATGGGCCGTCTGGACGGGACGCCTCGCGGCCAGCCCCGGCTTCGCCGTCTTCCTGTTCGTGGTGTCCGGGTGGATCGTCTCGCTGTGCCTGCACGAGTACGCCCACGCCCGTACGGCACTGCACAGCGGCGACATCTCCATCGGCGCCAAGGGCTATCTCACCCTCAACCCCCTCAAATACACCCATGCGCTCCTCAGCATCGTCCTCCCGGTGATCTTCGTGATCATGGGCGGCATCGGCCTGCCCGGCGGCGCCGTCTTCATCGAACGCGGCCGCATCCGGGGCCGCTGGCGGCACAGCCTGATCTCGGCGGCCGGCCCCCTGACGAACGTCCTCTTCGCCGCGGTCGTCTCGGCCCCCTTCTGGCTCGGCGCCATGGACGACGTCCCCCGCGACTTCCGCTACGCCCTCGCCTTCCTGGCCCTCCTCCAGGTAACCGCCGCCATCCTCAACTTCCTCCCGGTCCCCGGCCTCGACGGCTACGGCGTCCTCGAACCCTGGCTCTCCCCCACCATCCGCCGCCAGGTCGAACCCTTCGCCCCCTTCGGCCTGATCGCCGTCTTCGGCCTGCTGTGGGTCCCGGAGATCAACCACATCTTCTTCGACGCGGTGGACGCGATTCTCCGCGGCCTGGGCATCGGAAACTGGGACACGTACTGGGGCCAGGAACTGTTCCGGTTCTGGCAGGGGGAACCGGAGATTCCGCAGGTGGGTGGAGCGGGCCTGTCGTAGCCGTACGGGCGCCTCCCGTCCGGCGGCGTAGCCGTACAGGCCACCTCCCGTTCCCCCCCCCGAGCGGTCAGCCCACCACCGGCACGCCTGGGCACTCGGCACTACTCGGGCTGCTTCGTCGTGGTGTCCGGGATGATGAAGCCGCGGACCGGTGCGTCGTCACGCCCTTCGTCCTCCTGCGCTGCCCGGTACGCCCGCACGAGTTCGGCATAGCGGGGATTCGTCCACTCGGCCATGGGGCCTCCAATCGACGTGCCGAGTGTGGCAGAAGTGAGCTACGGCTTGTCGCGGCACGGCGGCTCCGCGCGAGGCAGATGACAGGTTGGGCCGGGCATGACTGAACCCGTTCCGCACACCGGCCTGTCCGCCGAGTCCAGCCACACCCGCTCGCCGTCACCATCCACAGTCAGCCCGAAACGCTCAATTCCCGGCCTTCCCCGCCCCTCCCACCAACGATGGGCAGCAACCACTTCGTCCCACAGCCGCCGGGGACCGCCCTGATACACCTCGAACTCCACACACCCCGGTACGTAATCGACCGTCGCCCACGAGGTGACGGCCATATCCCGGAGCCACAACGTATAGGAACCGTCCTCGTACGATTCCATCCACGGAAACGCATTCGGCACCTGGACACCAATGGCGAACATGACCTCCCACTCCCCCACCGCATCCGGGGAAAGAAAGGTCGTACCGCGCACCCCATCCGCCGGCCAATCGCAGCCCCCGAGATATTCCCGTACGTGTTTGCGTACGGAACGCTGAGCACGCAGCCGCATAAACGCCGACGACCCCACAAACCGGCCCGCCGCCGTCCCGTCCCCGGCCACGGAAAGCCGGACCACCGCCTCGCCGCCGTAAACCGGCCCCCAAGGGGCGACCACGATCCCGCCCGGCTTCGTCTGCGTCACCCATGCCCGCGGCACACGGCCAATGGAACACGTGGCGATCACGCGATCGTACGGTCCACCCTCGGCATATCCCTCGACCCCGTCCCCGACGACGGCCAGCGGCTCGAACCCCGCCTCCGCAAGGCGCCGCCGCGCATCCCGGGCGCTGCCTTCATCCACCTCCACGGTGACGACATTCTCCGCCCCGACCCGATGGGACAACAGCGCCGCATTCCACCCGGTACCGGTGCCGATCTCCAGCACCCGGTGCCCCTTTTCCACGCTCAACGCGTCCAACATCGAGAAAACCATCGTCGGCATCGAACTGGAACTGGACGGAATGCGCCCCTTCCCGGGCCCGGTGTACTCCCCGTCATCCCATTGCGTCGTAATCGGCGCGTCACGGTGGACAGCCGCCCACCACGCCTCGGGCTCCTCACCACGCATCACCCGATCGTCCTGCCGATTCCCACCACCACGACCGGGCCAGATCACGTCGGGCACGAACCAATGACGCGGCACCGCCTCGTAGGACGGCAGCCAGTCACTCGTGAGCGCGCCCTTCCCCATGAGCACAGCGGCGAGCCCTTCCGGCCCCGCCGCCATTTCCTCGTGCACGTTCACCGGCCTTCCGCCGGGTCCTGGCCGTCATTCGTGTTGCCGCCCTCGTCCGAGCCGCCGCCCCCGTGCTTGTTGCCGCTGTCGCTGTCGTCCTGCGGGTTCCCGCTCTTCATCAACCACCAAGCCACGACGTTCTCCCCTCGCCTGCGCTGCACCGGACCGCGCCCCACTCCCGCACCGCTAACGTCCCCCTGAACAACCCGGTGACGCGGATGCCGACGAATCTCATTGCTCGCGTCCACAGCCACAAAGAGATGCCCCGCATCCCGCGCCGCATCCCGCCGCGCGGCTTCCGCCGCGCAACGAGCGCAGCCGTCCCTCGGGGCGGGGTTGATGTCTCCGGCGAACGGGTCCAGCAGGTGAACGGGGGGATCGAGGGTTCCTCGGTGTTGGTTCATGAGGCAACCCTGTCGCTGAAGCGCCACGCACAACAGCCGCCCCATGTCGGCCCCTTGTCGGCCCCGTGTCGGCCAGTATGGAGGCATGCCGGAAGACATCGGGGCCCGCATCCGCCACCTCCGGGGCGAGCGCTCGCAAGCGTGGTTGGCGCGTGAGGTCTGCAAGGCCGCCGGTGTCTGCGGCGATCCCGTGACGCGGAAAGAAGTCAGCAGGTGGGAGCTGGGGAAGCGGGTCCCCAGGGAGTGGCTGCCGTTCATCGCCGCGGCCTTGGACGTATCGGTGGAGCGGCTGCGCGAGGACGTGCACGAGCGCGTGCCGCTGCTGCGTCTGAACGAAACGCGCGGGGCCGAGTACGCGCAGGCGATCCGGGAGGCGTCCCAGCGGCTGATCTTCCTGGACAACGAGTTGACGGGAATGCCCATCGCCGAAGTGGCGGCACGCACCTTCAAGAGCGTGCACAAGCGGTTGGGTGTCGGTGACTACGACAGCACGTACGAGCGCGACATCAGGTCGGCGGCGAGTGAGCTGGCCGAGGTCGCCGGCTGGGTGCTTTTCGATGCCGAGCTGCACGACGCCGCGCGGCGCTTCAATCAAGAGGCGCTGTTTCTGGCGAAGCTGTCCGGCGACCGGTCGATGGAGTTGCTCATTCTGCAGAACATCGCGATGCATTCCGGCTGGCTCGGCCGCTACCGCGAGGAGCTGGCCGTGGCTCGTGCGGTTATCGAGCAGGATCACCTGTCGCCCCGGGTAGAGGCGATCTTCCGCGTGCGTGAGGCGAAGGGGCTTGCGGGCTGCGGTGCCCTCACCGAGGCCGGGCGCTCATTCGACAGGGCGCGATCGCTGCTGGAGTGCGACGGCAGGTCTCAAGATCCGGCGTGGTCGTGGTGGATCCTGACGAACGAGATCGATGGGCACCACGGCCACGCCATCCAGACCGCGGGCGACCACGCAGGGGCCGTCCCTTTCCTCCAGCGCTCCGCGGAGCAGCGAGGCGGACCCGTCGTCGGGCATCGGGGCATGGCCGCCGCCCGACTCCTGGACTGCCTACTGCACCTCCGCGCGTGGCGCGACGCCGAAGAGCTGGTGGCCGCGATAGTACCCACCGTCGGCGAGACCGCGTCCGTACGTACCCGGCGGCTGCTGGACGAAGCCGTACGCAACGGCCTCGCCGCCACCGGAGCCCCACCCGCGCTCCGCGATGCCCTCAAGCACCTCGGAGACGCCGTGCGCGCCGATCCGTACGCGCTCTGACCAGGCGGTTCTCAGCCGGCTGCGGCCGCACCGTCCTGGCCCGCCCGCTCCATCTTCGCCTTCCGCACATAGAACCACGCCATGTTGCTGCTGATCCCCGCCATCAAGATCCACACGATGCCGAGCCAGCTGCCCTGGGCGAACGAGACGACGGCCGCGGCGACGGCGAGGGCGCAGACGACGAGGGCGAAGACGGCGAGGCGGGGCATGGGGTGGGCTCCTGTGGGTGGGGTGTGGCGTTTTCTCCCAGTGTCCACCATGGCCGTGGGGCGGGGGCCGAGGGCCCCGGTGGCCGGGGCCGGCCGGCCCCCGGAGGGGGCGGTGGTGGGCCGCCCCCGAGGGGCCCGTAGGTCAGTCGGCCCGTTCCCCGGCGACGTAGCGCCGCGCTTCGCGACGCGCCTCATGGCGTGTCTTGCGGTTGGCGGAGCGTACGTACCCCTGCCACTCCTTCGTGCAGCCGCGCCGCTGGCAGCCGGCGCAGCAGGTGTGGCCGAGGAGGAGCGTGCCGGGGTGCTCCCAGCGGCAGCGGGTGTCGGCGGCCTCCCGCGTCGGGTGGGGCGGGAGGTCGCAGGGGCCGTAGCGGTGGTCGTGGAGCGGCCGGGGGTCGTGCTCCGCGTGGCGTACCCACAGTGGTTTCGTTTTGTCCGTGCGGGACATCGCGTTCCTTCCGGAACCCGCCGCCCGGGCTCCCGGACTTTCCGGGCGGGCGGCTAAGGCAACCACTGCATGGCGTCACCTTTCGTGAGGGGGGAAGGGCCTGCGGACTATACGTCCGTGATGCGCAGGCCCGCATGCGCTTTGTAGCGCCGGTTGGTGGAGATGATGTTGGCCACCAGGGATTCCACCTGGTGCGCGTTGCGCAGGCGGCCCGCGTAGATGCCGCGCATGCCGGGGATGCGGGCGGCAAGGGCCTGGACCTGGTCGGTGTCGGCGCGCGATTCGCCGAGGACCATCACGTCGGTGTCGATCTCCTCGACCTCCGGGTTCTGGAGGAGGACCGCGGAGAGGTGGTGGAAGGCGGCGGTGACGCGGGAGTCGGGGAGCAGGGACGCGGCCTGTTCGGCGGCGCTGCCTTCCTCCGGCTTGAGCGCGTAGGCGCCCTTCTTGTCGAAGCCGAGCGGGTTGACGCAGTCGATGACGAGCTTGCCCGCGAGTTCCTCGCGGAGGGACTGGAGGGTCTTGGCGTGGCCGTCCCACGGTACGGCGACGATCACCACGTCGCTGCGCCGCGCGCACTTCGCGTTGTCCGCGCCCTCGACGCCGTGGCCCAGCTCGTCGGCGGCGGCCTGTGCGCGCTCCGCCGCGCGGGAGCCGATGATCACCTTCTGGCCGGCGCGGGCGAGCCGGTACGCCAGACCGCGGCCCTGGTCACCGGTGCCGCCGAGGACACCGACGACGAGGCCGGAGACGTCGGGGAGGTCCCAGGGGTCCTTCTTGAGCGCCTTCTTGGCCTCGGTCGCGACATTAACGGGCTGCGCGTCGTTGCCGGTCCGCGCATCGTCGGAAGTAGTCATGACAGCGATACTGTCACGCCTTCACGCTGCCCTCCGTGAGCCCCGTACGCCAGTACCGCTGGAGGACCGTCATCAGCACCATCAGCGGCAGTACGGACAGGAACGCGCCGCCCACCGTGTACTGGTACAGCTCCGGCTGCCGGTCCGCGTACCCGGTCCAGGAGGTCAGGCCGAGCTGGATCGGATAGAGGTCGGAGTCGGAGAGCATGACCAGCGGCAGGAAGTAGTTGTTCCAGATGTGGACGAACTGGAACAGGAAGACGGTGACCAGGGCCGGGGTCATGAGGCGTAGGCCCAGCCCGGCGAAGATCCGGGCCTCGCCCGCGCCGTCGATGCGGGCCGCCTCCAGGAGCGAGTCGGGTACGGCGGCGGCCGCGTAGATCCGGCAGAGGTAGACGCCGAAGGGGCTCACGACGCTGGGGAGGAGCACCGCCCAGTAGGTGTTGGCGAGGCCCATGGAACTGAAGAGGAAGTAGAGGGGGAGGGCCAGGGCGGTGACGGGGATGAGGACGCCGGCCAGGACGAGGTTGAAGACGGCTCCGCGGCCGGGGAAGGGGAATTTGGCGAGGCCGTAACCGGCCGCGGCGGAGAGCAGGGTGGCGGCGAGCGCGCCCACCCCCGCGTACAGCAGGGAATTCGCGAACCAGCGGACGTAGACGCCGTGGTCGTAGGTGAGGACGTCGCGGAGGTATTCCAGCGGGCGCGGGTGGGCGAACCAGAAGCCGAAGGTGCCGAAGAGATCGGCGCTGTTCTTGGTGGCAGAGACGATCAGCCAGTAGACGGGGGTGAGGAAGTAGATCGCGGCGAGGGTGAGGAGGGTGGCGGTGATGATGCGGTAGCGGAGGGGTGGACGGGTGGCCGTGCCGGACGGGTGGGGGGCGGCCCGGGGAGCCCGTACGGGTACGGGGGCCTCGTGGACGGTGGTACGGGTCATCGGCCGCTCCCCTCGTCCCGCCGCCCCACCAGCCGCAGGAACCCGAACGACAGCACGCAGGCGACCAGTGCCAGCAGTACCGCCTCGGCCGCCGCCACGTGCTGGTTGTTGCTCACGAACGCCTCGCTGTACGCGTGCAGGTTGGGGGTGAAGCCGGAGTCGATGGTGGCGGCGAGGGGCCGCAGCACCATCGGCTCGGCGAACAGCTGGAGGGTGCCGATGATGCTGAAGACGGTGGTCAGCACGAGCGCGGGCCGGATCAGCGGGATCTTGATGTGCCGGGCGACGTGCCAGGCGTTCGCGCCGTCGATGCGCGCCGCCTCGTACAGTTCGTCCGGTACGGCCTTGAGCTGGGAGATCAGTACGAGCATGTTGTAGCCGGTGAACTGCCACAGGACGATGTTGGCGATGGACCACAGGACGGTGTCGCGGGCGAGGAAGTCGACGTGCACGCCGAGCGACCCGGCGATCTCCACGAGCGGGCTGATGCCCGGTACGTACAGGAAGCCCCACAGGATGGAGGCGATGACGCCGGGGACGCCGTACGGCAGGAAGAACGCGCTGCGGAAGAACGTGACGCCGCGCGCGCTCGCGCTCTCCAGGAGGAGGGCGAGTACGGTCGCCAGGGCGATCATCAGCGGTATCTGGACGGCACCGAAGAGCAGGACCCGGCCGAATCCGGTCAGGAAGCGGTCGTCGGCGAGCGCGTGCGCGTAGTTCGCGAGACCCGCGAAGACCTCGCGCTCCCGGCCGCCGAGGCCGAGCGGGCCGGTGCGCTCGGTGCGGTGCAGGCTCTGGTGGACGGCGTAGACGATCGGGGCGATGAAGCAGAGGAGGAAGAGGGCCAGGAAGGGCAGGACGAAGCCGGCGGCGGCGCGGGCGTTGCGGGCTTCGGTACGGGTGAGGCGGGGGCGGCGGGTGTGCCGTACGGGGCGGGCCGGACGGCCGGCCCAGGTGCGTGTCCGGTTCGCTCCCCTCACCCGCCGCTCTCCACCTTCAGGCCCTTGCCCCGCAGGTCGGAGACGGTCTGCGCCTGTACGGTCCGCAGTACCGACCGGAACGAGCTGCCCTCGTCCAGCGCCTCCGTGAAGGCGTCGCCGAGCCGCTGGTAGAGGGTGTCCACGCCGGGACCCCACTGCCAGCTGGTGTCGACGTGCGCGCCCGCGTCCGCGAAGACCTTGCTGTACGCCTGGCCGCCGAAGAAGTCGCGGTACACGTCGAGGTCGCTGGTGGCGTAGCCCTTCTTCGCACTCGGGAAGCCGTAACCGCCCTCTATCAGCAGGGCGATGGACTTGGGGTCGGAGTTGAGCCAGAGGGCGAAGGCCAGCGCGTCCTTGGGGTAGGCCGCTTTCGCGAAGACGGCCGTGGTGGAGCCGCCCCAGTTGGCGTGTACGTTGGCGCCCTTCTGCCACTGGGGCAGCGGCGCGACACGCCACTTCCCCTTGGTGCCGGGCGCATTGCCCGCCAGCAGCGCGTCACCCCAGCTGGCTCCGATCCAGGCGGGGATGGCACCGGTCTGGATGTCCTTGTACCAGGCGTTCTGCCGGTCCGGGATCGTCTTGACCAGCTTGCGGCGGACCAGCGACTCCCAGTAGTCGGCGACCTTGCGGGTGGGGTCGTCGTCGATGCGCACGGTCCAGGTGTCGCCCTGGGCGGCGTACCACTTGGCGCCCGCCTGCCAGGACAGCCCGGCGAAGCGGTTGCCGTTCGTGGGTGCGAACGTCTCGATCCAGGCGCCCTGCCGCCGGACGGCCTTGGCGGCCTCCTCGTACTCGTCCCAGGTCTGCGGGATCTGGAGGCTCCACTTGTCGAACAGGTCCTGGCGTACGAAGAAGCCCATCGGGCCGGACGCCTGCGGAATGGCGTACACGCCCCGGCCGAACACCGACTGCTGCCACTGCCAGCCCACGAACCGGTCCTTGTAGCGGGCGGCGCCGAGGGCCGACAGGTCGAAGAGGGCGTTGTCGAGCAGGAAGCTCGGGATGACCGGGAACTCGATCTGGGCGAGGTCCGGCGGGTTCCCGGCTTTGACGGCGGCGTGCATCTTGGCGTACTGGCGGCCGTCGACGGCGGACACCTTCTCCACCTTGACCTGCACGTCCGGGTGTTCGCGGTTCCACAGGTCCACCGGTTTGTCGATGCCCGGCACCCACGACCAGAAGGACAGCTGGATCTTCTGGCCCTTCTCGCGTTCCTTCGGCGCCGCGCCACCGTCCCCGTCGCCACCATCGCCGCAGCCCGCCAGCGTGAACCCGGCGGCGGCCGCGGCGGCCCCGCCGAGCAGGGCCCGGCGGCGGAGCCCGGGCGCCGGGCGGCCCCGGTCACGGTCCCGGCCGTCATCGTACGTACCGGTGCTCATACCAGCTCCTCCACGGGGATGCGGCGGAAGGTGATCGTCGAATAGGCGCTGAAGTCGCCCGTCTCGTAGAGCAGTCCGACGGTCGCGCCGTCGATCCGTACGAGATCGGAGTAGGCGGCCGGCAGCCCGTCGACGGTGTGTGCCACGTGCCAGGTCAGGCCGCGGTCGCGGCTCGCCCGTACGGTCATCAGCGCGCGGTCGGCCGGGTCGGCGGGGCCGGAGAAGAGCAGCACGTCGGGCTCGCCCAGGTGCAGCACGCTGCCCTCGACGACGGGCCCGGTCAGCCCGGCCTGCGGGCGGAAGGGCTTGATCAGCTGCTCGCCGCCCGACTCGGGCGCGGAGTGGGCGTCGGCGCGGTTGCCGGGGGCCGGGGAGTCGTTGCGGGTGTTGAAGTAGAGGGCGCCGTCCGGGAGTTCCGCGGCGGTGGTCTCGTTGGCGTTGATGTAGTTGTTGGGTTTGCTGTCCGTGTAGCCGATGCGCCAGCTCTCGCCCTCGTCGTCGCTGAGCAGGACGTGGCCGCCGTTGTAACGGCCTTCGGTGCCGTTGTCGCCGGTGTAGGTGGGGGCGGTGGAGTGGTTGGCGGGGACGACGAGGCGGCCGGCGTGCGGGCCGTTACGGAGTTGCAGGGCGTGGCCGGGGGTGGTGGCGTACCAGCGCCAGTCGGAGCGCTTGACCTGTGCCGTGATCTCGCGCGGCGCGCTCCACGTGGCACCGTCGTCGTCGCTGTGCTGCACCCATACGCGCCGCCCGTCGGCGGCGGACACCAGGCCGCGGCGGATGCGTTCCTCGGTGGCGGTGGCGGCGTTGCGTACGTGGAGGAGGACGATCCGGCCGCCGTCCAGCACCACCGGGGCCGGGTTGCCCGCCGTGCCGGTGCCGTTGCGGGCGACGACCTGGAGCGGGCCCCAGGTGCGGCCGCCGTCGGCGGAGCGTTTGAGCACGAGGTCGATGTCGCCGTGGTCGGCGGCGCTGTGCACCCGGCCCTCGGCGAAGGCGAGCAGGGTGCCGGGGCCGGCGTCTTCGGCGGCCGTGCTGCCGGTGCCGGTGCCTTCGGCGGTCGCGGGGCGGGTGATCACCACGGCCGGGATGCGGAAGCTCGCGTAGCCCTCGGAACCGGCGCGGAACGGAAGGGAAGTCTCGTGCGCCATGGGTCCTCCCCCAACGGCCGGACGTAGGACGTCCTCTGTCAGCGTGACCATAGGGAGCCCCCAACTGACCGTCAAGGCACGGCACACGTCTGGCGCGGCCGTCCACCCGACCGCTTCACCAGGGCGGAAACGGCACCGGAAAGACGTTTGGACGATGCCTGGATGACGCCCTGATGACGTGTGGACGACGCCCGCCCGATGCCCGGCGGCGCCCGCCCGAAATTCCGTTGCCCCTCCCCGCCCCCATCGCACGATGGTGCGTTGCGACCGACACAGACCATCCCCCACGACGCCGCCGCGCCGCCGCCCTGCTCCCCGACCTGGCGCCCTGGCGCTCGTCCGCCGACTTCCGCCGGATGTGGTGCGCGTGCGCGGTGACCGTGTTCGGGTCGTGGCTGACGCTGGTCGCGGTGCCGTTCCAGCTCAAGGAGCTGACCGGCTCGACGCTCGCGGTCGGCGCGGTGGGCGCGGTGGAGATCGTGCCGCTGATCGTCTTCGGCCTGTACGGCGGCGCGCTCGCGGACACCATGGACCGCCGCAAGCTGATCCTGTGGACCGAGGTGGCCCTCGGCCTGCTGTCGGTGTTGCTGCTGCTCAACAGCTTGCTGCCGCACCCGCTGATCTGGCCGCTGTACGTGATCGTGGCGGCATCCAGCGCGCTGACCGGACTCCAGCGCCCGGCCATCGACGCGATCGTGCCGCGTATCGTCCCGCACGACCAGCTGCCCGCAGCGTCCGCGCTGAACGCCCTGCGCTGGCAGATCGGCGCCATCGCCGGACCTGCCCTGGCCGGTGTGCTGATCGCGTACGCGGGGCTGCGCTGGGCGTACGCGATCGACACCGTCACGTTCGCGATATCCGCCGCCCTCGCGGCCGGCCTGGCGGCCTCGCCCCCGTCGCACGACGCCGAGAAGCCGTCGCTGCGCGGTATCTGGGAGGGCGCCTGATACGCCTGGAGCCGCAAGGAACTGCTCGGTACGTACGCCGTCGATCTGACCGCGATGCTCTTCGCCTTCCCGATGGCGATCTTCCCGTTCCTGGCGGACGACTTGGGCGCGCCATGGGCGCTCGGGCGTGGGGGCCCCTCCCGCGCCCTTAAGGCGTGGGGGAGTACGCGGCGCTGCCTGCCGGGTCCTGCGTGGTCAGTCTGACCAGCGGCTGGACCTCACGGGTACACCGGCACGGGCGGGCGGTGCTGTTCGCGGCGGCGGCCTGGGGGCTGGCCATGACCGCCGCGGGCCGGGCGTCCAACGTCTGGCTGGTGCTGCTGAGCCTGGCCGTGGCCGGAGCCTGCGACATGGTCAGCGGAATCTTCCGGTCGGCCATGTGGAACCAGACCATCCCCGACGAGCTGCGCGGCCGGCTGGCGGGCATCGAGCTGCTGTCGTACTCGGTCGGGCCGCAGCTGGGCCAGGTCCGCTCGGGCGGCATGGCGGCCGTCACATCCGTACGGACCTCGGTATGGGCGGGCGGCGTGCTGTGTGTGGCCGGGGTGGTGGCGCTGGCCACCACGCTGCCGAAGCTGCTGGCATATGACGCGCGGACCAACGAGCACGCGGTACGGATGCGCGAGGTGCGCGGGGCGCAGACGGAGACGACGGCGGCGGCGTAGCCGGGCAACGGCGTGGTCGGGCGGCTGGACGGCCGCACCGGGCTGGGAGGCGTCCGGCCCGGCGCATCCCTACGCGCGCTCCTCCCGCCTACGCGGACTCCCCCGGCCCCTTCTCCTCGTTCTTCTCGTGCCACCGGGGATCGGTCTCCCACTCAAGGTTGCGCTCCTGGGCGGTCTGCATCGCGTGGGCCGCCTCCTCGCGCGTCGCGTACGGGCCGAAGCGGTCGGCGGCGCGGCACTGGGGGCCCTCTTCGACCGTTCCGTGCTTGAGGCAGTAGAACCATTCACCGGGCTTGCCGGCCGTCCGCCTCTTGAACAGCGCCATCGTGGCCTCCTGTGTGCGACTCCTGTGCCGCCATCCTGCCCGATGGGCCGCGGATACACTCGCTGGCATGTCTGGCCAGTCGCTTCTTGTCCCGGGGAAGATCTCCCCCACCCGTCCCGTCCCCGCCTCGATCCCCCGCCCCGAATACGTGGGCAGGCCCGCCCCCACGCCGTACACGGGTCCCGAGGTGCAGGACGCGGAAACGATCGAGCGGATGCGCGTCGCGGGGCGGATCGCCGCCCAGGCGATGGAGGAGGCCGCCAAGCTGATCGCGCCGGGCGTGACCACCGACGAACTGGACCGGGTCGCCCACGAGTTCATGTGCGACCACGGCGCCTACCCCTCCACCCTCGGCTACCGCGGCTTCCCGAAGTCGCTGTGCTCCTCGGTCAACGAGGTCATCTGCCACGGCATCCCGGACTCGACCGTCCTGAAAGACGGCGACATCGTGAACCTGGACGTGACCGCCTACATCGGCGGTGTGCACGGCGACAACAACGCCACCTACCTGTGCGGCGACGTGGACGAGGAGTCCAAGCTGCTGGTGGAGCGGACCCGCGAGGCCCTCAACCGGGCGATCAAGGCGGTCCGGCCGGGCCGCCAGATCAACATCATCGGCCGGGTCATCGAGTCGTACGCCAAGCGCTTCGGCTACGGGGTGGTCCGGGACTTCACCGGCCACGGGATCAACACGTCCTTCCACTCCGGGCTGATCGTGCCGCACTACGACAGCCCGCACCACACCACCGACATCAAGCCCGGTATGACCTTCACCATCGAGCCGATGCTGACGCTGGGCACCCACGAGTACGACATGTGGGAGGACGGCTGGACGGTGGTGACGAAGGACCGCAAGCGGACCGCGCAGTTCGAGCACACCCTCGTCGTCACGGACACCGGCGCGGAGATCCTCACGCTTCCGTAGTCCGCGCTTTCCGCGTCTTCTCCTCAGGCCGGGGCCCGCACGGCGGGTACCGGCCTGAGTGCTGCCATCTCGCTGCGCGCCGGGATCATCGACGGTAGGGTTTTACCGACAGGGTGTCGGGAAGTTTTACCGACAGCCCGTCGGCATCAGGTTGACTTAGGTAAGCCTAACCAACCACAATCTGATCCCGTACGCACCCCATCGGTCCCCGGAGGTCCGTCTTGGCCGCGCCCAGCTCGACCCCGTCCGCGCAGTCCGCCGCAGCGGTGCCGTTCTCCACGCTGATCCGCACGGCGTCGCACGAGCAGCACACGGAGGCCGAGAACTCGTCCTTCATGGGTGACCTGCTCGGCGGCAAACTCGGCGTCGCGGCCTACCGGCGCTACACCGAGCAGCTGTGGTTCGTCTACCGCGCGCTGGAGGACGCCTTCGAGGCGCTCGCCGACGACCCGGTCGCCGGGCCGTTCATCCGGCCCGAGCTGGCCCGTACGGCAGAGCTGGAGCGCGACCTGGCCCACCTCGGCGGCCCGTCCTGGCGCACCGGCCTCGCGCCCCTGCCGGCCACCGCCGCGTACGCCGAGCGCATCACCGAGTGCGCGAGCCGCTGGCCCGCCGGGTACGTGGCGCACCACTACACCCGCTACCTGGGCGACCTCTCCGGCGGCCAGATCATCCGCGGCACGGCCGAGAAGACCTGGGGCTTCGCGCGGAAGGGCGACGGCGTGCGGTTCTACGTCTTCGAGGGCATAGGCAACCCCGCCGCCTTCAAGCGCGAATACCGGGAGCTGCTGGACGCGCTGCCGGTGGACGACCTGGAGAAGCAGCGGGTGGTCGACGAGTGCAAGCGGGCCTTCGCGCTCAACACGGCGGTGTTCCGGGGTCTGGGCGCCGAGTTCCCGCTGAGCGCGTGAGCCGCTAGGGGCGTGGCGGTACGGGCCGCACGCTGCCGCCCAGGGCGATCGTGCCGTCCGGGTACGGCCGCGTGCGGATGCGGGAGCCGGTGCCCTGGCGGATGTCCAGGGCCCGGCCCAGTTCGTGGGTCAGGGTGAGCGCCGCCGCGCCGGTGGCCTCGTCCTCCACGATGCCGTCGCCGCGGCGCGGGAAGTAGCGGGCGCGCACGGTGCCCGCGTCCCGGTCCCGCCATGCCCATACGTAGAGCGGGCCTTCGCCGGGCGGCGGCCCGTCCAGCGCATCCACGTCGGCGGGCGTCGCGTACTCCTCCGTACGCCGCCCCGCCGACCACTCCGGCCGCCCGCGCACCCACACCACGTCCGCCCCGTCGTACATGACCGGCACCGCGCCGGCCGACGGGCGCAGCACGTCCACCGGCCGACCCAGGTGTCGCAGCAGCCACGCCGTGCCGACCAGAGGGTGCCCGGCGAAGGGCAGCCGCACGCTGGGTGTGTGGATGTCGAGCCGTCCGCTGTCCGCGTCGTCGATGAACACCGTCTCGCTGAAGCCGAGTTCGGCGGCCACCGCTCGGCGCGCGGCCTGATCCGGTACGGCGGCTCCGTCGGGTATGACGCCCAACGGGTTGCCGCCCTGGCCGTCGGGGCCGCAGAAGACGCGTACTACATCGAGGGCATGGGCCGGGCGGGTCGGGATCATGGCCGTATTCCATCGTGCCCGCGCCCGGGGCGGACCACCGGGGTGCGCGGTTACGGACGACGGCCCCCGAACGCCGGAGTACCCGCCGCGCGGAGGCATTGCGCGGCGGGTACGACCGGTCCCGGAGCCCGGGGCGCGCCGGTGGGGTGTGGGGAGCGCGGCCCTAGGGGGAAGCGGGGCCCGGGAAGGTGGGGGGGTAGGGGCGGGATGGGCCCGGTGATTCAGCGGGTGGCGCGGCGGCGTACGGCGTAGGTGGCGGCACCGCCCGCCGCGATCAGGCCGGCGGCCACGCCCGCCAGCGTGCCGGTCGGTGTCGAAGCACCGGTGGCCGCGAGCGATCCGCCGCCCGTGCCGCCGACGGTGCCCGCGCCGCTGCTGAACGAGGCAGCGCCGCTGCCGGACGCGCCGGACGAGCCCGAGCCCGAACCGGACTCCGAACCCGATCCGGCGTCGCCCGCCGGAAGCTGCGCGTCCGGGTCGACGGAGACGGTGGCCGTCACCGGGTCGAGGGCCTGGCCCGGCTGGTACATGCTCTCGAACGCCTTGGAACCGGCGGCGGTCAGCGTCGCGGGGACGTTCTTGAGGGTGACGACGCCGTTCTTGGCGACGAGGGCACCGGACGGGACCTTGAGGTCGGCGAGCGCCATGCCGGCGGTGTTGGTGACCTTGCCGGTGGCGCGGGACTTCGCCGAGACGTCCGCGACCAGCGTGCCCTTGGTGCCGGTGGCCTTGACCTTGAGGTTGCTGAACTTCAGGTCGAGCGCGCCCTCGTGGCCCGTGAAGCGGACCGAGCCGTTGAACTCCGCGGCGAGGGCGGACGTGGCGCCGTCGAACGTGCCGTGGCCCTTCGGGAAGCGGTAGCCGGCGGCGGAGGTGGCGGCGCCGCCCGCGAGTTCGGCCTTGCCGTGGGCGATGGGGCCGGTCACGTAGTCGCGGAAGGACTTCTTGACGCCCCAGTCGAGGGTGCCGTCGACGATCTTGTCGGAGGCGGCGGCCGGGGACGCGGCGGTGGAGGACGAGAAGGACCCGCCGGTGCGCTTCTTGCCAGACGTGCTGGGGGTGCTGGGGGTGTTGGGCGTGCGGGTGCCGGAGTCATGGCCGGAGCCCGAATTGCGCCCCGAGCCCGAACCCGAATCCGATCCGGTGCCCGGCTTCCCCGGCTCCGCGGGCTTCCCCGGCGTACCCGGCTCCTCCCGCTTCCCGGGCGTACCCGCCGCCGTCACCGACAGCGTGGCCGGGTCGAGTTCCTGCCCCTCCTTGTACATGCCGTTGAACGCTTCGGCGCCCTTGGCGGTCAGCTTGACCGGGATCTTCGCGAACGTCATCGCGCCGCCCGAGCCGTTGCCCGGCCGTACGCCCGACAGGTCGAGCGAGGCCAGCGCGACGTCGTCCTGGGTCTTGCCCGCCGCTGTGACGTCCGCGGTGATGGCCCCGGTCTTCCCCTTGGTGGCCACCTTGAGGTCCGCCAGTTTGATGTCAAAACCGTGCGCCTTCGAGGTGAAGCGGACGCTGCCCTTGAAGGTGGTGGCGACGGCGTGGGTGCTCATGTCGTACGTGCCGGTGCCGCCCGTGAAGGTGAACGGGCCGTTGTCCGGGGCCTGTCGGGCGCCGTCGGCGGCGGTGATGTCGCCGAGCGCCATGCCCTTGACGTACGTGCGGAAGGACTCCTTGACGCCCCAGTCGAGCGTGCCGTTCTTCAGCTCCAGTTCCGGTGCCGCCGCGCCGGCCGCGGGGGCGGCCGTGGCGGCGGTCGGCAGGCACAGGGCCGCGGTGGTGGCGGCGGTGGCGATGGCTGCCGCGAGGGCGAGCGGGCGGCGTATAACGGCCATGGTCGGTGGCTCTCCTTGGGTGGGGGTGCGGTGGGGCCGGGCGGGGTCAGTCCTGCGGGGGCGCCGTGGATGCGGTACGGCGGCGGGCGCGCAGGACGAGGAACGCGGCGACGGCGACGAGCAGCACGCCGGCCGCGACGAGGAGGGTGACGGTGCGGGCGGAGACCGGGGAGGAGTCGGGGGCCGGTGCGGCGGCCGGGGCCTGGTTCGCCCGCTTCCCGTCCCCGGCGGCGGCCTTCGGGTCGGTGCCGAGGTCGGGGAGGGCGGGGAGCGCGGCCTTCTTGTCGACGGCCACGGCGAGCGAGACGGGATCCATGCCGGTGCCCGCGCTGTACATGCCGCCGAATGCCTTCGCGCCCTCGGCGGTGAGCTTCGCCGGTACCTCGGTGAGGGTGATCAGGCCCTTCTCCGGGGTGAGCCGTTCGGCGTCGAAGGTGGCCAGCGGGGTGTGGGCGCTGCGCGTACCGCCGCTGGTGACATCGGCGGACAGGGTGCCCCGGCCGTCCTTCACCTCGACCGAGACGGCGGTCAGGGTCAGGTCCAGGTTCTTGCCGGTGAAGCGGAGGGTTCCGGCGAAGTCCGCGTCCAGCGTGCCCTTTTCGGCGTCGTACGTGCCCTTGCCGCGCGGGAAGCGGAACAGCGCGCCGCCGTCCTGGGCGCCGTCGGAAAGGTGCCACGATCCCTTGGCGATGCCGCCGGTGACGTACTCGCGGAAGGTGCGGCGCACGCCCCAGTCGACGGCGGCATTGGTGAAGGTGCCGCGCGGCGCGTCCGTGTCCTTGTCGTCGCCGTCCCCGGTCGGGGTGGCCGTCGGGCCGGCCTCCGCCCCGGCCCGTACGTCCGCCGACAGGCTCACCGGATCGAGCTGCGTGCCTTGCGTGTAGTACCCCGCGAAGGCCCGCGCGCCCTGCGCGGTCAGCTTCGCCGGGACGTTGGTGAGCGCGATCGGCGTGCCGCCGCCGCGCGTGTCCAGACCCCCGAGATCCAGCGTGGCCAGCGGCACCCGGGCGGCCATGGTGACGCGGCCGGTGCCCTTCTCCTTGCTGGTCATGTCGGCGAAGAGGGTGCCGCGGCCGTCGGCGACGGCGACCTGGGGGCGGCTGATGGTCAGGTCCAGTTCGTACGAGCCGTCCGGCTTGCGGTGGCCGGTGAAGTGGACGCCGCCGGAGAAGCTGACCGTCAGGGCGCCGCTGTCCGGGTCGTAACCGCCGGTCGCGGAGTGGAAGCGGAACCGGCTGTCGCCGACCGTGGCGGCGCCGCCGGTGAGGTTCCAACTCCCGTGCGCGATGGGCCCGGTGACGTAGGACTGGAAGGAGGATTTGATGCCCCAGTCCAGCCGCCCGCCCGCCACCGTGCGGGCTGCCGCCTGTGCGGTGTCCGCGGGCAGTGCGGGGAGCAGCGTGCCCAGCAGCGCCACCAGGAAAGCGGCGGTGAGCACGCGGGCACGGCCGCGCACGCGGCCGCCGGCCGGTCTGAACGGCAGCATCGGGGACCCCTCCAGGGCTAGCGAATAAGGTAAGGCTAACCTAAGGTGAGCGTGGCCGGATACGGAGCCCCGGGAGTCGCCCCGAGCCTCCCCGTCACCACAGGACCGGCCCAACCGGCGTACACAGAAAGGCGGGACAGTGACAGCAACCATCCGGGGGCCGGTCCGCCGGCGCCTGCCCCGGGGGCCGGTCCCCCGGCGCCTGTCACACCCCGCCGCGGCGCTCGCCGCCGCCCTGGCCTTCGCCCTCGCGCTCACCGGCTGCGGCGGCGGCACGGCCGCCGCTCCCCCGGACCGGCCCGCCGCCACCCCCGCCGCCGACCACGTCGAGCCCCTGTCCGGCCCCGCGCCCCGGCCCGCGCTGCCCGCGACCGTACGGTCCGCCGACGGCCACGACGTGACGGTCCGCAAGGCCGACCGGATCGTGCCGCTCACCGGCTCCCTCTCGGAGATCGTCTTCTCCCTCGGGCTCGGCGGCCGGGTCGTCGCGCGCGACATCACCGCCACCTTCGACCAGGCGGAGAAGCTGCCCGTGGTGACCCGCGCGCACGATGTGTCGGCGGAGAACGTGCTGTCGCTCAAGCCGGACGTGGTGCTGGCGGACACCTCCACGGGACCGGCGGAGGCCATCGGCCAGATACGGGAGGCCGGTGTCCCGGTCGTCACGCTCAAGCCCGCGACGCGGCTGGCCGACGTGGACACCCGTATCGACGCGGTGGCGGCGGCACTCGGCGTACCGAAGGCGGGCGACGCGCTCAAGGCGCGCACCGACGAGCGGATCAAGGCCGTCCAGAAGGGCGTTCCGCACGGCGGCGCGGCGGGCGAACGGCCCCGGGTGGCCTTCCTCTACCTGCGCGGCTCGGCCTCCGTCTACCTCATCGGGGGCGCCGGGTCCGGCGCCGACTCGCTGATCGAGGCGGCGGGCGGCGTCGATGCGGGCAAGGAGTCCGGGCTGAAGAAGGACTTCACGCCGATCACGAGCGAGGCGCTGGCGAAGGCCGCGCCGGACGTGATCCTGGTGATGCGCAAGGGGCTGGAGTCCGTCGGCGGGATCGACGGACTGGTGAAGATCCCCGGCGTGGCGCAGACACCGGCCGGAATGGACCGGCGGGTGGCCTCCATCGACGACGGCGTGCTGCTCAACTTCGGGCCGCGCACGGACACGGTGCTGCGCTCCCTGATCCGGCAGATCCACACCGACGCCCCCGCCAAGGGAAAGTGAGATGACGGCACTTCCCCGCGAGGACACGGCCGCCACCACCGCGCCCCGCCCGGACGCCACCCGCGACCGGCCCCGCCGCTCCCGCACCGCCCTCCTCACCGCCGCCCTCGCCCTCGCCCTTCTCGCGGGCTGTCTGCTCTCCGCCGGGCTCGGCGCGTACCGCATTCCGCTCGGCGATGTCCTCGGCTCGCTGCTGCACCATCTCGGGCTGGGCGGCGCCGCGTTGGACCGGGTGGGCGAGAGCGTGCTGTGGAACGTGCGGCTGCCGCGCGTCGCCCTGGCGCTGCTCGTCGGCTCCTCGCTCGGCTGCGCGGGCGCCCTCATGCAGGGCGTGTTCGGCAATCCGCTGGCCGAGCCGGGCGTCATCGGCATCTCGTCGGGCGCGGCGGTGGGCGCGGTCGGCGCCATCGCCCTCGGGCTCGGCTTCCTCGGTACGTGGACGGTGCCGGCCTGCGCGTTCGCCACCGGCCTGCTGACCGTACTGATCGTCTACGCGCTGTCCCGCTCCGGCGGCCGTACCGAGGTCGTCACCCTCATCCTCACCGGCATCGCGGTGAACGCCTTCGCGGGCGCGCTGATCGGCCTGTTCCTCTTCTTCGCCGACAACGCGCAGCTCTCGCAGATCACGTTCTGGCAGCTCGGCTCGCTGTCGCAGGCCGTGTGGCCCAAGGTGCTGGCGGTCCTGCCGTGCGCCGTCGCCGGACTGGCCGTCGCCCCCTTCCACGCCCGCAAACTGGACCTCCTGGCGCTCGGCGAACGCCCGGCCCGGCACCTCGGCGTGGACGTGGAGCGGCTGCGCGTCGTCCTCATCCTGGTCGTCGCGCTGCTCACCGCGGCGGCCGTGGCGGTGGCCGGCGTCATCACCTTCGTCGGCCTGCTCGTACCGCACCTGCTGCGGATGGCGGCCGGCCCCGGGCACCGCTTCCTGATCCCGGGCAGCGCCCTGGGCGGCGCGCTGGTGCTGGTCGTCGCCGACCTCGCCGCACGCACGGCGGCCCAGCCCGCGGAGCTGCCGCTGGGCGTCCTGACCGCCCTGTTCGGCAGCCCGTTCTTCTTCTGGCTGCTGCGCAGGACCCGTCGCAAGCAAGGGGGCTGGGCATGAACCGCGGCCGGATTCCGCTGCTCGGTACGTGGCTCGCGGGACGCGCCCGTACGCTCCCCGGGCCGGTGCCCGTGGGTACGGCGTACGCGCGGGCCGACGGGCTGGGCGTACGGCTGGGTGCGCGTACCGTGCTGGACGGGGTGGACCTGGAGGTCACCGCGGGCCGGGTGCTGGCGCTCGTCGGGCCGAACGGCGCGGGCAAGTCCACCCTCCTGGCGGCGCTCGCCGCCGACCTGCCCGCCGCCACCGGCGAGGTCCGTATCGACGGCCGCCCGGCCACCGGCTGGACCGCGCCCGAACTGGCCCTGCGCCGGGCGGTCCTGCCGCAGTCCGCCGCGCTGTCCTTCCCGTTCACGGTGGAGGAGGTCGTACGGATGGGCCGGGTGCCCTGGTCCGGCACGGAGCGCGAGGACGAGGACGAGGCCGCCGTCGCGGAGGCGATGGCGGCGACCGAGGTGACCGGCTTCGCGGAGCGGCCGTTCTCCGCGCTCTCCGGCGGCGAACGCGCCCGGGTGGCGCTCGCGCGCGTCCTGGCGCAGCGCGCCCCGCTGCTGCTGCTCGACGAGCCGACCGCCGCGCTGGACCTGCGCCATCAGGAACTGGTGCTGCGGCTGTGCCGGGAGCGGGCCGCGGCGGGTGCCGCGGTCGCGGTGGTCCTGCACGATCTGGGGCTGGCGGCGGCGTACGCGGACCGGGCGGCGCTGCTGCACGACGGGCGGATCGCCGCGCAGGGGCCGCCTGCCGAGATGTTCGAGGCCGGGCTGCTGAGCCGGGTCTACCGGCAGCCGGTCGAGGTGATCGGCCACCCGCGCACCGGTACACCGCTGGTCATGCCCTTGCGGGAACCACGACCCTTACCTTTGCCGATGCATTGCCGTTCCGTGTCCATACCGCCGACCATCCGTGACGGGCCCGTGGCCAGTGAGAGCGGGATCACTGGGCAGGACGGGAATTGTTCAGGTAAGCCTCAGATAAGTTAGGGCGTCCTTAGTGGCCGACCGCCCTTCCTCCGCACGCCTGGAGTCCCGTATGCGAGCCCTCCGCTCTGCCGCCGCCGTCACCGCCGCCGTGGCCGCGACCCTCACCGCCGTTTCCGGCTGCGCCCAGAAAAGCGACGCGGCGGCCGACGACGCACAGGACGGCGCGGTACACGTGACGGCGACGGACGACGGCTGCGCGGTGTCGAAGAAGGAGTTCCCCGCCGGACACCTGCGGCTCGCCGTCAAGAACAAGGGCACCAAGGTCACCGAGGTGTACGTCTACGCGCCCGGCGACCGCATCGTCACCGAACGGGAGAACATCGGCCCCGGCACCGGCGCGGACATCGTCGCCGAGATCGCGCCCGGCACCTACGAGATCGCCTGCAAGCCCGGCATGAAGGGCAGCGGCATCCGGCAGAAGGTGACGGCGACCGGCAAGAGCACGGCACCGGCCCGCGACCCGAAGCTGGACAAGGCGGTGGCCGCGTACCGCGCCTACGTCCAGGAGCAGGCCGACCGGACGCTGCCCGAGGCGCGGAAGTTCGCGGACGCGGTGAAGGCCGGGGACATCGAGGCCGCGAAGAAGGCGTACGCCGTCTCGCGCACCGGCTGGGAGCGCACCGAGCCGGTCGCCGAGTCGTTCGGCGACATCGACCCCAAGGTCGATGTGCGCGCCGACGGCCTGGAGGACGGGCAGCAGTGGACCGGCTGGCACAAGCTGGAGCAGTCCCTCTGGGAGAAGAAGGAGATCACCGCCGACGACAAGAAGCTGGCGGACCGGCTGATCACCGACCTGGAGGACTGGCGAAAGCGGGTCGGCAAGGCCGAGATCACCCCGACCAGCATGGCCAACGGCGCCAAGGAACTCCTCGACGAGGTCGCCACCGGCAAGGTCACCGGTGAGGAGGAGCGCTACAGCCACACCGACCTGAGCGACTTCCAGGCCAACGTCGAGGGCGCGCAGAAGGCGTACGAGCTGCTGAAGCCGGTCGCCGCCGAGCGCCGCCCGGAGCTCACCAAGGAGCTGGACAAGCAGTTCGCGGCGATCCGCGCGCTGCTGGACCGGCACCGCGACAGCGGCTCCCCCGACGGCTTCGCCGCGTACGACACCGTCGGCAAGGACGAGCGCAAGGAACTGTCCGACGGCGTCAACGCGCTCGCCGAGCCGCTGTCGAAGCTGGCCGCCGCCGTGGCGACCGCCAAGTAACGGCAGGAGGCGGGACGTCATGACGAACGGCGAGACGAAGAAGAGCGGTACCGAAGGCGCGGCGGGTCCGGGGGCGGAAGCCGGTACGGAAGGCGCGGCGGCGCCGGAGGCCGCGCAGCCCCGTACGCCCTCGCGCCGCGCGCTGCTCGGCTGGGGCGGTGCCGGGCTCGCGCTCGGCGCGGTCGCGGCCGGCGGTACGGCGGCGGCACTGCGCACCGGAAGCGACGCGGCGCCCGCCGCGGCCGCCCGGCCCGCCGAGGCCGTGCCCTTCCACGGCGCGCACCAGGCCGGTATCGCCACCGCCGTCCAGGACCGGCTGCACTTCGCGGCGTTCGACGTGAAGACCGACGACCGGGCGGAGCTGATCGCCCTCCTCAAGGAGTGGACACAGGCCGCCGCGCGGATGACCGCCGGCTCCCAGATCGGCTCCGGCGCCATCGGCTCGCTCGCCGAAGCCCCGCCGGACGACACCGGCGAGGCACTGGGCCTTCCGCCGTCCCGGCTCACCCTCACCTTCGGCATCGGCCCGACGCTGTTCGAGTCCGGCGGCAAGGACCGCTTCGGCCTCCGGGACCGGCGGCCCGCGGCGCTGGTGGACCTGCCGCGGTTCCCCGGCGACAACCTCGACCCGGCGCGCGGCGGCGGCGACCTGTGCGTACAGGCGTGTGCCGACGACCCGCAGGTCGCCGTGCACGCGATACGCAACCTGGCGCGGATCGGCTTCGGCAAGGTCGCCGTGCGCTGGTCCCAGCTGGGCTTCGGCAAGACCTCCTCGACGACGCCCGACGCGCAGACCCCGCGCAACATGTTCGGCTTCAAGGACGGCACCCGGAACATCGCGGGCACCGACGCCAAGGCCCTGGAACAGCACGTGTGGGTCGGCGCGCGGGACGAGAAGGGCGGCGGCGCGTGGATGGCCGGCGGCTCGTACCTGGTGGCGCGCCGCATCCGGATGCACATCGAGACCTGGGACCGCACCTCGCTGCGCGAACAGGAGGACATCTTCGGGCGGGACAAGGGCGAGGGCGCGGCGGTCGGGCGCAAGAACGAGCACGACGCGCCGCACCTGCCGTCGATGCCGCCGACCTCGCACGTACGCCTGGCGCACCCGGACTCCAACGACGGCATCCGCATCCTGCGCCGCGGCTACTCCTTCACCGACGGCACGGACGGGCTGGGCCGGCTGGACGCGGGCCTGTTCTTCCTCGCCTACCAGCGGGACGTGCGCCAGGGCTTCGTCCCCCTCCAGCAGCGGCTGGCGCGCCACGACGCGCTCAACGAATACATCCAGCACGTGGGTTCGGCGCTCTTCGCGATCCCGCCGGGCGTCGGCGGGGCCGACGACTGGTGGGGACGCGGGCTGTTCGCCTGACGGCGGCACCGCAAGGGAAAGGAAGGACCTCTGTGTTCGGCAACTACTTGATCGGCCTGCGCGAGGGCCTGGAAGCCAGCCTCGTCGTCTGCATCCTGATCGCCTATCTGGTCAAAACCGGCCGGCGGGAGGCGCTGCGGCCGGTGTGGCTCGGCGTGGGCAGCGCCGTCCTGCTGTCGCTGGTGTTCGGTGCCGCGCTCCAGTTCGGCTCGCAGACCCTGACGTTCGAGGCCCAGGAGGCGCTCGGCGGCTCGCTGTCGATCATCGCGGTGGGCCTGGTGACGTGGATGGTCTTCTGGATGCGGCGGACCGCGCGGCACCTGAAGAAGGAACTGCACAGCAGGCTGGACGCGGCGCTCGCGATGGGCACGACGGCGCTGGTGGTCACCGCCTTCCTGGCGGTGGGGCGCGAGGGCCTGGAGACGGCCCTGTTCATCTGGGCGGCGGCGAGCAGCGCGGACGACGGCTGGCGCCCGCTGGCCGGCGCCCTGCTGGGGCTGCTGACGGCGGTGGCCCTGGGGTGGCTGTTCTACCGCGGCGCCGTGCGCATCAACCTGGCGAAGTTCTTCACCTGGACCGGCGGGATGCTCGTGGTGGTCGCCGCGGGCGTGCTGGCGTACGGCTGCCACGACCTCCAGGAAGCGGGGCTGCTGCCGGGCCTGTCCACGAAGGCGTTCGATCTGGGCGACGCCTACGAGGCGGACAGCTGGTACGGCACGCTGCTCAAGGGCGTCTTCAACTTCCAGCCCGACCCGACCGTCCTCCAGGTCACGGTGTGGGCGCTGTATCTGGTCCCCACGCTGGCCCTGTTCCTCGCCCCCGGTAGGGTTGCGCCGAATCGTGCCACCCCGGCGGCCGCCCAGGCCGCCCCGGCCCCGGTCGCCCCGAAGGAGCCCGAGCCCCATGACACGCAGGTCGCCGTTCCGGGTGCCCGTGACGCTGACCGCCGCGAGCGCGGCGCTGCTGACGCTGAGCGGGTGCATGACCGTGCACGGCGAACGGGAGATGCTGCCGGCGGTGTCGAAGGCTGAGGCCGCCACGGCTCTCAAGCAGTTCACCGACGGGTTCAACGCGTCCAACAGCAAGCTGGACCCGAAGGTGAACCCGACGTACGAGACGGAGTCGCTGCTCGCCGTCGACCAGGCGCTCACCAAGGCGGGGCACGCGGTCAGCCCGCAGGGCAACCCCAAGTTCCCGCCGCTGACGCTGACCAGCCCGCACTTCACCGTGCCCCGGCAGGCGGGCTGGCCGAAGGTGTTCCTCGCGGACGCGGTCAGCAACCGCAACAACACGCGGTGGTTCCTGGTGTTCACCCGTGACGCGATGGGCGCCAAGTGGAAGGCGAGCTACCTCTCGGCGCTGAGCGACAACCAGATCCCGCAGTTCAAGACGGACCCGGACGGCTACGCCGAGGTGGTGCCGGCCGACGCCAAGGACTCCGGGCTGAAGGTCGCGCCGGGCGAGCTGGGCAAGGCGTACGCGGCGTACCTGAACACCGGCAAGGGCGAAGTCTTCGCGCCCGGGCCGGCCACCGACCAGTGGCGGAAGCTGCGCGAGCAGCAGGGCCGGCAGCCGGGTGCGCGTATCCAGTACGAGGACCAGCCGTCCGATTACGCGCCGGTCGCGCTGCGCACCAAGGACGGCGGGGCGCTGGTCTTCTTCTCGACGTACTACCACCAGCAGAAGACCGTCTCCGAGGGCGCGCGGATCAATATCCCCCCGGAGATAAAGGGGATCATGGACGGCCCGGCGAAGTCGTCCAACCGGATGACCTTCACGACCCTGTCGGAACAGGTGGTGAAGGTCCCGGCCGCGGGCACCGCGGAGAAGGTCGCCTTCCTCCACCGGCTGGAGGCGAAGACGTCCGCCAAGTCGCTGTAGCGGGCGGCACCCGGCGGTGCCGCCGGATCAGCGGCCGATGGGCCAGGCGGCCGCTTCATGGTCGTGGTCGTGCTGGTCTGCGTACTCCGCGCAGGCGTCGGTGAGCGATGCCAGCAGGGTCAGCGGGTCGGGCACCGGCCGCTCGGGGCCGCGCAGCCAGGACACCGCCGGCTGGTCTCCGGGGAGCCGGGAGGGCGGCAGGAGGACGTAGCTGCCGCGGCAGTGCCAGCGCAGGCCCGGATGCTCGTCCATGGTCTCCGGATGGCAGTCCAGCTCGCAGGGCCACCACTCGTCCTCGTCGTCCGGGGTGCCGCGGGTGGCGGTGAAGAACAACATCCGGCCCTCGCCGTACGCCGCGCCGCTCAGCGCGACCGGGCCGACCTCGACACCGGCCGCCTCCAGGCGCTCCAGCGCGCTGCGGCCCGCCTCGGCGGGGACGTCCAGCACGTCGTGGGCGATGCCGGTGGCGGTGATGAAGTTGGCCTGCGGATACGCGCGCGCCCAGCCGGCGACCTTCTCCCGGTCGGTGCTGGCGACGGTCTGCCAGCCGAAGGAGACGGGGTGCCGGCCGGGCGTGGGACAGCCGATGCGCTCACAGGAACAGCCGTAGCCGGAGGGGTGGGCGGCCGGGGCCAGTGGGAAACCGGCGTCGGCGACCGCCAGCAGCAGGTCCTCGCGGCTGCGCGCCGCCGATCCCGTGTCCGTATCGCCGCCGTCCGAACCGCTCCTCGGCCGGCGAAGCCACTGGGAGAACCTGCTCTTGCGTTCCATCTATCCCCTCACTTCGAGCGGTGGTCTGGGATCAATGCTGCCACCATCCTCCTCCTCGGGTGACCGGAGTACCGATCCGGGGTGGCCGAAGAACGGGCAAATGCCAGCATTACGTCCGTTATCCACCCCCATTCGTTCTTCTTCCTTTACCTTCCACTCCCCCCGCGATACCCCCGCCGCTCACCCGGGTGTGCCGGACTCCCGCGCGCGGCGTGCGAGGCCGCCGTGTCAGGCGCGGGGCCGCAGCCCGGCGAGGGCCAGGTCGACCAGCGTGTCCACGTACGCGTACGTCAGCTCGCCGGTCCGCATCAGCCAGCGCTGTGTGAAGGGGCCCAGCACCATTTCGGTCGCCACCCGCACGTCCACGTCCGCCCCGATCTCGCCCCTCTCCTGGGCGGCCCGCATCCGCTTCACGTAGACCTGGATTCCGGGCTCCAGCAGCCGTTCGACGAACCGCGCCGACAGCTCCGCGTCGTTCGCGCCGGCCACCGCGAGCGCGCGATAGGGGGCCTGCCACTTCTCGTCGGCGAACTCGTCGACGGAGGCCCGCAGGACGAACTTGAGGTCGGCGGCGAGATCGCCGGTGTCCGGCATCCCGGCCTCGTACCCCTCGACGTCCTGGGTGAAGGCGTCCAGCAGGACGGCGGCCTTCGAGGGCCACCAGCGGTAGATCGTCTGCTTGCCGACGCCGGCGCGGGCGGCGATGCCCTCGATCGTCAGCTTGTTGTAGCCGACCTCGCCGACCAGGGCGAGGGCCGCGTCGTAGATGGCGCGGCGGGAGCGTTCGCTGCGGCGCGTGGAGTCGGGCGGTGTCTTGTTGGCCATGGCTCAACCCTACCGACGGATGAGGCGAGACGTATCGTCTTGACAAGACGCAACGTCTCGTCGCAGACTTGCTCTCGAACGAGACGCTACGTCTCGCCAATCAGTGGACGCACCGGACGAAGGAGACGACCCCATGAGCAAGGGAAACGCGGGCAGCATGCTCGGCGTCGGCGGCACCCGCAGCAAGCTCTCCCGTGGCGCGCTGCGCGGCGGCCGGGGCGGCGGCGGTGCGGTCGGCGGCACCGACCCGATGGCCCAGCGGCGCGCCCTGCTGCGCAAACTCCAGGAGCAGCGCGGCGACGGGCAAACCCGTCAGGGGTGAAAACCACCCGAACGGATCACTGCGGAACGACTCCTCCCGGTGGACGATTTGAGCGCGTACGCGTCTCGTACGCATCCCGCGTCCCGTCCACCGTGAGGAGCCTTCCTTGCGTACACCCCGGCGCAGCGCCCGACCCCGGCGCTACCTGATGTGCCCGCCGACCCACTTCAAGGTCAGCTATTCCATCAACCCCTGGATGGACCCGGACAAACCCGTCGATCTGCCGCTGGCACTCGCCCAGTGGGAGGTGCTGCGCGACCGCTACCGCGCGCTCGGCCACACCGTGGAGGAGCTGCGGCCCCGCCCCGACCTGCCGGACATGGTCTTCGCGGCCAACGGCGCCACCGTCGTGGACGGCCGGGTGCTCGGCGCGCGGTTCGCCTTCGAGGAGCGGCGCGGCGAGGCCGCCGTACACGCCGCGTGGTTCCGGGACCACGGCTTCGCGGAGGTCCGCGAGCCGCAGAACGTCAACGAGGCGGAGGGCGACTTCGCGGTCACCGCCTCCTGGCTGCTGGCCGGGCGCGGCTTCCGCAGCAGCCCGCTCTCGCACGCCGAGGCCCAGGAGTACTTCGGCCGCCCGGTGATCGGCCTGGACCTGGTCGACCCGCGCTACTACCACCTGGACACGGCGCTGTGCGTGCTGGACGACACGACGGACTCGGAGGTCATGTACTACCCGGGCGCCTTCTCGGCGGGCAGCCGGGCGGTGCTGGCCCGGCTGTTCCCGGACGCACTGATCGCCTCGCGCGCCGACGCGGAGGCGTTCGGGCTGAACGCGGTCAGCGACGGCCGGCACGTCCTGCTCCCGCAGGCCGCGGTGGGGCTGTTCGAGCCATTGCGGGAGCGCGGGTACGAGCCGGTCGGCATGGACCTGACCGAGCTGCTCAAGGGCGGCGGCAGCGTCAAGTGCTGCACACAGGAGCTGCGGTCCGCGCCCGCGTAGGAGTCAGACTCGGCCTCAGCCGGCCGGCTCCCAGGCGTCGCCCCACTCGGCGTCGCGGGCGGCCTTGTAGCGCTCGCCGTGGCGCTTGGTGACCGTGTCGCGCCGCAGGCCCTGCTCCGTGCAGAGGTCCAGCAGGACCTGGCCCTTGCGGAGCTGGGGTCTGCGGACGATGCGGGCCGTGGGAGCACCGGCCGGGGACCCGTCGGCCAGCTCCGGCCGCACCGCCGCGACATAGCTGAACTTCTCGTCCTCGTACGGCAGCGAACCGCCCTTGACCTGCCGGTGCAGCGAGGAGCGGGCCACCCGTGCGGACATGTGGCACCAGTCCTCGCCCGGCACGATCGGGCACGCGCCGCTGTGCGGGCACGGCGCGACGATCCGCAGCCCCGCCTCCGTGAGCTGTTCGCGCGCCTCGCGGATGCGCAGATAGCCGTCCGGGGTGCCGGGTTCGATCAGTACGGCGGCCTGTGCGCCGGCCGCCGCGGCGACGACGGCCCGGCGGTCCTCCGGGCGCAGCTCGCCGAGTACGTAGGAGACGGTGACCAGGTCCGTGCCCTCGGGGACGGCCATGCCCGCGCCGATGACGCGGCGCTGCCAGTCGGTCTCCGGCAGCACGCCGGCGGCCAGCTCGCGGCCCAGGTCCAGGGCCGGTTCGGCCCAGTCGTAGACGGTCGTGCGGTGACCGGACCAGGTGGCCGCGACCGCCCAGCTCGCGGCGCCGGTGCCGCCGCCGATGTCCACATGGGTGGCGGGCGACCACTGCGGCAGCCGCGCCGCGAAGGCGTCCAGGGCGTGGCATACGGCCTCGAAGGTCGCGGGCATCCGGTAGGCGGCGTACGCGGCGACGTCGGCGCGGTCCCGGAGCACCGGGGCGTCGGTCGGGGTCCGGCCGCGGTAGTTGGCGATCAGCCGGTCGACGGCCCGCGCGGCCTGCGTGGGCGGCAGGCCGTCGAGCAGGCCGGCCAGTGCGGCGCGCAGTTCGTCGTGCATTCCGGCAATTTTACGGGGCGGGTGTGACAGCCGTGCCGTAGCGTCCGGCCGGTCCCTTATGCGCAGGCTCCCGGCATGCGTCCGCCCGCCCGTACCGCCCGCGCCAGCCGGGTCGCGGCCGCCGCCCGCGGCGCGCTGCCCGCCTCGCGCCGCCGCGGGTGCACCGTGTTGGCCAGCAGCACCAGGAACGTGTCGGTCGCCCGGTCCAGCACCAGGCTCGTCCCGGTGAACCCGGTGTGCCCGGCCGCGCCGCGCCCCGCCAGCTCGCCCATGAACCACGGCTGGTCCACGCCGAAGCCGAGCCCCGGCGGGTCCAGCAGCAGCGCCACCGACTCCGCGCCGAGGATGCGGGCCGTGCCGTACGCGCCCCCGTTCAGCAGCGTCCGGCACAGCACGGCCAGGTCCTGCGCCGTGGAGAACAGCCCCGCGTGCCCGGCGACGCCGCCCAGCGCCCACGCGTTCTCGTCGTGCACCGCGCCGCGCACCATGCCGCGGTCCGCCTTGGCCCACGGCCGCCGCTGGTCCTCGGTCGCGGCGACACCCGCCGGGGCCAGCGGCCCGTACGACGTGCTGGTCATGCCCAGCGGGCCGGTGATGCCCTCGGCCACCAGGGCGTCCAGCGGCTGCCCGGTGAGCCGTTCCAGGATCAGCTGGAGGGCGATGAGGTTGAGGTCGGAGTAGCGGTACGGGCCGCCGGGCGGCGCGGCGGGCGCGGCGGCCTCCTCCCACAGCAGGGCCAGCTGGGCCGCGCGCCCGCGCCGCTCGTAGAAGGGCAGTTCCGGGCGCAGGCCCGAGGTGTGGGTGAGCAGGCTCCGTACGGTGATCCCGGCGGCGAAGCCCGGCAGCCACCGGCGCGCCTCCGCGTCCAGGTCCAGGCGGCCCCGCTCGGCCTGCTGCACGGCCACGATCGCGGTGTACAGCTTGGTCAGCGAGGCCAGGTCGAAGACGGTGCCGACGCGCATCGGCTCCCAGCGGTCGCGGGGCAGCTCCACGCCCCGGTCGCGCTCCGGGTCGTAGCCGGCGTAGCGCAGCGCCCAGCCCGCCGCCTCCTCGGCGGCGACCACCGGGCCGCGCCCGGCGAGCACCACCGCGCCCGCGCACCAGGGCGCGGGCCCCTCGGTCGCCTCCCGTACCCCCTGCACGAGGCGGTGCATCCACGCGGGGTTGAGCCCGGCGCGGGCGGGGGTGCCGGGGCGCAGTCCGGTCGCGTTCAGAGCTTGGTCCTCTCGCCGGTCCCGGTGGCGGTCTCCTCCCTACGCTGCCACGGGCGGCACATTCCCAGGAAGCTCAGCAGCGCCAGTACGCCGCAGGAGAGCTGCACGACGGCCATCGGTACGGCGGTGTGCTCGCCCGCGATGCCGACGAGCGGCGAGGCGACGGAGCCCAGGAGGAAGGTGGAGGTGCCCAGCAGCGCGGAGGCGGAGCCCGCCGCGTGGCCGGAGCGCAGCAGCGCCTTGGTGTTGGCCGACGGCATGACCAGGCCCATCGCGGACATCAGGACGAACAGCCCGGCGGCCATCGGCCACAGCCCGACCTCGCCGAAGACGCCGCCGGCCATCAGCAGCAGCGCCGTGGCGGCGGCCGTGATCAGCCCCAGGCCGATGCCCAGCACCACGTCCAGGCTGACCCGGCCGACCAGCACCTTGCCGTTGATCTGGCCGACCAGGACCAGGCCGACGGAGTTGACGCCGAACAGCAGGCTGAAGGTCTGCGGGGAGGCGCCGTAGATCTCCTGGATCACGAACGGGGAGGCGGAGATGTACGCGAACAGCGCGGCGAAGGCGAACGCGCCGACGATCAGGTAGCCGGAGAAGGACCGGTCGGCGAGGAGGGAGCGCATGGTGTGCAGGGCCTCGCCGAGGCCGCCGGAGTGCCGCTTCGCGGGCGGCAGCGTCTCGTGCAGACGGCGCCAGACCAGCAGCGTGAGCAGCACGCCGACCACGGTCAGGACGACGAAGACGCCGCGCCAGTCGGTGATCCGCAGGATCTGCCCGCCGATCAGCGGCGCCACGACGGGCGCGACGCCGGAGATCAGCATCAGGGTGGAGAAGAAGCGGGCCATCGCCACGCCGTCGTACAGGTCGCGGACCACGGCCCGCGCGATGACGATGCCGGCGGCGCCCGCCAGGCCCTGGAGGAGGCGGAAGGCGATGAGCAGTTCGGCGTTGGTGGCCAGGGCGCACAGCGCGGTGGCGACGATGTAGACGATCATGCCGATGAGCAGCGGGCGGCGGCGCCCCCACTTGTCGCTCATCGGCCCGACCACCATCTGCCCCAGGGCCATGCCCGCGAGGCAGGTGGTCAGGGTGAGCTGGACGGTGGCGGCCGGGCTGTGCAGCGCCTCGGTGACCTCCGGCAGGGCCGGGAGGTACATGTCCATGGAGAGCGGCGGCACCGCGGTCAGGCCGCCGAGGATCAGGGTGACGAGCAGGCTGGTGCGGCGGGACGCGGCGGGCGGCGCCGCCACGTCCCGCTCGGCTATCGGAACGCTGTCCTGGGTGTCCGTCGTTCCGGTACCGGGGTCCGTCATGAGTGTCTCCATGGATGATTGATGGCTTGACCATGGTGTCATGCACGGAACGTCTTCCGGCGCCCTTTCGGCCAGGACCTTGGACGGGGGGCCACGGTCCTACGACCGGACGCGGGCCCCCTGCCGTACGGGAATCAGGCCGGCTTCAGCCCCGGGTCGCCGGCCTCGGACACGAACGACCCCGCCGTGACCACCGGCGCCCCCGGCTTCGTCACCGCCGACACCGTCCGGAAGTCGGCCCGCGCCTTCTCCCGGTCCAGCGTGACGGTCACATAGCCGCGGCGGCCGTTGTAGAACTTCATGTGCGGGTTGGCGGCCATATAGGTGCCCCAGTTGGCGGGCTTGTCCGCGCCGTCCTCGCCGCTCGCGATCGAGGTGGTCACGAACTCCACGCCCACGGTGCGCGACTTCTCGTTCTTGAAGTCCCGCTTCACATCGAACGCGTAGTGCACGTGCACGTCGCCGGTCAGCACGACCAGGTTGTCCACGCCCGCCGCCTCCGCGCCCTTCAGCACCCGCTCGCGGGAGGCCGGGTAGCCGTCCCAGGAGTCCATGCTGAGCTTGTAGCCGGGGCCGGTGGCGTTGCGGCGCTCGGAGAAGGTGACCTGCTGCGACAGCACGTTCCACAGCGCGGAGGACGACCGCCAGCCGTCGATCAGCCAGCGCTCCTGCTTTGCGCCGGTCAGGGTGCGCCTGGGGTCGGTGGACTCGGGGCCCGGGGTGCGCCAGCCGTCGCCGTACGCCTGGTCGGAGCGGTACTGGCGGGTGTCCAGCACGTCGAACTGGGCCAGCTGCCCGAAGTGGACGCGCCGGTAGAGCTGGGCGTCCGGGCCGTGCGGCTGCTGCGGGCGGCGCAGCGGCTGGTTCTCCCAGTACGCGCGGTAGGCGGCGGCCCGGCGCAGCAGGAACTCGCCCTTGGGGTCGTTGTTCTCGCTGATGTCGTCGGCGTAGTTGTTCTCGACCTCGTGGTCGTCCCAGGTGACGATGAACGGGTGCGCGGCGTGCGCGGCCTGGAGGTCGGGGTCGGACTTGTAGAGCGCGTACCGCAGCCGGTAGTCCTCCAACGTCACCGTCTCGCGGTTGAAGCGCGCGGGCAGCTTGCGGTCGGTGTACTTGCGGGCGCCGCCCACGGCGTCCACCGGGTACTCGTACAGGTAGTCGCCGAGGTGGAAGACCACATCCAGGTCCTCCTTGGCCAGGTGCCGGTGGGCCGTGTAGTAGCCGTCGTGGTACGCCTGGCAGGAGACGACGCCCAGCCGCAGCTCGTTGTTCTTCGCGCCGCGCGCGGGGGCGGTGCGGGTGCGGCCGACGGGGCTGATCCAGTTGCCGGCCCGGAAGCGGTAGTAGTAGACGCGGTCCGGCGCCAGTCCGGTGGCCTCGATGTGGACCGCGTGGTTGAACTCCGGGTGTGCGTCGGCCTTCCCGCGCCCGGCCAGGCGCGTGAAGCGCTCGTCGTACGCGACCTCCCAGCGCACCTGGACGCGCGCCTTGGGCATGCCGCTGCCGGGCTCGTACGGCTTCGGGGCGAGCCGGGTCCACAGCACGACGGAACCGGGCAGCGGGTCGCCGGAGGCCACACCGAGCGTGAAGGGGTTCTCGGTGATCTTGCGGGCGTCGGCCTCGGCCGCGGCGTACGCGACGCCGGTGCCCGGCAGATTGGCCGCGAAGGCCAGCGCGGCGGCGGCCCCGGTGCCGGTGAGGAAGCGGCGCCGGGCGAGCTGTGCGGCGGCGTCCCGCATCTCCTGGCCGTGCGGTGCGCCCTGGGGCCCCTGTGCGGGCCGCGCGTCCTGCTCGTACTGACCTTGACGGGCCATCTGCCCCTCCCTGGACCGGTGTTGTCACCAGCGATTGGAGGGGCGGAGGACGGCGTACCGCTGTCGCACGCTCGACGCACACATGACAAACCGGTGATCTCTGCGCCCGGTTCGGACGCCGCCGGACAAAGCGCTGCGGAACCGTACGAGCCCGGCCGTCCGCCGCCCGCCCGGCCGCTCCGTAGGATTCGGGGCATGGCTGAACTGATGGGACGCGACGGCACGTGGTCCTTCGACGGCGAGCAGGTGCGGATCGTGCCGGGCCGGGAGCGCGGCGTGCACCGGCTGCGGCAGGACCTCGGCGAGATCTGCGTACCGCTCACGGCCCTGGCGGGCGTCGCGTACGAACCGGGGCGCAAGGGCGGCCGGTTGCGCCTGCGACTGCGGGACGGCGCCGACCCGCTGCTGTACGTCACGGGCGGCGGCCTGCCGGACGACGCCAGCCCGTACCAGGTCGCCGTGGACCCGGACCGCACCGGCGTCGCGGAGTACTTCGCCGACGAGGTGCGCCAGGCCCTGCTGCTCGACCAGGTGGACACCGGGCCCGCCGACCGCTACCTGCTGCCGGGGCCCGCCGTGCCGCTGTCCGCCGCGGGCGTGGACGGGACGGCGACCTTCGACGGGGAAACGGTGCGCGTCGAATGGCGCTGGAACACCAGCGAGAGCAAGAAGCAGGCGGGCGCCCGCACCTACTCCCTCGCCGATCTGGAGAGCGTGGAGTGGCGGCCCGCCGTCGGCCTGGAATCCGGCTATCTGCGCTTCCGCCCCAAGGGAGAGGCACCGAAGGCCAAGCCGGAGCACGACCCGAACGCCATCGAACTGTGGGGCTTCAAGAAGGAGAGCGGGCAGACGGCGCTGCTCGCGGCGGCGGTGGCGGTGCGGCTGCCGCATCCGTCGGGTGGGAGCGCGGCGCCGGATGTGACTCCTGTTCTGGAAAAGGCGGCCGGTACGGGCGGCGGCAGCGGCAGGGAGGACGCCGATGTCCTCCTGCGGCGCCTGCGGGAACTGGGCGAACTCCACAAGGACGGCATCCTGACCGCCGAGGAGTTCGCGACGGCCAAGGCGGCGGTGCTCAGAGGGTTTCAGGGGATGGGCTGAGCCGTACGGCCGCAGGGGCAGGGTGAGCCGTACGCACCACGCCCTACCCTGCCGCCATGACGACACCCGACACCCCAGGCGCCGCCCCCGCCCCGACCGCCCTGATCACCGGCGCCGGTTCCGGCATCGGCCGCGCCGTCGCGCTGGCCCTCGCCGGGGCCGGCTGGTCCGTGGCGCTCGCCGGACGGCGCGCCGAAGCCCTCCAGGAGACGGCCCGCCAGGCGGCGCCCGGCGCGGCCACCCTGTGCGTACCGGCCGACGTGACCCGCCCCGACCAGGTGGACGCCCTGTTCGCCGCCGTACGCGACCGCTTCGGGCGGCTGGACCTGCTCTTCAACAACGCCGGTACGTTCGGCCCGCCGGTGCCGCTCGACGAACTGTCGTACGCGGACTGGACCACGGTCGTCGACACCAACCTCACCGGCGCGTTCCTCTGCGCCCAGGCCGCCTTCCGCACCATGAAGGAGCAGCGCCCGCGCGGTGGCCGCATCATCAACAACGGTTCGGTGTCCGCGCACGCGCCGCGCCCGCACTCCATCGCGTACACCGCCACGAAGCACGCGATGACCGGCCTGACCAAGTCGCTGTCCCTGGACGGGCGCCCGTACGACATCGCCTGCGGGCAACTCGACATCGGCAACGCGGCCACCGAGATGACGGGCCGGATGCAGACCGGCATCCTCCAGGCCAACGGCACCACGGCGGTCGAACCGGTGATGGACGTGGCGGACGTGGCCCGTACCGTGCTGCACATGGCGCAGCTGCCGCCGGCGGCGAACGTGCAGTTCGCGACGGTGATGGCGACGGCCATGCCGTACATCGGCCGCGGCTGAGGGACACCGGACAACCTGCCGGCCACCGGCCGCCTTCCGGACTTCCCCGCGACGCGCTCCTGACAGACGGCGCGTCCGGTGGGACTCTTCCTGACGCACGTCCATCCGCACCGCTCATCTGCCGGGCCGCGGAACCCGCGGCCTGTAGTCGACGGCCGCGCGGTTCGCCACGCGGCCCCGCAGAAGGAGTCACGCGTGAGACGAATCGTCAGCACCTCCCCCGGCGCCCGTCGGCGCGGCGCGTCCCGTGCCGTCGCCGGTGCCCTGACCGCCGCCGGCGCCCTGCTCGTCTCGGCTCTGCAGACCGGCCCGGCCGGGGCGGTCGGTACGTCCGGCGCGGCCGCCGCGACCGGCTCGCGGCCGGTGTCCTCCCCGTCCGCCGCCGCCGACTTCTGGACGGCCGAGCGGATGCGCGAGGCCACCCCGCTCGACCTGCTGTCCGCCGGGACCAAGGCGTCGGCGCGGCGCTCCGGCAAGGCGGCGGACACCGCGTCCCCGTCCGTACGACGCGGCCCCGAGCGCACCGTACGCCCCACCCTCCCCGGCACCGGCGCGGCCGCGCACGCGCCCAAGTCCTTCCCGCAGGCGGGCGGCCCGTGGACCGGCGGCGGCGCCGTGACGAACACCGCGGGGCGTGTGTTCTTCACCTACCAGGGCCGTACCGCCTCCTGCTCCGGCAACGCCGTCACCAGCGCGAACAAGAGCACGGTGATCACCGCCGGGCACTGTGTGAAGCTGAACGGCGCCTGGCACACCGACTGGGTCTTCGTGCCCGGCTACCACGACGGCCAGGCCCCGTACGGCAAATGGGCCGCGTCCAAGACCCTCTCCACACCGCAGTGGACGGCGAGCGAGGACATCAACTACGACGTGGGCGCCGCGGTCGTCGCCCCGGTCGGCGGACAGCGGCTGACCGACGCCGTCGGCGGCCAGGGACTGGCCTTCAACACCGGCTACAACAAGCCGATGTACGCCTTCGGCTATCCGGCCGCCGCGCCGTACGACGGCAGCAAGCTGATCTACTGCAGCGGCAACACCATCAAGGACCCGCTGTTCTCCAAGGACCACGGCATGTCCTGCAACATGACCGGCGGCTCCAGCGGCGGTCCCTGGTTCACCCAGTTCGACGAGGCCACCGGCGCGGGCCTGCAGTCCTCGGTGAACAGCTTCGGCTACACCTTCCTGCCCAACACGATGTTCGGGCCGTACTTCGGTGACGACGCCGAAAACCTCTACAACGAGGCGCAGTCGAGCTGATCCGCCCACGCCCTCCCGGGCCGCGGCGCGCACACGCCGTCCGGAGGACCGGGCCGTCGCCCCGCCCTCCGGACGGCAGGCACCGCACACGGGGGTTGTTCCCCGGGAACTCTCGTTTCCGGGGACGGCTCGACCATTGACGCACACATTATGCAGAGCGCGATATACCCCGGGCTTTCTTCTCACCCTTTTCATGCTCTTCTCATGGGAAACTCATCAGCGCCGCCCCACCGATCAGCATGGTGCGAACGGGCCTCGCTCCCACCGATCTTGAATTACCTGTCCGGTTCCTTTCCTTGCGGAATGGAAGACGCCCACTCCGTCCTTTCCGGTGCTAGCGTCCAGGGAGCAGAAGTGCACTCGGTGCACACCGGGTGCTTGCGTCCTTCTGATTCCTTGTCCGACCATCCGTCGCCGAGGGGACTTCCATGACAGTGGCTGACAACGGCACGAGCCGCGCCCCCGCGCCGGCTCCCGAAGAAGTCGGCGCCATGTACGACCGGTACGGCGATCTGCTCGCCATGGTGCTCGGCGGCAGCGCCCTGCACGTCGGCATGTTCGTACCGCACGGCGAGCGCACCCCCGTCACCTCCCTCCTCCAGCTGTCCGACCTCGCCCAGGACCGGCAGACCGAATTCCTCGCCGACGTGCTGACCGGCGGCGGCCTCCCGCACGACGCCCGCCTGCTCGACATCGGCTGCGGCACCGGCGGCCCGGCGATCCGGCTGGCGCAGCGCACCGGCGGCCGGGTCACCGGCATCACCGTCAGCAAGACCCAGCTCGCCCGCTGCGAGGAGCGGCTGAGCACCTCGGGACTGGCCGGGCGGGTGGACTTCGCGTACGGCGACGCGATGCGGCTCGGCTTCGCGGACGACTCCTTCGACGCGGCCTGGTCGATCGACTGCTTCCCGCACCTGTCGGACCGGCCCGCCGGCCTGCGCGAGGCCCGGCGCGTCCTGCGCCCCGGCGGCCACCTGCTGCTGACCGAATTCGCCCGGCGCGGCACGCCCGGCAAAGAGGAGGTGGACGCCTTCACCCGGCTGTGGGCCTCCCCGCCGCCCACCACCTTCGCGACGCTGCTCGGCGAGATCGAGGAATCCGGGCTGCGGGTCGTGCGCGTACAGAACATGACGTCGAACGTCGCACTGTGCGGCGAACTGATGGCCGTCCTTTACAAAGAACAGCGGGACGCCATACAGCAGCGTTTCGGAAAAGAGGCCACCGACCACACCGATCCACTGATGGAGCCGTTCCGCACGTTCTGCCAGAAGCACATGGACTATTACCTGCTGCTGCTCGGCAACCCCGAGAACTGACCCGTTCCCGGCGTTCCCTCTTTCGCTCGTCTCCCCCGCACCGATCCGAGAGCTGACTTCCCCCTATGGCCGCCAAACCGCCCTTCAGCCTGCCCATTTTCTCCGCCTCTCGCGTCTCCCCCGCCTCCCCCGCCCCGCCCGGCGCCGGAACGCTCCCGTTCCCCACCCGGCACGCGCCGTTACGTGCCGCCGGGGGCCGACGACCGCGCCGCCGTCACGAGTTCTGGCGCTCGCCCGAGGACCAACCGCCCTGGGCGCGGCCCGCGTTGCTCGGCGTGGCCGCGCTGGCCGGACTGCTGTACGCGTGGAACATCACCAGCAGCGGCCTGGCCCCGTACTACTCGGTCGCCGCCCGCAGCATGACCGAGAGCTGGAAAGCCTTCCTGTTCACGGCGTACGACCCGACGGCGACGATCACCCTCGACAAAATCGGCGGCTTCCTGTGGCCGCAGGCCCTCTCGGCCCGCGTCCTCGGCTTCCACGACTGGGCGCTGACGCTGCCGCAGTGCATCGAGGGCGTCGTATCGGTCCTGGTCATGTACCGCGTCGTACGGCGCTGGCAGGGCGCGGCGGCCGGTCTCCTGGCGGCCGGACTGCTGACCCTCACCCCCGTGACCGCCTCCATGTTCGGCCACGCGATCCCCGACGCAGCCCTGTTCATGTGCCTGCTGCTGGCCGTCGACCGGTACCAGGTCGCGGTCGGCGGCGCGCGGTTGCGCTCGCTGGTGTGGGCGGGCGTATGGGTCGGGCTGGCCTTCCAGGCGAAGATGATGCAGGGCTGGCTCATCGTCCCCGCCCTCGCCATCGGCTACTTCGTCACCGCCCCCGTCACACTGCGCACCCGCATCGGCCATCTGCTGACCTCGGGGGTGGTGCTGTTCGCGGTGTCCTTCTCGTGGGTGCTGCTGATGACGTTCACGCCGAAGGACGTACGCCCGTACGCGGACGGCTCGACGAACAACAGCGCCTGGTCGATGGTCTTCGAGTACAACGGCTTCAGCCGGCCGGCGGAGAGCGGGCCCGGGGGTCCGGGCGGGCCTGCTACTCGTACAGGCCCGGTCCCCAGCACCCCCCACGGCCCCGCCACCAAGAGCACCGCACCCCCATCCACCCCCCACGCCCGCAAAATGGTCAGCCTCGGCAGCGAGAAGAACACCTGGTACAAGCTGCTCACCTCCCGCTTCACCCCTCAGATCGGCTGGCTCTACCCCCTCGCCGTGCTCGGCCTCGTCCACGGCCTGGTGCTGCGCGGCAGGCGCCCCCGTACGGACCGGCTGCGCGGCGGCTATCTGATGTGGGGCACCTGGTTGCTGACCACGGCGGTCGTGCTGAGCGTGGTGGACATCCCGCACACCGCGTACGTGGCCGGGCTGGCCCCCGCCCTGGCGGCCCTCGCCGCTGCGGGAGCGGTGACCCTGTGGCGCGTCCACCGCACCGCCGGCAACCGCCCCGCGCGCCTGCTCCTGCCCCTGACCCTCCTGGCCGAAGCCGCCTGGACGTCCTTGATCGCCTCCGCTCACCCGGATTTCGCCCCCTGGCTGATCCCGCTCATCGCCGTGGCAACGCTCGTCGCCGTTCCGGGCCTCCTGTCGTACGGCCGCGCCACCGGCCGCCGCCTGCGACCGCTCGCCGTGACCAGCCTGACCGCCGCCTGCCTCGCGATGTTCGCCGCCCCTGCGGCCTGGTCACTGTCCGTACTGGACCAGCGGTACGGGGGCTCGTCGTTCGAGGCGCACGCGGGGCCCGGCGGCCAGAGCGCCGGCGGCGGTGCGCCGGGCAGCGCGGTGTACGGCGGGGCGGGCGGCGCCTCGTACGACATGTCGCAGGCACCGCTGACCGCCGGACAGAAGCGCCTGCTCGACTACGTCCGGCGGCACAACGGCGACGCCACGTACACCCTCTCCGCCGACGGCGGCTGGGCGCGCTCCCGGGCGATCACCCACACCGGGCTGCCGATCCTGCCGCTCGGCGGCTTCGCCGGGATGGCCACATCGGTCACGCTCGCCGAGTACCGGCACCTCGTCGCCTCGGGCCAACTGCGCTTCGCTCTGCTCAACCCCTCCGTGGCCACCGGCGGGGCCCCCGCCTCCGAGACCGCGAAGATCAACGCCTGGGTCCGCTCGGCCTGCGTCAAGATCGACCCGAAGGCGTACGCGGCATCCCCCGCCGACCCGTCCCTCCCCGAACCCCTCTACCGCTGCTCCCCCACCGCCGGAACCACCCCCTGACGCCCCTCTCCGCCCCTCATCCATCCCTCCTCCCGTGCCCTCCCCTCCCTCCCCCTCGTTCTCCGTGATGTGTCTCACGAGGCGTGTGGTGATCCGTGAGACGGGTATCCGGCCCCGGGACCACGGAGCAGGACGCCGGGATGAAATGGTAGAAATGGGGAGCAAAGCCCCCTGCGGAGAGGAGACGCCATGTCGTCGAAGCGACGCCGTAAGAAGAAGGCACGCCGTAAGAACGGTGCCAACCACGGCAGCCGTCCGCAGTCCTGAGCGGCCCCGCCCGCCGGACCTGCGAGCGCACGGGAAGGCCCCCGGGACACCGTCCCGGGGGCCTTCGCCCGTCTACGCCACGGACCCGTTACGCGGCCTCCACCACGCCCGAGGACGCCACCTCGATCTTCGCGGAGGTGGCACCGGAACGGGAGCCCAGCCCCTCGATCCGCTTGACCAGCTCGGTCCCCTCGACAACCTCGCCGAAGACGACGTGCGCGCCGTCCAGCCACGGGGTCTCGACCGTCGTGATGAAGAACTGCGAGCCGTTGGTGTTGCGGCCGGCGTTCGCCATCGACAGCAGGAACGGGCGGTCGTGCTTCAGCTCGAAGTTCTCGTCCGGGAAGCGGTCACCGTAGATGCTCTTGCCACCGGTGCCGTTACGGCGGGTGAAGTCACCACCCTGGAGCATGAACTCCGGGATGACCCGGTGGAACGGCGACCCCGCGTAACCGAAGCCGTGCTCGCCGGTGGCCAGCTCACGGAAGTTGCGAGCGGTCTTGGGCACGACGTCGTCGTACAGCTTGAAAACGATGCGCCCCGCGGAGGCGCCGTCGATCGTGATATCGAAAAATACGTTGGAACTCATGGAAGCCATCCTTCCACTTCCCGGCCCCGTCCTGTGCAGCCGGTCAACGTTCCTGATCGACGCCGCCCCTCTCCCCCCGCCCGGCCGGGCCCACGAGACGCCCTCGCCGCACCCATGGCGATCTCCCGCCCACCCGGCAGACAATGCGGCATGACCGAACGGCTCTGGGAGCTCTGGTACCGCCGGCTGGAGACCGAATCCGACGAACCGCTGTCCCCGGTCCGCGAAGCCCGAATCCGGGAACTCGGCGAGGAGAACGCCCAGGAAGGCGCCCGCGCCATCGAGGCGGCACACGCCGCGGCCGGGGATCTCCTCGTGGAGCTCGACCGGCTGGGTCCGCTGGTGGAGCTGATGGACGAGTACGGGCCGCGCCTGGAAGGTCGCGGCGCGAGCGAAGCCCCGCCGCCCCAGTGAGGGAGCGGTGGGGCTCAGGACTGGATGGTGCGATGGCGCCACATCACCTGGCGGAGAACGCGCCGCCCTGGACGCCCGCGATGAACTCCGCGAACGAGCGGGAGGGGACGGAGAGGACGGGACCGTTCGGGTCCTTGGAATCGCGGACGGGAACTATGCCGGTGGCTGCGGCCTGTGTGGGGGCCCACTCGACACAGGAGCCGCCATTGCCGCTGTAGGAGGACTTGAACCAGATGAGGGTGTGGGGGTCGTTCGTCACGAGGTGCCCTTTCGTACCTGCTGGATCATGGCTACTGAGTCTGCCTGCGAAAGCGCTTCGGTCTGTAGCTGATGGTAGGCCCTTACCAGAGGCAGCACGGACGTGAGTTCCCTGTCCAAACGGCCGTGCGTCTCGGACTCGACGTAGGAAACCACGGAGCGGTCGGACAGGGTCAGCAGATTGACCAGGCGGTTGAACGGGCGACGCTCGCCTATGGCGTAGGGGGCTACCTGGAGAGTGGTGTTCGGCTGGTCGGCGAACTCGACCAGCCGGGCCAACTGGGCGTCCATGACGGCGGGCTTGCCGATCGGCCGCCGGATGCAGCTCTCGTCCAGGACCACGATCACCATGGGAGCAACGCGCCGCACCAGGGACGCCTGTCGTTGCACCAGGAACTCGACTCGCTCACGGGCCTGTTCGGGACTGAGCGTGCCACGCCGCACATTGCCGTCCTCGATGACTCTCGCGTACTCCGGCGTCTGGAGCAATCCGGGGATCACCCCTACTTCGAACAGCCGGATCTCCGCCGCGCGGGCTTCCTTCCCCAGGTACTCCGGGAAGCCCTCCAGCAAGCTGCCGTTCCGGATCTCCGCCCAAGCGCGCTCGAACGACTCTGCGGTTCCCGCGAGCCCAAGGCAGGCGTCTAGAGCACGCGAAAACCGCAGAGTTGGCGGTTTGCGGCCCGTTTCGACCGCCGAAATGTGCCTGCCCGAGTAGCCCACCCGCTCGGCCAGCTCATCTTGCTTCCATTCGTGCGCCTCCCGCGCGCTGCGCAAACGCGCACCGAACGCCGCTTCCGGGCTTGCTTCGGGGTTCAGGGCCTTGACGTTTGCCAATGTGCCCTCCGTTTCTGGAACGTTGAAGACAGGGCGACTGTAGGCCAGCCTGGTCTTCTCCGGTGGCGGAACGACCACGGAGAGGTACGAATCTGCCCCGGATGCACACCCGTTCACTCCCACTGCTCCACAGTGACGCTGATCCTGCACGGCTTGATCGCATTCGGACGTTCCCCCCACGAACGGTGATCACAAGTGACCGACTTCAACCCCAGCCCCGGCCGGGAAATCCTCACCCGGCTCATGCGCGCATCCGGACACGACGGTGTTCTCCATTTGCGCACCGGTGGCGGCAATGACGCCGCCCTCCCCATCCCCCGAACCGAAGGCCGGGCCATGACGACTCCCGCCCCTGTGCCCACGCGCAAAGAAATCCAGATCACCGGCATCCGGAAACACGTCGCCGAGTGCGTCACCGAAATCGACGGTACGGAGTGCGGCGCCCGCTCGAACGTCTGGGACACCGCCATGTACCTGGACGTGTGGATTCGCGCCCACGCGGACGAGTACGAGCACAAGAAGTTCGTGAAGCGCACGGAAGAGCCGGTCAACGTCTGCACCAAGCCCCCACAGGTATCGTGAAGGGAAGGCCCATGGTCGCCGTTGCGGAAAACCCCGTCACCGGTCCCGGGAAAGGGCTGGACATGCTGGAGCTGGAGATCACTGGAAAGTGCCAGCTCACCTGTACGCACTGCCTGACCGAATCGAGCCCTGGGGCGGATCACGGCATGATGACGGAGGCCGACTGGCGCTCGGTCATCATCGACGCCGCCTCGCTCGGCATCTCCAAAGTGCAGATCATCGGTGGCGAGCCGACCGTACACCCCCACTGGGCGGAATTCGTCGAACTCGCCCTGTCCCTCGGACGCGAAGTGGAGATCTACAGCAATCTCTACCGTGTGCGCGACCCCTGGTGGCCGCTCTTCCAGCGGGAGGGCGTGACGTTGGGGACGAGCTACTACAGCGACCGCGCCGACGAACACGACCGCGTCACCGGCCGCTCCGGCAGCTACCTGCGCACCCGCGCCAACATCCGCAGGGCCCTTGAGCGGGGCATTGAGCTGCGCGTCGGCATGGTGGAGGTGCTGCCCGGCCAGCGCGTGGCCGAGGGCCGCGCCGAACTGGAGGCCATGGGCGTTCGCCGGATCAAGGTGGACCGGGTGCGCGCCGTCGGCCGGGCCATGCTGCCGGGCCAAGCTCCGTCCCTGGGTGAGCTGTGCGGCCATTGCACGCACGGCCGGGCCGCCGTCCTGCCCAACGGGGACCTCGCCGGCTGTGTACTCTCCCGCGACTTCCCCGTGGGCAACGTCCGCGAACGGCCCCTGGCCGAACTCCTGTGGAGCACGGAGTGGGACCGCTTGGTGGAGCGCATCCCCCTTCCGCGCAGGAAGGGAGCAGTATGCGGCGTATGCGGTGTCTGCCAGCCCAACGACTCCGAGGGCTGCGACCCCTCGAACGAAGCCTGCGATCCCACGGACTGAGGGAGTTGACTCATGGAGTGGCACAGCGCGGCAGCGGGATTGGCGGCCACCGTGACCGATCCGGACTCGCGGTGGCGCACGCCGGTGGCGAGCATCCCCCGTCACGAGCTGATCCCCCGATGGTGGGAGCGCGGGCCCGGCGGGACGTGGGCCCTCAAAGACGGGGCCGCCGACCCCGAAGCGTGGGAACAGGCGGCGTACTCGAATCTCTCGAAGATCACGCGCGTCGGTCCGCTGCACGCCGACCGATCCGAACCGGGTGAGGCCCCGGAAGGGGGGCCCACTTCGTCCGCGACGCTGCCGAGCCTGGTCGTCCGGATGCTCCGGCACGGGCGGCTGCACGAAGGCATGGACATCCTCGACGTGGGCACCGGCTCCGGCTACTCGGCAGCCCTGCTCGCGCACCGCTTCGGCAGCGCCCGGATCACCAGCGTCGATGTGGACCCGTACCTGACCGAGGCCGCCGCCGAGCGTCTGGAAGGAATGGGACTGCACCCGGCCATCGTCACGGCGGACGCCACCGGCCCGCTGCCCGGCCGGTTCGACCGGATCGTCTCCATGGTGTCCGTGAACCCCCTCCCCGCGTCCTGGCTCGCCGCCCTGCGGCCCGGCGGACGGCTGGTGACGGTGATCTCCCGAACCTCCATGATCGTCACTGCCTGGAAAACCGAGGACGGCGGAGCGGCCGGGACCACCGCCCGTGACTGGGCCGGATTCATGAACACCCGCCACGGCCCGGACTACCCGCCGGGCGTCGTGTCACGGTTCGCCGACCGGATCGACCAGGACGGTGAAGAGATCAGCACCGGCCGGTACCCGGTCCTCGACGTGGACGAGGCCTGGGAGGTGCGATCCACGCTGGAGCTGCGGGCTCCCGGCACCGAATGCGCCTACCGCGAAGACGAGAGCGGCCTGCGAACGGCGTGGCTGGTCCATCCGGACGGCTCATGGGCGCGCGCCAGCGGAGGCAAGGGCCGGCCCCCCACCGTCCACCAGAGCGGACCCCGGCGCCTGTGGGATGTCCTGGACCGCATCCGCAACCGCCTCAACACGATGGGCGGTCTGCCGGTCTACGGCGTGCCACTGACCATCACGCCCGAGGGCACCATCCATCTGTCCAGAGGCCGGTGGAAAGCCACCATCCGCTAGCTCCGAAAGGCCCGCACCGACAGACGCCCGGAGCTGCCGAAAAGGCCCCCCGTCCTGGCAAAGCGCCAGGCCGGAGGGCCTTTGCGTCGGTCGACCGACGGACGAGTCGACCTGTACGCCGGGTACAGGTCGGCTACTAAGCCGACCACTCGCCTGAGCTGCACAAAGAACCGCCTCAACTCCTTCGCCCCGGAGCTGAGGCGGTTCTGAGGCGGTTTTTCAATGATCCGCGTCGTCGGGGTCCTCGCCCCTCGCCCAGGCGGCCAGAGCGGCGAGCCCGCGACGCCCGGCCTTCGGCATGAAGTGCACGTACGTCCGCAGCGTGAACGCTGGGTCCGAGTGCCCCAACCACTGTGCCAGCTTCGTGATGGTCTCGCCACCAGCCAGGACGACGCTCGCGAAGGTGTGCCTCGTGACGTGGAACCCCTCCTCACGCGGCATGTTCCAGTGGATGCGGACGAGAGGTCGCTTCCCAGGGCGCTCGATCTTCTCGACTTCGGGAGGCTCAATGATCCCGGCGGCGGCCAGCGCTGGCTTCCACTGCTTGTCATCGAACGACGCCCGGTTGATCGCGTTGCCGCGCGGTGTCGTACAGATCAGCAGAACCGTGCGCAACGGGCGGTCCTCCCACGCCATGTTGGGGCGGTCCGGGTCCACCCAGGGCAGCGTCACCTCGACGGGCGGAAACTCCTTCATATGGGCCTTCACGGCCTCAGCCAACGCGGCCGGGCACGGGCCGACTCGGGTCTTGTTGCCCTTCGGCGGGGCGAAGGCCAGCCCCCGCGAGGTCTTGATGACCTGGCGCTCGATATGCAGCTCCTCGCCGTCGAGATCGCCGGGTGACAGCCCAAACGCCTCCCCTTGCCGCACGCCCGACATGACCGCTTCATCCACCAGCACGCGGTACCGCCGCCCCAGGTTCGCACGCACAGCCTCCACTCTCTTCCGCGGCCACGCCTTCGCCTTGCTCTTCGGGACAGCAGGCGCCTTCAGCTCGGGGTCACGGAACGGGTTCGCGGGTATTCGCTTGGCTGCCTTCGCGGCTTGCATGATCTTGGAGAAGTGGCGCCATGTCACACGGATCGTGCTGACGTCGATGTCCTGCTCCGCCTGCGTCACCCACCATTTGATTTCGTCAGGCCCGATCTTGGCGAGAGGCATCGCGCCCATGTGCGGCAGGATGTGCCCGAAGATGCGTGTGGCCATGGACTCCTTGGTCGTCGGAGGGATCCGTACGGTGGGCCACCAGGTTTGGCGTACGTACTGCTCCAGCGTGATCATGCCGTTGCGGGGGTCGTAGAAGTCCCCGCGGGCCGAGTCCGCACCCGCCGTCTTCAACCAGGACTTGGCCGCATCGGCCGTGTCGAACGACCTGGATCTGACGCCAGGGATGCCAGCCACCCGGTAGCGCTTGGTCTTCGACCCCCACAGCTTCGTGCGCTCCCGCTTCCCGGTCTTGGGGTTCACACGCTTCTTCAGCCAGCGATCTTCGATCCAGCCTGCCATGCCGGCCACCCCTCCCCTTTCAGATCATTTAGCCGGACCTCGACCAGTCGCTCCGTGACGCCGAGCTCAGCCGCGACGGTTGGCAGGTCCGGTGCCCACTGCGCGACCTGGCAGAGATCCGATATGGCGATGAGTTTCCGTGCTGCCTTCAGGTCGGCCCGGCGCTCCTGGCGCAGCGCCGTGAGCTGATCGCGGTCCATACAGCCGGTGTCGCCAGCTAGGACATGTTCGACTTCATGAGCCAGGACGCAACGCTCTTGTACGGGGCTCAGCCCGGTGGCTACGACCACCCGTCCGTGGTCTGCTGACCATGCACCCCAGGTGTCCCGGAGCCAGGTGTAGACCACGGGTATACCGAGCGAGTCGAGTACCGAGGCGGGGTCGTACAGCCGTCCCGCTTGCGTGGTGACGTGGATCCGTGCAACAGGCATACGCCCCCCAAGTGCGGAGTCTGAGCGTGGGAAGCGCGCCAGTTGTGCATCTTGTGTACCGGAGATGTGGAAGCAATGGAAGGAAACGAAAGGAAAGTATTTACTTCCTGGGCAGGTCGGCGGTTTCCAGGGCAACACCGACCAGCCGATGGGTGATCGAGCCATCGGCAGTGGCGCGTTCGTAGACGTCGGGCAGCCGGAGACGGTTGTACGCCTGTCAGGCGTCGCGACCCATCGCCTCAAAGATCCGATCCGCATCGTCCTGCGGAACGCCCTCTCCGGCCGCATGCGGCCGGTAGGCCGCGAGACCGTACGCCGCGGACACATCCCGCTCCGACGGGACAGACTCCACAAGCTGCTGCGCCAGCCGGTCGAAGCGATCACGCATGCCAGGATCCGCGCCGGCCGCGACGGCCGTGCGACTGAACTCGTACACCTTCGGCAGCAGCTCAAGGGCGTGCGCTCGCGGTGACGCCGGAGCCGCCTGACCGAGCACGCTTCGAGGGTCTTCGCCCTGGAGGATCCGGTCGGCGTCGCCTGCAGCCCATCCGAGAGCCGCGACTGCCGCTTCAAGCGTCGGAGGCTTCTCCCCGCGCTTCGGCACGACGCCCCGCTCAATGCTCCCGAGAGTGCGAGTCGTGATCTTGGCGCCGCGCTCCACTACTCGCTGCGCGAGTTCTTCTCGGCTCAGCCCTTGACGCTGCCGGTCGTCTCGGATGGCGCGGCCGAGCGCCTCCCACGCCCGGGGGTCGTGGTTCATCGCAGCGTCCACCCTTCCACGGGCAACAAGAAACAACAGCAGGAAACAACGTACCAATGGGTCCGCCGGTCCGACAGCCGGGTTCAAGCCTCCGACCTGCTTGTTTCCACTTTCTTCCTCCTCCTTCCCGTCACCTCTTGCCTAGCTGCCGTTTCTTTCCTAATCTTTCCACTATGCAGGCGCAGGGATCCACCATCCGGCGCCAGCGCGAGGAGAGCGGCTACGGGCTGACGGCATTCGCCAGGCACATCGGCATCTCCCCCGGCTGGCTCTCCCGAATCGAACGCGGCAAAGCCAAACCCAGCCCTGACGTCCTTCGACGGATCGCCGTCGCTCTCTCAGAGGAGCAGGCGGCCAGGGCCGCGATCACCCAGATCGCGCGACACGAAGCAGAGGCACCCGATGTCCGATAGCTCCCCCCACCTGACCGTGGAGCAGCTCGCTGCCCGGTGGCAGGTGACGAAGCAGGCCATCTACACCATGCGCCACCGCGGCACGGCGCCGCGCGGGTTCAAGACCGGCTTGGTCCTCCGTTTTCCGCTCCAGGAGGTCCTGGCCTGGGAAGCGGATCGCCTGGCCGGAGACACGCTCTCCGCTCGGGCTACCGCCCCGGAGACCCGCGCGCCGGAGCCGCGTCGCTCTCGCCGGCGCTCCGCGCCGCGCGCGGCTCTCCCGCGCACCTGATCTCGCTGCCGTTCCCGATGCGAGTCGGGGCCGCGCCGGCTGGACCCGGTCGCGACCCCTGGGGCTCGCCTCACCAATCCAGAAATGAGGCTCCCGTGATCACACAGACTACGTCCCCGCCGGATGCTGCCGACGCGCAGCGCCGCGGGCACCTGGCCGCCTTGGCGGTGGCCGAGCAGATCCTCACGCTCAGCCCGGCCATCCCCACCACGATCACCACGCATAGCACGAAGCAGGCCGCAGCGCAGTCGAGCGTGGAGGCGTACTTCCACCAGTCGGCCGAGGGCGTGGCGTCGCTGGCGCAGGCGCTCGGCACGGCGGCCAAGACCACGCCGTTCCGGCCCGGCGATCCGCGTCCGTATGTGGAGATGGACGCGGTCGTGGCCGGGGTGCCGGTGAAGGCGTGGGCCCTGCTGGACATCCCGGGCCCGGCCGTCGCGATGCCTGAGCCGTACGCCTGCGCTTGGTGCGGGATTTCACTCCCGCACGGCATTCAGCACGGGGTGGGTGTCGGTGGTCACGGGTGGGTGCGGCCGTCTGATGCGCAGATCCTGGCCCGTATGAAGGCGCGTCGCGCGGCCCGGCGAGGGGGTGCCGACCGTGGCTGAGGCGACGCCCGTTGACGGGCCGTTCCGTATCTCCGTCGAGCGCATCCCGGCCGGGGTCACGCTGGACGTGAGCCCCTTCATCGAGGCGCTGCTCCTCAGCCTGGTCACCGACCACGCCGACGCGCTCGCCGACATCCTCGGCGAGCAGGCCGACGCCCGGCCGTACGACGGTCACCGGGCCGAGTCCCTGCTCGTCGAGCAGCTGCTCGACGAGGTGTCCACTCGCATCCCGGTCTACGGGCAGCAGTGCCTCGCGCTGGCGGAGAGCATCCGGGCTGCGGCCGGTCTGCGGGGTGCGGCGTGAGTGCTCGTACCTACCGCGACGGTGAGCACACCATGTGCGGACACTGCGACTTGATCGCCGAGACGCTGACGGCTGAGACCGCACGTATCTACCCGGAATTGCGGGCGGAGTTCGAGGTCGGTGAGCCGTTGTGCTGCGGTGAGGCGGCGGCGGCTTGGCGGGCCGAGCGTGGCCGGTCGGGTGGTGCGGCATGAGCGCCCGTTCCCCTCTTTCCCCTGAGCAGCGCGCCGCGCTGGCAGCCCACCTCGCCGATGCGAAGCCGGCCCGCGCCGACCTCGTCGTCTCGCTCGGTGGGTCCGCCAACAACGTCCGCGAGCACGAGCACCCGCCGTGGGAGGACCTCTACTGCCTGAACCTCCTCTCGTACATGGGCGAACGGATGGCGCCGGTCCTGCGGCGGCTGCTCGATGCCGAGTCGGAGGCGGAGCGCTACCGCATCGCCTGGCGCATGGCGCGCACTCGCGCGCTCTCCGCTGGCGGGGCGGCCGATCGGTACGCGGCCCGTGCCCGAGAGTTGCAGACGGCCGTGCAGGACATGTTCGGGGCTTCGATCGCCGTGCAGATGGAGCGCAACGAGCTGCGGGACCGTGTCGCCGAGCTGGAGCAGCAGACCGCCACCGATCACGCTGAGATCCTGCGAGAGGAGGCGCGGCGCCTGCGTGGCCTGGCCGACGAGATGCCCGAGGTCGGCCGCGCGCGGCAGGCCGAGGGCCTGTACCGCGCCGCCCTGGTGCTGGAGGAGCGCGCCGACGAGGCCGGGAAGGACACCCGCAAGGGCGAGTCCACCCGCATTCCCACGTCCGGCGGCGCCGAGGTCGTCGTCACACCGTGCCCGAAGGTGTACGAGCCGGGCGCCGCCAAGGCGGAGTGCAGCGGGTGCGGTCAGGGGTGCTACTCCCCGAGGGCCGGTGCGGCTGAGCAGTGGGCGCGGAGCCATGCGGGAGCGTGCGGCGAGTCGGCGGTCGGGAAGGACACCCGCGCGCCGGGCGAGTCCACCCGCGCCGAGGTCGTCGCCGAGCGGGACGCGCAGATCATCGCGTGGCTGGTGAAGAAGGCGCGCGAGTACAGGTCGACCGGTAGCCGCCAGCACGCCTTGCAGGCGGAGGCCATCGAGGGCATGGCGTCCAAGATCCAGCGGGGCGCGGTCCGGCCGGGCAACCTCGGAGGCGCCCGCTCGTACTGGGAGACCATCGCCAACGCCCTCAACGCCGCAAACGACGCAGGCATGCACGTGGGCATCGACCTCGACGGCACCCTCACCGACCGCGACGAGTGGTCCGTGGTGTGGGACCGGGCGGCGGAGCGGTGGCAGGTCGAGCCGTACGACGAGGACGCGCCGACGAGCCCAGCGACCTGCGGCCGGTGCCGCCAACTGTTCGACCCCGAGGACACCCGTTTCGACGGCCGCGCCCGGCACAACGACAGTCCGTTCTGCCGCAGTTGCGTCGACTCCTGCCGCGAGGCCCTCGACGCGTTCCATCGGTGTGCCGTCTGCCGCGCGCCCGAGGGAGGTGACGTCCGATGACCCGCACTGTATTCGCGGAGGCCGCCGAGACGATCGTGAGGAACGGCCACGGCAAGGACGACTACTACGACACCACGGCAGTGGCGGAGACACCGCAGGAAAGCCCCGTGTGCCTGCTGGGTGCCCTGTCCCTCCACCTGTTCGGCACCCCTCTCCCTCCGTGGATGCCAGGAGACGAGCCCAGCGAGCTGGAGACCTACGCCGTCCTTGTCGCAGGCCACCTCGGCCTGCCGGTGGAAGACATGCGGGACGGCGCGCAGGTTGCGGTGTCGAACTGGAACGACGCGGAGGAGCGCACGGCGGACGAGGTCATCGCTGCCCTGCGTGCGCTCGCCGAAAGCGGTGAGCGGTGATGGCGGTCCGTGTGCTGCCGCAGCAGCAGCGGGCGGCCCTGGTGGCCATGGCCAACGGGCTGTCCGTAGGAGAAACGGCGCGGCGCCTGTGCCTGGCCCCCGCCACGATCAAGAGCCACCGCCGCCTGCTGTACCGGCGGCTGGGCGCCCGTTGCAGTGCGCACGCCGTGGCGACGGCGATCCGTGTCGGGCTTCTGGACGTGGCTGACGTGCAGGAGCCGGCGGGGGGTGAGCGTCCGTGAAGCGCTCCGCTGATGCCGCGTTCTCCCTGGCCAGCGTGCGCTGCGCCGCGTCGGAGAACCCGCTGGTGTTCATGTTCGCCTACGACACCGCGCGCGACTTGGTGGCGGCCGGCGGTGACGTCGACCTTATGTGGCGCGATGTCCTGCGTGTCCAGCCCGCGGCGGCAATCGCCGGGGTCATTGAGGGTCTGGCTTCCACCCGCGACGTTCCGCCGCAGTTGGGAGGTGGCTGGTGAGCACGTTCTCCGGCGGCGGCCACTGGCGCCGCCCCAGCGACTGCGGCCAGGCCCGGTCGCTGCGTGAGGCGCAGGACCGCGCCGCTTTCGACCACGACCCGGGGTCGGGCTGTTCCCTGCTGCTCCTGCTGACCGCTGTGGTCGCCGTGGTCTTGGGGGTGTTCGCCGGATGAGCACCGTGTCCGAGACGAAGCGCCGCCAGCTGCTGGCCGCCTCGGTCGTCCGCCAGCCGGGCGAGTGGACCACCCGGCGGGTGCTGCGCCTGTACCGCTCTGCCGGTTGGCCCGCCCCGCTTTCCCGTACGGCGCGCCGTGACCTGGCCCGCCTCCACCGTGACGGCCTCCTCGCCCTGCACGAGACGCCTGGCCGCCGCTACTACACCCGCAAGGACGGTGTCCGATGACGACGACCCAACCCATGACCGTCGCCGACCTCGCGAGCCTCGCGTTCAGCAAGTTGACGGCCGCAGCCGAGTCTCAGGGCGACGAGATGTTCGACAAGCACCGGGACGAGTTCCTCGGCTTTGCCCGCGGTACGGCCCGTATGACCCTGGGTGAGGAGGCCGCCGCCCTGCTGGACTGGCAGTACACCGGCACGGCCGAGCTGCCGGAGGGCGTCGAACAGGCCACGGCCCGCCTCGGCGAGGGACGCAGCGAGTACCTGCGGTACCGCATCACCGACGGCGACGAGTCGACGTTCGTCCTGGTGCAGCCGTGCGGCGCGTGCGGGCGCGAACAGATCGACGAGGTCGGTGGTCTGGCCCACCTCGGCGCGCTGCTCGACACAGCCGCAGAACTGGCCAAGGCCGCTCGGGGCGGTGACGGGCGATGACCGAGTGCTCCGAGATCGCCGAGCGGTTCGCCCGCGACACGGCCCGGCTTGAGATGACCGTCCTGCGCGTCGACGGGCTGTACCGGCACCTGCGGTTTTCCACCCCCGAGCAGGGCCGTATCGGCCCCTTCGAGCTGATCACGTGGCCGTACAACCTCGTCGTCAAGGCGGGCTGGGTCTTCCACTTCGACATCGACGCGACCGAGGACATGTTCGCCCTGTTCCGGCGCACCGCCTTCAGCGGCGAGATCAACCCCGGCTACTGGTCGGAGAAGGTCCGCGCTGGCCGCGACGAGGTCGAGGGCTTCGACCCGGAACTGTTCGAGCGGCAGGTCAAGCAGTACGTCGTCCACTCCATCCGCGAGGGTGAGGCCCCGCGCGGCATCGGCGCCGAAGTCACCCGCGAGATTTTCGAACTGGCCGACATCAGCCACGAGACGGGTGCCCGCGCGGCATTGGCGGACTTCCGTTACGACGGCTGGGACTTCGGTGACCTGTCGGAGTGGGACTTCAGCGACTACACGCCCGGCTTCCTGCACTGCTGCCACGCGATCCGCCGCGGCATCGACCTGTGGGACGCCGCGAAGGCGGTGGCCGCGTGAACGCCGAGCAGTGGAACGCAAAGCACCCCGTCGGTACTCGCGTAGCAGCCTTCCCCGCCACGCGTGACGAGCAGCCTCTGCTCACCCGCACCCGCACTCCGGCTTGGACGCTTGGTCACGGCGTGGCCGTCGTCTCGGTCGAGGGCTGCGCGGGCGGCATCCTCCTCACCCACATCGACGTGACGGGTGAGCAGGAGGCGCGCCGTGGCTGACGACCGCCTCGCACAAATCAAGAACCACATCGAGGCCGGGGTGTTCCTCGCCGATACCCGCTGGCTGATCGCGCAGTTGGAGAGGTACGTCGGCACGGAGCCGACGGTGGCCGAGGAGATGTCCTACCTCAGCAGCTGCCTCGATGCCGTGCGCGCCGTATGCGACCAGGCGCGCCAGGCGGCGCGGCGTGGAGATCAGCCGATGCCCGTGCCGGAGTGGGTGGCGGCAGTCGAGCAGGCCGCCAACGGCGAACGTTCCGCCGACCCGGCCGACCGGCGCCGCCGTATCTACATCGACGGCAAGGGACGTGCCTGGATGAGCCAGGACACCGACCCGGTGAAAGGCGAGCTGATTGCTCCCTTCGACACCAACCCCTTCGACGACGGGGAGCCTACGGAGGCAGTCCGGGCGCGTACCGGCGGCCTCCGCGAGATCGGGAGGATCTGGTGACGACTACCCTGCCGGCCGGGGCTTCGGCCCCGGCCGCCGGGCCCGTCACCGGGCCCGGCCTGTACGACCTGACCGCTGACGAGTACCACGCCGATCCGGTGCCGGGCGGCTCCCTGTCCTCGTCGGGTGCCCGCAAGCTGTTGCCTCCGTCCTGCCCGGCGCTCTTCCGGCACGAGCAGGACAACCCGCCGCCGCCGAAGGCCACGTTCGACTTCGGGCACGCCGCGCACCGCCTGGTCCTCGACGCCGGCCCCGAGCTGGTGCCGCTGGACTTCGACGACTGGCGTACGTCGGCTGCTCGGGACGAGCGCGAAGCGGTCCGCGAGAGCGGTGCCATGCCGCTTCTGCGCAAGGACTACGACGTGGTCCAGGCCATGGCGAATGCCCTGTGGCAGCACCCGGTCGCGCGGAAGCTGTTCGAGCCCGGCAGCGGCACGCCGGAGTCCGCGCTCGTGTGGCGGGACGGCCCGACCGGCGTCATGCGGCGCGCCCTGCTGGACTGGCGTCCCGCGCCGGGCCCTGGCCGCATGGTCATCCCCGACTACAAGACCACTCGGTCCGCCGAACCCGCCGCGCTGCAACGGGCGATGCACGAGTACGGCTACCACCAGCAAGCCGACTGGTACCGCTCCGGATGCCGCGCCCTCGGCCTGGCCGGGGACGACGCCCAGTTCGTGTTCGTGTGCCAGGAGAAGACGCCGCCGTACCTGGTGACCGTCTACCAGCCCAGCGCCATGGCGATGCGCATCGGCGCCGCCCGCAACCGGCGCGCCATCGAGACGTACGCCGAGTGCGTCGAGACCGGCCGTTGGCCCGGCTACAGCGACGACATCGCCTACCTCTCCCTTCCCCCGTACGCGGAGATTCGCGACTCCGAGGAGTACCTGTGAACCAGTACCAGCAGATCGAGCGTATGAGTCCGGCGGGGGCGCCGACTCGCATCGGCCAGGGGACTGCGGTGGAGCAGTCCCGCGCGGTGGCCGAGGTGCAGGCGGCGATCGTCGTGGCGCAGCAGTGCCCTCGCAACATCCAGGCCGCCATCGACGAGATGCGTCAGTCGTGCAAGCAGAAGTACCTGGCTGAGCGCGCGTTCTTCCGCTTCCCCCGCGCAGGCAAGACGGTGTCCGGCCCGTCCGTCCACCTTGCCCGAGAGCTGGCGCGCTGCTGGGGCAACGTGCAGTACGGGTTGGTCGAGATGCGCCGCGACGACGAGTTCGCGCAGTCGGAAATGCAGGCGTTTGCCTGGGATGTCGAGAAGAACTCGCGCAACAGCAGCACCTTCATCGTCCCGCACCTGCGGGACACCAAGGACAACGGTCCCGTGCCCTTGAAGGAGCTGCGGGACATCTACGAGAACAACGCCAACAACGGGGCCCGCCGCATCCGGGAGGCGATCTTCGCGATTCTGCCGCCCTGGTTCGTGGAGGAGGCCAAGAACCTGTGCGAGCAGACCCTGCGCGACGGCGGCGGCAAGTCCTTGAACGTGCGGGTGGCCGACGCTATCCGCGCCTTCGAGGGGATCGGCGTCACCTCGGACCGCATCGAGACCAAGCTCGGCCGGTCCTCGGCGAAGTGGACCGAGCACGACGTGGCCCAGCTGCAGGTCATCTTTCAGTCCATCCAGCGCGGCGAGGTCACCGCCGAGGACGAGTTCCCCGCGCCGCGCGTCACGGCCGACGAAATCACCGGGGGCCAGGCTGTCCCGGGGGCGACGTCATGACCCGCCTGCTGGACGCTCCGCGCGACGCGGTCACCGGGTGGCAGCTGCTCGGGGCTTGCCGGGCGGAGGACCCGGAGCTGTTCTACCCGGTCGGGTATGCCGGCCCTGCGAAGGCGCAGATCGCTGACGCCAAGGCCGTGTGCAGCCGCTGTCCGGTGATGCGCATCTGCCAGGACTGGGCCCTCGCCACCGGCGAGGAGTGGGGGGTGTGGGGCGGCCTCTCGGAGGCCGAGCGCCGCAACATTCGCCGCCACAGGGCCCGGACGGGGGCCGGACGATGACCTGGGCCGCGGTGCTCGCCGCATTCCCCGGCGCGCTGTTCGCCGCCCTCGTCGACCGTGTCCTGCGCCCGGCCCCCGCGGCGCCCGTACGCGGCGCTCACCGCCGCGCCGCGGCCGCGCGCGCCGCCGACACCGCGGTGTTCGAGGAGATCCCGCCCGGCGCTCGGTGGCTCGTCTGCGACACCACCACCTGCGCCCACCTCACCACCCGCCACGTGCTGGACGGCAGCGATTACCGCTGCACCAGCTGCAACACGATCAAGGGGGACCTGTGACCATTCCCAAGCCGGAAACGACCATGGTCGCCATCGACGGAAGCGATGCGCTGGCCTTCGTCATCATCCGCCCCGGCAGCGCCGAGGGCAGCGTCAGCATCGAGTCCGGCGCTCAGGGCATGAGCAAGCAGGCCGCGGCCTACGTCCTGCGCCAGGTGGCCGACCTCTTCGAAGCCGAGGCCGGCCGATGAGCGCCTTCGACTGGATGGACGAGGCGCTGTGCGCCCAGACCGACCCCGCGCTGTTCCACCCCGACAGGGACGGCAGCTACAGCACCGCCGCCAAGGTCTGCGGCTCGTGCCCGGTGCGCGAGCAATGCGCGCAGCACGCCGAGCGGCTGGAGGGCGGTGTGTCCCGTGCGCTGCGGCACGGCCTGTGGGCTGGGCACACGCCGAACGCCCGTGCCAAGCAGGCCGCCGCTGAGCTGGCGGAAGACCAGGAGACCGACGTCCGCGACAGCCTGATCCGCCGGCTGCACCAGCGCGGCGGGATGACCATCGCGCAAATCGGTGCAGAGGTCGGATGCACCGCCCGGACCGTCCACCGCGTCCTGACCCGAAGGGCGGCGGCATGAACGAGCGCCCACACGGCTACGCCCGGTACCGGCTGGACGGCTGCCGCTGCTACGTCTGCGCCTTCGCCCGCAGCCAGTACGACGACAACCGCAACCGCGCCATCGTCTACGGCACGTGGCACCCCTGGGCCGACGCCGAGCCCGTCCGCATCCACATCCGCCACCTGCAGTCCTGCAGCATGGGCCTGCGGGCCATCGCCGCGGCGGCGGACGTGGACCGCAAACGCCTCCAGGCAATCATCACCGGGCGCCCGGAGCGCGGCACCGGGCCACAGGAGAAGGTACGTCCGGCGCTGGCCGCAGCCGTCCTCGCCGTCGAGCCCACCCTCGACAACCTGCCAGCCTGCACCGTCATCGGCGCCACCGGCACCGCCCGCCGGCTGCAGGCCCTCATCGCCGCGGGCTGGCCGCAGCACCACCTGGCCGTCCGGCTCGGCATGAGCGACGCCAACTTCGCCACGACCCTGCACCGACAACGCGTAGTGGTCCGCACCGTACGGGCAGTACGCGGCCTGTACGACGCGCTGTGGCGCGCCGACCCGCGCGAGCACGGCGTCGGCGCCCAGCCGTACAACCGGGCCCGAGCGCAGGCCGCGGCCACCGGTTGGGCTCCGGTGGGCGCGTGGGACGACGACACGATCGACGATCCAGCGGCCTTCCCCGACTGGACCGGCCGGTGCGGCACCCCCTCCGGGCCGGAAGCGCACCGGCGCCTGGCGCAGCCGGTGTGCGATCCGTGCCGCGTCGCCCGCACCGCCGCACGGCGAGAGGCCGGGGCCGCGGCATGACCCCTACACAGCAGCCCCGCCACCCGGTACCCGACCACATCCCCGACCACCTGCACGAGGCATTCGCTACCACCGCAGGCCGCGCCGTCCCCGAGCACAGCCCGTTCCAACTCGGCGACGCCGTCCAGCGGCACGGCTTCCCCGGCAACCTGCCCGGGCACGCCCAGACCGGCTTCCGCGGCTGGGTCGTCGCCACCGTCGGCGCCACCATCCTCACCGGCATCACCACAACCGGCGAGGAGTGGTGGGAGTACTGGGGCAAGCTGAGTCCGGACGGCCAGCCCGTCGACCCCGGGGGCTGGTGCACCTGCTGCCGCGACGCCAGGCGTGCGCTCAACGCCAGGCAACGAGCGACGAGCGGCGAACAGCTCGGCCTGTTCGGCGAGGTCGCGTCATGACCGCCGCTCCCCGGCCGTGCGACGCGCTCGGCGACCACACCGGCCCGGTCCGGCTCTACCCCTGCGGCCGCCGCTGCTCGGCACACGCCCCCTGGGCGGCCGCCGGACACCCCGAGCCGCAGCCCGGCCCCGGCGCCCCCGCCGGCGCCTGGACCACCCCGTCCCCGCAGTCCGCATCCGCGCTCATCGACGCCCGCGCCATCGCCTCCGGCAAACGCCGCTCCAGCCCGCACACCTACCGCGCGGCTCAGGCCGCGGTCGCCAAGACGGCGGCTACGACTTCCTGAAGGCGCCCGACTACAAGACCTCACCCTTCACCCGAGGAGATCACCATGGCCATCAAGACGAAGCCGACCGGCCCGCTGAACTACACCGCCCTCTCCGAGCACCTCGCGGCCGAGACCGGCACCAGCGTTGACACCGCCAAGGCCACGGTCACCGCACTGCTCGACATCGTCGCGCGGACCGTTGCCGACGGACACCCGGTCACCATCAGCAACTTCGGCGCCTGGCTGCCCACCGAACGCCCGGCACGCGCCGCCCGCAACCCGCACACCGGCGAAACGATGCACCTGCCGGCCAGCCGCGCGGTCCGCTTCCGCGTCTCCCCCCGCCTCGCCGACATCATCCGCGCCGGGGACACCGCCGCAACCGTCCGCAAGCGGCCCAAGAACGGCTGACAGCCCCCGCACCACCTGCACGGCCCCGAGGCGGGGTGACCCTCCACCCCTGCCTCGGACGCAACGCACAACCGCACCTGCAGAAAGAAGACGCCGTGAGCACTGAGGCCGTGACCTGGGCCATGGACGACGCGCCGATGCTGCGCACCAAGTCCGGCAAGCCCGACACCACAGCCCGGCACGTGCTGCAGGCGTTGGCCGAGCACGCTAACAAGAACGGCCGCAATGCTCACCCGTCTCTCATCCGCCTTCAGTACCGCACCGGATACGACCGCCGTACCGTCCAGCGTGCGCTGCGGCGGCTGCAGGACGCCGGCCTGATCGTGGACGACGGCCGTGTGCAGGACCGCACCCGCTGGAAGCTGGCGCTGCATGTGACGCGGCCGGCTTCGGACTGGGAGGACTTGGAGCGGGCCGAGGAGGAGGACCGCGAGGCGACGGCGGCCCGGGTCCGCAAGCACCGATCGAAGAAGTCCGCCGTAACGGACGCAGAAGCCGTTACAGAAACGGACGCGGACGACGTTACCGAGGCCGGTGTAACGGATTCTGCGTCCGTACGTAACGCACTTGAAGTGCGTTACGTAACGCACTCTGCGTCCGTATGTAACGCACTCAGTGCCGCCCTAACCACCAATCAACCGTCAGAGGAACCACCAGCAACCCCTATGGCTGGTGTGGGTGCCCAAGGTGCAGGCCCCCTGCCCGGCGCGTACAACGCCCCCATCGACGACGCCGCATTCACCGTCACCGACTCGATGCGCCGCTGGGCCCACGCCACCTACCCCGGGCTCGACATCGAGCACTCCACTGCCCAGTTCGTCAGCCACTACCGCTCCACCGGAGCACGCCGCCACTCCTGGCCCGATGCCTGGCAAAAGTGGATACGCGACGACGCCCGCCGCGTCGCCCAACGCCACACCACCGGAAACGTCATCCCACTGCCCACCGGCCAGGCCCTCACCGGAACCGACGCACGCGTAGCCGGATGGCTCGCACTCCCCACCGAGGACCCGTCATGAACCGAGACGACGCCAAGCGGCTCTTGGCCCACTGCGCGGCCTTCGACAACCGCCAGCCCAGCCTTGCCGCCGCAGAAGCCTGGGCCGCTGCACTCCATGACGTCCCAGCCGACGACGACGCCTTCGCCGCCGTGGCCCGCTACTACGCCACCCCGCCCCACAGGCCCGGCGACCGGCTCTGGATTCAGCCGCACGACATCCGCACCGGCCGACAAAAACTCCGCGCGGAGCGGCTGGAGAACTTCACCTACGAGCCACCGACCAGCGACTGTGATCCGCACTACCTTGCGCGACTGCGCGGCCAACTCGCCGCCACCGCCGACGGCCGGGGCCCGGCCCTGTGCGCGGCACCTGCGCTGGAAGGCGGCCCGCACCCGGAATTCGTGGAGGAGCTGGAGGCCCGCGGGTACGAGGTGGGCTGCCCAGTACCGGACGCCGAGGAAGACGGCAGCACGACGGCCGAGGTCTCCGCAGTTCGCCGGCCTGGCCCGCTGGGCGTGGAGTGTCCTGTCTGCCGCGCGCCGATCGGCCGACCGTGCAAGACCCGGCTGCGTTCGAAGAACTCGCCGAAGCCTCACGGCGCGCGCCGTCGGGTCGCCGCTGGCCAGCCCGCTGCCACCGAGACCCCGGCCGAGATCGAACAGCGCCGCGCCGCTGCCCTCGCCCACCTCGCCCAGACCGTGCACCAGGAGGACCAGCCGTGACCCGTCGCATCCCCGGCGCCCCGATGCCTGACGTCGTACGCCACGCCCTGCGCGCCCGGCAGCACCCGGCCCGCGCCGTCGAGTGCCCGCACTGCGGCGCCCACCCGCACCGGCCGTGCACCACCATCTCCGGCCGCCGTCGGCTTCCGCAGCCGCACCCGAAGCGGATTGCGGCCTGGGCCCGCTCCGTTGCGTGCTGCCCCACCTGCCAGGTCGAGCCCGGCATCCCCTGCCACCTCAACGGCCGCCAACTCCCCGGCGGCAGCGTGCATGCCCGTCGGTACACGGAAGCTGAGACCTCGGTATGAGCGCGCTGGAACGGTTGCTCACCGAGGAGTTGCCCACCGGGACCTTCGGTGACGCCCGGCCTCCGAAGCCGCGGCCCGTCGTACGGCCGGCTCGCCCGTGGCTGCCCGCCGAGCAGGCCGCGCACTACGCCGCCCTGGCCGCCGCAATCGGCGAACCGCACCTGACCCTCCTGCCCGCCCCCGACGACCGGAGCGCCGCCGCGTGAACTGCCTCGCTTGCACCCACCCCCTCGACGGCCTCGGCCGCCTGTGCCCCGCCTGCACCCGCGGCCTCGATGAGCGGCTGGCCGACCTGCCCCGGCAGTACCTGCTGCTGGGCCTGGCCGAGAACCTGCAGCGACGCCGCACCGGCGACCGCGGGCCGGTCGCCGTCGTACGGGACGCCCCGATGCCGCTGTCAGAGGCGGCGCTGACGCTGCGCGCCGAGGGCGGCATTGTCACCGTCCTCGAAGGGTGGCGCCGCCAGATGCAGGGCGCGCGCGGCTGGGGCCCGCCGGCAGAAGGCGGGCCGTACGCCCAGCGGGTGCGCTCCGCGGCCCGCGGGCTGCGCATGAGCCTGGAGTGGATCGCCGCCGAGTGGGACGACGCCGGCGAGCTGGCGCACGAGGTCCGAGAGCTGGCCGCGCGGTGCCGGGCGGTCACCGACCCGGCCGACCCGGCACAGCGCGCGCGGCTGCTGGGGTACTGCGTCGCGCCGTACGGGGACGGGTCGCCGTGCGGCGGCGAAGTGCGGCTGTCTCACGGCGAGAAGGTCGCTGAGTGCCGCTGGTGCGGGTGTACGTACCCGTCGGCGACGTGGCTGGTCCTGCGTACGGGACAGCCCGAGTTCGTTGATGCGGCGGGGGCGGGAGAAGCCGCATGATGCCGCGAGGGGTTCTGTACGCCCCGCTGACGGCCGTACGGGTGATCCTCCGCCTCACCGGACATCAAGCGCGCCGTGAAGCCGCCGTACGGGCGGAGAGAGCCGCACGCCCCCGCCACCCGGCTGAAAGGGCGCCGCTGCTCACCGCGTGCTGCGAACGGTGGTGGCTCACCCGGGGCCGCGCGCACGAACGCACCTGCCGGATCATCACCGAGGGGATCGACCAGTGAGCGCCTGCATCACCCTGCACTGCGATCAGCAGTGGCAGTACGGAACGTGCGCCACCGTCCTCTGGACAGGTGCCCGTGCGGTCGACGATGCGCACGCCGCCGGCGCACGCGTCGGCTGGCGCATCCTCCCCGATGGCCGCACGTACTGCCCTCCCTGCTCCGGCTACAAGCCGACCACTCCGCCCGTCGTCCGCCTCCGTTCGACCAAGGGAGCCGACCGTGTCTGAACTCACCGAGCAGCAGCGCACCAAGCGCCGTGCCCAGGCGCTCGCCGCCATCGAACGCGGCCTCCGCGAGAACCACCACCTGTGGCACCAGACCCCCGCCCGCCTCGACTGGGCCGCCGCCTACGCACTGGACGCGCTCGGTGACCTGGCCGCCGAGATCCTCACCGACGGCACGCTGGTGAAGGGCCTCACCTTCGAAAGCGGCGTTGCCACCCTGGAGCTGGAACCCGCCCGCGAGCTGTTCCTCGCTCTCGTCGCGTCCATGCGGACCATGCTCGACGGGTACGGCGCGCAGAACTACCTCGAAACCGAGATCACCGCGCCGTCCCCGTCCGTCTCCCTCGACCTGCGCGACGGCCAGAACCCGGACGACGCGTACACCATCACCATCCAGCGCCGCACCAGCCCCACCCCGCACGAATTCCGGCAGCAGGCCGAAGCGGCACGCGACGAGATCCTGCGCATCGTCGCCGCCTGGTGCGTCGAGTCCAACGACATAGGCGGCGTCGATGCCGGGGACCTCGCCTGGCGCCTCGAAAAGGCCGGCCATCCCTTGCCCGAAAGCGACGACGCCTGATGTTGCTCACCTTTTTCCTCGGCCTGCTGCTCGGCTCCGTATCCGGCACTGGTACCTACGCCTTCACCGGCCACGGTCAACTGGCCGCAGCTGTCGGTGTGATCGTCTTCCTCGCCTGCTGGCTCGGTATCGCCGCCATCGTGTGGATCGACGACTGATGCACCAGGTGCTCCTGCTCGGCGCGCTGATCTGGATATGGACCAGCGTCCTCGTCACCCCACCCAACCGCCACCGCCTCACCGGCAGGATCAAAAAACGGTTCCTCAATGACTAAGCCCCGTACCGCCCCGCCCCTGCACTGCAGGTGGTGCGGCCACCTGCTCAAGCCCAAGCGCACCGACTGGTGGGACAACCGGCCCCAGTGCCGCAACAAGGTCGCCTGCGGCCAACGCTCTAGGAGGGCGCGGCGATGACCCGCTGCGACGACTGCGGCCGGCTCCTGCGCCGCCCGTCGCCCGACGGCCTCGGGCCCGTCTGCCGCCGCAAGCACGTCCCCGAGCCGGACCGCCGCGGCAGCAAAACGTCCCGCCCGGTAGCCGATCCCGGCCAGCTCACCATCCCCATCCAGACCAGCTTCAGCGATTGCGAACCCAGCTGGGCCCGGCCGCAGCCCAGCCGCCGACGGCGGGGCCCCATCACCACCGTCCCCGGACCCGACACCTGGCCCCTTCCCGGAGGCACCGACCATGACCACTGACCCCACCCGCGAGATCGCCCGCGCCGTCGACCAGCTGATGACGCAGGTCAAACACATCGCTGACCACCTGACGCCGCCCGCCATCAACGTGTCGCCGGGCGCCGCCGTCGTCAGCGGACGTCCCGCCGACGCCCCTACGACGGGGGACCGCTGCGACGTACTCGCGCAGACCGGCGCCCGCTGCACCAAGCAGAGTGGGCACTGGTCATCGATGCGCGACGATCCGCACCTCTTCGGGGCGCCGGACGATACCGCGATCCGTGACGCCCTGTTGGTGCTCCTGTCCCGTGCCGTCCGCGGCGTCCTCACCCCCGATGAGGGGCTGCTCCTTCGTCAGCATGTGGAGCACCTGCTCCGCGACCGCTGCGCCGAGGATGCGCACCGCCGCGCCGAGCAGGCCGAGGCGGAGCGCGACGGGGCGTACCGCGAGCGTGCGCAGCTGCTCGCCTGGCTCGCCACCGCTCACCCCACCGTTCTCGCCCCGGCCCCCGACGTGGACGAGGACGGGTGGCAGATCCTCTACCTCAACGCGCCGTGCGGCCAGCTCTCCTGGCACATCAGCCCACGCGACGCCAGCCTGTTCACGCACGTCGAGCACGTGCCCGCCGACGACCCACGCGCCCAGTGGGACGGACACACCACCGACGAGAAGTACCAGCGCATACGCGGGGCTATCGAAACGCACCTCACCGCCCCGGCCGATGACACCACCCGAAAGAGCGCTGTCAGTGGTACGGGTGACGGCGCGACCAGCCGACAAGGAGGATGAGCGCATGACCCAGCCCTCTGAGAACGGCATCCACAAGACGCTGATCAACATCTGGCAGGAGGAGAGCGGCGGCTGGCTGAAGGCTGCCGTCGAGCGCGACCCAGGCCACGGCCGGGCAGGGGCCGACAGCCGCTACGCGGCCGGCCGCCTCGCAGCTGGCACCGCCGCGGCCGTGCAGTGGGTGGAGCAGCGGTACGGTCCCGAAGCCGCCGACGAGATAGCGACCCACATCAACGAGACGATGATCACCGCGATGAAGGGGCCGCTGGACTGGGCCCGTCTCAACCGGCGCCTGCGCCCGCCTCAGAGCTAGCGGAACGAAACGCTGTGCCGGTGGCCTTCGCACCACGGCCAACTCCGGCCCCATCGACGAGCCCGGCCGGACCTCGGTCCCCGAAGGAGAGACCAGATGGCAAAAGCAACTGAACGCGCGGCGGAGACGGTAGAGGTGGGAGTCGCTCAGCGGCCGGGCACCGAGGCCCCGTGCGCGGACGGGTACGACGTGCACCGGGTCGGCCAGGAGGTGTTCGCCGCCGTGGTGGACGGGGCCGGGCACCGGCCGGAGACGGTCCGGTACGTCGCGCTCGCCCCGGCGGTGCTGACGCACATGGGCGCGGCCATCGGCGGGTTGGCCGGCCTGATGACCGCCGGGCAGATGACGCAGGCGTACGACCGGCCGCCGCACGTCTCCGCCGTGTACGCCACCATGGCGCCGGGCGAGCCCACCAGCGTGCACTGGATCGGGGACTGCCGGGTCTACGGCTGGCACGAGAACCGGCTGACGCAGTGGACGACCGACCAGACGATGGGCGAATGGCTGCGGACGATCAACGGAGGCGCAGCGATGGAGATTGCCGAGGAGCACGACAACTGGAGCAGGCTCGGACTCGCCCAGGCATCCGCAGCGACGTGCCGACAGGTCGAGATCCCCGCGGCGGTCCGGATGGTGCTGCTCGTCTCGGACGGGATCTCGGACCAGGTGGACCAGGAGACCGCGGAGGCGCTGTGCCGCGCGTACGGCGGCGCCCCGCAGTCTCTCGCCGACGCCTTGGTGGCCGCCGCTGAGGAGAACGAGGACGGCTACCGCGACGACGCCACCGTCGTCGCCCTGCTGCGACAGGCTGGTAGCCAGCCCGCGGCCGCGGAGGTCGGCCCCGTCGACAAAGAGCAGGGCTCCACGTCACCGGTCGATCGACTGACCAGGCAGCAGCGGCACTACGTCGCGTGCTTCGCGCAGTGTGCGTCCATGGAAGAGATCGCGGACAGGCGCGGCGTGTCCCGTGGCGCTGTACTGCAGGCGCGGCGGCAGATCATGAAACGCCTCGACCTCACGTCCCCTGAACAATTCGAGGCATTCACACAGCAATATGGTGACGAGGCGTGGGAGAAGATTTGCCACTAGGCGCCTGCCCAGGCGGCCTTCCACCTCACCACTGACCAGGCCCACATTGAAGTACGGCAAAGCCCCGCCCGGCGATCGGGTGGGGCTTTCTGCTGCGCACAAGCCGCTACAACCGAAGGGAACACCCATGCCCGTCATCGGTCCTGGCTACGACGACCCCGAATACGACAACTACGACCCCGCCTGGAAGCACCAGAACACGCCGTTCAGGCAGTGGCTGTTCGAAAAGCTCACTGCAGCCGACTTCCTCTACCCTGACATGGCTCGGATGTGGGCTCCCGACAACCGATACAACGGCCTCGACGACGAGGCGGTGGACGCCATCGCCATGCTCACCGGCGCCAGCTTCGACGAAGTCCGCGCCGCACACAAAGCCGATATCGCCGCATGGATGCGCGAACAGGAATTGCACGACCACCCCGATCTCGCGGTCGCTGACGCCGACCTCAACCGGATCGCCGAACGACACTGAGCAGCAGCAGGCCCCCGCCCGCTCACCGAGCGGGGGCCTCTGATGCGCTCAGGCGGCGAGGGCGGCATAGCGCGCGTTGCTGTGCCGGGCGTCCCGTGCACCGACCTGCCGCTCCCACAGGCGGCACGTCCCCGTAACGAGCGCCTGAACGGCCCGCGGGTCCGCTGCCTCCCAGCTGGGGAACTGCGCCGCCCACTCCAACGCCTCGCCCGCCGGGCAGTCGGCCTCCATCAGCCGCACCGTCGTGTACGCCACATCCACCCACGCCGGGCCGACCGCGGGCATCGCCCAGTCCACCAGCCACGCCCGGCCCCCACCGACAAGAAGGTTGTGCGGGTTCGTGTCCGTGTGCAGCAGCGTGTCGCCGCGCAGCAGCTCCAGCTGTTCGGGCGGCAGCACGTCGGTGAACCGGTCGGCGAACGAGGGGACACCAGCGCCCTCGGGAGCCCGGACATCCTGAGCCGAGTGCAGGACGCTAGCCACCAGCACCAGGTCCGCCGAGCCGGCCGACAGGTCCGCGTGCCGACCCTCGACGTATTCGAAGCCGAGCAGGTCCCACCCCCCGGCTTCGACCTGCCATAGCAACCGCGGGCCCACGCCGCGCACTGCCGCGTTCACCACGGCCTCCATCGCCTGTCCGGCCCGGCCGCGCGCGTCACCGACGGGGACGCCCTTCATGAACACCGGGCCGGCACCGGGCGTGAGCACGGCCGCCGTACTGCAAGTCAGACCGTCCGCGACATCCCGCACACCGGCCACCGGGCCCGTGTGCGCCTCCACTGCCGCCCACGCGTCGGCCGGCAGCTCCCACCACCCGGTACGCGCCATCCTGACCCCCTTCGACGAGAAGAGGGGCCGCAGGCGCGGCCCCTCACCAAACTCAACGAGCAACCTACTGCTGTGTGGCGCCACATTTCCGGCAACGCTGCGCGCCACTCCACTGCACCCACTCGTGCTCGCACCCCTCAGCCATCGTCACCCCTTTCGGTCCCCTTCGACCGTGCTCCCGCAGAGGGCGGATGGCGACGGCGCACGCGGCGCGCACAGGAGCATCACCGCCTGCGGGCTGACGCAGTTCCAGGTCCCCGGCCCAGACATGGGGGTACGGTCTTCGTGTCGCACCGCTCTGCACGGGAGGCCGCCGTGACATCGCCGCAGAAGGCCGAGCACCGGCCCGACTATCCGCCGAAGACTCCGCCACCACCGAAACGGCCGGTCGAGCCGCCGCGCCCCAACGAACCGAAGCACACGCCGACGTCCGCCGCCCGGCGCCGGGTGAGCATGGCCAACCGGCGAGGGGTGAACTGGCCGTTGGAGGCCCAGCCCTGGGCGCCGGCCGGCGCCCACAAGCGGGTCGTGAAGCAGCTCCGGCAATGGGGCTACCGGCCCAATGAGGAAGCCGTGGGGAACGTCGTCACCCTCATGGTCAAAGCCGCTGTCGGCGACGGCGGCCGACGCGTCAGCCTCCACCTCGCCGACCAGAACCAGCAGGCACTCGTCCTCGTGCTCAGCCACCAACCCGGCCCCACACCCGACGCCACCGTCCTGCCCCGCCTCGCCGAACTCGGAGCCTCCAGCTGCGGCACCGACAGCGCCCCCGACGGCCGCCGCCTCTGGGCACTGCTGGACCTGTAGCCACCGCCGTACGCCCCCTCCCCGGCGCCCGCCGTACGCGGTACCGTCCCGCCGTGCGCTACGTCCACTACTGCGCGGCCTGCGACGCCCGGTCCGAAGAGCGCGCTACCGAGTACCAGGCCGTCGCCGACCGCGACCAACACCGCCGCCACGCCCACCACGGCCTACGGCCCGCCGACCGCATCGAGGAGATCCCAGGCCCGCTGGCCATCGTCGCCCGTGCGCTGCTCGGCGCCCTCTGGACCGCAGCGCGCGCCGGTGGCCGGCACATCGCCGCGTCGGACACCACCCGCGAGATCCGACGTAGCACGTACTGGCAGCAGGCCGTACGGCTCTTGGCCATCGGCGTCGGCATCATCGCCCTGCTTGCTCTCACCGTGCGTGGACTGACCTGATACACCGAGACGCGTCCAAGTGGGCTCTTCCCAGCGGTTCAGGTGAAGGTTAGTCTGCGATCACATAAGGGGGGACTTGTGGCGATAACCGCATTCGGCCAGACCAAAAGCATCGGCCAGTGGGCCAAGGACCGACGCTGCAAGGTATCGAGGGACGTTTTGGCCCGGCGCATTCGGGACGGCTGGCCGTCGAAGAAAGCAATCACGACTCCACTCCAAGGGCCAGCCGCTCGCGCCTCCTTTGAGGCGGATCGGTCGAAGCCAGCGCAGCGAACCTTCATCCCCGAACATCCGCCCCCTCGGCGGCAGCGTACGAGTAAGTGGGCGAAGCCAGTGAGCCAGGAGACCCGCCGAGAAGTGCAAGCACGAGCCGAGGAACACGCCGAGTACTGGCGGTCCAAGCCGTTAGACCCGTCAAATTCACCCAGCCAGAGCGTGAGCACCGTATCCGCAGGACTGCCTTCACTCGGCCGTCGACGCTAGCCGTTGGGCCGCCCCGGCTCTACCTCCGAACGACCCACCCAGCGCCCCGTCTCCGATGACTGCGAGACGGGGCGTTCACGCGTCACCGGTACTACTCACCCGCCTGACGACTTATCGCGCAGGTCGGTTCGCTCCCCTTGCCTCGATTTCCGCTTCGCGAAGTATGGGCGAGCCACCCTCCAGTCGACCGCCTTGGAGCGGCCCACCTGAACCACGGGGGGAAAGGCCGGGTCATCGCGGCTCAACTGGCTCACACGCTGATGACTGATCGAGGCGACGACGCCTTCAGCCACGAGTCGCCGCGCCAGCTCGCGGAACGACACCATCTCAGGCCCTCCTCCGACGTCGTCGGCCATGGGCACCTATCTTCCCAACTTCCTAGCCATATGGCTAGGAAGTCGCTACGCTCGGGCAACAACAGGACGGCCCCGGCCGGCACTGCGAATGCCATATGGCCGGGGCCAGACCAACTCCTCAGCGACAAGGAGCGGTCCGCCATGGATCGTATCGCCCGACCTCCCACCCAGATCAGCCCCGCGCAGCACCCCACCCGCCGCCTCCTGGCCGCCGGAATCCTCGGCCGCCGCGCCGGCCGCACCATCGCCACCATCCGCACCGCCGACGGAACCACCGGCCACATCACCCCGCGCCACCAAGCCGCGCCCCTCGCGCTGCTCCTCACTACAGCCGCCGACCGGCTCGCCGCGCACAACCCCGACACGACCCTCACGCCCGAGCGGCTGCTCACTGAGGCTCACGTCACCGTGTGGGACTGGCACGGCACCTACACGGACACCGCGCCCGTACGCGCCGACCTCGACGCCCTCACCCGCGTCCTCGACGAGCTGCCCCTCGACGGCGCCACCCGCGGCGAGTACGCCACCCGCCTGCGCCTGACCGCGAGCGGGGTGACGCTGTGAACGCCGCGACCGCCGAGCAGCAGCTCGCCGCCGCCGTCCGCGAGCTGGAGGACCTGCTCCCCCACGAGAACCTCCTCGCCGGGCAGATGCTCATCGCGCGCATCGTCTCCGTCACAGAGGAGCGCGCCACCGCCCGCCCGGCCGAGCCGGGCCCGCTCGGCGCCCTCGCCTCCATGGCCCGCCACCTCGACGGCGCCCTCGCCCACCCCGAGGTCTGGCCGCCCGCCGGCGCCGGCCTGCGCTGGGTCGCCAGCCAGCACCTGCTCGACGACCACGCACTCGTCACCCTCACCGCCCGCATCACCGACACCGGCGAGGCAGGTGAGCTGCGGTGATCCACGCCGTATTCAACGCGGCAGGCCGCATCCTCCGCGCCTTCGACGACGACGATCACGACACCGACAGTCGCATCCTCGCCGAGCGGGCCCTGGTGAAGAGCTACGGACGCGTACCCGGCGCCTACGTCGACGCCGTCTGCCCCATGCATCGGGAGCCGCGCTCCGACTGCGAGCCGTGCGAAACGCAGATGGCCTGCCCGGATTGTGACTGGCCCGGGTACACCTGCGCACGCCACCGCTGACCACCGATCGGCCGGGCCCGCCAGCCTCCAGCAACGGGCCCGGCCCCGCCTCGGAGACACCCGTGGATCTCACCGATGAGGCGATCCGGTGGGCGTACGCCAACCCGTACCCTGCCGCTCTCGCCAGCACAGCCCTCACCGCCGCCGTCACGATCGCGGCCTGGCGTACCAGCCGCGCGCTCCGCGCCATGGCCCGGCCGCCAGCCGCGGTCCTGATCGCGTCCTTCGCCGCTGCGGCCTGCACCGCCTACAGCGCAGATACGTCGTGGCGCTTCGCCGCGCACCGCCTCGGCATGACCGACCACAGCGAGCGCCTCGCGATGTTCGCCGCGGCCGAGATCGCGCTGCTCGCCTGCGGCCTCCTCGCCCGCGCCAACAAGAAGGCCACTGCCACCGACGACACCGCTGGGACTCCCGGCGTGCCCGGTGCCCTGGTCTGGGTCATCACCGGCGTGCAGATCATCCCCGCGTACGCCGAGTCCGGCGTCGTCGGCGGTACCGTCCGCGCCGTCATCGGCCCCGTGCTCGCCGGCCTGCTCTGGCACCAGGCCATGGGCCTGGAGCTGCGAATCATCCGGCCTGGGGCTCTGTCCACTGGCCTGCCCGCGCAGATCGCCCGCGCGCTGCGCGAGCGGCTGCTGTCCCGGCTCGGTCTCGCCGTGCGCGACCGTACCGCCGAGCAGATCAGCCGCGACCGCGCCTTGGCCCGCGCCGTACGGCTCGGTTCTCGCCGCCGACTGCGCGGCTGGGGCAGCCGCCGCCTCGCCGCCGCCGTCGCCCGCGCGCACGTCGCCACCGACCCGGTCCAGCGCCAGCGGCTCATGCTCGAACTGGCCGCCCGGCGCGGCGCCACGGAACTGACCACCATCTCATTGCCGTCCGCCTGGGCCCCGCCGCAGCCGCCCGCGCAGCCGCGCACCCCGGCGGCCCTGGCCCGCCAGCAGCTCACCGAGATGCATCCGCTCGACGCCGTCCGGCGGGTGCACTCCGCGCATCCGGATGCGCATCCCGCCGCGCTCGCCAGCCTTCTGACCGAGCACGGTGTCGTGGTCTCCGAGCAGCAGGTGCGCGTCGCCATCGGTGCCGGCAATCCGCCCGCCGCACCCCGCCCGGATGCGCCTGCGGCCGCCGCCGAGCTGCCCGGCGCGCTCGTCCTCGACGTCACCACCGAGCCCGAGGTGCACCCCGAGGTACGCGCCCCCGCATTCGCCATCGCCGCAGGCCAGCGCCGAGATGCAGTCCATGCCCGTATCCCCGAATGCGCATCCGACACGGGCCGATCACACGGTGAGGAGACGGAGCAGGACGCCCCCGGCATCGGCCAGCCGGAGCCATCGGCGGGGGAGAACGGCGGCGGCCCGGATGCGCACCCGGATGCACTCCCCGCCGATCTCATCGAGCGCGCCCGCGCACTCGGCCGCCCCGCGTCCCTGCGCACCCTCCAGCGCGAACTGCGCATCGGCCAACCGAAAGCGCAGTTGCTGCAGACCCTCACGAGGGAGAGCTGAGATGCACGCACTCGCCGCGCTCGCATTCGGCACGCTCACGCTGCTCGCCGCACTCGGCCTCGCCGCCGTCGGCCGTCGCGAGCCGCATCCCGTGCTGCTGCCCGTCGTACGCACCACCGCCCTGATCGTCTGCGTGGCCGCCGTCGCCGCCGCCCTCTTCCGCCCTTGAGGACGCCATGACCGACAACCAGAAGCCGAACCGGCCGATAACGCCGACCCGGATCATCCCCTCCGGCCAGCCCTGGCCTCCCGTACAGCAGCCGACCGCCGCTCCCGGGCCCGCTCCGGCTGTCCCGCCGCCCGCGCCACCAGCCCCGCCCGCGCCGCCAGCGCCGCCAGCAGGTCCGCCACCGGGGTGGGCCAGCTGGCCGCAGCAGCCGCCACCGGCGCCGCTGGAGATCCGCCTGACGGTGGACATGGTCCCGGTCTACGACGAGCCGGAGCGGACCTGGCGCGAACGGCTGTGGAGCTGGATCACCGCACGCGTTTCCCCGTACGCGGCCCTGCTCGCCATCGCTGCGGCCGTGGTGCCAATACCTGGCATCGGCTACGGCCTCGGCCCCTGCTGGGGCAGCTTCCTGTACGCGATGCGCGTCACCACCCACCCTGCGATCGCCTACGTCGTTGGCTTGGGCGCCGTCGCCATCTTCGGTCTACGCGTCGCCCGCCGCCTCGACACAGGCCGCCGCGCCCAACTCCTTTCTCTGACAGGGCTTTCGATCACCACCGTCGGCGCTATCTACGGTGTCGTACGGCCCTTCGACATCGTCACCGCGCTCACGGGAGTCCCCGCATGATCGTCCTGTCCCTCTGCGGCGCCGTCCTGTCCGTCGCAGTTCTGATCGTCAACTTCCGCAGCTGGTGGAAGGGCAACAGGGAGCTGAAAGCGCTGATTCCATTCGGCGGCGGTCTGGTTACCGGCACTTCGTGGACGATGTGCGTCGGCGGCATCCTCGGTTGGTTTGCTCAGCGCACGGCCGCCATGGGCAGCACGGCCGGAGACTGGGCCGTCTCCCGCATCACCGGCAAGAGCGGCGGCACCCTGGTCTCCGGATCCGCCGGCACTCTCACGACGGCCGGGGCCGGCGTTGTAGTCGTCGCGCTGATCCTCGGCGTCGTTGTGTTCAAGGCGTTCGGCAAGAACGACAAGAAGAAGGCGCTCGGTGGCCTGCTCGTCGGGATGACGTTGTGCGCCACGGCCGGGGCCGCCCAACTCATGCAGTGGGTGCCCGACCTCTACAACATGGTCGGTCAGGGCATCGTGGACGCGCTGAACGGGGCGGTGCCGCTGTGAACGCCGAGGCGCGCGACGAGATCCGCGAGAAGGCCGAGAGCGCCCGAGAGAAGGCCGCGGAGGCATCCGCGTGGGCGATCCGGCTCGTACGACGCCTGGGGGAGGGAAGCGGCCTGCTGGGCCGCACCCTGTCTGACCGGCTGACCACCTGGTGCCGTAAGGGGCATCGGCACGACCTGTCCGGCGTCGCCGCGCACCTGGGCACCGGCGCGCGACTGGCCGCACTCGGGGGAGTCGCCTACCTCGGCTGGCGCCTCGTGGACGCCCGGCCCTGGGCCATGTGGCTCCTGGCCGGCGGCTGGACGACCGCAGCCCTGTCCGTCACCCGCCCGAAGAAGGCGGACGGGAAGGCGACCGAGGGTTCCGGGGAGTCTTCCTCCGAGGCCCCCGCGGCGGACGCGATCGGGCCCTCTCCGGCTGAGTTCGTCCACCTGCTCCACGACCTCGTGGAGAAGTGCTCCGAGGGGGGCAAGCGGACCCTCGGTCTGCACCACGCTCAAGTGGTCGCGGAGCTGTCCTCCCGCTACCCCGAACGGGCCTGGACACCGGCCGACTCCCGGGCCCTGTGTGAGGCCGCGGGTGTGCCCCTGTCCCGGGCCACCCGGGCCACCGGCCCGGGGGCCGCCCGGGGGGCGTCCACCGGGGTCCGTACCGAGGCCCTGCCAGAGCGCCCGCCAGTTCCCTCCCCACACCCCCTCTCGGCCGACGAGACGGGCCCCGTTGTCGCTGTTGTTTCCGCAGGTCAGAACCAGCAACACGGCCAGCAACAGCAACAGCAACAGGGCCCCAGCAACACGGTCGCGTTCGTCCAGGACGAGACCAACCCCGCGCGCTGGCACGTCGCCTGAGGCTGCCTGTCCGCCCCGAGCCGGTCGGCCGGGGCGGGCGGGGAGCGGTCAGGCGACTGCCCCACAACAGCGCGGAGCGGGCCGCATCTGCTTGGCGGTAGGGCGGCCCGCTCCGCTCCCATCTCGCAGGAGACAGGAGCACCATCATGGCACTGCCCTCCATGCCCACCCGCGACCCGGGCCGCCCCGGTGAGCGCCCCGAGGACATCCGCGAGTACGCGAGCAGTACCGGCGGCTGGACCACCAACCCGAACGAGAAGCCGATTGCCGGCGCCCCGAAGGGGGACCGGCGATGAGCGAGACGCTGTGCCCCGGCTGCGGCGAATCCAACGAAAGCGGCGCCTGCAAGCGCTGTGGCCTGCCGGTGCCCGTGGTCGTCGTGCCCGTACCCGTACTCGCAGGCCAGCGGCCGTGACCTGCAACGAGCAGTCGACGCCTGCCAGGTCAGCAGCACCGGCGAGCAAGCCGGTCCCCGGCTCCCCGAAACAGAACGACTGATCGCCTACCCTGCCGAGAATTCTGAGGGGCGGCCCAGATCGACTGGCGGGCGCGGCTGCCCCAACGGAATCCACCGACATGACATTGAGAGGACGAAAGATCATGAGCGAGCGAGTAGCCGTGAAGGTTCTACTACTGGTCGGCGACCAGGCCGAGGTCGTGGCTGACGCCGACGACGCGACAGAGCCCGTGCGGTATCCGGCGGCGGAGATCGCAACGGCCATTGGCCTGCCGACGGAGCAGTTGCCGGGCACGCGCCTTACCGCCGAGGTTGACCAGAGTGACCGGCTGAGCGGATGGCAGATCGCCTGATCGTTGGAGCCCCGGGTCCAAACGGATCCGGGGTTTCTATTGGCGCGAGGTGTTGCAAAAGGGTGCACGTCGCCTTACGATGGAGACACGAGGTCGGGGCCGCAAACCCCGCGCCTCGCCACCAATCACCTACCAGAAGGGGCCAAACATGTCAGACGAACGCGAGCGCACCACCGAGGAGTTGACGGCCCGCCTGGCCGTCCTCTACATCGGCATCAGCAAGGTGTGCGAACAGCTCCCCGTCCCGATCACCCTGCCGCCCGCCAGCGGCACCGTCGGCGGACTGATGGGCAGCATCGACCGCTGCTACAAGATCGCCCCCGATCAGCCCATCCCTGCCGAACAGGTCGCCGCACTCCAAGTGGCCTGCTTGTTCTGGCTCATGGCCGCCGACATGATCGGCCTGTACGACGCGGAAGCCGCTGGCACCACCATCCGAGATGAGGCAGCCCAAGCCGCCATGTTCCACACGGAGGCATGCATCAGCGACCTGATGCACTGGCTCCGCGACGCCTGACCTGCCAGTCGCCGCCCCCCGGGAGCCACCCGGGGGGCGGTTCGCTTGTCCGTACATCGGAGTGTTGCAATTGGATGCATGTCTGTTGTAAAGTGGTGCACGCAAGGAAGGGGCCGCAAACCCCAACCACCACCAACAGGAAGGGCAAGTAATGTCCGACTACCAGGACGAGCAGATGGGCGACATCGCCCGGATGCTGGGACAGTCGTACGCGGCGCTGGCGACGGTCTGCCTCAACCTCCCCGTCCCCGTCACCCTGCCGACCGGGGCGGTCAGCAGCGAGGACGCCGCCCCCGCCGTCCGCCGGGTCGTGGAGATCGTCAAGGAGATGCCCATGCCGGAGCGGACACAGGCGGACCTGTTCTCCGCGTGCGTCTACTGGCTCGGAGCGCTCGACATCTACTCGATCATGGCGAGCGAGTACCACCCGGTGCGTGGCCACTCGGCGGTCGCCAACATCTTGGCAGCCGAGAGCGCCCTGCAGGATCTCGCCGAGTGGCTGTACGGCCAGCAGCACCCGGACGAGCAGCAGTAACCGCCCGACGCGCCCGCCCGGCAGCCAGCCGGGCGGGCGCCCCACGGGTGTTGCAAATAGGTGCCCACGTGTTGTAAAGTGGTGCACACGAGGGAGGGGCCGCAAACCCCGAACTCACCACCAACAACTCCAGAGAGGACGGACCACATGTCCGACGAATACGACGACGAGGTCTACGAGCTCGGCAGCCACCTCATGAAGGCTTACCAGCGCCTCGTGAAGGTCTGCGCACTGCTCCCCGTACCGATCACCCTCCCCGCAGGGCCGGTATACGACAGCCGCCAGATCATCCCGGCAGTCGGCCGAATCGTCACCATCGTCAGCGACCAGCCGGTAGCTCAGGAAGTGCAATCCGGCATCTGGGGCAGCGCGCTCCACTGGCTCTCAGCGGCGAACCTGTACACCCAGTACATCGCCGCCGAAGGAGACGAAGTCCTGGCCATGCAAATCAAGCTCAACGCGGCCACAGCAGGTGAAATCCTCCACTACGCGGAAGAGCTGCTGACCGACAACGAGTAACACCCACCGTGCCCCCGGCAGCCAGCCGGGGGCATCCCCATACGCAAAAGACCGGCGAGGGCCGGGCCGAAGCCCACAGGCGCCCGAAAACGCCCGTCGCAAAACCCTCGCCGGTCACCACCAATCCCGAAAGGACTGGAACCACCATGATAGACACCCCCGCCAGCGGCGAAACGATGGAAGAGATCGCGGCCCGCCACGGCCGCTCCTACAACACCGTGCGCAACAAATGGTCCCGCCGCCCCGACTGGCCCGCCCCCAAAGGCAAGCGAGGCCAGCACAACGTCTACGACCCCAAAGAGGTAGACGACTGGGTCCGAGACCACCTCAGCCGCTCCACACCGGGCCTCCAGCCGAACCGCCTCTACACCGGCGCGGAGATCGCCAAGGCCGCTGGTATCTCGCCGGCCACCATCCGCGCCGACCGAAACCGGGGCCGCTGGCCCGAGCCGGACGACACCGACGGCGGAGTCAACCGCTGGTACGGCCGCACCGCCACAGCCGCGCTCGCCAAACGACGCGGTTACCGCCGCTCGACCACGGCATGAGCTCCCAGAAGCCGCCCACTGTCAGACCTCAGCCCTACTGTGGGTGCGTCCCTATTCGAGCTGCTGGCGCGCGCTCGGACCCGCGTCGCCCCGCCCCGGTGCTTCATCACCGGTGGCGGGGCGATGCCGCATCATGGGCCACATGCGCCCCGTGATCACCGACATATACGCCGCCGCCGCGCACAGCGGCATCAGACCCGGCACCCTCCGCCAGCGCCTCCGACGCGGCACGCTCACCCACCACGGCTACGACCGCCACGGCCGCGCCCTCATCGACCTCAACGAACTCGTCACCACCCCGACCAACGAGCAGCACACCGACGCTGCTTGACCACCGCCCCGACCTGCTGTAACACTTGGCCCACGTTCAGCGTGTCCACGCACCGCTGACACAAGGCCCCAGCCAATCACCGGCGGGGCCTTTGCCGTTGCAGCTCACGCCACGCGGAAGATCAACAGAACCATCGGGCGAGCGTGAGCCGCCAGCGCAGCCGCCTCCACCCGATCCAGATGCCACCCCCCGCTCTCCACCTGCTCGATCACGTCCGACAGATCAGGTGCAGCGCCTGCCCGCGCACTCTCCAACTCCACCACCACCGAGTACACGCGGCCGCCTCTCGCCCGCCGATCAGCCGCCTCCGACGCTGCCTGCCCTGCCGCTCGCGCACCGAACCGCATCGCCCCTCCTCCGCCTCGCTGAGGCGATCACCGTACGAGAGGAGGCAGGCCATGCCCAGACGTACGGCCTGGCGAGTGTGCTCCGTCCCCGGCTGCCCCGAGTACACCGACCAGGGCGGCAGGTGCGACGGCCACCGGCAGGAAGCCGAGCAGCGGCGCGGCACCGCACGGCAGCGCGGGTACGGGCGCGAGCACGAGCGCCGCTTCCGCCCCGCCGTCCTCGCCCGTGACCCGGTGTGCGTCCTGTGCGGCCAGGCCCGGAGCGTGCACGCCGACCACCACCCGCTGTCCCGCCGCGAGCTGGTCGAGCGCGGCCTCGACCCCGCCGATCCCCGGCACGGGCGCGGACTGTGCGGCCCCTGCCACAGCAGCCAGACCGCACGGCACCAGCCCGGAGGGTGGAACCAGTGAGGATCACAGTCGTCGCAGGCGAGCGGCAGGTAGCCATCCACATCAAGGGCAAGGGTGCCAAGGCACTGGCCCGAGCCGAGGCCGCCGCGGCCCGGCTGCTCACCGTCGGGCCCGAGCCCGAGGAGCGGCCGGCCTTCGGCTACGCCGTCACCTCCGACCACGAGGTGGCAGGTGAGGACACGTGAGCGTGGTGCTCGCCCTCTACCGCACCGATGACCTTCACGAGCATCGCGAGGCACTGTGCGAGTGGCTCAAGGCCAACAACGCCGCCCCCCACACCGTGGCCCTGCGCTGGATCAGCGTCGAGGACGACGGCAGCCAGCGCAGCATCCGCTTCCACACCTTCCGCACCACCGCCACCGGCAGTCGGCTCATAGACCCCGACGATCCCTCTCAGGCGTGGACCGAGGAGCGCACAGCTCCGCTCCGAACCGACCTCCCCAAGGTCGGTCACGGTCTGTGACAGGCCCTGGGGGGTGACCCCATGATCATGATCGACGCCGGACCGCCGGGGAGGTCGCTGCCAGGTCTGACGGGTTCAGAACCACCGGTGATCATGAACTCTCGTCGCGCAACGTGACGGAGTAGCGGCCGCGCAACGCGGCAGAAGAGAGATCAGCATGCCGAAGGGCGGAGCACGCGCACGGTCCGGCCCGGCCCCCGACCCGGACGCGCTGCGCAGGGAGCGGGACGCCGGCGAGTGGACGATCCTGCCGGCCGACGGGCGCGACGGCGAAACGCCGCAGTGGCCGCTGACCGAGGAATCGGTGCGCGAGGACGAACTGTGGGAGCGCCTGTGGCGGATGCCGCAGGCCCTGATGTGGGAGCGCTACGGCCAGCACCTCGAAGTGGCCCTGTATGTCCGCCGCCTGGCCGCGGCCGAGCAGCCGGACGCCGGTGTCAACCTGGGAACGCTGGTGCGACAGATGGCCGACAGCTTGGGGCTGACGACGCCCGGGATGCGGGCGAACCGCTGGCGGATCGACCGCGAGGCGGAACAGGGCCCGCGTCCGGCCGACGCCTCAGCGCCTGCTGCCGCCCCCACCTCGGCGCGGGCCCGGCTGAGATCGGTTTCCGGTGGTCGCGGCTGATGACGGCACCTGGCCGCTGGACTTCCCGACGCTGTACGTGGTGCCGGACTGGATTGCGCAGCACTGCCGGCTGGAGTCGGTGGGCGGTCTGGTGCGAGGGCCGCAGCCGTTCGAGATGTACGACTGGCAGCTGCGGTGCACGGCCCACTTCTACCGGGTGCGCACCGAGGCGCGGATCGGCCAGCTGTCAACGGCGTTCTGCTTCCGTCGTGGCCAGGTTGTCGCCCCGCAGAAGTCGGGCAAGGGCCCGTGGACGGCCGGGATCACGGCTGCCGAGGCGGTCGGCCCGGTGCTGTTCGCCGGGTGGGCCGAGGGCGGCGAGGTGCACGACTGCCGGTCGTACGGCTGTGGGTGCGGCTGGGTGTACGAGTATGAGCCGGGCGAGCCGATGGGCCGGCCGTGGTCGACGCCGCTGATTCAGATCACGGCGACGTCGGAGGACCAGACGGACAACGTCTACCGGCCGCTGCAGGCGATGATCCGCAATGGGCCGCTCGGCGAACTGATGCGGGTGGGCGAACAGTTCATCCGGCTGCCGAACGACGGCCGGATCGACGTCGTCACCAGCAGCGCACAGTCCCGGCTGGGCAACCCGGTGACCTTCGTCATCCAGGACGAGACGGGCATCTGGACCGAGACGAACAAGATGACCAAGGTGGCCACCACGCAGCGCCGCGGCCTGGCGGGCATGAGCGGCCGGTCCTTGGAGACGACGAACGGCTGGGATCCCTCGGAGAACTCGGTGGCGCAGAAGACGGCCGAGACGCAGGCCAAGGACGTCTACCGGTTTCACCGGCTGCCGCCCAAGGGCCTGTCGTACCGGAACAAGGCCGAGCGCCGGAAAATCCACGCCCATGTCTACGAGGGCAGCCGGCACATCGACCTGGACGCCATCGAGGGCGAGGCGGCGGAGTTGCTGGAGAAGGAGCCGGCCGAGGCGGAGCGGTTCTTCGGCAACCGCCTGGTGGCGGGAATGGGCACCTGGCTGCAGCAGGACCGGTGGGATGCGCGCACGCAGGTGCGGGAGCTGCCGGAGCGGGCGCGGGTGGTGCTGGGCTTCGACGGCTCCGACGTGGACGACTGGACGGGCATCCGGGCGGAGACCCTGGACGGCTACCAGTTCACGCCGACGTACGGTCCGGACGCGCGGCTGGCCATCTGGGATCCGCAGGACTGGCAGGGCCAGGTGCCGCGGCTGGAGGTCGACGCCGCGGTGCACGACCTGTTCGAGCGGTATGACGTGGTGCGTATGTACGCGGACCCGCCGTACTGGGAGACCGAGGTGGACACCTGGGCCGACCGGTACGGGGACAAGCGGGTGGTGCGCTGGTACACCCAGCGCGTGGTGCAGATGCACGCGGCGTGCGAGCGGCTGCTGACGGATGTGACGAAAGCGGCGAGCTCCTTCGGGCACGACGGGTGCGAGATCACTTCCCTGCACGTGCGCAACGCCCGCAAGGCGGCCCGGCCGTCGAACCGCTACGTGCTGCGCAAGGCGTCCGTGCTGCAGAAGATCGACCTGGCCGTGTGCTCCGTCCTGGCGCACGAGGCGGCCGGGGATGTGATCGCGGCGGGTGAGGCTAAGGCGAAGCGGCGCCGCGGGCGCGGATTCTGACCGGGAAGGGGGACCGATGCCGGCACCTGCTGTCCAGTCCCCGGAATGGTGGCGTGATCGCCTGTACACGGCGCTGTGCAAGCGCTCGAAGGACACGCAGCGCTTCGACGACTACTACGAGTGCGAGCACCCGCTGCCGTTCCTGCACGAGAAGGCGCGGGACCCGTTCCGGCGGCTGCTGCGCATGTCCCGGGCGAACTACATGGAGCTGGTCGTCGACGCCCTGGTGGGGCGCCTGGAGGTGGCGGGCTTCCAGTCGGATGCGGCTGGCGACGCGGACAAACGGGCGTGGGGACTGTGGCAGGACAACAACCTCGACGGCGGCTCTCAGCTGTGCTTCCTGGAGGCGGCGGTGCGCGGCGAGGCGTACCTGCTGGTGTCCCCGCCGACCGGCCGACGCAAGGAGTTCCGGATCACTCCGGAGCATCCGACGCAGGTCATCACGGAGGCCGTGCCGGGCGAGCCGGGTGAGCTGGCGGCCGCGCTGAAGCTGTGGCTGGACGACTGGACGGCGCGCCTGTGCTGCACGCTGTACCTGCCGGAGCGGATCTACAAGTTCGAGGCGCCGGAGCCGAAGACGGGCGGGAGCCCGCAGTGGGTGCGCCGTCAGGTGGCGGGCGAGGAGTGGGGCGGCCGCAACGCGCTGGGCGAGGTCCCGTTCGGGCAGCTGGCCAACCGGCCGCGGATGCTCAAGCCCGGCGCGTCCGAGCTGCGGTCGGTGACCGGGATCCAGGACCGGATCAACAAGACCATCGCCGACCGGATGATGACGCAGGAGTCCGCCGCCTTCCCGCAGAAGTGGGCCACGGGGATGGAGATCCCCGTGGACGAGCAGGGCCAGGACATCGAGCCGTTCGACGTGGCCGTGAACAAGATCCTGATCGCTGAGGAGGGGACCGCCCGCTTCGGGCAGTTCGCGGCCGCGGACCTCAGCGGCTACCTGAAGGCCAAGGAGGCGGACGTCCAGGACATCGCGGCGATCACCTCGACGCCGCCGCACTACCTGCTGGGCAGCATGGTCAACCTGTCGGCGGAGGCTCTCAAGGCTGCCGAGGCCGGGCTGATCCACAAGATCTACACCCGCAGGCGGTTCCTGGAGGAGGGGCTGGAGCGCACGATGCGGCTGGCCGGGTTCGGGGCGTCGTCGGCGCGGATCGTGTGGAAGTCCCCGGAGTGGCGCACCGAGGGCGAGCTGGTCGACGCCCTGGTGAAGATGTCGACGCTCGGGGTGCCGCGCGAGGTGCTGTGGGAGCGGTGGGGGGCGACGCCGCAGGAGATCGAGCGCTGGCGGCTGCTGAGCGAGGACGCGCTGAGCCGGGCCATCGGCGGGGACCTGGCGGCGGACTACGGCCCCAAGCCCGTCCCGGCCGGTGCGCCGGCCGAGGAGTAGCGGGTGGCGTCGGCGGAGCAGGTGGCGCACGAGCACTACCTGCGCCAGCAGCGGATCGTGCGGCGCTCCGTGGACCGGGCGCAGGGCTTGTGGGGCGGGCTGGATGTCGCCGACCTGGACGGGTCGTGGCAGGCGGTGGCGGGCGGTCTGGTGGCCGCGGTGACGGCCGGGCAGCGGGAGGCGGCGGCGCACGCGGACCCGTACGTGGCGGCGGTGCTCGCCGCCGAGGGCCTGGAGTCCGACCCGGACGGCAGCGTGGACGCCGCGGCGTTCGCAGGTGCGGCGGCCGACGGACGCCCGCTGAAGAGCCTGCTGTACGAACCGGTGATCGAGACGAAATGGCGGCTGCAGGAAGCGGGGCAGTCGGCCGTCGAGTCGCTGCTGGGCGGGCTGGAGAAGCTACTGAGGGCGGCGGCGACGCAGGTGGCGGACGCCGGCCGGACCGCGGCCGGCGCGTCGATCGCCGGGAACCGGACCATAAACGGCTATGTACGGGTGGTCAACCCGCCGGCGTGCGCCAGGTGCATCATCCTGGCCGGGACCGAGTACGGCTGGAACCGCGGCTTTCAGCGCCATCCGCGGTGTGACTGCGTGCACATGCCGACCAAGCTCGTGGCGCGCGGCCGCCATCACCGGGGCGCCTTCGATGCGCGCCGGTACTTCGACTCGCTGAGCGCCGCCGAGCAGAACCGCATCTTCACCGCGTCCGGGGCGCAGGCGGTGCGCGACGGGGCGTCGCTGACGAGCGTGGTCAACGCTCGCCGCGGCATGTACACCGCCAGCGCCTACGGCCGGCGGGTGCGGGCCACCCGGGACTCGGCGACCCGCCGGGGCCAGTGGTACCGGGCCGAGCGTCAGCGGGCCATCCAGCGGGGCCTGGTGCCCCGCTCGGGCCGGGGTTTCCGGCTCACCTCTCCGCGGCTGCTGCCGGAGGAGATCTACGACCTGGCCGGCAGCCGCAGTGAGGCGATCACCTTGCTGCGGCGCTTCGGCTACCTCCACTGACCGCGCGCAACGCGCGGCCGCCATCACCGGTCCCGAAACGGGAGATGCACATGTCCGAATCCAGCACCGAGCAATCCGCCGGGCCCGCCGAGGGCACCGCGCCGGACGACCAGCACCAGGCCGCCACCGGCACCGGCACGGGTCCCGAGCCGACGGTGGCCGAGCGCCTGGCCGCCGCGGAGGCCGACCGCGACAAGTGGCAGACCCTGTCCCGCAAGAACGAGGAGCGGGCGAAGGCCAACGCGGCGAAAGCCAAGCGGTTCGACGACCTCGAAGCGGCGTCCAAGAGCGACTTGGAGCAGGCCACCGACCGCGCCGCGAAGGCCGAGGGCCAGATTTCGGCGCTGACGCAGCGCGTCGTCCGCGCCGAGGTCAAGGCGCTCGCCGCGAAGACGTTTGCGGACCCGTCGGACGCCGCGGCCTTCCTCGACCTCGGCGCGTACATCGACGACGCGGGCGATGTCGACACCAAGGGCATCGAGAAGGCGCTCGCGGACCTGCTCAAGAGCAAGCCGCACCTGGCCCGCGCCGAGGCGGCCCCGTCCTTCGACGGCGGCGCGCGCACGACGGCGGCCAAGCCCACGTCCATGAACGACCTGATCCGCCAGGCGGCGGGCACCTCCTAGTACACGTCCGGCCCGGCGGCCGGCCATTTCCTGGAAAGGCAGGCGACAGCCGTGGCCTACAACAACGTCACCAGCCGCACCGATGCGGCGGCCCTCATCCCCGAGGAAGTCTCCAAGGAGATGCTCGGCAAGGCCGTGGAGGATTCCGCGGCACTGGCCATGTTCAAGCGGATCCCGGTCGCCCGCGGGCAGGTCCGGCTGCCGATCCTCTCGGCCCTGCCGGTGGCCTACTGGGTCGCCGGAGACACCGGCCTGAAGCAGACCACAGAGATCAACTGGAGCAACAAGTTCCTCAACATCGAGGAAATGGCGACGATCGCCCCCTTCCCCGACAACGTCCTGGCGGACACCGACGCGGACCTGTGGGACGAGGCCGAGCCGCTGGTGCGCGAGGCGTTCGGCCGGCTGCTGGACTCCACCATCTTCTTCGGCACCAACGCCCCCTCCAGCTTCCCGACGAACATCATGTCGGCGGCCGCCGCCGCGGGCAACAGCGTCAACGAGGGCTCCACCGCCGCCCAGGGCGGCTTCTTCGGCGACATCGACAACCTCTACGAGAAGGTGGAGGCCGACGGCTTCGAGGTCAACGGCTTCGTCGCCGCCACCTCCGCCAAGTCCAAGCTGCGCCGGGCCCGGGACACCCAGGGCCGCAAGCTCGACGTCGGCCGCACCAGCGGTGACCTGCGCACCCTGGACGGCTACCCGATCCAGTACGCCATGAAGGGCATGTTCCCCCTGGCCGGCGGCGCGGGCGTGGACGGCGTGCGGCTGTTCGCCGGGGACTGGAACGAGTTCGTGATCGGGGTCCGCTCCGACATCACCATGAAGGTGCTGGACCAGGCCGTCATCCAGGACAACACCGGAGCGATCATCTACAACCTCGCCCAGCAGGACATGACCGCCGTGCGCCTGACGTTCCGGGTGGGCTGGCAGGTCTCGAACCGCATCAACAACGAGCAGCCCACCGAGGCCAGCCGCTACCCCGTCGGCGTGCTCAAGACCGTTGGCGCCTGACGCGGAAGGAGGAACGTTCATGGCAGACACCGCCCCCTTCGTCCGGGTCGTCGAGGCCGACGTGCCGTCCGTGGCCACCGCGGGCAACGACGAGGACACCGTGGCCTTCCAGGCCCCGTTCGACTGCACCGTCACGGCGGTGGAGTACGTGCCGGAGGCGGCCGTCACCGGCGCCGACACCAACTCGCGCACCCTGTCCCTGGTGAACAAGGGCCAGGCCGGGTCCGGCACGGCCACGGTGGCCACGCTGGCGCTGACCAGCGGCGTCAACGCCGCGGCCTACAACGAGCGGGCCCTGACGCTGTCCGGCACGGCCGCCAACCTGCTCCTGGCCGCCGGGGACACCGTCCAGTGGCGGTCCGTCCACGTCGGCACCGGCATCACCGACCCGGGCGGCCTCGTCCGCGTCACCCTCTCCCGTAACTAGGAGGTGGCCCTCGTGGCCGCAGCACCGCGCACCAGCAAGCCGGCCGAGCCGGAGACCCCGGACGCACCCGCGGACGACCCGGCGGCCAGGGAGGTCCAGCACGCCACCGACAAGGCGCAGCAACGGGGCTTCTACGGCGTCGAGACCGACCCGACACCCAACGAGCACTACACCGTGGCCGGCGTGATCCAGGGCAGGCCGACCCCGGAGACGGACCCGGAGGCCGCCGAGGCCGCCCGGCGCGCCGCACGGGGACGGTAACGAAAGGAGGCCGCCGTGGCCCTTCCCCCGTTCGCGACGGCGGCCGAACTCGCCGCCGTCACCCAGTCGGAGATCAACGAGGCCACGGCCAACCTCGCCCTGGCCTCCGCCTCGGCCATCATCCGCAAGTGGACGCGGCAGACCATCACCCGCGTGACCGACGACATCGCCACCCTGCGGGTCCTGGACGAGTGCGAACTGGTGCTGCCGCAGCGACCCGTCGTCTCGGTGGCCCGGGTGCGGGTGCACGCCCTGGTCCTGCTGGACTGGGTGCTCTCCGGCGACCGGCTCCTGCGGACGGGCGGCTGGCGGCGCCTGCCGGGCACCACCACCTACCCGGACCCGGGCCTGGTGGAGGTGACCTACACCCACGGCTGGGCCGAGGTGCCCGACGACGTCCGCGCGGTCTGCCTGGACCTGGCCTCGATGTCGGTGACCAACCCCGGCTGGCTGCGCGAGTACGACGTCACGATCGACGACTACCAGCGCCGCAAGGTCTTCGCGTCGGAGTCGCTGGGCTCCGGCACCCTGTCAGCGGCCCACCGCGAAATGCTGGCCCCCTACCGGCGGCGCATCGGCACGGTGGCACTGCGGTGAACGAACTCGACGCAATCCTGGCGGCGGGCCGGGCGGCGGCCGCGGCACTGGCGCGCGAGACGGTGGCGATGTACCGGCCCGGCGCGGACGACTTCGACTGGTCGACGGGCACGACCACACCGGCCGCGTCGACCGCGCTCTACACCGGGCCGGCGCGGGTCAAGCCCTTGTCGGCCGAGGGCCGTGAGGTCGACGCAGGCGAACAGCCGCTGACGCTGCGCCGGTTCACCGTATCCCTGCCCTGGGCCGCCCCGGTACCGCCGCTCCGGCCCCGTCCAGGGGACGTGATCGACGTCCTGGCGTCGCCGGACGCGCGGATGGCGGGCCTGCGGCTGTGGGTGACCGGCGCGGACTACAGCAGTACGGCCACGGCGTGGCGGATCAGCGCGGAGGAGAGGTCATGACGGCAGATGTACGGGAGTTGCAGCGCACGGCGGTGGCGCTGCGGTCGGCGCCGGCGCGGGCGGAGCAGCAGATGACGAGCATCGTCACCCGCGGCGCCCTGAGCATCAAGAAGACGTGGGCCGCGACCGCCGCGGCGACGGCCGGGCGGCACGCGCGGCACTACCCGCGCAGCATCTCCTACGACGTGCTGCCCATCCCGGGCGGCGCGAGCGCGGAGATTGGCCCGGACAAGGCCCGCAAGCAGGGCGCGCTGGGCAACCTGCTCGAATTCGGGTCCGTGCACAACCGGCCGCACAACGACGGCGGCCGGGCCCTGGCCGCCGAGGCGCCGCGGTTCACCGCGCACGTGGTGGCCCTTACTCTCCGGGCGCCGTGGCAGTGACCTCGGTCCCGGACATCGGCCCGCACATCGAGGCGGTGCGGGCGGCGCTGGCGGGCGCGGGGCTGGCGGTGGGGCTGGGCGGAGCCCCATCGCCAGTGCCCTCCACCGGCCGGTACGCGGTCCTGTACCCGGACCCCGGCACCGTCGGGTGCGAGTCGCTGGCCGACCGCCGCACCGACCTCGTCGTCCTCTTCCAGGTCACCTGCGTGGGGCCGACCGCCGAGCAGTGCCTGTGGGTGGCTCAACAGGTCCGCCGCGCCCTGCATCCGCCGCTGGCGGTGCCGGGCCGCAGTACCTGGCGGCCGGAGGAGCTGGGTGGTCCGCCGGTCGCCCGCGACGACGACGTATCCCCGCCCACCTTCTTCCTGCCGGTGCAGTACCGGCTGAAATCCACTGCCTGACCGGGAGGGTCCATGGCCACGCTCACTGTCCAGCCGCTGCTGGCGGCCGGCACCACGTCCACTCTGTCCAACGCCGCGTCCGGCGGCGACAAGGTCAAGCCGGGCGGCGACCGGGTCTTCGTGGAAGTCGCCAACGGCGGCGCCTCGTCGGTCACCGTGACCATCGCCTCGTACGCCTCGGTACGCGGCCAGCAGGCCGCCGACCGCACGGTCACCGTCCCCGCCTCGGGAACGAAGAAGATCCCCATCTACGAGGACCTGAACACCAACCCGGCCGATGGCCTGGCATCCATCAGCTACTCGTCCACGACATCCGTGACCGTCGGAGCCTTCCGCAGCTGACACCGCCCCGCTCCGCCGCCCCGCCCGACGGGGCTTTCTTTATGCCCCGAGGAGGCACCTCATGTCCGATCTGATCTCCGATGGCAAGACGAAGGTGATCTGGCTGGCGTCGATCAGCTCCCAGAGCGCACCGCCGGCCCCCGAGCTGAACGCCGCGCCCGACATTACGTGGCGCGTCACCCCGGACGGCCTGAAGATCGACCCCGACACCGCCAGCGTCGACACGAACAGCCTCGCGAGCCGCTTCGACACGGCCGAGCCGGGCCGCGTGAAATACGACATCGAGGTGACGTGCAAGCGGGGTACCACCCCGCAGGAGGACCTGCCGTGGAAGACCTTCACCTACGGCACCCACGGCTACCTGGGCGTCCGCCGCGGCATCGACTACGAGATCGCGTTCGCGCCTGGCCAGGAGGTCGAGATCTACCCGATCGCCTGCGGTGAACCGGCCTCCGCGCCGCCCGCCGCGAACGAAGTCGCGAAATTCACCTCGAAGATGATGCTGACGACCGCCCCGACGACGCGAGCGGTGGTGGCCTGATGCCGGACATCACCGAGATCATCAAGCGGGCCAAGCCGCGTGAGAAGACCGTGCCGCTGTACCTGGCCGGTGACGAGGCGGCCGAGGTCGAGCGGCTGGAGGCGGAGCTGGCCGGACTGTCGGGCACCTGGCAGCCGGACAGCCTGGGAGCGAAGCACCCGGGCGAGAAGCTGGCCAAGCAGATCGCCGCCGCCCGCGAGCGGCTGAAGAAGTCCAAGGTCGACTTCCGGCTGCGGTCGCTCGGTCGGCTCGCCTACTCCGACCTCGTGGCCGCGCACCCGTCGAAGGACAAGAACCAGCTGTGGGACCCGGCCACCTTCCCGCAGGCCCTGCTCGCGGAGTGCTGCATCGAGCCCGTGATGTCCGCTGAACAGGTCGCCGAGCTGTTCGAGGTCCTCAACGAGGGCCAGCGGACCGAGCTGTGCCAGGCGGCGTACGACGTGAATGCTGAGGCGACGAGCGTCCCTTTCTCTGTCAGCGCCTCCTCGATCCTGGCCTCCCTCACCGACGGGAAGTAGAGACCGCCCGCGCCTGGGGCGTCCCGCGCTCGATCTTCATGGGGCGCCCCATGCCGCAGCCCGGGGAGCCGCTGTGGACGGAGGAGGACCGGGCCTGGGCTCTGGCGCTGGCCCAGGTGGAGGCCGACACCTGCCCGGACTGCGGGCAGCCGTGGTCCGAGGTCTCCGCGATCGATGCCGAATTCGCGTATGGCGCAGAGTTGCTGCGCTGCCATGCCTGCGCTACTGGTGCCCGTGCGGCGCACCGTTATCAGGAGTCGGGGGGTGATCCCCGCGGCCTTCACGTCTCGATCCTGAAGAGGTGATCGCCGTGGCTGACCGTACCGTCCGGGTTGTCCTGACCGGCACCGTTATGCCGTACCAGGCCGCGATGCGGCAGGCCGCCCGCGTCACCCAGCAGACGGCCGGGCAGATCGCGGCGAGCGCCCGCGCCGGCACCCAGCGGGCCGAGGCGTCGCTGACGTCGATGGCCCGCGCGGCCCAGGTGCAGTCCGGCCGGGCCAGCGCCGCGGTCAACGGCATGGCTCAGCGGGCCTCGGCGTCCATGAACCGGCTCGGAGCGCGGGGTGCGGCGGCGTTCTCGCCGATCAGCGCGGCCTCCAGCCGGGCAGCGGCGCAGGTGTCCGCCCGGTGGCAGGCGGCCACGCAGACGGTGCAGTCCCGCATCGCCCGTACGGCGGCCGCCGCCCGCACGGGCGGGGCGCTGATGGGCGCGGGCCTGGCGTCCGGCGCCGACCGGGTCACGCTGCGGTGGAACGCGGCGCTCACCGCGACGCAGGCGCGGTTCCCGCGGCTGGCGGCCCTGGCCACCGCCGCGGGCTCGCGCGCGGCGGCCGGCCTGTCGGCCGGGGCGGGCGCGGTTGCTTCGCGATGGTCCGCCGCGTCATCGGCGGTGGCCGCGCGCTGGCAGGCCGCGATGGCGGCGGTGGGCCGAGGCGCTGCAGGCGTGCAGGGCGCGGCTGGGGCTGGTGCGGCGGCGGTGTCGGCGCGCTGGTCGGCGGCGGCCGGGGCCGTGGCGGCCCGCTGGCGGGCGACGTCGGCGGCGGTCACCGGGTCGATGGCGGCCGCGCGTACGGCGGCCGGGTCCGCGGCGGGCTGGGTGGCGGCCCGCTGGTCGGCCGCTGCCGCGGCGACCGGCCGGGCGCTCGGGTCCATGCACCTGGCGGCCGTCGCGGCGGGCGCCGGCATCATGGGCGTCGCCAACAACGGCACGAGGGCGCTCAAGGCTGTCCGGATCGCGAGCCTTGGGCTGGTGGGCGCGTTCGTCGCTGCGGCGCTGGCCGCCGCGTCCTTCGAAAAGGGCATGTCCGAGGTCCGGGCCGTCACGGACGGCTCGGCGGCCGAGATGCGACAGCTCTCCCAAGCCGCACTGGACGCGGGCAACGCCACCAAGTATTCCGCCTCCGAGGCGGCGAACGCGGAAGCGGAGCTGGCGCGCGCGGGCGTCTCGACGGCCGACATCATCGGCGGCGCCCTGAAGGGGAGCCTGGACCTCGCTGCTTCTGGACAGCTGGAGTTGGGCGAGAGCGCCATCATCTCGGCCCAGGCGATGAACGCCTTCCACTTGAAGGGCGCGGACGTCGCGCACATCGCCGACGTCATCTCGGCAGGCGCGGGCAAGAGCGCCACGAACGTGCACGACATGGGCATGGCGTTCAGACAGACCGCGCTGCTGGCCAACCAGACCGGCTTGTCGCTGGAGGACACGGTCGGCACTCTGGCGATGTTCGCTCAGAACGCTCTGACCGGCTCGGATGCGGGCACGTCGCTGAAGGTCATGCTGCAGCGCCTCACCCCGCAGTCCAATGAGGCTCAGGCCGCGATGGATGCCGTGGGTTTTTCGGCGTACGACTCGCAGGGGAATTTCGTCGGCCTGAGCGAGATGGCGCAGCGGTTGCACGACTCGTTCGGGAACCTGACTCCCGAGGCGAGGAACGCGGCCTTCGCGACGATCTTCGGCAGCGACGCGGTGCGCGCGGCCACGATCCTCTACCAGGCCGGCGCGATCGGCGTCGACACCTGGCGGAAAGCGGTCTCCGACTCCGGCTACGCGACCAGGGTCGCGGCCACGATGACCGACAACCTCGCCGGAGACTACGAGCGGTTGACGAGCGCACTGACGACCGGACTGATCTCGTCCGGCTCCGCCGCGAACGGGATGCTCCGCAACATGACGCAGGCCCTGACCAGCGCCGTGAACTGGTACAACAACCTTTCGCCTGCCGCCCAGCGCAGCGTGACGGCCGTCGTCGGCATCGTGGGCGCGGTCGGTCTGGCCGGCACGGCGCTGCTGCTGATGTTGCCGCGCATCATGGCCGTACGCCGTGAACTGGTGGCGATGGGGCTGACGGCGGCGCGTGCACGGGCCGCGATGATAACGCTCGGCAAGGTCGGCCTGGTCGTTGGTGCTCTCGCCGCGGTGAAGTTCGGCGTGGACGCGCTCGGCCGGAAGCTGCTGGAAGCCCCGCCCAACGTCACCAAGCTGACGAACTCGCTGGTCGACCTCGCGGTGCGGGGCAAGGCGGCGGGCGAGGTCAGCAAGGCGTTCGGTAAGGATCTCGACGGCTTTGGGGACGCGGTGAAGCGCATCACCGATCCCGAGGGGCTGACGGCGTTCACGGACGCGCTGGGCAAGGTGCCGCTGATCGGCGGTGAGGCCGGCGGGCTGACGGAGGCCAAGGACAAGGTCAACGCCCTTGATGAGGCCCTGACTCAGATGGTCCAGTCCGGCAGCGCGGACGTGGCACAGAAGGCGTTCTCCCGGTTGGCCGCAGAGGCCGAGAAGCAGGGCGTATCCACGGACAAGGTCAAGGAGCTGCTGCCGCAGTATGCCGACGCATTGGCGGGCGCGGACACGCAGGCCAAGCTGTCGGCCCAAGGGCAGAAGCAACTGAGCAACCAGGCCGCGATGACGAAGGAGCAGTTCGAGGACCAGCGCACCGCGGCCGAGAAACTGACCGACGCGCTGTCCGCGCTCAACGGCGTGAACATCTCGGCGGGCCAGGACGAGATCGCGTTCCAGTCGTCACTGCACTCGCTGACGGAAGCCGTCAAGGAGAACGGCCGCAGTCTCGACGTGACCAGCGAAAAGGGTCGCGCGGTCAAGGGCGCGTTCCTGGACGCGGCCAAGGCGGCGATGACGCATGCCCAGTCGGTGGCCGAGCAGAAGAACAGCATCGCCGCGGGCAACGCCGTTCTGGAGCAGGACATCGCGGCGCTGAAGCGCACGATGCACGCTGCGGGGTTCTCAACGGATGCGATCAACCGGCTGACGGCAGCCTACGCTCAGCTGCCGGCGTCGAAGACGACCGACGTCAAGGCGGAGACCAAGGCCGCGGTGGCGGATCTGCAGCAGCTCCAGAGCAAGATCCGCAACACCAAGGGCAAAGAGATCCCGATGCACGCGCTCACCGCTACCGCCGAGCAGGCCCTGAAAGCGCTCGGGTACCGGGTCACGCACATGCCGGACGGCTCGGTGACCGTCTCCATCCCGACCGGCCCTCCGTCCGCGCAGGCCGCCCGCATCCAGGGCGCGATCGACAACATCCAGAACCACAAGCAGGTCACTGTCAGCATCTTCAAAACCGAGTACCTCCGCAGCCTGCCCGGCCCCTACGCCCCCGGAGTCAACGGGCGCGCCCGCGGCGGCCCAGTGGGCTACGCGGGCGGCGGCGACGTGCAGGTGCGCCCGCGGGGTTACGTGCGGGGGCCTGGCACCGACACGTCCGACTCGATCCTCGCGCTCATGGCGGCCGGGCCGGTCCGGCTCTCCGACCGCGAGTACGTGGTCAGGGCGTCGGCGGTGCGGCGGTACGGGCTGCCGTTCCTCGACGCGGTCAACAGCGAGCGCCTCCCGAAGTTCGCGCGGGGCGGCGTGCAGGGCTTCGCGGGCGGTGGGTTCACGTACACGCCGACCGGCGGGGTGACCATGTCCGGCCTGGGCGGCGACCCCAAGCAGCGCTACGACGAGCTGATCAGCAAGCTGCGGGACGCGTACGCCGAGTACCAGACGGCCGTCAACGACCTGACCAAGATCAAGAAGGGGAAGCACACCAAGGCCGAGCTGCGGGCGGCGCAGAACAAGGTCAACAAGGAGTACGCCGACGTCAAGTGGTACAACCAGCAGTTGGGCCTGCCGTCCGGAGCCAAGCCGCCGTCCGGCTTCAGCCTGGCCGCTTACCAGAAGCAGCTCAACGACTCCCTCGCGGCGACGAACTGGTGGAAGCGCAACCTGGACATCATCTCCAAGCGCGGGGGCCAGGACATCCGCGAGCTGCTGGAAGGCATGGGCTCGGAGGGCTACGCGCTCGTTGAGCAGCTGGCGAAGGCGTCCGACAAGCAGTTCAAGGACATCATCGGCAAGCTGCAGAAGGTCGGGGGCATCGCCAAGGCCACGCTGAGCGATTTCACCAAGCAGCTGGGCAACAGCACGGCGAAAAGCGAGCAGTTCGCCGCCGACCTGCAGACCCTCGCCAGCCGGGGCTTCGGGGACCTGGCCGCGCAACTGGCGGCGCAGGGCGACGCCACAGCGATGGACCTGGCCCACCAGGCCGTCACCGGCAAGGCCAGCGACGTGGCCGCGGCGAACAAGGCCGTGGGCAAGCACAACCGGGCCTTGACCGGCGAGGAGCTGACCGCGTCGCTGACCGTGCTGACCGCACTTCGCTCGAAGCCGGGCGCGGGCATCGCCGACGTCATCGGCGCGGGCGTCGACTTCAGCACGCTGAAGACGCTGGTGCCGAAGATGCTCGCGCAGATCAACAAGCTGCCCGACACGTACAAGCGCACCTTCCTGGCGCAGTGGACGGGGCAGGGCGGGGTCACCGCGATGGCGCGCGGCGGCATCCTCACCCGGCCCACCGCCGTCCTCGCCGCCGAGGCCGGAAAGGTCGAGTCGTGGATCCCGGTCGACGACTCGACCCGCTCGCGCGGCCTGCTGTCGCGGACGGCCGGGCTCATGGGCTACCAGCTGGTGCCCGCCGGCCGGTACGGGGCCGCCCGTACGGAGCAGCGGCCGGTGGTGCAGGAAATCGCCCGGCACACCACGGTCAACCTCGACGGCGCCAAACAGAGCACGGCCGAGCAGGCCGCCGACATCGCGCGCCATCTGGCGTTCGTGGGATAGGAGGTGCGCGGTGCCGTACGCCGCGGGCGACAGTCTCGGCGGGCTGCGGGCCGATCTCGGCCCGCTCCCGCTCGGGGCCGTGGACAGCTCGGGGGTCGCTTGGTCCCTGATGAAATTGGACGGCTGGGGCTCGGCGGCAGTGCGGGCGGAGTACCAGCCGCGCGAGGGAGATCACGGCACGTGGGCGTCGCCGGTCTACCTCGGGGAGCGGCCAGTCACGCTGGCCGGCACCATCACCGCGCCGGACCTGGCCGCGCTGGACGATGCGATGGAGCGGCTGCGGTCCGCGGCCGCGCTGACCGACACCCCTCTGGTCGTCCACGAGAGCATCCCGAAACTGGTCACGGTCCGGCGTGCGGGTGAGCCGCTGCTGGAGTACCTGACGGACCAGATCGCGTCCTACTCGGTGCTGGTCACGGCGGCGGACCCGCGGCGGTACGCCACCGTCCTGCAGCAGGGCAGTACGGGCCTGCCGGTCACCACCGGCGGGCTGACGCCGCCGTACGCCGTGCCGTACACGCTGGCGGCGACGACCGTGGCCGGGCAGGTCGACGCCTACAACGAAGGCAGCATGGACACCCGGCCGACGATGACGATCACCGGTCCGGTCAGCAGGCCGACGGTGTTCGGGCAGATGCCGGACGGGTCGGTGCGGATGCTGATGTACGGCCTGGACCTCGCCGACGGCGACCAGCTCGTCATCGACACCGACGCCCACACCGCGATCCTCAACGGCAACGTCAGCCGGCGCCGCTACCTGACCACGCCTCAGGGCTGGCCCACCATCCCCGCCGGCGGGGCCGTCAGCTACCAGTTCAGGGCCGCCGCCTACTCCCCTACCGCTCTGCTGACCGTCCGCTGGCGCTCGGCCTGGATGTGAAGGAGGCCCGCGTGCCCTTCGATCCGCTCGACATCAACACGCTCACCTACGACGAGGGCGAGCTGCGGCGTGCCGCGCTCCTGGGCGTGATGAGCAACGGCCTGGCGTTCGGGGGCCGTTCCGGCGTCCGGCCGGGCGACCCGGGCCTGACCACCACCCTGTCCGGCACCACGATCAACGTCAGCCCCGGTGTGGCGTGGGTCTGGTACACCGGGCAGGGCACCTACCGGGCGGCGCTGCCCACCGCCTGGTCCGGCACCCTGCAGGCCGCGCACGCCACCCTGTCCCGCATCGACCTCGTCTACCTGCGGGTGTGGGACACGACGGTCGACGGATCCGGGCTGCGCCAGGCCGACATCGTCTACCTGCCCGGCACACCGTCCTCGACGCCGGTGATGCCCACCCCGACCGGCACGGTCATCGGGGTCACCCTGGCCACGATCACCGTGCCGCCCGTCGGCGGCGGTGCCCCCTCGGTATCCCTGGCCATCCGGCCGTACACCGTGGCGCCCGGCGGCATCCTGCCGGACGCAACCGCCGCGGGCCTGTACACCGGCATGTACCGCGACAACGGCACCGACCTGCAGCGCTGGAACGGCACCGGCTGGGACACCTACCAGAAGGTACAGACCGTCGGCTGGACCACGCCCACGCTCGGCACCGGCTACACGCAGGGCAACACCACCGACTCCGGCAATCTCAACGGTCCCATCCGCTACCGCAAGTACAACGACCGCGGCACCGACTACATGGAGTGGGACGGCGGCGCCAACAGGGCCAACGGCGCCCAGGTCGCCAACATCCTCTCCGCCGCGCTGCCGCCCCTGCTCCGGCCGACCGGGCGCGCGTCCTTCACCATCGCCCGCAACGCCACCTCGGCCTCCGGGGAGCTGATGGCGATCAACAATTGCAAGATCGATTTCCATCAGGACGGCACTGTCGCGCTGGTGAGCGCCACCGCGGGACCGACTGAGGTGAACTGGTTCAGCCTGCGCGGCATCCGGTACCCCCTCGCATGAGCACGCCGACCGTGCTGCCCGCCGCTCCTCTCGGCCAGCCCGACCCCCAGGTGCCCGTCACCCTTGCCTGGTACGGCTGCGACCTGCGCACCGGCTCCATCATCGAGGACCTGCGCGGCCTCAAGCCCAGTGGCGCGCTCACCCGCAAACTGGGTGAGGCGACCACGCTCAGCGCCAGCCTCGGCCTGGCCGGGGCGCCGGCCGACTGGGAGGCCGCCACCGCGGGCGGCAGGTCCATGCTGGTCGCCGTCGACACAGCGACCGACACCCCCATCTGGCCGGGCATCGTCCTGACCCGCGACGGCGGCAGCGCCACCGACATCAGCCTGCAGTGCGCCACCCCCGAGCGGTACCTCGACGGCCGGTACACCGGCACCGTCACCGCTGTCCAGCAGGACCAGGCCGCCGTCCTGACCAGCCTCCTCAGCAACGCGCTCGACGGGGGCCCGCCGTTCGTCCTGGACGCGCCGCCGACCGGCCGGCCGCTGGACTACTCGGTGCTGGACGGCGATGACCGGACGATCCTGTCGGCCGTGCAGGAGATCATGGGCATGGACGGCGGGCCCGAGTGGACGATCGATGTCGCCTGGAACGCCGACCACAGCGGCTTCGTGCTGCCGATCCGCGTCCGGCCGGCCATCGGTGCACAAGCCGCAGCACCGGAGGCGGTGTTCGACTTCCCGGGCTGTGTCAGCTCCTACACCCTCGCCGAGTCGTACGAGGCGGGGAAGGGCGCCACGGTCGTACAGGCCCGCGGTGAGGGCGAGTCCGCCGGCCGTCTGACCAGCCAGGTCTACACCGCCGACGCGCTGATCGCGGGCGGGTGGCCGCGCTGGGTGCACCGCTTCACCCCCGCCTCCGGCATCACCGACCCCGTCCAGCTCAACGCCCATGCGTCGAAGGCCCTGGCGATGATGCAGACCGGGGCCAAGGTGTGGAGTGTCGAGGCCGTCGCCTCCGTCGCGCCGCGCATCGGCCGGGACTGGGGCCTGGGCGACACCGTCCGCATCGCCGTCGAGTCCTCGCCGCGGCACCCGCGCGGCGCCGAGACCGTGGCCCGCGCCTGGGCGTGGGAGCTGGACCCCGGCGCCGACCGAATCCGCCCGATCCTCGTGGAGGACTGATGCCCACCCCCGCCAGCCAGCTGCCGCCCGACGCGACCACCCTCGCCCGCCGCATCGCAACCCTGGAACGCGAAGTGCGTGAACTGCGCGCGGCGCGGCGCCTGGAGGCCGCGACCGTCGGTGCCGGTGGCGTCCGCGTCACCGCCGGCGGCCGCCTCGCGATGGACACCCCGCCCGGCGTCCGCGTCGTGGACGTCGGGGCGATCCGCGACGAGCGGTTCAACCACTCCGACGGCACCCCGCAGCAGGCGATCTGGATGCGCCGCGAGGACGGAACCGACGTGTTTACCTGCTTCGGGGGCATCGGCGACGCGACGCAGGCGTGGGCATTCTGGGACCGCCAGGACAACCCCGTGATCGCCGACGACACCGTGTCCGGGTCCGGCCTGGCCCGCCCGTACCTGCCGGTGCCGATGGCTCCGGCGTACCAGGGGGGCTGGGATTACTGGCCCCGCACGTCATCCACAGCCGCGCAGGAGCTGTGGATCGGGCGCATCTACAAGCAGCAGCCGAGGCTCGTCGTGGTCATCCGGGCCGCCATGGACACCTCGGGCGCGACCGGCGTCGTAGACCTGATCGTCGGCAACAACGTCGCCAACAGCTTCCCGGTCGCGTTCGCCGCGGACTGGTTCACCTTCGGCCCCGTCGACCTGACCGGCTACGCGCACATGCAGCAGGTCGACATCCGCGTGCGCGGCCGGCGCGTCAGCGGCACCGGAACCCTCCGCGCCTCACTGATCTCCGCCTACACCCTCCAGAGCTGAGGAGCAGCCCGTGAGCACACCGATCGAGGAGCGTCCGCCGGACACCCCGCAGCCCGAGGGGCCGCTCCTGCCGACCCCGCCGCCGGGCCCCACCATGCCGTCCCAGCCCCCGCCGGACCGCCCGGCCGACCCCGACGGCCCCCCGGCCACCTGACCCACCCCACCAAGGCCCCGCTCGTGCGGGGCCTTGCACATGACTGGAGGACCACATGTCCGACCCGCTCCCCCGCCTATTCACTCTGCAACGTGAGCGGGACGTAACCGGCATCTCTGGTACCGGCACCATCGCTGACGGAGTCGTATGGCCGGACGGCTCCGTGTCCGTCCGCTGGCGCGGTGACCGCCCGTCGACCGTGTTCTGGGGGTCTCTCGACGACGCCGAGGCGGTCCATGGCCACGGCGGCGCCACCCGCATCGTCTGGGACGACCGCACCCCCGAGGAGAGCTGACCGTGGCCCCGCCCCTGTCCGCGGATCGGTTCCTGGCGGCGCTCAGAGCCGAGGGCGTCCGTGTCGTTGAGTTCGGCTCCTGGCGCACCCACAACCGCAACAGCCGGGGCGCCTGGGGCCCGGTCCACGGTGTCATCGTCCACCACACCGTGTCCTCCGGGACCGCATCGTCCGTGCAGCTCTGCCGCGACGGCTACAGCAACCTCCCGGGCCCACTGTGCCACGGTGTCATCGCCAAAGACGGCACGGTGTACCTCGTCGGTTACGGCCGCGCCAACCACGCTGGTGGCGGCTGCCCTGCCGTGTTGCGGCAGGTCACCGACGAGTCGTACGGCACGGCACCGTCCCGCCCGACCCGGGGCAACCTCGACGGCACCGACGGCAACCACGCCTTCTACGGCTTCGAGTGCATCAACCGCGGCGACGGCGCGGACCCATGGCCCGCCGCCCAGCTCGACGCGATCGAGCGCGTATCGGCCGCCATCTGCCGGGCCCACAGCTGGGGTGCCAAGAGCGTGATCGGCCACTTGGAGTGGTCCAAGGACAAGATCGACCCGCGCGGTTTCACCATGCCAGCCATGCGCGCCCGGGTCGCCAATCGCCTGGCCGGCAAGCCCGGCACCCCCAACCCCGAGGAGGACGACGTGTCCCTCACCCCCCAGCAGGCTCAGCAGCTCGCCGAGATCCACCGAGAGCGCGCGATAGCGCCGTGGACGTACAAAGGCACCGACGAGCCGCGCGACGCCTACGCCTACCTCCGCGACACCAGCGCTGCCATCAAGGCGGTCGACGCCAAGGTCACCAACCTCAAGCCCATCGACCTGACCGACGAGCAGATGACCAAGCTCGCCGAGAAGGTGGCCAGTGCCCCCGGCCTCGCCACCGCGATCGCCGAGGCCGTCGCTCAGAAGATCGCGGATCGCCTCGCCGAGTAACTGCGATCGCCTACCTCCCCAACTACAACAGAACGGACCCGCACGATGACCGAGCCGATATCTCTTCCGTCCGCCGAGACCGTCTTCAAGACCGGCAAGACCTTCGCCCGTGACCTGGGGGAACGGGTGCTGAGTACGTTCCTTCAGTCATTCGTCGGCGGCATCGTTGTGACGACTCCTCTGGATGCCTCGATGTGGTACGCCGCCGCTGCGGGCGGAGTCGGCGCCGTGCTCGCCTTCGGCAAGGGCCTGCTCGCCAGGCTCTCCGATGTGAAGAACTCCGCGTCGCTGGCCAAGGGCGTCTGACCGGAGGTTGCCGTGCCCGACGAGCTATCTGTGGGCGAACTCGGGCGGGCCGTTTCTGCCCTGCGCCAGGAGATCCAGGCGATGGCGCAGGGCATCAACTCGCGCCTGGACAAGGTCGTGTCCACCGAGGTCTACAGCCTGCAGTCCGCGTACACCGACCAGCGCATCACCGCTCTGAGCCAGGATTTGCAGAAGGCCGAGGATGCGCGGGAGACGCTGGAGCGGGCCTTCGAGCAGTACCAGTTGGCCGAGCGTGACCGACGGGAGCGTGAACGGCAGGCTCGTCTCTATCAGATGATCTTGCCTGTACTGATGGGCCTGTTGGCCGCGGCAATCTCGGTGTGGGCGGTGATCGCGAAATGAGCACCCAGCACAAGGCCACCGGGCTGCCGCGCGCTGAGTGGCTCGCCGTGATCACTGTTCTGCTGTTTCTCAGTGGCATGGCCTGGTTGGCCGTGCAGGTCGTCGACTTGCACGGTGAGCTGCAGACCGCGAACGGGGCGCGCGATGCGCTCGCCCGGCAGGTTCAGGCGCTCGGCGGCCGGCCGGTCGCGGGCCCGCCCGGCAACCGCGGCGACCCGGGCCGGACCGTACATGGACCGACCGGTCCCCGAGGTGCTCCCGGCCCGGTCGGCTCTGCGGGCTCCCCCGGGCCCGCGGGGCCGACCGGTGTGAAGGGTGCCTCCGGCACGGCCGGGAAGGCGGGCGCCTCGGGAATCGACGGCGCGGACGGTGCTGCGGGCACGGACGGCGATGCTGGTCAGCCCGGGCCCCAAGGGCCGCAGGGCCAGCCTGGCCCGGCCGGACCGGCGGGCAAGGACGGCGCAACCGGGCGCGACGGCCAGACCTGCCCAGCCGGCTACTCCCTCCAGGCCCCGCTCGGCGACCCGGACGCGCTCGTATGCCGCCGCGACGGAGCCCCTACGCCAGAGCAGACTCAGTCCAGCACTTCTACCGCGCTCGAACCTGACCGGAAGAAGAAGTGAATACGCCCCGCCCCTGCTCCGGCAGGGGCGGGGCGCTTCGTCGTGTCGGCGAGGTCGGAACAGTGGCGATCTTGTGCATACTCGGCGGAGGATGCAGCATGGCCGAACGGTGCTGGACACCCCGATATCGCGTTCTGCAGGCCGATGCTGATGAGCCACTGTCGCCGAACCGCGAAGCCCGCATCCGGCAGCTCGACGAGGAGCTTGCCCGGGAGGGCAGCCTAGCCGCGGAAGGTACGCGTGCTGCGTTGCGGGACCTTCTCGCGGAGGTCAGCCGCCTTCGCCGCCTGATCGACTCGGTGGGTGGAGATCCGGATAGTCGGCCGCCGGTCACGCGCTGAGGCTGGGCCCACCGTAGTCGTGCGGTTGTCCGCCGCGCCATTCGACCCACGCCGGGTCGTCGAGCAGCGGCTCGGCGTCGGGCAGCCCGGCCCGCCGCAGGAACTCGACCACATCCCGGTCGCTGTGCGCGAGGCCGAGGATCTGCCCGTCGGCGCGCACCCGCCGGCCGCCCGTCGGGCTGGGCTCCTGGATGACGATGCGCGCGGCCATACATCCAGCCTGCGGGAGGGCGCAGCGGGGCGCATCCGCACGCTGCCCGCGCGAGTGCCGCCGCGTCGTCTGAATAGGCCCGGGGGTGGTTTCTCCGGTGTGGGCTACTCACCCTCGGGTTCCGGGTGCCGGACCTTGCGCTTCAGCTCGCGCTCGACCTCGTAGCGGCTCTGCTCGGTCGCCTCGGCGTGGGCGGTGATGGCGGCCTGGACGGCTTCCGCGGCCGTGCGCCAGGCGTCCCACTGCTGTTGCCAGGCCGTGTGCTGGGCATCGGTCCAGCCGTCGCCGTCGGCAGGCCGGCCGTGCCCGGCCTGGATGGCCAGCACTTTCGTGTGCTCCGCGATGGCGGCTTCTTCCAGCTTGATCAATTCGTCTGTGAGTTCGATGGCCACTGGCTGATATTACGCGGTCGTGGCTATATCCCCTCGTACCGCCGCAGCCCACTCCCTGAGGAGTTGCTCGTACTGCATCTGCTCCTCCGGCCACAGCGGGCGTCCTGACCTCGCCTGCATGTAGGCGCGTATCTCCTCGTTCACCTCGGCCACGGACCGCGGAGCGGCGGGGGCGGGAGCGCAGAGGCTGGGCATGCTGCCGATGCTACGGGCAGGCGCTGACAATCTCCCGGTAATTCGGGGGCCGTAGGATGCGCGCATGATTCGCGCTGTGGTCTTCGATGTCGGTGAGTGCCTGGTCGACGAGACGCGGGAGTACGGGACGTGGGCCGATTGGCTCGGTGTCCCGCGTCATACGTTCCACGCGATGTTCGGGGCGGTGATCGCGCAGGGCCGCGACTACCGCGAGGTGTTCCAGGAGTTCCAGCCGGGCTTCGACCTGTACGAGCAGCGTCAGGCACGCGCGGACGCTGGCCAGCCGGAGCACTTCGACGAGGGCGACCTGTACCCGGACGTGCGCCCGGCACTCGCCCAGCTCCGAGCCGACGGACTGTGGCTCGGCATCGCCGGCAACCAGACCGTACGGGCAGGCAGCATCCTGCGGGAGCTGTTCACCGAGGACGTGGACCTGATCGGCACCTCGGACGACTGGGGCGCGAGCAAGCCGGACCCACTGTTCTTCGAGCGGGTCGCCGAGGTCGTGCCGTACGAGAACAACGAGATCCTGTACGTCGGCGACCGCGTCGACAACGACCTGCGACCGGGCGCCGCGTGCGGGATGCACACGGCGCTCATCCACCGCGGCCCGTGGGCGACGATCCAGTGGAACACCGCGGAAGCGCGCGAGCTGCCCACGTTCCGGATCGAGTCGCTCGCCGACCTGTCGGAGGCGATCAAGAAGTTCAACGCGCGAGAGCGCTGACCGTCGTTGTCCATCCGTACAGCCGCTCGTCCAGGTCCCGTACGCACTGCTCGTGCTGGTGCGGGGCCAGGGCGCGGCGGACCTCTCGTATGCGGTCCATGCCCGTCGCGTACCAGGTCGTCTCCAACTGTTCGAGGGCTCGGCGCGCGAACTCGCACGCCGCCTCAGGTCGGCCAGCCGCCGCCTCAACGGCAGCTAGGTCGCCGAGAACCACAGTGGCCTGCTTCGCTTCTGTCGGCGGAAGCTCATCCAGCACGCCGAGGAGCGTGGTGCGCGCCTGCGGAAGATGGCCTGCCCGCAATTGGGTGTTCCCCTTGAACGCGGCCAACCGCGTACGGCTGAACCAATCCATCCACTCGGGCATCGCCTCGCCGTCGGCGTGGGAGGCTGCGGCGAGAGTGTCCTCTGCGTGTTGGAGCAGGTGCAGGGCCGTCCGGACGTTTCCGCAGCGGGTCTCGCACTCAGCCTCTACGGCGTCGAGCCACGCCATCAACGGAGGCGGAGCGGAACCGCGCCGGGCGTAGGTGCGGGCCGCGACCATGCGCTCTACGGCGGCTTCCCGGTCTCCGGACCATCCGGGGATGAAGGCGGTGTGCGCCAAGATGGCCGCGCCGAGGAGGTGGTCATCTGCCTCGCCAGCGGCCTGCAGGGCCCGCAGCAGTGTCGGGCCAGCGCTGTCGGGCAGGCGGAGGTCGAAGAATTCGATGCGCCCGGCGAGCAGATACGTCTCTGCGAGCGCGGCAGCCACGGCCCGTCGTGTCTCCCCAGCGGTCTCGGACAGGAGCGCGCACCCGAGGGTGGTGTGTGCGAGAGCTGCCGGATGAAGGGTTGCCGGCGCGACAGACCAGTACATGCGGCGGTGCGCTCGTGTCACGGCGGCGAAGTCCTCGGCCACGCTCGGAGGTTGCATGGTCGTGGGCGGATGCGACGGCACGACTGGCAGGCTGCCTTCGACCGGGATGTTTGCCGGGCTCTGGCGCCTCGGCGAGGCGGGTTCGTGTCCCTCGGGTGGGGTGAAGCCCAGGGCCCGCATGTCCTGTCCCAGAAGGCGCGTGAGTTCCTTCTGGATGGGAGCCTGCGGCCATGGTGGGTTGTCCGACTCCCACCTACGTACCTGGCGCGGGTCGACGCCGAGCGCGTCGGCCAGTGCGCGCTGTGAAGCGTACCCCGCTGCCACGCGAGCGGACTTGAGGCGAACGTTCCCCGGCACGGTGACCTCTCTTCCGAAGGTTGGCGCCAGTGTCCCCCGAAAGTCCCTGTGCGGGCCAGCCATCACCCGCGCGACTGTAAGAAAGTCCTCTTTGGCGCCGTAAGAAGTCCTCTGTAAGTCCTCGTCAAGCGGCAGCGGTGCGTCCATTCTTGGCCACATTCCACTTCCGAGTGCTGAGGTCGAGGAGCCGCGATGTCACCGCCGAGCTGTCTGGGGCCGGACAAGAGCTTGTCAGAGGTCGGCGCCAGTTGGGACGCGGTCCGCGTACCGCATTCCATCGGCGGGCCCGCCATCGGGATCCTCGGTACGCGATGCGGCGCCGTCATCGACGATCCCCAGTGCGCTCTGTACTGGTTCATCGCGCCGGGCTCCGTTGACCAGTGGGACGTCCCTGGTACGCGACTCCTTTCGACGGGGGCTGTTCTCGCGGTACCGCCTGCGCGGCGTACGGCTGGTCCGGGGGTGCACTGGAGGGTTTGTCCTGGAGATGGTGACTGGCTCACTCAGGCGGAGGCCCTGCGCGCGGCACTGGAGGACTCGATCAACCTGCGATCCCGAACGGGGATGCCATGAAGCCCCTCGCCCTCATCTACGACCGGAACGCTACGCGGTCCCACGCCATCCTCGACATGCGGCTCGAAGGCTGCCGTACCTACGCCAGGCGTCACGACTGGCAGATCGCGGACGAGTGGGTCGACCGCGGGGATGACGCGCTGAGCCCCGAACGCCCTCGACTCACGGCCCTCTTGGAGATCATGCGGACGCAGGCCCCGCGGCGGCCGGTGATCTGCCTGGTGCACACGTGGGACCGCCTCGCCCGCGACGGCGATCTGCGCCTCGCACTGCAGCAGCGCGTCGCCAAGGCCGGCGGCTACGTGGCGACGACATTCGACGAGTCCGACGAGCGGTCTCACGCCGCGCTCGTCAACCGGTCCGATGGCTGACCGGCGGCGCCAGGCCGTGTACGTCCTCGTTGTCGTGGCGCTGCTCGGAGCCCTCGTGTATGGCGTTGCCTCGGGAGGCCCCCGTGGCTGATACGTGCAGCAACCGCTGCTCGGCGACCGATGACCTGGCCGAGGTGCACGAAGCTGATCTTTCTGGCCCCGGCTGGGTGCTGCTCCTGTGCCAGCCCTGCGCGGAGCAGCCGCCATGGTCGCTCACCGAGGGCGAGTGGCAGCAGTTCCTCTCGAAGAGCCGGAGGTGACCGACATGAACGAGCCGTGGACGGCTCCGCCGGGCGACGGCACAGCCGTGGTGCCGATCGGAGACGTCTGGGACGTGGTCGAGGCCCCGGCCGAGACGGCCGCCTGGGTCCGCCAGTTGCGGCGCGTAGAGGCGCCCGCGATCGTCGACCCGCGGCAAGGCCGGGCATGGTGGCTGATCCCTCGGGGCAGCGCCAACCCGACCGCCTGGTTGTGGCATCAACTCCAGCCGACGGTCGTGGTGCGCACGTCCGGGTCTCTGATCGTGCCGCATGCCGCCCGTAGCGATGGGCTGCGGTGGGTGAAGCCGCACCCTTGGGGCGGCACCTACCTGGCACAGCCGGAGCGCCTCGCGGCGGTGCTCACCCTCCTCCGCAGCGCGACTGCAGCGCGCAGAGCTTCCGTGTCGCCTTTCTACGCTCGGGGCGACACGGACGCGGGGCCCGGTTGACGGCTACGGATAGCCCTGGCCCCGCGGCGGCTGCTCGGCGCACTTCCGACCGGGCAGCCGCGTCCCACGTCCCTCGCCACAGCGAACGCCCCATGGGGTGGGCGAGGGACGGGCGGGCCGACCGCCGCTCGTGGCGGTCGGCCCGCACCCTTTGGGCGGTTCGTCACCCTGGCCACGTACGGCCCGGTGACCTCCCGAAGGTGTTCCGGACCCCAGCCCTGGGGATACCGCACAGACGTTCGGCATATGACAATCGGCCACACCGACACGAGGGCAGGTGCCATGAGCAACCCAGCCGGGGCGAAAAGGTTCGGAGAAGTTCTGAGAACCCGCAGATCAGCGGCAGGGTACTCGTGCCGCGGCCTGGCGCGCGCCCTGTCCTACACGCCTGGCTGGATCAGCCGCGTCGAGAACGGCAAGGTGCCTCCCGGCCACGATTTCGCCACCCGCTGTGACGCCCTACTTGGCACGGGCACGGAACTCGTCACGCTTGCCCAGGCGGCTCAGCCCGATGTCCACGGCCTCCTTCGCCCCGCCCAGCTCCCTCCTCGCGCGAGCCACTTCGTCGGCCGCGACCGCGACCTGTTCGCCCTGGACAGCTCCCTGAAGACCCCGGCCACCGCCGACGGCTCGTACATCATCGCCATCGATGGGCCAGCCGGTGTCGGCAAGAGCACGCTCGCCGTGCAGTGGGCACACAAGATCGCCCATAAGTTCGCTGGCGGCGTGTTCTTCGCCGACCTGCAGGGCCACGCGCTGGATGGCAGGCCGGTCGCTCCAGCTCAGGTGCTGGAACGCTTCTTGCTCTCGGTAGGCGTCGCCGCAGACCGCATCCCGCCCGGCCTCGAAGAGCGCGCCGCCATCGTGCGCACGCTGGCAGAGGGCCGCCCCACCCTATTCGTCCTGGATAACGCGGCCGACGCCGACCAGGTCGAACCGTTGCTGGTCGGGGCACCCGCGAGCGTCGTCATCGTCACGAGCCGACGCCGCCTCACCCGCCTCACCGTACGGACCGGCGCGCACCGCGTCTGCCTCGGCCCGATGGACCCGGCCGAGTCGGCTGACCTTCTTAGCGCGGTCATCGGCCCCAGAGCCGACTCGGACCCCGAGGCCGTACGCGCGCTGGCTGCGAGGTGCGCTCACCTGCCGCTCGCGCTGAGGATCGCTGCGGAGCGCCTGGCCGGGCACCCGTACCGCACTGTGGCCGGCTCCGTCGCCGAGCTGGATGCTGGCCGACTGGACGCTCTCGCGGACGCGGGGGACCCGCATCTGGCGATCCGGCCGATACTCGCGGGCTCCTACCAGGACCTGGAACCCGAGGCCGCGCGGGCATTTTGCCTGTTCGGCCTGTACCCCGGCGCCACGATCAGTACCGACGCCGCGGCGGCACTGCTCCGTCGTGAGCGGGGCCGCGCTCGGCGCCTGCTGGACGCGCTGGTGGCGGTGCATCTGCTGGAGGAAGTCGGCGCGGACCGGTTCCGCGCACACGACCTGCTGCGCGAGTACGCGGCAGAGTTGGCCGCCGAGCTCAGCGAGGAGTGCCGTACGGCGGCGGTGGCTCGGCTCGTGGGCTGGTATGCGCACACCGTGGACCGGGCCAACTATGTCATCGCCCCGCAGCGCCCGATCGAACTGCTCGTGGACCCGCCCATCGGTACGCATCCTCTCGGGTTCACCACGCCCGAGGACGCCTCCCAGTGGTGCGACGATGAGGCCGAAAATCTGTTGCCCATCATCCGCCTCGCCACGCGTCACACCCTCTCGGCCGCCTGGCAGATTCCGACGCGGCTGTGGAATTGGCTCTTGGTCCGTAAGCCCTGGTCGCTGTGGATCGACAGCCACGAGGTGGGCCTCCAGGCCGCGGTCGCCAGCGGCGACCGCGAAGCGGAAGCGTGGGTCTCCCTGAACCTTGCCGATGGGTGGCGGCAGACCGGCGATACCGACCGTGCCCGGCACTACGCCCAGGACGCGCTCCGCATCCGGGAGCAGCTCGGCGACCACCATGGACAGGGCTGGTGCGAAGCCTGCCTCGGGTTCATCGCCACCGACGAGGCCGAGCTGGAGCAGGCCCGTAGCCACTTCGATGCGGCACTCGGGCACTTCCAGATGTCCGGTGACCGTCACGGCCAGGGCGTGCTTCTGGCCTGCCTCGCCGAGACGCACGCCCACCTCGGTCACCCTGACCGCGCCCAAACCGCGTTCGACGCTTCACTCGCTCTCGCCCGGGCGCTGGGGGACCACTACGGCGAGGGAATGCTCTGGACCCGGCGCGCCGGCGCCCACCGGGCCCGCGGCGAGTTGGACGACGCCCTCACGTGCCTGGACCGCCGAATCACCAGCGGCCAGGCCGCGGCGGACGAGTGGGGCATCGCGGACGCGTACGAGCAGCGCGGTGACATCCTCGCCGAGCTGGGGCGAGAGGGCGAAGCACGGGCGGCGTGGCAGCGCGCACTCCAGATTTTCTCGGCGCTCGAAGATCCCCGGGCGGCCGCGCTCCGGGAGCGGCTCGGGGCTACGAGGCCGCCGGAGCCGTGAGGGCCTGACGGACCCGTTCCATCGCGGTGGCCGCGTCTGCGGTCACCGCGATTCGTATTGGGCGGCGCCCGTCGGTGATGCTGGACATCTCCGGCGGGAAGCCCACCCTCGCGTCGATGAGGGTCGCGCCACGGCAGTGGCCGACGAGCTCGACGACGACCTGGCGCTCCTCGTACGTGGCCAGCGCCGGGTCCAGCATGATGGCGGCGGTGAGCGGGTCGTGCATCACGCAGCCGCGGCGTCCGCCGTTGACCCTCGCGTGCATGGCCAGGTAGTCGTCGAGGATCTGCGTGGCGTACCGGGCCGCGGGCGTGCCGGACGAGGCGACCTCGTCCAGCCAGGTCCCGTCCACCCACGCGCCGGCCGTGGTCCCCATCGGCACCAACGTCAGATTGAAGCCGGCCCGCAGGACCGCCTCTCCGGCCTCGGGGTCGTGGCCGATGTTCGCGTCCGCCCACGCGGTCAGATTCCCGGGGCTGCCGATGGCGCCGCCCATGACGACGACCTGACGCAGCAGCACGGGCAGCTGCGGCTCCAGCCTCAGTGCGAGCGCGATGTTCGTCAGCGGGGCAAGCGCGAGCAACGTCAGCTCCCCCGGCCTCTGGCGGGCGAGACGCACCAACTGCTCGGCGGCCGACTCGGCGACCGGGCGTCGGGCGGACGGCGGGCCGGCGTGTCCACCGAGCCCGTCCTGCCCGTGTACGAACTGCCCGGTGCTCAGAGCCTGCTGGAGCGGCGTCGGCGCCCCCGCGGCCACCGGCACGTCGGTGCGCCCGGCTATGTCGAGTATCCGCAGCGCGTTCTCTGCGGCCATCTGCGTGGGCACGTTCCCGTGGATCGCACCGACGGCGACGAGTTCGATGTTCGGCTGGGCGGCGAGGTAGAGGAGGGCCCAGCAGTCGTCCACGCCGGGGTCCGTGTCGATCACGACGGGCAGGCGTGCGGGTGTGGGCTGGGGCATGGGGGGACTCCTCAAGATCGTTTGATCTGTGGACCCCGCGAGTCTTACGCACGGTGAAAACCGGCGCCAGTGTTTCTTACGTTGCTCAACACGTAAACACTGCCGTTCGTGCTTCCGGTTCGACACAGTGGACGTGTGCCACCCGGACCCGGTCGGCATGGTCGTTGGGAAGCGCGCCACACTGATCGGGTCCGGCAGGCAGAACTGTGCCGCCTCGCGCTCCGAGAGCGCGAGGCGGTTCTGTTATGTCCAGCAGCGCGTTGAGCCTGCTCGGGGCGCGTTTCTGAGGCGGTTCTGAGGGGGTTGGGCCCTGAGGGGGCGCCCAGGCGGGATCCACGCGGAAGGTCGCGGAAGACGGTGAAAGAAAGTGAAAGGCGGCTCGTGCGCAGGTCAGCCTTCCTGCCTGCCGAAGCGGGAGGAAGGGGCGGACGAGTCGACCTGTACGCCGGGTTCTGTCACCGACGGCCCTTGCGGCCCGTCGGGAGACGGCCATCCATCTAGGGCTGTCGTTGCCGGCAGCCTCGTGCGGTCTACCCGCGGACTCGGGCGGGCAGCCCTCGAACGTCCGCGCAGGGCCGTCAGCCGACGGCCCCTCTTGACCTTGCTCCGGGTGGGGTTTACCTAGCCCTCCGAGTCACCTCGGAGGCTGGTGGTCTCTTACACCACCGTTTCACCCTTACCGAGGACCTGGGTCCCCGGCGGTTTGCTTTCTGTGGCACTGTCCCGCGGGTCACCCCGGGTGGGCGTTACCCACCACCCTGCCCTATGGAGCCCGGACGTTCCTCGGGGGGATGCGGTGCACCCCCACGCGGCCGTCCGGCCGGCTCGTCCGCCGTGCGGACCATGGTACCCGGCGGCCGGCTGAGCCTTGACCTTGCCGTAGCGGCAACGTTTCTACTGTCCCTATGAGGATCGGAGAGCTCGCGGCGCTGGCCGGCGTCACCACGCGGACCGTGCGGCACTACCACCACCTGGGGCTGCTCCCGGAGCCCGCGCGGCGGGCGAACGGGTACCGGCAGTACGGGCTGCGCGACGCGGTGACGCTGGCGCGGGTGCGGCGGCTGACCGAGCTGGGGCTCGGGCTGGTCGAGGTGCGCGATGTGCTCGCGGACGACGCGGGGCGGGAGCTGCGGGAGGTGCTGGCCGAGCTGGACGCGGATCTGGCGCGGCAGGAGGAGGAGATCCGGCGTCGGCGGGAGCGGCTGGGGGCCCTGTTGGGGCAGGTGGAGGAGGGCGGGCAGCTGCCCGCCGAAGGGCCGTACTCGGAGCAGTTGACGGAGCTGTTCGGCGAGATGCGACGGGTCTCGGGCACGCTGCCGGGTCCGGAGCCCGCGATGGCCGCGAAGGAGCGGGAGATGCTGGAGATGCTGGAGCTGGCCGCGGGCTCCGGGAACGGCGAGCGGATGGTGTCCCTGGTGCGGGAGGCCGTCGCGCCGCCCGGGGCGATGGAGCGGATCTACGAGGTCTACGCCCTGCTGGACGAGCTGGCGGAGGCCGGCCCGGACGATCCGCGGGTGGCGCAGGCGGCCCGCGCGCTCGCCGCGTGCATCCCGGTGAAGATGCTGGGCGCGGTGCGGCTGGACCGGGACGAACCGGCCGTGACGGTCTTCGAGGACTCGTATTTCGCGGATCTGGCACCGGCGCAGGAGGAGGCCGTGCGGCAGGCCCTCCGGTTGGTGCTGGAGCCTGGCGAGGGAACGACGTAGGGAGGGGTGTGGCGTGGGTGCGGGACGGGAGACGGGCAGAGGGCGGCGGCTGCTGGCCTACGAGGGGAGGTGGATGACCAGTCTGGGGCTGTGGGTGACGCGGCGGCGGCACGGGGTCGGGCCGGGGCATCGGTCGCTGGGGTACGCGCGGGCGCAGGCGCCGATGATGTACGGGTTCGCGTTCGTGTGCACGGTGGAGACGGTCGGCGTCGGGTTCCTGCTGGCGAAGATGCCGGTCGTGCACTGGATCATGCTGGTGCTCGACGTCTATACGGTGCTGATGGTGCTGGGTTTCCAGGCTGCCGCCGTGACCCGGCCGCATGTGCTGGGGCCGGAGGGGCTGCGGGTGCGCCAGGGTGCCGCGCTGGACGTGTGGATACCGCTGAAGAGGATCGCTTCCGTACGGTACGACCTGCGCTTTCCGAAGGCGGAGGCGGCCGGGCGGCAGGCCCAGGAGCGGGATGGGGTGCTGGAGATGGCGGTGGCGGCGCAGACCTGCGTCACCGTCGAGCTGATCGAGCCGGTCACGGCCGTGAAGCTGCTGGGGCAGCGGGTGACGGCCCGTACGGTGCGGTTCCACGCGGACGAGGGGCGGGCCGCGGTCGCCGCGATCAAGGCCGCCCTGGAGGAGGCGCGGGCCCGCCAGGGCGAGGAGGACAAGGAGGAGGACAAGGGCGACAAGGGCCTCGCCATGCCGGTGTGAACAGGGGCCTCATCACGCCGGTGTAACAGGGGCCCCATCACGCTGGCGTGACATGGACGAAGACGTGACCGGAGCCCGCAAGCGGACGAGGGCGTGACCGGAGCCCGTATCACGCCGGTGTGAAGCGCACCGGAGCATGCCCCGGGTCCGCTTCCGTGAGGCGGACGCGCAGGGGCTCGCCCAGTGGCAGCGCCGGGACCTGCTCGCCCCCGTCGATCCGGCCGATCACCGCCGGGTCGTACAGGTGCACCGTGCCCCCGTCCGGCCGCTCCTCCTGGACGTCGACCACATACCCGTCGAAGACCTCGCCGAGCCGGTTCTGCATCAGGGCCGCCTCGACGAGGTCGACGCATTCCCGCTCGACCCGGTGGGCCCGGCGGCTGCCTTCCGCCATCTCGGCGGGCAGCGCGGGCAGCGCCGTACGGACCCAGTCCGGCGGCTCCTGGCCGGCCGAGGCGGCCAGGCACAGTTCCGCGCCGTAGCGGTCGGCGAGGCGCCGCAGCGGGGCGGTGACGTGGGCGTACGGGGCGGCGACGGCGGCGTGCCGGGCGTGTTCGGGGGCGGGCGGGTCGCCGTCGAAGACGGTGTAGCCGGCGCCGCGCAGCAGGGACGTGCAGTCCTGGAGGAAGGCGGCGTGCGCGGCGCGGGCGGGGTCGAGGGTGCGGACGAGGGCGGCGTACGAGGTGTGGGCCGGCCAGTCGATGCCGAGGGCGCGGGCGGTACGGCGCAGCCGGGCGACCGCGCCGTCCGGGGCGGTGGGGAGCGTCCGCAGGACGCCGGTGCCGGAAGCGAGCATCAGGTCGGCCGCGGCCATGCCGGTGAGCAGGGAGAGCTGCGCGTTCCAGCCGTCGGCGGGGCGGGGCGCGCGGTAGGCGAGGGCGTAGCCGTCGGGGCGCTCGATGATTTCCTGCTCGGGAACGTTGAGGGAGATGCCGCCGCGGGCCACCTCCAGGTCCTCGCGGAGGCGGCCGATCTCGCGCAGGAGGGCCGGCGGCTCCTCGGCGGTGCCGGTGTCGATGGCGCGCTGTACGCCCTCGTAGTCCATCCTGACGCGCGAGCGGACGAGGGCGCGGCGTACGTCCGTCGAGCGCAGCGCGCCGTCCGCGTCCAGGTCGAGCCGCCACAGGACGGCCGGGCGGTCCTCGCCGGGGAGCAGGCTGGCGGCGCCCTCACCGAGCACGGGCGGGTGCAGCGGGACGCGCTCGTCGGGGAAGTAGAGGGTCGTCACGCGGCGGTGCGCCTCGGCGTTCAAGGCGCCGCCGGGGGTGACGAAGGAGGCGACGTCGGCGATGGCGTAGTGGACGCGGTAGCCGCCGCCGGGGCGCCGGGCCAGGAACATGGCCTGGTCGAGGTCCATCGAGCCGGGCGGGTCGACGGTGAACATCGGCAGGTCGGTCGCGTCGGTGGCGGCGGTTTCGGCGGGCGGGTGCGGCCAGCGCGCGGCACTGTCCGCCTCGGCCTGCGCGGACAGCGGGAAGGTCTGCGGGATGTCCGGCCGCGCCCGCAGCTCGCGCAGCGCCGCGCGCAGTGGTGCCTCGGCTGCGGCGGTCACGCGGAGGTGGCGGCGGGGCATGTTTTGAGCGTAGGGGGCGCGCGGGGCGCCCGCCCCTTGATGGGGTGCCCGCCCCGGTCCTGGCCCGACCGTAAAGTGGCACAGCCATTGCACAGGAGGTTAAGGAGAAGCGCGTGCTCGTGTTGTTGCCGCCGTCCGAGGGGAAGGCCGCGTCCGGGGGCGGGAAGCCGTTGGACCTGGGGGCGCTGTCCCTGGCCGGGCTGAATCCGGCCCGGGAGGCGGTGCTGGACGAGCTGGTCGGGCTGTGCGCGGCGGACGAGACGAAGGCGCAGGAGGTCCTGGGGCTGAGCGACGGGCTCCGGGGCGAGATCGCGAAGAACGCGGGGCTGCGCGAGGCCGGGACGCGGCCGGCCGGGGAGATCTACACGGGCGTGCTGTACGACGCGCTGGGCCTGGCCACGCTGGACGCGAAGGCGCGGCGGGCGGCCGAGGCGTCGCTGCTGGTGTTCTCGGGGCTGTGGGGCGCGGTGCGGATCGGCGACCGTATCCCGTCGTACCGCTGCTCGATGGGCGTGAAGCTGCCGGGGCTGGGCGCCCTGGGCGCGTACTGGCGGACACCGATGGCCGAGGTGATGCCGCAGGCCGCGGCGGACGGTCTGGTGCTGGACCTGCGGTCGGCGGCGTACGCGACGGCGTGGAAGCCGAAGGGCGAGGTCGCGGGCCGTACGGCGACGGTGCGGGTGCTCCAGTCGAAGATCGTCGACGGGGTGGAGAAGCGGTCGGTGGTCAGCCACTTCAACAAGGCGACGAAGGGGCGCATGGTGCGGGACCTGCTGACGGCGGGGCGCGCGCCGGAGGGCCCCGCGGAGCTGGTCGAGGCGCTGGGCGATCTCGGATACGTGGTGGAGGCCGAGGCCCCGGCCAAGGCGGGCAAGGCGTGGGCGGTCGATGTGGTGGTGACGGAGCTGTAAGCACGCACACGGGAGAGCGTTGCAGAATCTGCAACGATCGTTGCGGATGCTGGAGTCCCGCAGCACTATAGGCAGCGTGACTACCGCTGCCGCCTCCTCCCCCGCCACCCCGCCGTCCGTGCTGGGACTCGCCCCCGTGATCCCCGTCGTGGTGCTCGACGACGCGGCCGACGCCGTGCCGCTCGCCCGCGCGCTGGTGGCGGGCGGGCTCCCGGCCATCGAGGTGACGCTGCGCACGGCCGCCGCCCCGGACGCGATACGGGCGATCGCCGACGCGGTCCCGGAGGCGGTCGTCGGCGCGGGCACCGTGCTCACCCCCGAGCATGTGGACACCGCGGTCGCGGCGGGTGCCCGCTTCCTGGTCAGCCCGGGGTGGTCGCCGCGGCTGCTGGCCGCGATGCGCGGCTCCGGCGTGCCGTTCCTGCCGGGCGTCTCGACGGCGTCGGAGGTGGTGACGCTGCTGGACGAGGGCGTCACCGAGATGAAGTTCTTCCCGGCACAGGCGGCGGGCGGCACCGCGTACCTGAAGTCGCTCGCCTCGCCGCTCCCCCGGGCCCGCTTCTGCCCCACCGGCGGCATCGGCCTGTCCTCGGCGCCCGCCTATCTGGCGCTGCCGAACGTGGACTGCGTCGGCGGTACGTGGATGCTGCCGGCGGACGCGCTGCGCGCGAAGGACTGGGCCCGGGTGGAGCGGCTGGCGCGCGAGGCCGCGTCGCTGGCCTGAGCCCACGACGCGGCCGGGCGCCCCCTTCGCGGACGGACGTTACGGCGCGACGATCGCGAACATCGGGTCCGGCACCGTCAGATACCCGAACACCGTGTCCGCCGCCGTCCGGTCGTCGACGCGGATGGCGCCCGCCTTGACCGCCGCGTCGAAGTTCCGCTGGAACAGCGGCCCTTCGAGGAGGAGCGAGTCGAACGTCTCCCTGGTCAGGGCGATGGTGGCCTGCGGCTTGCCCGCGTACAGGTCCGTGCCCGCCACGTACACCAGGACGCCGTTGCGCAGCGTCGTGGTGCACTCCTGCTGCGTGTCGGTGAAGTTCCAGTGCAGCACGATCGCGGCGCGCTGCTCCTGTGCCGCCTTCGGGCCGTCCACGCTGCGCGCCATCGCCGCGAAGACCTGCTCCAGGGTCATGCTGTGGACCAGGTCGGGCGCGCCCTTGCCGGCGGGCCGCTGCGGTCCGGTCCGCAGTTCCTCGGCGCCGGTCAGGTAGAAGTTGCGCCACGGCCCGTTCTCGGCGCCGTAGCCGAGCTGCGCGAAGGTCTTGGCCTGGAGGGCCTTGGCGTCCTGGACCGCCTTCTCGGAGACGGTGGCGGGGTCGGCGAAGATGACGTGGTTGAGCAGTTCCACGACCCAGCGGTACGCGTCCGGGTCGCCCTCGCGCCCGTCGTACGTCTCCTGCGCCTTCTGGACGACGGCCTCGGCGCCGCCCATCGCCGCCACGTAGCGGGTGCCGGCCGCGGTCGGCGGCAGATTCCACAGGTGGGCCGGATTTCCGTCGAACCAGCCCATGTAACGCTGGTAGACCGCCTTGAAGTTGTGGCTGAGGGAGCCGTAGTACCCCTGGTTGTAGTAGTGGTCGGCGAGCCCGGCCGGCAGGTGCTGGAGTTCCTCGGCGATCTCGATTCCGGTGTATCCGCGGTTGATGAGCCGCAGCGTCTGGTCGTTCAGGTACGCGTACATGTCCCGCTGGTTGCTCAGGAATTCGAGGATGCTTTCCTTGCCCCAGCGCGGCCAGTGGTGCGAGGCGAATTCCACTTCGGTGTGCTCGCCGAAGGTCTGGATCGCGTCGGTGAGGTATTTCGCCCAGGCGTGCGCGTCCCGTACCTGGGCGCCGCGCAGGCTGAGAATGTTGTGCAGGTTGTGGGTGGCGTTCTCCGCCATGCACAGGGTGAGGAGTTCGGGGAGATAGATGTTCATCTCCGCGGGTGCCTCGGTGCCGGGCGTCAGCTGGAAGAGCAGCCGTACGCCGTCGATGACGCGGCGGTGCAGCCCCTCGCGCCACGGGATGACGTCGGCGGGCGACCAGTCGTCGGCGGTCACGGCCTGGGCGCTGCCGATGTAGTCGGTCGGCGGCAGCAGGGTGACCTCGCCGGTGGAGACGGTCAGGCCGAGGCCCGAACCGACCTGCGCGTACGGGCTCTTGTCCAGCTCCGCCGCGTACATGTACTCGGCGCGGCGCTGCATCGCCGGGCCCGCGTAGACGTTCTCGCTGACGGCGTGCTCCAGGAACCCGTCGGGCGCGATGACCGTGAGGTCGGCGGGCACCTCGTCGTCGCGCTCGGCAAACAGGCCGCGGGCGCCGCCGAAGTGGTCGACGTGGCTGTGGGTGTAGATCAGCGCGCGGACCGGGTTCCGGTTCCCGGTGGTGTCGCGGTACAGCTTCAGGGCGGCCTGCGCGGTCTCGTAGCAGGCCAGCGGGTCGATGACGATGATCCCGCGGTCCCCCTCGATGATCGTCATGTTGGACAGGTCGTAGCCGCGCACCTGGTAGACGGCCCCGCGCGTGCCGGAGGTGACCTGGAACAGCCCGGCCACCGCGGTGAGCCGCCCCTGGCGCCACAGGCTCGGGTTGACGGTCGGCGGCGCCTGCTCGTCGCCGTCGGTCAGGAAGTCGTACGCGGTGAAGCTCCACACCACCTTGCCGCTGTCGGTCCGGGAGTGGATCGCCGGGACGTCCGGCTGCGCCAGCAGCCCCCGCTGCGCGTCCTCGAAGTCCTGCGAGCCGCCCTCCCGGAGCCGCTCGGCGGCCTTCCGGTTGGCTTCCGCGACGGACGCGGATATCTCGACGGGCCCGGTGTACTCGCTCGGCATTCCAACCTCCGTAAGGGCATGCGGAATTCACGCATACGGCGAGGGAAGGGCGCTGGTCGCGCCCCGTGCCAGCGACGCTAGGAAAGCGGGCTGCGCGCTACAAGGAACCAATCAAGCCAGTGGCACGAACCGCCCCGGCTCCGGTGAAAAGCGCAGGGTTCACGCCAGTCGAAGGTGGGCCGGAAAAGGGTCGGTAAGTGACGGGAAACGGCCCGCGCGGACGCGGAAAAGGCCCGCGCGTCACCGCGCGGGCCTTTTCCGTGGCGTGAAGCCCGGGCCGGTGGCGGGAAAGCCCGCCCGCCGCCCCGTAACTCCGCCGCAGCTCAGCGCAAATGCGCCGTCTCGTTCACCAGCCGCACCGAGGCGTTCCCGTCGCCGTAGTACGCGACCGCCGACAGCGACGCCGCCGACAGCTCCATGCGGAACAGCGACTCCGGCGGCGCGCCGAGGGCGAGCCGTACCAGCGTCTTGACCGGGGTGACGTGGGTGACCAGCAGCACCGTGCGGCCCGCGTACCGGGCCAGCAGCTTGTCGCGGGAGACGGCGACGCGGCGGGCGACCGCGGCGAAGGACTCGCCGCCGGTGGGCGCCGCCTTGGCGGAGCCGAGCCAGGCCGCCAGGTCCTGCGGATAGCGCTCCTGCACCTCGGCGAAGGTCAGGCCCTCCCAGGCGCCGAAGTCGGTCTCGCGCAGGCCCTCGTCGACGCGTACGTCCAGGCCCAGGCGGGCCGCGACGGTCTCGGCCGTCTGCCGGCAGCGCTTGAGGGGCGAGCTGACGACGGCCTGGACCGTGCCGCGCGCGGCGAGCGCGGCGGCGACCGCTTCGGCCTGGCGGTGTCCGGCCGGGGACAGCTCCGGGTCACAGCCGCCGCTGCCGGAGAACCGCTTCTGGGGGGTGAGGGCCGTCTCGCCGTGCCGCAGGAGGACGAGCGTGGTGGGCGCGCCGAGGTCGGCGGACGCCCAGCCCACCGGGGGCGCCTTCGGCTCGGCGGCTTCCGCGGCCTCCGCCGCCGCGTCGGCCGCCTGGGCCGCGGCACTGCGCGCCGCACCGCCCGCGTCAAGCTCGGCCCGCGAGTCGCGCGGCTCCCACTGCCGCCCCGCCTTGCCCGCGTCCATCGCCTCGTTGGCGAGCAGGTCGGCGTGCTTGTTCTGCTCGCGCGGAATCCACTCGTACGTGACCCGGTCCGGCGGGAAGACGGTCCGGGCCTCGGCCGCCAGCGGACGCATGTCCGGGTGCTTGATCTTCCAGCGGCCCGACATCTGCTCGACGACGAGCTTGGAGTCCATCCGCACCCGCACCTCGGCGTCCGGGTCCAGCGCGTGCGCGGCGCGCAGCCCGGCCAGCAGGCCGCGGTACTCGGCGACGTTGTTGGTGGCGGTGCCGATGTACTCGGCGGCCTCGGCGAGCGGCTGCCCGGACTCCGGGTCGATGACGACCGCGCCGTAGCCCGCGGGCCCCGGGTTGCCCCGGGACCCGCCGTCGGCCTCGACGATGAGCGTACGGGCCACGGTTTACAGGCCCGAGTCGGGCGTGCGCACCAGGATGCGGCTGCAGTTCTCGCAGCGCACGACCTTGTCGGCGGGCGCGGTGCGCACGTCGTTCAGCTCGGTGATGTCCAGCTCCAGGCGGCAGCCCTCGCAGCGGCGCTGGTAGAGGCGGGCGGCGCCGAGGCCGCCGTGCTTCTCGCGCAGCTTGTCGTAGAGGGCCAGCAGGTCGGCCGGGATGTCGGCGACGGTCAGCTCGCGCTCCTTGCGGACCGTCTCGGCCTCGGCGTCGATCTCGCCCCACACGGCGTCCCGGCGGGCGATCGCGTCGTTGACCTTGGCCTGTACGGACTCCACGCGCCCGGTCAGCTCGGCGACCCGCTCCTGGGCGGACTCGCGGCGCTCCATGACCTCCAGGACGACGTCCTCCAGGTCGCCCTGGCGCTTGGCGAGGGAGGCGATCTCCTTCTGGAGGTTCTCCAGGTCCTTGGGCGAGGTGATGGTGCCGGAGTCCAGGCGCTGCTGGTCGCGGGCGGCGCGCTGGCGCACCTGGTCCACGTCCTGCTCCGCCTTGGTCTGCTCGCGGGTGGTGTCGCTCTCCTCGGTCTGCGCGGCGACCAGCAGGTCGCGCTGCTGGGTGAGGTCGCCCTCCAGGGTCTGGATCTCGGCCAGCTCGGGGAGATTCCTGCGCTTGTGGGCGAGCTGGCTGAGCCTCACGTCCAGGGCCTGGACGTCGAGGAGGCGGATCTGGTCGGCGGGCGCGGCGTTCAGCGGGGGGCTCCTGATGTATTCGTCGGGGTCGTGCGGGCGTCGGACGCCGCGTGGGCGGTCCAGGGGTCGGTGACCGTGCGCGAGACATGGGTGCGCAGGTTCCAGCCGTGCCGGTCGGAAATCTCGTCGAGCTGGGCCGCCGCCTGCTCGCACCAGGGCCACTCGGTGGCCCAGTGGGCGGCGTCCAGCAGCGCCAGCGGGCTCTTCTGGGTCGCCTCGGAGGCGGGGTGGTGGCGCAGGTCGGCGGTGAGGAACGCGTCCACGCCCGCCGCCCGTACGTCGTCGAAGAGGCTGTCGCCGGAGCCGCCGGAGACGGCGACCGTGCGGATCGTACGGTCCGGGTCGCCGGCGATCCGGACGCCCTGCGCGGTCGCGGGGAGCCGGGCGGCGGCGTACGGGCCGAACTCGGCCAGCGTCATCGGGTGCGGCAGTTCGCAGATCCGGCCCAGGCCGCGGCGGCCGTGGGCGTCGGTGGCGTCCGGCACCAGGGGGCGCAGGACCCGCAGGTCCAGCGCGCCCGCGAGGGCGTCGGAGACACCGGGGTCGGCGGTGTCGGCGTTGGTGTGCGCGACGTGCAGCGCGATGTCGTTCTTGATCAGGGTGTGCACGACGCGGCCCTTGAAGGTGCCGGCCGCGACCGTGGTCGTACCGCGCAGGTAGAGCGGGTGGTGCGTGACGAGCAGGTCGGCGCCGATCCTGACCGCCTCGTCGGCGATCTCCTGTACGGGGTCGACGGCGAACAGGACCCGGCGCACCTCGGCGTCCGGGTCACCGCAGACCGTGCCGACGGCGTCCCACGATTCGGCCCGCTCGGGGGGCCAGAGGGCGTCGAGCGCGGCGATGACTTCAGACAGTACGGGCACGGGGGAAGGTTACCTCCCAGCCGTGCCCCCGTGCCGGGCCGCTCGGTGGCCGGGGCCTCGGCGGGCGGCCGCCGGGCGGCCCGGCCGCGGGATCGGCTCCGCCGCGGCCCCCACCCGCCCCCTGCGTTCCCCGAAGCACATCCTCCCCCGCCAGATCAAGGCGAACCGGACATCCGCCACACTTTTGCGTGAACTGCCGCAACCTTCGCCGATCGTTTGGGCGTGCGAAAACTACCTTCGGGCGCACTGACAGGAGGTGAGCACTCGATGACGGCTTGTGTCACCGAGGACGCCGCGAAGCCGGACGCCCGGCCGGACCCCACGGCGCTGACCATCGCCGCCGACGGCTCGTACGCCGCCCGGCTGGCCTGGCACGAGAGCAGCGGCAAGTGGTTCCCCGAGCGCTGGACGCTGGCGGGCCCGGAGCCGTACGCGGTCCCGCTGCCCGGCCGCCGGCCCGAGGAGGCGGACACCCGGCTGCTGCCCCTGGCGGACGGCCGGGTGCTGATCCGGCGCCGGGCCGCCGACCGCCACGCGCTCGGTCTGCTGTACCCGACCGGCCCCGGCACCGGCGAACTCCCGCTCGGCACCGTCGAGGCCGCGGAGCTGGCCCTGCTGCCCGCCGCGCCCTGCGGCAGCCGCGCCTACGCCCTCGCGCCCGGCGCGCGCTCCACGGTGCTGTGGCTGGTGCACGACGGCCGCCACTCCCCCGTCCCCGGCCAGGCGCGCACCGTCCCCACCTGCGTCGCCGAGATCGAGGGCCACTGCACGGGAGGCGTCTGGCTGGACCGTACGGGACGGCTGCTGGCGCTGGACCAGGAGCTGGACGGCCGCACCAAGACGGTGGTGGTCGACCTGGAGCGCGGCGGCGAGGTGAGCCCGCTGCTCCAGATCACCGAGGAGAGCAACGACCGGCTGCTGCTGGCCGATCCGGACAGCGGCCTGCTGGTGCTGCGGTCGGACGCGGCGGGGCACGACCGGCTGGGCTGGGGGGTGCTCGGCAGCGCGCTGCCGGTGCGCTTCCCGGAGTGCCTGCGGCTGCCGGACGCCGCGCTCCGGCCGTTCGCCGTGCAGCCGGGGCAGGCGCTCGCGCCGGAGAGCAGCGCGGTGGCGTTCCGGATCGACGCCGTGACCGGCACGTGGCTGGGCGTGTGGCGGCCCGCGGAGCGGCGGCTGCGGCAGCTGCCCGCCCCGCGCGGCTGGCTGGCGGGTACGGGCCTGTGGACGGCCGACGGCGAGCTGCGGCTGCCGTGCGTGACACCGTCCGTACCGTGCGGGCTGGCCCGGCTGCCGGCCTCCGCGACGGGGGCACGCCCCCAGGCGGAGCCGCCCGGCGGCCTGCCCGCCGAGACCCGTACCGGCGCGGGCGCGACCGCCGAAGGAGACCTCGTGCCCGCCGGCATCCCGGACAGGCGCCCCGCACGATGGGTACGGGTGCCCTCGACTCCCCTGCCGGCGACGGCGCCCACGCAACCGCCGCCGCCTCCGTCCGCCGTCGCCTCCACAGCATTCGCACAAGCGGAATCCGTGACCCGGGAACCGTACGGCGTGCTCGCGCATCCCTCTCCGTACAGGCCGGTGCCGTTGCAGCAAGCACCACTGCAACAGGCCCCGCCGACGGCCCGGGAGGCCCGGTAGAGCAAGATCGTTCGCTTCGTTAGTATCAGCGGTCGACCGGCCACCGACGGCCTGCCGCGGCGCATCCCAGCCGCCGCGGAACGGGCCCCGCCGCGTACAGCCGCAAGCGATCCGACGGAGTGACTCCCCACATGTCCGAAGCCCGTACCGACACGACCCAGGCGTGCCCGCAGGACGCCGGCCGGGCCGCCACGGCGGCAGGCTCCGGCAAGCACCGTGGCCCGGCCGCCTCGGAGGACGCCGACGCGTCGCCGAACGGCCGGCACCGGCGGGCCAAGGAGCCGCAGGACGCCTGAGGCAAGCGGGAGTTCCCGTTGGGCAGGACGCCTGAGCGAAGCCGGAGTTCCCGTTAGCGGCAGGACGCCTGAGAGAAGCGGGAATTCTCGGTGGCGTCCGGGCCGTGACCGTTGGCAGGCTCTTGCCATGAACTCCCCGCTCCCCCAGGACCCGCGCCACACGTGGCTCGGCGCCCCGATCGACGCCCGCCCGCTGTTCGCCCCCGAACACGCCGCGCTGATGGCCACGGTGCGCGGGCTGGCACCCGCCGACTGGGGCAGGGAAGCGGTGCCGGGCTGGACCGTCCGCGATCTCGTCGCCCACCTGTTGGGCGACTTCTACGGGCGCCTCTCCCGCGACCGCGACGGCCACCGGGAAGGCCCCGCCTTCGCGCCGGGCGAGACGCTGGAGGCGTTCATCCACCGCATCAACCAGGAGTGGGTGGACGCCTTCTCCCGGGTGAGCCCGGCCGCGCTCACCGACACTCTCGGCCTGGTGGGCGGGCGGGTGGCCCGGTTCTTCGAAGGCGCCGATCCGCACGCGCCGTCGCTGGGTGTGTCGTGGGCCGGTGCCGACCCGGCGCCGATGTGGCTGGACAGCGCCCGCGACCTGACCGAGTTCTGGACGCACCGCCAGCAGATCCGGCACGCGGCCGGGCAGGGCACCGACCCCGATCCGCGGCTGCTGTCCGTGGTGCTGGACACGTTCCTGCGGGCGCTGCCCCACACCCTGCGCGAGGTCGCCGCCCCGGCCGGTACGCAGATCCAGGTACGGATCGACGGCCCGGCCGGGGGCACCTGGACCGCGACGGCCACCGGGACCCGCTGGTCGCTGGCCGAACCGGCCGGCGCACGTTCCGCCGTACGTCCTGCCGCGCTGGTACGCCTGGACGCGGAAACCGCCTGGCGCCTGTGCACCCGCGGCATCCAGCCGGACACCGCCCTGGCCCGTGCCCGCATCGAAGGCCGCCGCGACCTGGCGGAAGCCGCCTGCCAGATCGTGTCGATCATCCACTGACCGGCTCGGAGCCTCAGCGCCTCTTCAGCCTCAGCGCCTCTTCAGGCCCAGCACCTCCGCCGCCGCGAACGTCTCGTTCGGCGGGCGTTCCTCGTAGTACGGCGTCAGCAGGCCGTCCAGTTCGGCGTACGTGAACGCGTCCTTCGCCGTGTCGAACTGGGCCGCCACCTTGGGCCGTTCGACCACCGCGACCATGCCGCCGTGCACCACGAGCAGCTGCCCGTTGAGCCGCGCCGCGGCGGGTGAGGCCAGGTAGCCGACCAGCGGCGCGACATGCTCGGGCGCCAGCGGGTCGAGGGCCCCGTCCGCCGGGACCTCGAACCCGGCGAACACGTCCTCGGTCATCCGGGTGCGGGCGCGGGGACAGATGGCGTTGACGGTGACGCCGTACTTGGCCAGCGCGAGGGCCGAGGACGTGGTGAGGCCGACGATGCCGCCCTTGGCCGCCGCGTAGTTGGGCTGGCCCGCCGAGCCCGCGAGGAACGCCTCGGAGGAGGTGTTGACGATCCGCCCGTACACGGCGGCACCGGCGGCCTTGGAGCGCTCGCGCCAGTGGGCGGCGGCGAAGCGGGTGGTGTTGAAGTGCCCCTTCAGGTGCACGCGGATCACCGAGTCCCACTCGTCCTCGGTCATGGAGAAGACCATCCGGTCGCGCAGGATGCCCGCGTTGTTGACCAGGATGTCCAGTTTTCCCCAGCGTGCGACGGCCTGTTGGACCAGGTCGCGGGCCGTCTCGTGGTCGGCGACATCGCCGACGTGCGCGACGGCCTCGCCGCCCGCGGCGCGGATCTCCTCGGCGGTCTCCTCGGCCGGGGCCGCCGACGCCGCGCCGGAGCCGTCGCGGCCGGGCTGCCCGTAGTCGTTGACGACGACGGCCGCGCCGAGCCGCGCGAGTTCGCGCGCCTCCGCCCGGCCCAGGCCGCGGGCGGCGCCGGTGACGATCGCGGTCAGTCCGTCGAGCGGCCGTTCAGTGGGAGCGCTCACGTGGTCGGCTTCCTCTCGTTCGTCGGGGCGTCGCGCCCACGCCGGGGCGGATCACATCTCGCGATCACATCTCGATGCACGTACGGAGCGCCACGCCGGTCCGCATCTGCTCCAGCGCCTCGTTGATCTCGGTGAGCCGCACCCGGTGGGTGATCAGCCCTGCCAGGTCGATCCGGCCAGCCCGCCACAAGGAGATGGCCCGCTCGTACGAGCGCAGCACGTCCCCGCCCCCGTACAGCGACGGCAGGATGCGCTTCTCGTCGAAGAACAGCTCGAACATGTTGACCTGGAAGTGGTCGTCCATCGCGCCCGCGCCGACCACGCAGAGTGTGCCGCCGCGCCGCGTCGCCTCGTAGGCGGTCCGCGCCGTGGCGGACCTGCCGACGACCTCGAAGACGTAGTCGAAGCCCTCACCTGCGGTGACCCGCTGTTTGGCGTCGGCCAGCTCCTCCGGGGCGACCGCTTCCGTGGCGCCGAAGCGCAGCGCCGCCTCGCGGCGCGCGGCCACCGGGTCCACCGCGACGATCTGCGCGGCCCCGCACACCCGCGCGCCCTGGACGGCCGAGATCCCGACGCCGCCGCAGCCGATCACCGCGACGGACGCCCCGGGCTCGACCCGCGCGGTGTTCATGGCGGCGCCCAGCCCCGTCGTCACCCCGCAGCCGATCAGCGCCGCGATCTCGTACGGCACGTCGTCCGGGATCGGTACGGCGCAGTTGGCCGCGACCACCACTTCCTCGGCGAAGGTGCCGGTGCCCGCGAAGCCGAAGACGTCCGACGGGTCGGCGCCGGGGCGGCGGAAGTTGGGGGTCCCGGCGTTCATGAACCCGGCCAGGCACAGCCGGGTCTGGCCGCGCTTGCAGGACGGACACGTACCGCAGGCGGGCAGCCAGCACATCAGCACCCGGTCGCCGGCCGCGAGCCCCTGGACGCCCTCGCCCACCTCCGTGATCTCGCCCGCGCCCTCGTGCCCGGGGACGAACGGCGCGGGCTGCGGCAGCACCCCGCTCATCGCGGACAGGTCCGAGTGGCACAGCCCGGTCGCCCGGATGCGGATGCGCACCTTGCCCGGCCCGAACCCCACCGCCTCGATACCGTCGAGGACTTCCAGCTTCTCCTGCCCTGTCTGGTGCTGAATCGCTGCGCGCATGGTGCGCTCCCTTCGCGGGGCGGCGGGGTCGGATGATCAGCTGCCGGGCCGGGCCGGCCCGGGAATGTCCTTACACGCCCGACGGGCTGATGGTGACGGCGGTGTCCACCAGAACCGGCGCGTCGTCCCGGTCGGCCGCCGTGACCGACACCAGGACCCGTCCGGGCTCCTGCCACATGCGTACGCGCAGCGTCTCGCCGGGGAAGACCACCCCTGCGAACCGGGTCGAGTACGCGGCGACGCGCGCCACGTCGCCGTCCAGCACCTCGTCCACCACCGCCTTCAGCGTGATGCCATACGTGCAGAGTCCGTGCAGGATCGGCCGGTCGAAGCCGGCGAGCTTGGCGAAGTCGGGGTCGGCGTGCAGCGGGTTCCAGTCGCCGGACAGGCGGTAGAGCAGCGCCTGGTCCTCTCGTACGTGCCGCTCGACGGTACGGTCCGGCGCGCGCTCGGGCAGCGTCGGCCGGCTGGACGGCCCCCGCTCCCCGCCGAACCCGCCCTCTCCCTTGACGAAGATCTGCGTGTCGCACGTCCAGAGCGGCCCGTCGTCGTCGGCCGTCTCGGTACGCAGCACGATGACCGCGGCCTTCCCCTTGTCGTACACGGCCGGGACGGTGGACGTCTGGACGGCCCGCCCCCGTACGGGAATGGGCCGGTGCAGCGTCACGGTCTGGCCGCCGTGCAGGACGGCGGCCAGGTCCACGTCGATACCCGGCGCGCCGAGGCCGCCCGCCAGCGCCATGCCGCCGCCCGCCACCGTGGCGAAGCTGGGCAGTACGTGCAGCTTGCTCTCCAGGGTGTAGCGCAGCTCGCCGGGGTCGGTGGCGGGCACGCCGGCGCCGATGCCGAGGTGGTAGAGCAGGACGTCCTTGGGTTCCCAGGCGAGGTCGGTGGTCCGCGGCTCGGCGGAGGTGGCCTGGGCGGCGTCGATGGGCATGGGGCTGCTGCTCCTTCACCACGGTGTGAAGACCCCGACGCGGCCGTCCGCACCGTCGGCCGTGCCGGGGTCGCCTGCGGTCGGCGGTCCGGGGTCCGGTGCGGCCATGGCCGGCGACCGTACCCGGGCGTCCCGTTCTAGAACGCGTTCTATCCGACGGTTTCCATGTATAGCCGATCCGGCAGGAGCCGGGAACCCCTGACGCCCCGTCAGGTGACCGCGCTGTTCCGACCCGCCCGCGTCCATGACATTTGTCCCCGTCGGCCGCGTACATTCACCACTGCCGGGCCGGCGGCAGCCTCGGTAGCGTCGGGAACAGAGCGCGGCGGAGTGCGGCGGAGCACGGAAAGCGGCGCGGAACAGGGAAGAGGCAGTACGGAACGTGCGCAGGAACCGGCAGACCGACAAGAACGGGCGCGACGAGCGGGACGGCGGGTGGGGCGGCGGACCGGACGACGGTTGCGGCGGTCCCGGCCGGTTCCGCACCCGTCTGCGTACCCGTAGCCGTACCCGCAAGCCCGCCGCCCCGGGCTGGAGCGGCCTGCTCGACCCGGGCGAGGTCGCGGTGGCCACGGACCGCCGCGGCCGTGAGTCCTCCCGGTACCCCAAGGGCAGGGGCCCGCGCCCCCAGACCTTCCTGCCGTGGCTGCTGATGGGCATCGGCGCCCTGTCCAACATCGTCAGCGGCAAGGACCAGAACACCTGGCTGGCCGGTCTCGGCCTGCTCGCCTTCAACTCGATCTACATCTTCGTCGTCTTCTCGGCCTTCAACCCGCGCTACCGCGACTCCCGGGTCCCCCTGTACGGCTTCGCCGCCCTGACCGCGGTCACCTACGCCATCGCGCTCACCTTCGGCCACGCCTGGATGCTGTTCTTCCCGCTCCTGTCGCTGGCCTCCGGTGCGGTCCGGTCGCTGCGCGGCAAACCTCACTTCATCGTGCTGATCGTCATCAGCGGCTCGGCGGGCACCATCGCGGGCTGGCGCTTCGGCGACCACTGGATGTCCACCGCCATCGGCTACGGCACCTTCTTCTCCGGCATGATCGCCGCCACTGTCCTGAGCCTCTTCGACACCATCAAGCAGCTCGACGCCACCCGCCAGGAACTGGCCCGCACCGCGGTGGAGAAGGAGCGCCTGCGCTTCTCCCGCGATCTGCACGATCTGCTCGGGCACACCCTCTCGGTGATCGTCGTCAAGGCGGAGGCGGTACGGCGGCTGGCGCCGCGCGACGTGGACGCAGCACTGAGCCAGGCCGCCGACATCGAGGCGGTGGGCCGCCAGGCGCTGACCGAGATCCGCGAGGCGGTGACCGGCTACCGCGAGGGCAGTCTCGGTACGGAACTGGACCGCGCCCGCTCCGCCCTCCAGGCCGCCGGCATCGAACCCGTCGTCCGCGAGTCCGGCCCGCCGCTGCCCCCGCAGGCGAGCGCGCTGCTCGGCTGGGTGGTGCGCGAGGGCGTCACCAACGCCGTGCGCCACAGCGGCGCCACGCGCTGCGAGATCGAGGTCCGTACCGACGCCTCCGCCGGGCGTGCCCGCCTGACGATCACCGACGACGGCCGTGGCCCCGCCGCGCCGTCCGCGACGCCCGCCACCTCCGGAGGCACCGGCCTCAAGGGCCTGACGGAACGCCTCGCGGCGGCCGGGGGCACGCTGGACTCCGGGCCGGACGGGCGGCGGGGGTTCCGGCTGGTGGTGGAGCTGCCGGTGGACAGTGAGGAGGTGGAGGGGGAAGAGGTGACAGCGCGTCAGTGATCATGGTTGGCATCAGGTGCTCGCCGTGAGCCAGGATGATCGCGTGAACGATGACACCCCACAGCCCACTGCGCACCCCGCTCTGCAGCCCGTCCGGGGCGCGGCCGGTACCGCGATCACCGGCTTGATCCTCGTCGGCGCCGCCTGGGTGGTCCGGGCCGTGTGGCAGGTCCGGCTCGCCACGACGGGGCAGCCGTCCTCCGGGCCCCCGGACCAGGGCAACGGCCGGCACCGCCCGCTGACCGGGCTGGAGGACGCGTACCACATCATCACCACGCTGGGGGACGTGGCCACGCTGCTGTGCGCGATCGCCTTCCTGGCGTGGCTGCTGCGCGTACGGGACAACGCGCGCGTCCTGTCGGGACAGCCGCCGCGCTACTCCGGGCCGTGGGTCTACCTGGGCTGGATCGTGCCCGTCATGAACCTGTGGGTGCCGCGCGGAATCGTCGCGGACGTCCATCAGCAGAGCGCCCCCGGAGAGCGGCTGCCGCGCGCCGTGAACTGGTGGTGGGGGCTGTGGCTGGCCGGAATGCTGAGCGGGCTCGGGCTGATGTACACCAACTCCACGACGGACGACGTCATCGCGCGCGCCTACACGGACGTACGGCTCCTGCTGGTGGCCGACGCGGCGGTCGTGGGCGCGGCCGTGGCCGGTGTCCTCGTCATACGCGCCCTGACCGCGGTGCAGCAGCGGCCGCGTCCGTGTTAGCCAGGTGTTAGCGGAGCGCCAGTCCTGCGATAGCGGCCCCGGACAAGATCGGTGACGTACCGAGGAGAGAACGTCACCGACCACCCCTGGGGGACCCGAAATGAGCTCCAGCGCCACCGCCCGCACCGCCCGCCGCCGCACCCTGCGCGTCGCCGCCGCGGCCCTGATCGCCACCGCCGGCCTGACCCTGACCGCCTGCTCCGGCTCGGACTCCACCGGCACCAAGGCCGCCGCCACGAGCCAAGCCACCACGAACCAGGCCGCCACGAACCAGGCCGCCACGAGCGGCACCGACATGGGCATGGCCGCCGCCGAGTCCAAGGCGGGCGTCACGGCCAAGAAGTCGTCCCCGGTCCGCACCCAGCCCCTGCCGGACGGCAGCAAGGCCCAGATCTCCAAGCTCGGCGAGCAGCACTACCGCGTCAAGATCATCAACCGCGGCGCGGTCCTGGCCACGCTGGAGGCCAACGGCAAGGACACCGGCCTCGACGCCAACGGCATGTACGTCGTGCTCACGCTCGACGGCCAGGTCCACGCCTGGATGGGCGGCGAACACCAGGGCCCGGGCACCTTCAAGCTCGCGGGCGGCTGGACGGCCAAGGTCACCAAGGTCGGCGAACTCCACTACCGCGCACAGATCATCGGCCACGACGGCGTGGTAGGCACGCTGGACGCCAACCAGCACGACACCGGCGGCGTCGCCAACGGCGTGTACATCGTGCTCAGCGCCGGTGGCGTGATCAGCTCCCACCTCTGAGCACTAGACCTTGAGCAGCGGCCGGGCCCGCTCGTACAGCGCGCGGGCGGCGGCGTTCTTCCGGTACGGACGGATGAACGCGGCCATGCGCCGCATACGGTCGTCGGCTCGGCCTGACTTCACCAGGGGGTAGTCGTCCAGGGCCAGGTTCCAGGTGTGGCAGGCGGCTTCCAGGTGGCCCAGCTGCAACTGGCGTTCGGCGAGTAGGCCACGTCGGTGAACGCGACTGCGCCGGAACACGCTGAGGCGTACGCGGTCCGACTCCTCCAGCGCCTTGACGGCCCCGGCCCTGTCGCCGAGTTCGTAGCGCACCTGGCTGACGTGGTACTGGAGCGACGCGGGATCGTACGAGCGGAACGTCTGGGCCCGCGACTCGGCCTTTTCCATCGCGACTTCCGCCTCGCGGATGTGACTCAGCGCGCCTGCCCGGTCCCCCGTCTGCGCCGCCGCATGCGCCTGCTGCCCTGCCAGGAACGCCCGCATCCGCGGCCCGACCTCCGGTGACGCGGCGGCAGCGGCATCCGCGAGCCGCATGGCTTCGGCGCCGTGGCCGAGGTCGACGGCCTGCACGCTCATGCCACGAAGGGTCGTGCTGTACGTGAGGGGGTCGTTCGCCGCCCCGGCGAGCTCCAGTGCTTTGACGTAGTACCGCTGGGCCAGGTGCTGTTCGCCCTCGTCCACAGCCATGTAACCGGCGAGATAGCACAGGTCCGAAGCGGCGGACCGCATGGCCTTTCGGACCTCGTCCGAGCCACCCGCGCCAAGGGCCGGCACCACTGTATTGATCAGGAAAGACGCCGCCAAAGGCCGTGCGTAGCGCCCGCCGAATTCGTCGTCCAACTCCGACAGCCGCTCCGTCATGGCGATGACCATCCGCACGTCGTTCATGCCGATGTGGGCGCTTGCCCCGGTCTGGATTCCTTCCGCTCTGGCTACGACGTCCTGCCAGCCGGGAATGGTCAAGGCGACGGAGAAGAGCCCAGCACCCAGCAGTCCACGTCGCGATGGGTCCACGTCCATGCTCCCCAGTTCGACCAGCCCTTCCACCGTACCCACGAATTCGGACGTTTGACCGGCCGGTACGGGAAAACCCGCCTGCGCATGGGTGACGGGGCGGTTGAGCCGCCGGGAGAACGCTTCGAGGATGATGCGGCGCACGGGCTCTCGCGGCAGGGTCCCGCCGAGCCAGTGGTGCACGGCGGATTCGTTGTACCGCAGGCGTCTGCTGACCTCGGTGCCCACCCGGTTCACCGCTCGCGCGCACTGATCGAGGGTCCAGCCGCTCTCTGCGAAGAGACCTTGCAACGCGCAGTTCGGTGTCCGCTGCGTCATGGCCGCTCAACTCCATTTTAAAGGCATTAAAACCGCGCCTGCGTGAGCACCGTACCGCCGCATTACGTACCGGAGTTGGCTGGTCGGAAATCCGTCACACGCAAGGAGCGGAACATGACCTCGGAACAGCCCGCCACCTACCGCCTGGAATGCGTACACGAAGACGTGTCCGGTCCCTGCTGGGCCCGCTCGCCCCGGGTCAGCGACCCGCGGGCGCTGGACGTGTGGGCGGCGAAGCACGCGCGGGAGACGTGCGGGGCGCACGTCCGGTTCGACGAGCTCGTCCGACGGCCGCGCACCATCCGCGCGCCGAAGGCCTGACCGGAAGGGACCGGCACCGTGGAACCCTGCTCACCCTGCCCCCTCCCGCGCGGCGTGGCCGTGGCCCTCACCCCGACCGGGGTGCGCCTGGTGACCAATCGCCGCGGGTCCACCGTCTGGGACGTACGGACCGCGGCGGAGCGGTACGCCGTGAAGGTCGGGCGCCCCGTACCCGAGACGGACGAGCACCCCGGACAGGACTGGACCGGTGTGGCCCCGGCCCGCGAGGCCGTGGTCCTCCAGCTCCTGGATATGTTCGCGGTCTACGGGACGTGGCCGTACGGAACCTGGAACGCGCAGCCGTGGCACGAGGGCACCAGCCTCTACGAATTGTGGGAGCCGCAGCGCGACGGCGGGAGCCCCGCGCCCCTCGACGCCGCGCACGCGTGTGCCGACGCGCTCGCCGTGCTGCACGGGGCGGGGTGGGTCCACGGGGACATTCATCCGGCGCACGTCGTCATCGGCCCCGACGGCACCGCCACGCTCATCGGCTTCGCCCTGGCGCAGGGCGGGCCGGTGCCGGACGCGGTCGATTTCCCGTATCCGGGAAGCGTCATCCCTTACGAGAGCCCGGAAATGTCCCGGAGCATTCTGGAAACGGGAACAGCGGTGCCCACCATCGCATCGGACGTTTACGCGCTGGGCGTCGCTTTCCTCGTCAGCGCGACGGGACGGCGGCACGTGGCCTGTCCGGGCGACGCGCCGCGCGCCGTACAGCGGAAGGCCGTGGCCACCGCCCCGTACCACCCGGTGAGCGTCCCGGGCCTGTTCGGCAAGCTGATCGAGGCCATGCTGAGCCCCGTACCGGGCGACCGGCCGACCAGCGCCGAGGTCCGTTCCGTCCTCGCGTGTCAGCGCTGAGTCTTCACGCTCACGCCTCGTGACGCCTTTGCCCACACTCTGCTGGACGGGGTGCCGCCACGGTGGACGATGACGACGGCCACGAGGCCGACGGCCAGGCCCAGGGCGGCCTGCGGGCCGAACGGTTCGCCGAACATGAGGGCTCCCCAGACCGCGGTGACCGGGGCCATGAGGAACATGAGCGTGTTGACCTTGGTGACTCCGGAGCGCCGCAGGATGAGCCAGTACAGCCCGTACCCGCCGAAGGTCGACAGGACCACGAGCCAGGTGATCGCCGTCCAGAACGAGAGCTCGGCGGGCGGGCGTGCGGCTCCGGTGGCCACCGCGAGCGCCGTGAAGACGACGGCGCTGGTGACGCAGTGGACCGTCATCGACACCGCCGGCGCGACCCGCGAGCCGCCGCGGCTTTCCAGGAACGTGGCCGCCACCAGCGAGAACATGCCGAGGAAGGGTACGAGGTAGGCCCACCAGGCCGCGCCGGTGCCGGCCGTCGCGTCGGCCGTGGTGACAATGGCGACGCCGGCCACCCCCAGGCACAGGCCGAGCCACTGCCCGCGTGAGACGTACTGCCGCAGCAGCGGTCCGGCCAGCGCTCCGGCGACCAGCGGCTGGACGCCGTCGATCAGGGCCGTGGTGCCGCTGGAGACGCCGAGTCCGATCGCCCAGTAGACCGTGAGCAGATAGCCGCTCTGCGACAGCACGCCGATCGCGGCCTGCCGGGCCACGTCCCGCGGGGTGAGGCCCCGCCACGACGTTCTGGAGACGGCCGCGACGACGATCAGGACGACGGCCAGCGGCAGGAACCGCCACATCAGGACCGTCACCGCGGAGGCGCTGCCGGCGCCCAGCTTGGCGCCGATGAACCCGGAGCTCCAGCAGAGCACGAAGGCGACCGAGAGCAGGAAGTTCACGTTCCACCCTCCCTGAGCGGACGGAGTAAACAGATCGGTATACCCGTACCGCACTATACAGGTCGGTATACTTGGGAGCATGAGCAGTTCCTCCGCCACGCCCCGACGGATCGCGATGACGCCTGCCGCGCGGCGCGTCCTGGAGGCCGCCGGGCGGCTGTTCTACGAGCGCGGCATCCACGCCGTCGGGGTGGATCTGATCGCCGCCGAGGCCGGGGTCACGAAGAAGACGCTCTACGACCGGTTCGGCTCCAAGGAGCAGATCGTCGTGGAGTACCTCGCGGACCGCGACGAACGCTGGCGCGCCTTTCTCGACCGGCACCTCGACGCCGCGCCGCCGGAGCCCGCGGCGCGCGTCCTGGCCGTCTTCGACGCCTCCCGCGCCTGGTCGGCGGAGCACAGCACCAAGGGGTGCAGCATGGTCAACGCGCACGCCGAGATCAGCGATCCGGCCCACCCGGCCTACCCGGTCATCACCGGCCAGAAGCAGTGGATGCTCGCCCTGTTCGCCGGTCTGGCCGAAGGCATCGCCGGCACCCCGGACGGGGCCGGCCACCTGGCCCGGACGCTCATGCTGCTGCACGAAGGAGCGCTCGTGGCCCACGGCTTGCACCTCTTCGCCGACCCCATCGGCCACGCCCGCGACCAGGCGCGCGCCCTCCTCGCCTCCTGTTGAGCACAGCCCTCCACCCGGCCCACCGGTTCTGCCCGTACCGGTCCGGGCAGGCGCTGAAAAACAGCCGACCACCTGCGCTTTACTCTGGTGCCATGAGCCGAGACGCAGCGACCGGCCCCGCGGAACGGGACTCCTCAGCGGGGTGTGTGAAAGTCCTCCTCGCCGAGGACCAGGGCATGATGCGCGGCGCGCTCGCGCTGCTGCTCAACCTTGAGGAGGACATGGAGGTCGTCGCGCAGGTGTCGGCCGGGGACCAGGTCGTACCGGCGGCGCTGGAGGCGCGGCCGGACATCGCGCTGCTGGACATCGAGCTGCCGGGGCGCAGCGGGCTGGACGCGGCGGCGGAACTGCGGGCGGCGCTGCCGTCGTGCAAGGTGCTGATCGTGACGACGTTCGGGCGGCCGGGGTATCTGCGGCGGGCGATGGAGGCGGGGGCGTCCGGGTTCCTGGTCAAGGACGGGCCGGTGGAGGATCTGGCGGCGGCGATCCGGCGGGTGCTGGCCGGGGAGCAGGTGATCGATCCGGGGCTGGCCGCGGCGGCGCTCAGCGCCGGGCCGAATCCGCTGACCCAGCGCGAGCGCGACGTGCTGACCGCGGCCGTGGACGGGGCGACCGTCGCCGACATCGCCGGGAAGCTGCACCTGTCGCAGGCGACCGTGCGCAACTACCTGTCGGCGGCGATCGGCAAGACGGGGACCCGCAACCGTATGGAGGCGGTGCGGACCGCCCGGCAGAACGGGTGGTTGTAGCGGGGCGGCGGGGCGGCGGGCGTCAGCCCGCCGTCTCCTCCTGGATGTACGCCTCGTAACCCTTCGCGTCCAGCAGGCCTTCGAGTTCGCCGGGCCGGGACAGCCGGAGTACGGCCAGCCAGCCCCCGCCGTACGGCTCGTCGTTGATCTGTTCCGGGGCGTCGTTGACGGTGTCGTTGACCGCGAGGACCGTACCGGTCAGCGGTACATAGACCTCGGTGACGGCCTTGACCGACTCCAGCGAGCCGAACGCGTCACCCGCCTCGAACCGCTCGCCCTGCTTGGGCAGTTCGGCATAGACGATGTCACCGAGCTGACGCTGCGCGTGGTCGGTGATGCCGACGGTGGCCTGATCGTCCTTGACCCGGACCCATTCGTGGTCCTTGGTGTACGAGAGATCCGCGGGGATGTTCGCCATGCCGCGACGCTGCCACCGCGCCCCGGCGGAGGGAAGGCTTCCGGCGGCCTGTCGGGCGTCGAGTGCGACGGTCCCGTGCGTACGCACGTGCGGCCGCCTGTCACGTCCGCAAGTACGACGCCCCGTTGAGGTCCAGTACGGCGCCCGAGCTCCACTGGGCCTCGGGCGAGGCCAGCCACCGTACGGCCGCCGCGACCTCCTCGGGGGCGGCGACCCGGCCGAACGGGCTCTGCGCGCGGATCGCCACGCCCTCGGCGCCGGTCAGGCGGTGGGCCACCCGGTCCGTGTCGATGAAACCGGGCGCCACGGAGGCCACCGCGATGCCGTGCGGGGCGAGGGCGACGGCGAGCGACTGGCCGAGGGCGTGCACGGCGGCCTTGGTGGCGCCGTAGGCGGGGTGGTCGGGCTCGCCGCGGAAGGCGCCGCGGGAGCCGATGTTGACGATCCGGCCGCCGGTGCCCTGCGCGATCATCGCCTGGGCCGCGCCGTGGCTGAGGTGGGCCGTACCGAGCAGGTTGACCGCGACGTGCTGCTGCCAGGCGGCGGTCCAGTCCTCGTACGAGGTGGTCGCGGGCGGGTGCGGGGTGTTGACGGCGGCGTTGTTCACCAGGACGTCGAGGCCGCCGAGAGCTTCGACGGCCGCGCCGACCAGGGCGGCGGCGCCGGACGGGTCCGCCAGGTCGGCGCCGAGCAGGACGTGGCCGCTGCCGGGCAGCGCGGCGAGGGTCTCCTCGGCGTCCGACCGCCGGGAGCCGTAATGGACCGCCACCCGGTCGCCGTTCTCCGCGAAGGCATGCGCCACGGCCCGGCCGAGGCCGCGCGAGGCGCCGCTGACCAGGACGCGGCGGCCGGTGGCGGGGAAGGGCGGGACCACAGGCGTGGGGTCAGTCATGGTGCGCGTCCTTGGGGCGGCGGGGCAGGGCGAGGACCATCAGCAGCACGCTCGCCAGCAGGATGACCGTACCGACCTGGAAGGCGAGGCCGTAGCCGTCGGCCATCGCGGCCGGGCCGCCGTGGCCGGACGCGATCCGGGTGGCGGCGACCGTGGACAGGATGGACAGGCCGAGCGCGCCGCCCATCTGCCGCGAGGTGTTGATCAGGCCGGAGACCAGGCCCTGGTCGGAGGGCGCGGCGCCGGAGGTGGCGATCGAGGCGATCGGCGTGGCGGTCAGGCCCGCGCCGAAGGCCATCAGGATGCCGGGGCCGAGCAGCGTACCGAGGTATGTGCCGTCGGCGCCCATCTGCCCCTGCCAGAACATGCCCGCCGCGGAGACCAGCGCGCCGGCGACGGCCAGCGTCTTGGCGCCCGTCCGGTTCATCAGCCGCGGCGCGATCTTGGAGCCGAGCACGATGCTCAGCGAGTGCGGGATGAAGGAGAGCCCGGCCTGAAGGGGCGTGTAGTCGAGGACGTTCTGCACATAGAGGCTGAGGAAGTACCACATGGAGAACATCGCGGCGCCGGCCAGCACCATCGCGCTGTTCGCCGCGTACACCGAGCGCAGCCGGAAGAGCGACAGCGGCATCAGCGGCGCCTTCGTACGGGCCTCGACGGCCACGAACGCGGCCAGCACCAGCAGGCCCGCCACCAGCGGCAGCAGCGCGCTCGCCGAGGACCAGCCCGCCGACTCGGTCTGCACGATGCCGTACGCCACCAGCGCGAGCCCGGCCGTCACCAGGAGCGCGCCCGGCATGTCGAGCCGCCGCCCCTCGCCACGCCGGCTCTCGGTGAGCCAGAGCAGCGCGCCGATCAGCACCAGCGCGCCGATCGGGACGTTGATCAGCAGCACCCAGCGCCAGGACAGGTACTCGGTCAGCACCCCGCCGACCAGGCCGCCGACGGCGCCGCCGCCCGCGCCGACCGCGGTCCAGGTGGCGATGGCGCGGGTGCGCGCCGGGCCCGCCGGGAACGCGGTGGTCAAGATGGTGAGGGTGGCCGGGGAGAGGATGGCCGCGCCGACGCCCTGGACCGTACGGGCCGCGACCAGGTGCCAGGACTCCTTCGCCAGGCCGCCCGCCAGGCTCGCGAGGGTGAAGAGGGCGAGCCCCACGACGAATATGCGCTTGCGCCCGAAGAGGTCGGCCACCCGGCCGCCGAGCAGCATGAACCCGGCGAAGGTGATCACGTAGGCGTTGACCACCCACTGCAGTCCCAGTTCGCTGAGCCCGAGGCCGGTGCGCATGCTGGGCAGCGCGACGTTGACGACCGAGACGTCCAGGACGACGAGGAACTGTCCGGCGCAGACCAGCAGGGTCACCAGCCAGGTGGGCGGCGGGGTGCGGCGGACGCTTTCGGGCAGCGTGGTGGGTGTGGCTGTCGGGGGCATGGTCTCCATAGTTGCACCTGCCACGCGACGGTGGCATCGGATTATCGGCCCGGAGACGGCCGGTCACAGGTCCTAGGCCGAAGGGCCCCGGTCCTCCCTCGGGCCCTCAGGTCGAAGGGCCCCCGGCCGCCCCTCGGGTCAGCCCCTCCGCAACAACGTCACCACCGCCGCCCCGCCCAGGCCGATGTTGTGCGCCAGTCCGACCCGGGCCCCCGGCACCTGGCGGGGGCCCGCCGTGCCGCGCAGCTGCCAGACCAGTTCGGCGGCCTGCGCCAGGCCGGTGGCGCCGAGCGGGTGGCCCTTGGAGATCAACCCGCCGGAGGGGTTGACCACCCACCGGCCGCCGTGGGTCGTGGCGCCGTCCTCGACGAGCTTGCCCGACTCGCCCTCCGCGCACAGGCCCAGCGCCTCGTACGTCAGCAGTTCGTTGACCGAGAAGCAGTCGTGCAGCTCGATGACGTCCACGTCCTCGATGCCGAGGCCGCTCGCCTCGTACGCCTGCCGGGCCGCCGCCCGGGACATCGGGCGGCCGACGACATCGATGCAGGACCCGGAGGCGAAGCTGTCCGCGGTGTCCGTCGTCATGGCCTGTCCGGCGATCTCCACGGCCCGGTCCGCGAGCCCGCGGTCGCGGACGAAGCGCTCCGAGGCGACGACGGCGGCGGCCGCGCCGTCGGAGGTCGGCGAGCACTGGAGCTTGGTCAGCGGCCGGTGGACGGTCCTGGCGGCGAGGATCTCCTCGACCGTGTAGACGTCCTGGAACTGGGCGTTCGGGTTGTCGGCAGAGTGCCGGTGGTTCTTGGCGCCGACCGCGGCGAGCTGCCGCTCCGTGGTTCCGTACCGGTCCATGTGCTCGCGCGCGGCGTTGCCGAAGATCTGGGCGGTCGGCGGCGTCATCTCGAAGCCGTGCGCGGCGGCCATCACGCCGTAGTGGCGGGCCACGGGCGAGGCCGCGAAGTCGCCGCTGTCCGCGCCGCCGCCCAGCGCGCCGCGCTTCATCTTCTCGAAGCCGAGGGCCAGTACGCAGTCGTTGAGGCCGGAGGCGACGAACTGCCGGGCCATCATCAGCGCGGTGGCGCCGGTCGCGCAGTTGTTGTTGACGTTGTAGACGGGGACGCCGGTCAGGCCCAGTTCGTATACGGCACGCTGCCCGGCGGTGGAAGCCTGATGGCAGTAGCCGACCGGCACCTGTTCCACGACGCTGTAGGGGACACCGGCATCGGCGAGCGCCTTACCGCCCGCCTCCCCCGCCATGTCCCAGTACTGCCGGTCCCGGGTCTCCGGCTTCTCGAACTTCGTCATGCCCACGCCGATGATGTACGCCTTGCCGGTCATGGCGGTCCTCCTCGTAGGGGCGCCCGGAATCAGATGAGCGGGCGCGGCTCCGGGTCCCGGGGCAGGCCGAGCAGCCGCTCCGCGACGACGTTCAGCTGCACCTGCGTCGTACCGCCCGCGATCGTCAGGCAGCGCGACATCAGGAAGCCGTGCAGGGCGCGTTCCGCGGGCCCCTCCCCCGTCGCGCCCGCCGGGCCGAGGAGTTCGAGCGCCAGCTCGGCCACCTTCTGCTGGTGGGCGGTCCGCACCAGCTTGCGAACGCTCGCCCCGGCGCCCGGCTCCCGCCCCGCCACCTGCTGGAGGGTGGTGCGCAGCCCGATGCACGCCAGCGCGTGCGCCTCGGCGGCCAGCGCGCCCACCCGCTCGCGCACCGAGCCGTCCAGCCCGGCCGACCGCTCGATCAGCGCCTCCAGCCCGGTGTCAAAACCGACCTGGTCGGCCATGTGCACGCGCTCGTTGCCGAGCGTGTGCCGGGCCACCCGCCAGCCGTCGTCCACCTCGCCCACCACCGCGTCCTGTGGCAGCAGCACGTCGTCGAAGTACACCTCGCTGAACAGCGAGTCGCCGGTGATCTCGCGCAGCGGCCGCACCTCCACGCCGGGTGCCGTCATGTCGATCAGGAAGAACGTCAGGCCCCGGTGCTTGGGCGCGTCCGGGTTCGTACGGGCGAGCAGGATGCCGAAGTCCGCCTGCCGGGCCGCCGAGGTCCACACCTTCTGGCCGTTGACGCGCCAGCCGCCGTCCACCCGCTCGGCCCGGGTGCGCAGCGCGGCCAGGTCGGACCCGGCCTCCGGCTCGGAGAACAGCTGGCACCACAGCCGGTCGCCGCGCAGCGTCGGCAGCAGATGGCGTTCCTTCTGCTCCGGCGTCCCGTAGGTGATCAGGGAGGGCACCACCCAGGTGGCGATGCCCAGGTCGCTGATCCGGACGCCCGCGTCGCGCATCTCCTGCTGGACGGCCAGCTGCTGTACGGGGCCGGCGTCCAGGCCGTACGGGGCGGGCAGGTGCGGCGCCGCGTAACCGGTGGGCGCCAGTTCGTGGCGTATGGCCGCGGGGGCCAGGCCGCGCACCTTCGCGATCACCTCGCGGGCCTGCTCGCGGTAGCGGGCCGCCTCCCGCGACCGCTCCGCCGGCAGGTCCATGCGCAGCTCGCGCCGCGCGCCCTCGGCGCCGAACCGGGCCGCCCGCAGCCGGTGTTCGCCGCCGCTGCCCAGCAGTTGGCGGGCCACGGTCGCCCGCCGCAGATACAGGTGCGCGTCGTGCTCCCAGGTGAAGCCGATGCCGCCGAGGACCTGGATGCAGTCCTTGGCGCAGCTGAAGGCGGTGTCCAGGGCGGTGGCGGCGGCCAGCGCGGCGACCAGGCCGCGGGTCGCGGGCGTCTCGTCCGCCGCGCGCGCCGCGTCCCAGGCCAGGGCGCGGGCCTGCTCGATCCGTACGAGCATGTCCGCACAGAGGTGCTTGACGGCCTGGAACTGGCCGATCGGCCGCCCGAACTGCTCGCGTACGGTGGCGTGGCGGGCAGCGGTGTGCAGCGCCCAGGCCGCGGTGCCGCACGCCTCGGCGGCGAACAGCGTGGCGGCCAGGTCCCGTACGAGCGCGGTGTCGATCTCCAGTACCCGGTCGGCGGGGACCGGTACGGCCTCGGCCGTCACGCGGGCGACCGGGCGCGTGGGGTCGGCGCCGGTCTGTGGGTGTACGGAGAGCGTGGCGGCGTCGGCGGCGACCCAGACGGTGCCGGAGGGCGCCTCCGCCGCCAGCAGGATCAGATCGGCGTCGCCACCGGCGAGGACGGGCGGCGCCGTGCCGTCCAGTACGTGGCCGTCGGCCGTGGGGGCCGCGCGGAGGGTGCCCGTACCGAGGGCGACGGCGCCGATGCGGTCGCCGGCGGCCAGGGCGCGCGCCAGGTCCGGGGCGCCGCCGCGCCGCAGCAGTTCGGAGGCGAGCACGCTGGGCAGGTACGGGCCGGGCAGCGCGGCGCGGCCGGTCTCCTCCAACGCGACGGCCAGGTCCAGCAGTTCGCCGCCGCCACCGCCGTACTCCTCCGGCAGGTGCAGCCCGAGCAGCCCCATCGCGGCGAGGCCGTCCCAGTACGCGGGGCGTCCTCGGCGGCCGGGCCCGGCGTCGAGCAGCTTGCGCACCTCCTCCGGCGGCACGGCCCGCGCCGCCCAGCCCCGCACCGCCGCGGCCAGCTCACCCTGCTCGGGGGTGATGCCGATGCCCGTACCCGTACTCGCGTCGAAGCCCTTCCCCATGGCGGGCAGACTAGAACACGTTTCAAACTGACGGTAGGTCAGGTCGGGGGCGACTTCCGGACCGGATGGGCCCGGGCGGACGGAGAGCGGCCCCGGTGAAATGCGTACAGGAACGTACGAGACGGACCGAATCCGTACGGGCCGAAGGGAAACGTAAACCTCCCCGTCCCGAATCCGTAAACCGCACCGTCCGCCCAACCGGAATAGGCGGCACATTCCCCACCGCTCACCGCCTCTCGCCCCTTACGGTGCCACCCGCGCCCTCACCGCATTACCGGCACGTACCATCCGTCGTTATGAGTCGCCGCCGCACCGCCCGGCGACCGTACGACGAGGAGGAATCCCCATGGCCGCCGCGAACGCTCCCAAGCCGGAGATACTCGCCGCTTTCGAGGCGGCAAAGGGCTTCATGCCGCTCGACGAAGGGCTGGCGCTTTACGAGGCAGCGACGCAAGCGGCGGCGCTGGGGCTGCCGCTGGTGGAGATCGGGACGTATTGCGGCCGTTCCACGATCCTGCTCGCGGACGCGGCGCGGGCCGCGGGCGTGCCGGCCGTCACCGTCGACCACCACCGCGGCAGCGAGGAGCAGCAGCCCGGCTGGGAGTACCACGACCCGTCCGTGGTCGACCCCGAGGTCGGGCTGATGGACACGCTGCCCGCCTTCCGCCGCACACTGCACGCGGCGGGGCTGGAGGAGCACGTCATCGCGCTGGTGGGGCGCTCGCCGCGGATCGCCGCGCTCTGGAACACGCCCGTCGGGCTGGTCTTCATCGACGGCGGGCACACCGACGAGCACGCCACCGCCGACTACGAGGGCTGGGCGCCGCACGTCGCGCCCGGCGGGCTGCTGGTCATCCACGATGTCTTCGCCGACCCGGCGGACGGCGGACAGGCCCCGTACCGCGTCTACCGGCGCGCCCTGGAATCCGGCGCGTTCACCGAAATATCGGCACACGGCTCGCTGCACGTACTGCGTCGCACCGGTGAAGGGCGCTGACCGCACCACTACGATCGCGATGTGTCGAACGGCAGTACATTCCCCCCGCGCCGCCGCTTCGGCGGCACCCTCGTCGTCGCCCTGGCCGCGCTGCTGGCCGCCTGCGCCGCGGGCTGGCTGATCTGGCGGTCCACGAGCGGACACGGCGGTGACCGGCCGCCGAAGGCGCTGCCCGCGGCGAGCCCGTCGTCACCGGGCGGGCCGCCGGGCAAGGGCGGTACGGGCGGTACGGGCGGTACGGGCGCCGGGGACGACGGGGGTCGGCCCACCCCGGGCGACCCGGACGACAAGGGAGACCGGCCCGGCCCCGGCGGGCACACCGGCACCCGCCTCAAGGGCCGCACCGTCCTCCTCGACCCCGGCCACAACCCCGCCAACCGCGACCACACCCGGGAGATCGCGCGCCAGGTGGACGTCGGCAACGGGCGCAAGGAGTGCGACACCACCGGCACGTCCACCAACGACGGCTACGCCGAGGCGTCCTTCACGCTCGACGTGGCGCGGCGCGCCCGCACCCTCCTCCAGGCCGAGGGCGCCAAGGTGGTCTTCACCCAGGACGGCGACCGGCCGTACGGGCCGTGCGTGGACGAGCGCGCCCGCGCCGGCAACGAGGCGAAGGCCGACGCGGCGGTGTCCGTGCACGCCGACGGCGCGGGCGCGGGCAACCGGGGCTTCCATGTGATCCTGCCCGCCCGGGTCACCGCGGGCGCCGCGGACACCTCCGCCATCGTCGGCCCGTCGCGGCGGCTCGGCGAGCACCTGGCGGGCCGGTTCGTGGCGGCGACCGGGAGCGCCCCGGCCAATTACCTGGGCGGCGGCACCGGCCTCGTCGTACGGTCCGACCTCGGCGGCCTCAACCTCTCCGGCATTCCCAAGGTGTTCCTGGAGTGCGGCAATATGCGCGACGCGAAGGACGCGGCGCAATTGACCGACCCGCAATGGCGGGAAAAGGCGGCCCGCGGGATCGCCGAGGGCATTACGGGCTTCCTGACCGAGTAGCGGCGCGGCGGCTGCCGATACCGACTCGATACCTGACCGATACCGACAAGACGGCCCACAGGATCCGGCGGTAGGTTCCCCCTTACGATGGGGTGCCACCCCGTGCCTCGCCACGCGCCCACCAGCGCATACGGCTGCGACAGCGAAGACAGACACCGGAACCGACAAAGGACCCTTACGTGAACATCCGCTCCCTCACTAGAGGCGACGGCGTGGTGATCGGAGCAGCGGTGTTGCTGTTCATCGCCTCGTTTCTCGACATCAGCTCGTACGACGGCTCCGACTGCACCGGCAGCTTCTGCCCGCAGATCACCTCGACGAACGCCTGGGACGCGCTGCCCCTGCTGATGGGCATGTATCTGGCCGGCATCATCGCCGCCGCCCTGATCGTCGTAGCGCGGGCCCTGCCGCGGCCCCTGAAGGTCGCCGGTATCGACCTCGGTCAGTTCGGCGTCGCGTGGACCGTGTTCGTCGCCTGGTTCGCCTTCTGGACGACCGTCAACAGCGGCGGCGCGGGCGCCGGGCTGATCCTCGGCCTGATCGCCGCGCTGGTGCTGGCCGGCGGGGCGGTGGCCACGCCGCTGGTGCCCGCGCTGAAGGCCGGTCTCATCCCGGCCCCGCGGCCGCAGACCCCGTCCCCGTACGGCGCGGCGCCGGGCCAGGGGTACGGCTACCCCGGTGCCCACCAGCAGCAGCCGGGCCCCGGCGGGTACGGCTACCCGGGCGCGCAGCAGACCGGCCAGGGCCAGCCGGGCCAGGGGCAGCCGGGCGGTCCGCAGTCGTACGGCGGGCAGCAGCCCTCGCCGGCCGCCGCGCAGCAGCCCGCCCCCGCGGCGGACTTCGCGCCGTTCTGGTTCGCGGTTCCGGTCGCGCGCCCGCTGTACGGCGAGGACGGCGCGCCGACGCCGATCGCCGAGCTGGCGCCCGGCACGTGGTACCTGGCCGTGGACCAGCGCGGCCAGGCGCTGGTCGCACAGACGCAGGACGGGCGCCGCGGCGTCCTCCAGGACACGACCGGCATCCAGCGCGGCTGACCGCACCCGGCCCGCGGCGCACCGCGCGACGGCCCCTCGCCCACCCCGGGCGAGGGGCCGTCGCCGTACCACCCTCCCTTCCCTTCCCCTCCCGCGCCTCGTACGCTGCGCCAACGCACTGACGTTCCGTCAAAAGGCGCAGGGGTGGCGGACCGTCGGCCCGACGGAACGGAGGCCCCACCCATGCGACTCGGTCTGGCGCTCGGCTACTGGGGGCGCGGCCCCGACCCCCGGCACCTCGAACTCGCCCAGGAGGCCGAGCGGCTGGGCTACGACTCCGTATGGACCTCCGAAGCCTGGGGCTCGGACGCGTTCACCACCCTCACCTGGATCGCCGCCCACACCTCCCGGATCGGGCTGGGCACGGCCGTCGCCCAGATGGCCGCCCGTACGCCCACCGCCACCGCGATGCAGGCCCTCACCCTGGACCACCTCTCCGGCGGCCGGATGCTGCTCGGGCTCGGCCTGTCCGGGCCGCAGGTGGTGGAAGGGTGGTACGGCCGCCCCTTCCCCGCGAGCCCGCTCACCGCCACCCGCGAGTACGTCGACATCGTCCGCCAGGTGCTGCGCCGGGAAGCCCCGGTGACCCTCGACGGCCGCTTCCACCCGCTCCCCTACCGCGGCCCGGACGGCACCGGCCTCGGCAAACCCCTCAAGCCCATCACCCACCCCCGCCGCGCCGGCCTCCCCGTCCTCCTCGGCGCCGAGGGCCCCAAGAACATCGCCCAGACCACCCGCATCGCCGACGGCTGGCTCCCGCTGTACTGGTCCCCGTACCGCACCGACGTGTACGAGGCATCCCTCGCCGACGCCCCGGACGGCTTCCGCATCGCCCCCATGGCCCGCGCCCAGGTCTGCGACGACGTGGCCGAGGGCCTGCTCCCGGTCAAGGCCATGCTCGCCTTCTACATCGGCGGCATGGGCCACGCCACCCGCAACTTCCACGCCGCCCTGATGTCCCGCATGGGCCACCCCGAAGCCGCCCACCGCATCCAGGCCCTGTTCCTCCAAGGCCACCGCGACCAGGCCGTCCAAGCAGTCCCCGACACCTTCGCCGACGAAATCTCCCTGATCGGCCCCCGCACCCGCATAGCCGACCGCCTGGCAGCGTGGCGCGCGGGACCGGTGACGGACCTGCTGGTCACGGCACCGGATGTGGAGACGTTGCGGGTGGTTGCGGAGGTGAACGGCTGACCCCAGGTGCCACCCGCCCGACCCGAGAGGATGAACCAGGCTCATTCCACCGCTTCTCCGGCCGCCTGCCCACCTAGCTTCGCGGTATGGAAGCTCCGTACGCCCTGGAGATCGAACCCGAGGCACGGCACCTGGAAGGCTCCCTCCGCGAGCTCCGCCGAAGACGCACAGGTTCAGCGAGCCGTGCGGGCGCAGAAGGAGTGCGAAGCGGAACACGGCCCGGCAGCGACCGAGGATCACCGGACCTTCGAGGAGAACGCATGAGTCGCGGATACCACACGCGGTGGGAGGTCCCGGACGAGCACCGGGCGGATCCCGCCTACGTGGAGGCGAGTGCGGCGATCGCGCTCGGGCAGGCGGTGTTCGATGCTCGCGGCGCGCTCGGGATGTCGGTGGGCGAGCTGGCTCTTCGGGCCGGTCTCGGTGCGGAGGAGGTCGAGCGGATCGAGGGCGGCGGGACGGTACCAACCCTGCCGCTGCTGCGCCGCCTGGCGCACGCCCTCGATGCTCAGCTCGACCTCTCCATCGACTCGGACGAGGTGTCACTGTCCTTCGTGCCGCACGCCGCTTGATGCGGAGCGGCCCGTCAGGCGCGTCCCCCCCTCAGAGCTTCGCCGCCTCCAGCCACTCCTCCAGGAACGCGCGGTCGCCTATGACCTCGATGCCCGGGGTGTCCACCGGGAGGCGGCGGTAGTAGACGCGGAGGAGGTCGGTGAGGGGGCCCTGGAGGGTTACGGTGGCGGGGTCGGGGGTGTGGCGGTAGGTGGCCTTGTCGCCGGTGTAGTCGAGGAGCCAGTCGGCGGGGGCGCCGGGCGGGGCGTCGGTGGCGTGGAGGCGGAAGGTGCGGCCGGTGCCGAGGAGGCGGGCGGCCGGGTGGTCGGGCTTGAGGAGGGGGGCCAGGCAGACCAGTTGGGTCCACTCCTCCATGGTGTCGGCGGCCACTTCCGGGTCGAGGGTGAAATCGGCGCCCGTCGCGGACGCCGCGTCCGCCCGGTGGACAACCGTCTCGTGGGTCATCCGGCGGGACCAGAAGACCGTCGGCTGGTCCGGCATCCAGGCCCACAGCAGGGTGTCGCCGCCCGCCTCGCGCAGCGCCTCGACGACGCGCCGCGCGCCGTCCGCCAGCCAGGCGTCCAGGGCTTCCGGGTCGTCGCCCTCGGGGCCCCGGTGGTTGGGGACCGCGTCGAACGGGACCATCTCGTTGGCCCGGGTCCGTACGGTCGTGTCCACCCAGCGGTGCGCGCCGCCGACATGGCGCAGGAGGTCTTCGATGGTCCAGTCCGGACAGGTCGGTACGGTCGTCTTCAGGTCGGCGCCGCGGACGGTCTCCCGGAGCAGGTCGGTCTGGGCGAGGATCTCGGCGCAGTAGCGGTCGTGGTCGAGGGTGCCGGTCATGGTGATCGTCATGAGGCGAACAGTAGTGCGTGGGCGGGGCGGAGGGCCGCCCGTTTTCTCCACGAACGGGGCGCCGCCGCCCGGGAGTTGTTTATGCCGGGCTTATGTGGCTACCCGGCTGTCATGTCCAGGAGACACCGCTACGGAAGCAGTCAGGCGGCCCGGGCCGTCACCGTCGTCGCCGACCTCACGGCCGTCATCCTCGGCCTGTGGATCGTGATGTACCTGCTCGACGCGAACCGCGCCAACGACCTGGTGCACTTCGTCCAGGGCGGGGCACGGTGGCTGGCGGGCTGGTCGTACAACCTCTTCACCTTCGACGCGGAGTGGCTGCGGACGCTGCTGAACTACGGGCTGCCGGCGCTCGTGTACCTGGTGCTGGGGCATGCCCTGGCGGCCCGTATCCGGCGGATCGAGCACTGAGGAAGGGGAGGGGCGGCGCCCCGCCCCTCAGCGGCAGCAGTCCGGGGTCAGGCCCGTGGGCAGGCGCTCGCCCCCGAAGACGGCCGTGGTCGCCTCGTCGCCGCCCAGCGCGGCCACCGCGAGCAGCATCGAGCCCGCCGTCCAGGACGTCTGCTCCTCGGGCCAGACCGCGTCGTCGTCGAAGACGTAGCCGGTCCAGTACATGCCGTTCTCGGCGCGCAGGTGCTGGACCCATTTGAGAATCTGCACGGCGCGGTCCGACTCGCCCATCGCCCAGAGCGCGAGGGCCAGTTCGGCGCTCTCACCGCCGGTGACCCAGGGGTTGGGCAGGACGCACCGTACGCCGAGGCCGGGAACGACGAAGTCCTCCCAGGCCGAGTCGATGCGCTCCTTGGCGGCGGTGCCGCTCAGGGCGCCGCCGAGGACCGGGTAGTACCAGTCCATCGAGTAGCGGGACTTGTCGAGGAAGCGCTCGGGGTGGTGCTGGATGGCGTGGCCGAGCCGGCCGAGGGCCAGTTCCCAGTCGGGCTGCGGTTCTTCGCGCTGTTCGGCGATGGCGAGGGCGCAGCGCAGTGCCTGGTAGATGGAGGAGGAGCCGGTCAGCAGCGCGTCGGTGACGGGCGTGCCGTCGTCCTCGCGCTTCCAGCCGATCTCGCCGCCGGGCTGCTGGAGCTCCAGGACGAATTCGACGGCCGCGTAGACGGCGGGCCACATGCGGTCCACGAAGGTGTCGTCGCCGGTGGACAGGTAGTGGTGCCAGACGCCGACGGCGATGTACGCGCAGAAGTTGGTCTCCCGGCCGCGGTCGGTGGGCGCCGCGGCGTCCCCGTCGGCGTAGGCCGCGTACCAGGAGCCGTCCGAATTCTGATGCCGGGCCAGCCACTCGTACGCGGCCTCGGCGCGCTCGTGCTCCCCGGCGGCGTCCAGGGCCATGGCGGCCTCGGTGTGGTCCCACGGGTCGAGGTGGTGGCCGCGGAACCAGGGGATCGCGCCGTCCGCGCGCTGCGTCGCCAGGATGCCGGCGACGGTGCGCGCCGCCTGTCCGGCGGTCAGGACTCCGGGCAGGACCAGGCGTTCCGTACGTCCCGGTGTCGTCACTTGGCGGCCCCGGCGGCGGACGCGGCTTCGGCGGCGGAGTCGGAGGCGGCAGCGTCGGAGGCGGCCCCGGCGGCGGTGGCGGCGGCGTCCGCCGGCAGGTGCGGCTTGACCGCGTACGCGACGAAGCTCTTGCCGATCACCGGGTTGAGCACCCGCTCGGCCATCCGCGTGGCCAGCGGCTTCTTCATGATGTCCCAGACCAGCAGCTTGTGGTACGCCTTGACCGGCAGCGCCTGGTCGTTGTCGACGCCGAAGGCGCACTTGAGCCACCAGTACGGGCTGTGCAGCCCGTGCGCGTGGTGGGTGCCGTAGGGCTTGAGGCCCGCCTCGCGCATCTTGCCGAGCAGTTCGTCGGCCTTGTAGATGCGGATGTGCCCGCCCTCGACCTCGTGGTACTCGTCGCTGAGCGCCCAGCAGACCTTCTCCGGGCCGTAGCGCGGCACGGTCACCGCGATCCGCCCGCCGGGCCGCAGCACCCGCACCATCTCGGCGAGCACACCCTTGTCGTCGTGGATGTGCTCCATGACCTCGGAGATGATGACGACGTCGAAGCTCGCGTCGGGGAAGGGCAGGGCCAGCGCGTCGCCCTCCATGGCGGTGGCGGTGGCGCCGGCGGGCGCCTCGCCGGCCTCCTTCATGGCGGCGAACCACTTGGCGACCTCGCGGATCTCCTCGGCGTTCCGGTCGAGCGCCACGACCTGAGCGCCGCGCCGGTAGCACTCGAAGGCGTGCCGGCCCGCGCCACAGCCCAGGTCGAGGACGCGGTCGCCCGGCGCCAGCGGGAATCGGGAAAAGTCGACGGTCAGCAAGGGTTCTCTGCTTTCGTCCTGGGGGGATCCGCGGGCAGCTGGGGCCGGCGGCGGCGGGTCATGGCGGTACTGGTCGGTGCCCGGCCGGGCCGCATCAGGCGCGACCGGCGGGGGTCGGTGCGGTGGCGTCCGCGGTGCGGCGGGAGCGGGCGGCGCGCAGGCGTGGGGCCTGGAGGGCGATGGCCTCCCGGTAGCGTTCGGCGGTGCCGATGGCGGCCTGGCGCCAGGTGAAGCGGGCCAGGACGCGTTCGCGTCCGGCGGCGCCGAGGCGGCGGCGCAGGCCGGCGTCGCCCAGCAGGCGGGTCAGCCCGGCGGCCAGCGCGCCCGCGTCGCCCGGTGGTACGGACAGACAGGTCTCGCCGTCCGGGCCGGACACCTCGGGGATGGCGCCGCCGGTGGTGGCCAGCAGCGGCGTACCGGTGGCCATGGCTTCGGCGGCGGGCAGCGAGAAGCCCTCGTACAGGGACGGTACGCAGGCGACCTGGGCGCCGCGGACCAGGTCGACCAGGTCGGCGTCGCTGATGCCCTTGACGAACTCGATCGCGTCGCCGAGGCCGTGCCGCTCGATGGCGGCGGCCACCGGGCCGTCGTCGGCGCGCTTGCCGACGACCACCAGATGGGCCTCCGGGTTCTCCGTACGGACCTTGGCCAGCGCCTCGACCAGGTGGATCAGGCCCTTGAGGGGCACGTCCGCGCTGGAGGTGGTGACGATACGGCCGGGGATCTCGGGGACCGACGGGTCGGGCGAGAAGAGGTCGGTGTCGGCGCCGATGTGCACGACGTGGATACGGCCGTCCCGTACGCCGAGGTGGTCCACGATCTCCTGCCGGGAGGAGCCGGAGACGGTCAGCACCGACGGCAGGCGGCGGGCGACGCGCTTCTGCATCCGGGTGAAGCCGTACCAGCGGCGCACCGAGGCGCGGCGCTGCCAGCCGGTGGCGGCGTCGAGGTCGAGCTGCCGGTCGACGGTGATGGGGTGGTGGATGGTGGTGACCAGGGGCGCGCCGAGGTCGCCGAGCAGGCCGTAGCCGAGGGTCTGGTTGTCGTGCACCACGTCGAAGTCGCCGCGCCGGGCGGCGAGGTGGCGGCGGGCGCGCAGCGAGAAGGTCAGCGGCTCGGGGAAGCCGCCGGTCCACATCGTGCCGACCTCCAGCGCGTCGATCCAGTCCCGGTACTCGCCGCGCTTCGGCGTGCGGAACGGGTCGGGCTGCCGGTAGAGGTCGAGGCTGGGAAGCTCGGTGAGGCTGACGCTGCCGCCGGACTCCGCCTGAACGGGGTCCGCGCGGTCCAGGACCGGGTACGGCTGGGCGCCGATGACCTCGACGGTGTGGCCGAGGCGGGCCAGTTCGCGGGAGAGGTGGCGGACGTAGACGCCCTGGCCGCCACAGAACGGGTTGCCCTTGTACGTCAGCAGGGCGATGCGCAGCGGGCGGTCGCCGTCCGGTGCGGAGGCGGCGGGGGCCTCGGCGGGGTGCGGCGCGGCTGCCTGGACGGCCTCGGCGGACACTCTCGGCCCCCTTCTCGCTGGACTTTCGCCGGAGCGTAACCGCTGGCGCTAATCTAGAACAAGTTTCAGTACGGTTCGGCCGCGGCCGGCCGGCGACCGGTCCGCGACGCCCGCAGGCCAGGGCGGCCGGCGGGCTACTGATCAGTTCAAGGAGCTTCGAATCTACCGGCCGGAAACCTGGTCGAAAGAGCCGCACCAGGTGATTCGCGCCACGACCCGGCCCCCTGCCATGCTGTGCCGATCGCAGGACCGGCACGGGCCGCACCGCGGACGCACTGTCACGGAATGGGACATATGACTACGGACTCCACAGCGGCCGGAGCGGCGCTTCCCGCCGGTCCGCCCCTGACCGCGCGTCAGGAGGCCCGTCGCCGCCGCATCCTGCACACCAGCGCGGAGCTGGCCGGCCGCGGCGGGTTCGACGCCGTGCAGATGCGCGAGGTCGCCGAGGCGTCGGACGTGGCGCTCGGCACCCTCTACCGGTACTTCCCTTCCAAGGTGCACCTGCTCGTGGCGACCATGCAGGACCAGCTGCAGCACCTGCACGCGACGCTGCGCAAGCGCCCGCCGACGGAGCCGGAGCCGGGCGCGCGGGTCGCGCAGACGCTGATGCGCGCCTTCCGTGCGCTCCAGCGCGAACCGCAGCTGGCCGACGCGATGGTGCGCGCCCTGACATTCGCCGACCGGTCGGTGAGCCCGGAGGTGGACACCGTCTCCCGGCTGACCACGGCGATCATCCTGGACGCGATGGGGCTGGACGGCGCACCCACCCCGGAGCAACTGTCCGCGGTCCGGGTCATCGAGCACACCTGGCACTCGGCGCTGATCACCTGGCTGTCCGGCCGGGCCTCGATCGCCCAGGTGAAGATCGACATCGAGACGGTCTGCCGGCTCATCGATCTCACGGCGCCGGCGCCGCGCGCCTGAGCCGGCGGCTACGAACGGGTAACCCCTCAAGGGGCGCACCGGGGGCGCGCACAACCCCCACGCGCTCCCCCTCACCTCCGCTTGGCCAGTTCTCCGGGTCCATGTCAGCGGCATTGCCGGTATGAATTCCGGGTACTCGCAACGGAGCCGGTACACGTGGGTCTGGAGGGGGACTGCAGTGATCCGGGTGCTACTCGTCCACGACATATGTCTGTTCCGATGGGCGTTAACGGAAGTACTCGACCGGGAGAACGACATCGAGGTCGCCGCCGCCAGCACCCGCGACGCCGCGGAGCGGGCGCGGGCGACGCGGCCGGATGTCTGCGTCGTGGACGCGGAGAGCCCCGAGCCGAACGGGACGGGGATACTGCGCAAGCTGGCCAAACTCGCGAAAGCGAAAGGCCCGGTGAAATCACCGGCCCTGCTGGTGCTCGGCTCGGCGCACCGGCCGGGACCGCTGCGCCGGGCCTTCGAGGCGGACGCCCTCGGATACGTCGACAAGGAGGCGTCGCCGGTACAGCTGACCACCGGCATACGGCAGGTGGCGGCGGGAAAACGATTCATCGACGGGTCGCTGGGCTTCGGCTTCCTCCAGGCCGCCGACATCCCGCTCACCCGCCGGGAGCTGAGCGTGCTGTCACTGGCCGCCGAGGGCTCCTCGGTCTCCGAGATCGCCGGCGTCCTGCATCTGTCGACCGGGACCGTGCGCAACTACATGTCCGCCATCACCCGCAAGACGGGAGCCCGCAACCGCGTCGACGCCATCCGCATCTCGCGCGGGGAAGGCTGGCTGTAGTGGCGCGGCGCCGGCGGCGCCGTCCGGCCCCTCGTGGGCCCACCCGCCGGTGAGTTCGCGGTAGAGCGCGGACCGCCGCAGCAGGTCGCCGTGGCGGCCCGTACGGGCGTGCGTACCGTCCATCACCAGCACCCGGTCGGCCCGCAGCGCCGAGCTGATGCGGTGCGCGACGACGATCAGCGTGCCGCCGGGACGGGCCGCGAAGGCCCGTTCGGCGCGGGCCTCGGCCGCCGGGTCGAGGTGGCAGGTCGCCTCGTCCAGGACGACCAGCGGCGCGGGGGCGAGATAGGCGCGGACCAGGGCGATCAGCTGGCGTTCACCGGCGGACAGTTCGGACGGTACGAGGGTGCCGTCCGGCCCGCCCAGCCGCGCCAGCAGCGCCCCCGCGCCGATCTTCTCGGCGGCGGCCAGCAGGTCCGCGTCCGAGCCGTCCCGGCCGTCCGTACACAGGTAGCGCACGTTCTCCCGCACGGTGCCGGAGAAGACGTACGCCTCCTGCGGCACCAGCACCCGGTCCGCGACGGCGGGCCGGCGGACCTCGCCGCTGCCGGGCTCCAGCAGGCCCGCGACCAGCCCGGCGAGGGTGGACTTGCCGATGCCGCTCGGGCCGACGATGGCCAGGTGCCCGCCGTCCGGCACGCTCAGGTCGAGGTCGCGGAACACCGGGTCGGCGTGCGGGCCGTACGCGAAGGTCACGCCGCTGAGTTCGACGGCGGTGCCCCGGTGGGGCGTGCGGTGCGGCCGTGCGCCGTCCGGCCGTGTCGCCGGTTCGGCGGTGAGGCGGCGCAGCACCACGCCGAGGCGGGTGCCGGAGGTGCCCAGCCCGTGCATCAGGCTCTGGAGCGCGGGCAGCAGCGACTGCGTGAGATACGCGAGCGCGCCCACCAGCGCGCCGGGCGTCACCCCGCGGCCGAGCAGCCAGGGCGCGCCGAGCAGCAGCAGGACGATCGGCAGCCGTCCGCTGATCCCGAGGGCGAGCACCCGGCACATGCTCCACCGGGCCAGCGCGGCCGACGCCCGCTGTTCGGCGTCGAACCGCTCGCCCGTGGCGTCCGCCACGGTCCGCTCCGCGCCGGCCGCGGTGATGTCGCGCAGCCCCCCGAGCGCCGCGCCGGTCTCCGCGGCGATCGCCTCGTCCGCCGCGAGGAACGTCTCCTGGCGGCGGGCCATCGGCCGCAGCGCCCAGCCGAACAGGGCGAGTCCGAGCAGCAGCGGCGGCAGCACCAGCAGCAGGAGTACGGGGGCGAGCGAGCACAGGCCGATCAGCGCCCCGGCGGTGACGAAGACGAACGAGCGGGACACCAGCACCAGCCCGGCGAAGGTGTCGCGGGCGATCTCCACCTGGTGGGTGAGCCGGGAGACCGCGGCCCCGTCGGGCGCGTACAGGGCGCGGCGGACGACCTTGCGCACCAGGCTGTCGCGCAGCGGTTCCACCAGGTCGGCCACGGCCCCGTAGACCCGCGCGGTGCCGTAGGCGCCCGCACCGACGCAGACCGCGGCGGCGGCCAGCCAGCCGATGCCGACGGCCGGCGCGCCGCGCAGGAACCCGTCGTCCAGGGCGCGGGCCAGCGCGAACCCGAACAGGAAGGTCTGCGCCGACTCGACCAGCGACCAGCCCGCGAGCCTGCCCAGGACCTGGCGCCGCCGTATGAGGAAGCGCGGTCCGGAGCGGCGCAGGGGCTCGCCGGGAACGGTCCCGTGCCGCCCGTCCGTCACGGCTTCAGGCATGCGCGGCCTCCTTGGGGGCGGTGGCGAACAGTGCCCGGTAATCGGGCAGTTGCCACAGCTCGGCGTGCGGCGCAAGGGCGCGAATTCGTCCGTCGTCGAGCCAGGCCACCAGGTCGGCGCGGGCGGCGGTGGCCGCGCGGTGGGCGACGACGATGCGGGTGGCGGCCTTCACGTCGCGCAGCAGGGCGCGGGTGACGTGCAGTTCGGTGACGGTGTCCAGGCTGGACGTGGCGTCGTCGAGGATGAGCAGCCGCTCGGCGTGCGCGAAGGCCCGCGCCAGGCCGAGGCGCTGCGCTTCGCCGCCGGACAGGGGCGCGTCCGCGCACCGGGTCGCGTACCCCTCGGGCAGGCGGTGGATGAAGGGGGCCGCGCAGGCGGCCTCGGCGGCGGACTCCAGTTCGGTCTGGCCGGGCGCGTACGAGCCGAGTGCGAGCGTGTCGCGGAGGGTGGTGCCGAGGACGGCCGGGCGCTCGAAGGCGTAGCCGACCGCGCGGCGCAGGGCGTCGTGCGTCAGGTCGGGCAGCGGTACGTCGTCCAGGACGACGCTGCCGGAGTCCGGGTCGGCCAGCCGTCCGGCGACCGCGGCCAGCACGGACTTGCCGGTGCCGGAGCGGCCGACGACGGCGACCGAGGTGCCGCCGGGCACGGTCAGGTCCAGGCCGCGCAGGACGGTGCGGTCGCCCCGCGTCACGGTGACGCCGTGCAGCTTCAGCGTGCCGTCGCCCGCGCCGAGGGGCCGCCTTCCGTAGCGCATCGCCGGGACGTCCAGGGCCTCGGCGATGCGCCGGGCGGCGGCGCGGGCGTGCACCAGGGTGTTCAGCTGGCCGACGATCTGGCCGATGCCGGTGGCCAGGGCCGCGTACCGGGACGCGGCGAGCAGGCCGCCGATGGTCACCTCGCCCTGCGCCAGCCGGACACCGGCGACGCACAGCACGGCGATCTGGAGCAGCGGGACGAGCATGGCGGCCTGGGCCGTGGACCGGCCCAGGACCTCCCACATGCGGTGGCCGTGCCGGGCGAGGCCGGGCAGCGGAGCGAGGATGCGGGCGGTTTCGCGGCGCTGGGTCCCCGCGGCGGCGATCGTACGGGCGCCGCCGACCGCTTCGACGAGGCGCTTCGCCATGTCGCCCTGGTGCTCCTGGTAGCGCGCGACGCAGTCGCCGGTGGCCCGCGCGAAGGCGCGCAGCAGCAGGGCCAGCAGGGGCATGCCGAGGAGGAAGACGGCGGCGGTCCACAGGTCCACGTACGCGAGGGCGATCAGCGCGCCGACCGGGGTGATGACGGCGGCGAGCGAGGCCGCCAGGGCGGTGGGCGCGGTCCCGGCGTGGGCGGCGTTGCCGACGACGCGGGTGACCAGGTCGCCGCTGCCGTACCGCTCGGTGGCGCGCGGCCCGGCGGCGAGGAGGTGGCGGGTCAGACGCCGCCGTACCCAGGCCGTGCCGCGGGCGTCGGTGATGCCGGTGAGCAGTCCGTCGAGGGCGTCCAGCAGGACGATCAGGCCGGTCAGGACCGCGCAGAGGACGAGCCAGGGGGCAGCAGGGCGGTGGGCGAGGAGCAGGTCGAGGGTGTGCCCGAGGGCGCCGGGGAGGGCCAGGCCGAGGCCGGCGGACGCGACGGTGAGCAGCAGCAGCGCGGTGGCGCGCGGGGCGCTGTGGCGCAGGGCGCCGCCCAGCAGCCGGTCGGCGGGGGTGACGGTCACAGGCTCTCCTACGACAGGTGTGCGTGCGGCCCACGCACGGGCCGCACGCACGTCCGGATCACAACTTCCGGATAGGTGCTACCGGTTCAGGCATTCCGGTAGCAGCGCAGTCCTGTCAGAGACAGAGGAGAACGCTCGCCTGGCTCGCGCAGAGCGTCAGGCTGATGGTGCTGCCGCCACCGCCGCCGTGCTCGGGAGCGTCCATCGCCTGAAGGTCGAGAAGCGCCATGACACTTTCCTTTCACTTATGGGGACGTTGTTGTACTGGTGTTACTGGTGTTGCTGCGGTTCCGGGCGAGCGGGTCGCCCCGCGGTGCCCGGGTTTACGGCTCCGGCACGCGGCCGGAGCCGGTCTCAGGGCCGCCGGTGCTCCTCCTCGGAGGGCGGCGGCGGAAGGAAGGGCAGGTGGACGGGCCGGTCGTGCAGGGCCGCGCCCAGGCCCAGGAGGACGCCGGCGGACCCGGTGGCCAGGTCCATCGACAGACGCATCATCTGGTCGCCGGGGAAGGCGAGGTGCTTCCGGTAGGGCATCGCGTACCACCCCAGGCAGGAGATCTGTGCGGCCAGTTCGCCGTCGAGGTCGGCCGCCGGTGTGGTGGTCCGCGCGAGATGCAGGACGCATCCGGCGCGGCCCCGGAAGAGGCCGGGCTGTACGTAGAAGCGGGACATCGCGGCGGGCAGGATCGCGGTGCGCGCCCGCTCGAACTCCTCGTCCGCGCGGTGCCGCAGATAGTCGTCGAGGACCGTGGCGATGCCGACGCTGCCGCCGCCGAGATACGGCATGGTCCGCCAGCCCTCGTCCACGACCAGGGCGCCGTCCTTGTCCCGTACGCAGCGCGCCAGGTCGCGGCGGAGCGCCTCGGCCGCCATGTCGAGCAGCCCGGCGTCGCCGGTGGTCTCGTACAGCCGCAGGAAGAGCAGGGCGGGCCCGGTGGCGCCGCGCAGCAGGCCGGCCCGCTTGCCGCAGGCGTCGAGCCGGTCGGCGGCGTGCCCGGCGGCCTCCAGGGCCCGTTCGCGCAGTTCGCGTTCGCCGCGGGTGCGGGCCAGGTCCTCCAGGGCCAGGCCGACGCCGGCCAGGCCGCCGTTCAGGTCGGGCGCGAGGCGGTGCCACTTCTCGGCGAGGACCTGTTCCAGCAGGTGCGAGGCGCGGTCCCGGTGGCCCAGCCGGTCCAGGACCCAGGCGACGCCGGACAGCCCGTCGTAGAAGCCCAGCGGGGTGCCGGGAGGGGGCGGGGCGGTCTGCCGCAGCAGCCATTCCTCGCCTTCCTCGTACCGTCCGGCGCCGGTCTCGGCGAGGGCGTGGAGCACACCCGCCGCGCCGTGCGCGATCCCCAGGCCGCCACCGTCCGAGAACTGGGCGATGTCGCCGGGGAAGAGCCGGTCGGTGCGCTCGGGGGTGGCCGAGGCGAGGATGCCGCGGACGATGGAGTCGCGGCTGTGCGGCCAGTCGGCGGGCTCGGCCGGGAGGTAGGGCGCGGGTCCGGTGCGCCGCTTCGCGGTCTTCGGTCCGGCGGAAGCGTCCGCGCCGGCCGCGTCCGGTGCTCCCTGGATCACCTCGACCGCCCCGGCCAGGAACTCGGCCGGTACGTCGGGGAATTCGTGCGCCGCGATCTCGGCGAGGTGCGCGGCCTTGTCCCGGTCGAGCACCAGCAGCGAGGTCATCGGCAGGAACAGGGCGAGCCGCAGACAGGCGAGGGCGTAGCGGTCCACCTCGACGCCGATGCGGTCGGCGGGCGCCATGAAGCCCGGGTGGGCCAGCGTCTGCCGCAGCTTCGCACCGTCCACCGCCGCGGCCTCGAAGTCCAGCAGCCGTACGCTGCGTTCGTCGGGCGCGACCATGATGTTGAACATGTGCAGGTCGTTGAAGACGACGCCGTGGCGGTGCAGGACGGCCACCGTTTCCTCGACCGCGGCGTGGATGTCCAGCGCCCACCGGGTGTAGTCGGCGAGCCGCTCCGGACTCGGGGAGGCCGAGGTCAGCGGGTGCCGCTCGGCGAAGAAGGCGTTGAGGGTGCGCCCCTCCAGGAAGTCCATGACCAGGAAGCGGTGGTCGCCGAGGAGGAACCAGTCCCGGACCTCCGGCGCGACGCCGCTTCCGGACAGCTTCTCCAGGGCGGCCCGTTCGCGCTCCAGACGGGTCACCGCGTCGGCGCCGTCGGCGGCCAGTCCGGCGTGCGGACGTGCCTCCTTGAGGACCACCTTGTCGCCGGTGCGCCGGTCGCGCCCCAGGTAGACGCCGCCTCCGTTGGAGAAGTGCAGCGCCGACTCGATCTGGTACGGCAGGTCCGCGACGGTGGTGGCATTACGGGCGGCGAGCTGCGGGGCGAGGAAGTCCGGCAGCTTCACCCACTCCGGCGGGCTGAAGCGCGGGTCGCGCCGGTCGGGCACCAGCTTGCCCTCGGGGTTCTCGATCGCCCCGACGAGGCTGCCGTGTTCGTCGACGCAGAAGCGCCGCGCGAAGCCGCCGTAGCGTACGTACAGCGGGCCGTCGTTCCACCGCAGGTCGGTGAGGATGTACGGGCCCGGCTGGCCCTCCAGCAGCGCGCCCAGCTCGCGCAGCACGGTGTGCAGCTGCCGCTCGTCCGCCGGGTAGATCGTGGCGAACTTGCCGCTGCCGCCGCGGTCGGCGTACTTGGAGTTGCGCATGTGCATCGGGCGCGGCCCGGGCACGAACTTGAACGGGATCAGCCGGTCGACGCAGTAGTCCCACACCTGGGAGGCCGTCTTCTCGGCGTTCTCCATACAGGCCGAGACATGGATCTTCCAGCCCTGCGGGGGCAGTTCGGGGTGCGGCCGGCCGTCGGCGTCGACGGGGTTGACGTGAAGCCAGTCCCCGGAGAGGAAACACCGCCACCCTTCGGGGACTGCGCGCTGGGCCGCTTCGTAAAGAGGGCTGCCACCGGAGGTGGTTCCGTTGCCGGCGGACAGACGGTCCGGGGTCTCGTAGAAGAGTCTGTCGGCGAGACAGTACACCTCGTACCGTTTGTCCATCGTCTCCCCCCTCGGCGGCGTGGCATTGAGATTTCCACGCCGCCGGGGAGTGGTAACAGTCACAGATGTCATGAGGTAACTGTGAGAAGTTCACGGGTTACCGACGGTACGTACCGGTGGACGCATGCGGCTCTGCCGTGGCGCCCGGCGGGGATGCCCGCTCACTCCTCCGGCGGGAAAACGGCCTCCCCCGTACGGGCGTCGGTCACGCTGATGGCCTCGACGGGGCAGCCCTCCGCCGCCGCCAGCACGTCGTCGGACGCGGCGCACTCGGGCCGTACGGGATGCGACTGGCGGGCCGCGTCCAGTTCGAAGCCGCCGGGCGCGGTGGCCACGCACATTCCGGAGCCGATGCACACGCCCCGGTCCACCTCCACGTACCAGCGGGGTCCCGCCTCTTCGGGCGCGCCCTCGCCGGGCCCCGCCGGGCCGTCCGTACCGCTCATCCTCGCCTCACCCCTCCGCCGGCAGGTGGATCGTCTTGTACTCCAGGTACGCGCCGAAGCCCTCGGGCCCGAACTCCCGCCCGATGCCGGAGTTCTTGTAACCGCCGAACGGGCCCAGCATGTCGATGCTGAAGGTGTTCACGGAATAGGTGCCGGTGCGCACCCGCCGCGCGATGTCGACGCCATGAGCGGTGTCCGCGGTCCACACCGAGCCGGACAGCCCGTAGTCGGAGTCGTTGGCGATGCGCACCGCCTCGTCCTCGTCCTCGTACGGCAGCAGGCAGAGCACCGGGCCGAAGATCTCCTCGCGGGCGATCCGCATCGCGTTGGACACCTCACCGAAGACGGTCGGCTCCACGTACCAGCCGCTGTCCATGTCCTTCGGCCGCCCGCCGCCGGTGAGGACCTTGGCGCCCTCCCGCTGCCCGATCCCGATGTAGTCCAGCGAGCGCTGCCGCTGACGCCGGGCGACCAGCGGGCCGAGCTCGGTCGCCGGGTCCAGCGGGTCGCCGACGCGCAGGGCGCGGGCGGCGGCGACGAACCGTTCGGCGGTCTCGTCGTAGCGCTCGCGCGGCACCAGGACGCGCGACTGGGCCACGCACGCCTGCCCGTTGACCAGCCAGGCGAACGGCGCGATGCCCGCCACCGCGGCGTCCAGGTCGGCGTCCGGCAGGATGACGGCCGCCGACTTGCCGCCCAGTTCCAGCGTCACCCGCGTCAGGTTGCGCGCCGCGACCTCCATGACGCGCTTTCCCGCCGCGACCGATCCGGTGAACGCCACCTTGTCCACGTCCGGGTGCCCGACCAGGTACTCGCTCACCTCCCGGTCCGCGGGGAGGATCGACAGCACGCCCGGCGGCAGCCCCGCCCCGCTCACGATCTCCGCCAGCAGGTAGGCGTCCAGCGGCGTCTCGGGCGACACCTTGAGCACCACCGAGCAGCCCGCCAGCAGCGCCGGCGCCAGCTTGGCCGCCGCGGTGAACTGCGGCACGTTCCACGGCACCACGGCCGCCACCACGCCGACCGGCTCCCGCCGCACCAGCAGCGGCCCGAGCGCCCCGGCCCGGCGCTCCTCGTACGGGAAATCGCGCGCGACGGTGATCGCCGCGTCCCAGACCATCATCGCGGCCAGCGCCTGCACCATGACGGCGGAGGTGTACGGGGTGCCGTTCTCGGCGCTGATGACCCTGGCGATCTCCTCGCTGCGCGCCGCGAAGGCGTCCTTGATCCGCGTGACCACCGCGATCCGCTCGTCGAGCGGGGTGTCCGCCCACACCCCCGAGTCGAAGGAGGTACGGGCCGCGGCAACGGCGCGGTCCACGTCGGCCCGCGAGGCGTGCGGCACCCGGCCGATGACCTGCTCGGTGTGCGGCGAGACCACCTCGATGGTGCCGCCGCCACCGGCCGGGTCGGCGAACTCGCCGCCGATGTAGAGACGTTCGTGCTCGACGAGTGCGCTCATGACTGCCGCCTCCTGCGGGTGGGCCGGGTCGGTGGGCACGGTGTGCGGGGTTCGCGTCCGCGGTGCGCGGTGGGCGGTGCGCGGTTCGCGGAGATTTCCTGACGCCCCATCAGGACTGATACCAGTTCCAGTTATGCTGGGCAATGCCCGGCACGGGGTGCGGCCCGGCCGCGCGGGAGCGGAGGTGCGGCGGATGACGGCAGCGGCCCGGACCGGGGCGGCGGAGGCCGGGCCCCGGGTGACCGACCACCGGGGCGGCGTGTGGTCGATCGCCGTCCCCATACCGGACAACCCGCTCGGCCACACCCTCGTCCACCTCGTGGAGACCGGCCGGGGGCCGGTCCTCGTGGACACCGGCTGGGACGACCCGGACGCCTGGGACACCCTCACCGCCGGGATCACCGCCTGCGGCTTCGACGTCACCGACCTGCACGGCGTCCTCATCACCCACCACCACCCCGACCACCACGGCCTCTCCGCCCGCGTCCGGGAGGCGTCCGGCGCGTGGATCGCCATGCACGCCGCGGACGCCGACGTCGTCCGCCGCACCCGGGAAGCCGAACCCGGCCGGTGGCTCGACTACCTGGTCACCAAGCTGACCGCGGCCGGGGCGCCCGACGAGCACCTCGCACCCCTGCGGGCGGCGCGCGCCGAGGGGCGGGTGCGCGGCCTCCCCGGGCAGCGGGCCGCGCTGCCCGACCGCGAGATCACCCCCGGCGCCCTCCTCGACCTGCCCGGCCGCCGCCTGCGCGCCGTCTGGACGCCCGGCCACACACCCGGCCACGTGTGCCTGCACCTGGAGGAGGACCACCCGGCGCAGCGGCCGGGCCACGGCCGCCTCTTCTCCGGCGACCACCTGCTGCCGGGCATCAGCCCGCACATCGGGCTGTACGAGGACCCGGACGACACCACGCCCACCGACCCCCTCGGCGACTACCTGGCTTCCCTGGAACACGTCGCCCGGCTCGCGCCCGCCGAGGTGCTGCCCGCCCACCAGCACGCCTTCACGGACGCCGCCGGCCGGGTGCGCGAACTGCTCGTCCACCACGAGGAGCGCCTGGCCGGGCTGCGCGCGCTGCTCGCCGTACCGCGCACGCCCTGGCAGCTCGCCGAGGCCATGGAGTGGAACCGGCCGTGGGAGCGGATCCCGTACGGATCGCGGAACATCGCCGTCTCGGAGGCGGAGGCTCATCTGCGGCACCTGGTCCGGCGGGGGCTGGCGGAGGCGGTTCCCGGATCGGAGCCGGTGACGTACCGGGCGGTGTGAGGACCGGGCGGTACGGGGTGCGCACGTGCCGGGCCCGTACCCGGGACACCCGTACCCCGCCGGTTAAGGTGTGCGAGACAATTTCATCCCGTGCCCGATCGGGGGAAGCCGGTGGAAATCCGGCGCTGACCCGCAACCGTGATCCGGGACGTACGGCATCCGCGCGCCGGCCGGCCGCCGGGACCGGGTACCGGTCCCGCCCCAGCCGTCCGCACACCACCCGTACGCCCGGCGAGCCGGAGCACCCGCTGGGGCACGACCAAGGCTCCCGCCACCGCAAGGCCGCGCCTCCTCGCGCGGACGCCCGGTGCGCGGCACCGTCGAGGTATGCGGAGCTGAGCCCGGTGCCACCGCGGCCGATCACCGGATCGGCGGGCGGCTGGGCGTCCGAGTGCGGCTGCGCACCCCACGCAGACCCACCGCGGCACCCACCGCACGAACCGACCGGAGAGGCACCGACCCGATGGCCACCACGGCTTCCCAGGCCCCCCTGGCTCCCAGGGCTTCCACGGCCCCCACCCGCGCCGTCCTGGCGCGCCGCGCCGCCGCGGCGCTGGCCACCGCCGCCGTGCTGTGCGCGGCCGGTGCCCCCGTGGCGGTCGCCGACGCGCCCGCGCCGAACGCCCAGGCGTCCAAGCTGCCGGACGGGCTGTACGGCACCAAGGACCCGCAGTACGACGGCGTCTGGCGGCAGTCGCTGGCGCTGCTCGCCCAGCGCACCGTCGGGGTGCGCCCGTCGGTGACGGGCGTCGACTGGCTCGCCGGGCAGCAGTGCTCCGACGGCGCCTTCGCCGCCTTCCGCGCCGACCCGGGCAAGGCGTGCGACGACAAGACGATGCGGGACACCAACCAGACCGGTGCCGCGGTGCAGGCGCTGGCCGTGCTCGGCGGGCACGACGACGCCGTACAGAAGGCCGTGAAGTGGCTGAAGTCGGTGCAGAACGACGACGGCGGCTGGCCCTCGATGAGCGGCACGCCCAGCGACGCCAACTCCACCTCGGTGGTCATCGGCGCCCTCAAGGCGGCGAACCTGAAGCCGGAGTCCGTCAAGAAGGGCGACAAGTCCCCGTACGACGCGCTGGTCTCCTTCCAGCTGGGCTGTGACGCGAAGGAGAGCGAGCGCGGCGCGTTCGCCTTCCAGCCCAAGGACGGCAAGCTGGCCCCCAACGCGGACGCCACGGCGGCGGCCGCGCTCGGCGGGCTGGGCCAGGGCTTCGCCGTCGACCCGGCGGGCAAGGACGTCAACGAGCCGGTCACGCCCCTGAAGTGCCCGGGCGGCGACCGGAAGCCGGACCCGAAGCAGGCCGCCGGGGCCGGCGCCGCGTACCTGGTCGCGCAGCTCGACGCGAACGACCAGCACCTGAAGTCCGCGATGCCCGGCGCCGGGGACCAGCCCGACGTGGGCAACACCGCGGATGCCGTGGTGGCGCTCGCCGCGGGCTCGCACGGCGACGCCGCGCAGAAGCCGCTGAAGTGGCTGGAGAAGAACTCCGCGAACTGGGCCAAGGAGGCCGGACCCGCCGCGTACGCGCAGCTGGTGCTGGCCGCGCACGCCGCGGGCGGCGACCCGCGCCACTTCGGCGGCGCCGACCTGGTCGCCCAGCTCAACGCCACCGGCCCGAAGCCGGCCGGCAGCTCCGCGCCGTCCGCCACCCCCGAGAAGGACGCGCAGGACCAGGACGAGCAGGGCGCCGGCGTGTGGTGGGTCTTCGGCATCGTCTTCGTCGCGTGCGTCGGCGTCGGGTTCCTGATCAGCGGCCGCAAGAAGAAGAACGGCAACTGATGCGACGCTCGCCACGGTCCCGCTCCGCCCGCCTCCTCGGCGCCCTGGCCCTGGCCGGCACGGTCACGGCCCTGGGCGCCGCGCCGGCCCAGGCCCAGGACTACCGCTACTGGTCCTTCTGGGACGGCCCGGCGGCAGGCGCTTCGGCGTCCAAGGGCGGCGGCTGGTCGTACGCGACCGAGGGCCCGGCCACCTCCCGGCCCCGGGACGGCGCCGTGGCGGGCTTCCGCTTCACCGTCAGCGCCGGCTCGGCCGAGGCGGGCAGGCCGCGGCGGGCGGCGGACTTCGCCGCGATCTGCGCGAAGACGCCCGCCGAGGACGGCAAGAAGCGGGTCGGGCTGGTGCTCGACTTCGGTACGAAGGCGGAGGCGCCGCGCGGCGAGACGCCGCCGGACATCCGCACGGAGTGCGCGCGGCTGCCGGAGGACGGCACGGTCGGTGACGCGCTCGCCGCGGTCGCGGGGCCGCTGCGGTACGACGCGAACGCGCTGCTGTGCGCGATCTCCGGGTATCCGAAGGCGGGGTGCGCGGAGAAGGCGGAGCCGGGGGCGGGGGCCGGTTCTGCGTCCGGGGCCGGTTCGGGGTCACCGGAGCCCGGGGCTTCCGCAAGCGCGTCCGCCGCCGGGAAGCAGGCGGACGGTGACGACTCGGGCGGTCCCTCCGCCGGGCTGATCGGCGGCATCGCGGCCGTGGTCGTCCTCGGCGCGGCGGCCGGGTGGCAGGCGCGCCGCCGCCGCGGATGAGCGCCCTCGCGCCCCGGGCCACCCGCTCCACCGCGCTGCACGCCGGCGCCTGGTGGCTGTGGGCGCTGGGCCTGGCCACCGCCGCGTCCCGGACCACCAACCCGCTGCTGCTCGGCCTGCTGATCGCCGTCGCGGGGTATGTCGTCGCGGCGCGCCGCACGGACGCGCCATGGGCCCGTTCGTACGGCGCGTTCCTCAAGCTGGGCCTGCTGGTCATCGGCATCCGCCTGGTCTTCGCGTTCTTCCTCGGCTCCCCCATCCCGGGCACGCATGTGCTGGTCACGCTGCCGGAGGTGCCGCTGCCCGAGTGGGCGCGCGGTGTGCGCATCGGCGGCCGGGTCACCGCCGAGGGCATGCTGTTCGCCTTCTACGACGGGCTGAAGCTGGGCACCCTCCTCATCTGCGTCGGCGCCGCGAACGCCCTCGCCAGTCCGGCGCGTCTGCTGAAGTCGCTGCCGGGCGCGCTGTACGAGGCGGGCGTGGCGGTCGTCGTCGCGATGACGTTCGCACCCAATCTCGTCGCCGACGTGCAGCGGCTGCGGGCCGCGCGCCGACTGCGCGGCCGCCCGGACCGCGGTTTCAAGGCGCTCCTTCAGGTCGGACTGCCGGTCCTGGAGGGCGCGCTGGAACGCTCGGTGTCGCTGGCCGCGGCCATGGACGCGCGCGGCTACGGCCGTACGGCACAGGTCCCGCCCGCCATACGGCACACCACCACCGCCCTCACCCTCGGCGGCCTGCTCGGGGTCTGCGCCGGTACGTACGGGCTGCTGGCCGACACGGGTGCGGCGTACGGCCTGCCGGTGCTGCTCGCCGGGCTGGCAGCGGCACTCGGCGGGCTGTGGCTGGGCGGGCGCCGCTCCGTACGCAGCCGCTACCGGCCCGACCGGTGGGGCGTGCGCGCCTGGCTGGTGTCCGGGTCCGGCGTCGCGGTGGCCGCCCTGATGATCTGGGCGAACTCCGCCGACCCGGCCGCCCTGCACCCGCCCGCCGTACCGCTCACCGCGCCCGTCCTCCCGCTGTGGCCCGCGGCCGGTGTGCTGGTGGGGCTGCTGCCGGCGTTCGTCGCACCGCTGCCGCCGCGGGCGGAGCAGCCGGTGGAGACCGTGGAGCCCCTGGAGAAGGAATCCGGGTGGGTACGGACAAGGAAGTCACCGGCGCCGGGCGCGCAGCCGCACACGAAGGAGTCCCCCCAGTGATCCGCTTCGACCAGGTGTCGGTCACCTACGGGGACGCCGCCGAGCCCGCCGTCCAGGGCATCGACCTGACCGTGCCGGAGGGCGAACTGTGCCTGCTCGTCGGCCCGTCCGGGGTCGGCAAGTCCACCGTGCTGAACGCCGTCTGCGGCCTCGTACCGCACTTCACCGGCGGCACCCTGCACGGCCGCGTCACCGTCGCCGGGCGCGACACCCGCACCCACCGGCCGCGCGAACTCGCCGATGTCGTCGGCACCGTGGGCCAGGACCCGCTCGCCCACTTCGTCACCGACACCGTCGAGGACGAACTCGCCTACGGCATGGAGTCGCTGGGCCTGGCCCCGGACGTGATGCGGCGCCGCGTCGAGGAGACCCTCGACCTCCTCGGCCTCGCCGACCTGCGCGACCGCGCCATCACCACCCTCTCCGGCGGCCAGCAGCAGCGCGTCGCCATCGGCTCGGTGCTCACCACCCACCCCAAGGTGCTGGTCCTGGACGAGCCGACCTCGGCCCTCGACCCGGCCGCCGCCGAAGAGGTGCTCGCCGTACTGCAACGTCTGGTGCACGACCTCGGCACCACGGTCCTGCTGGCCGAGCACCGCCTGGAGCGCGTCGTGCAGTACGCGGACCAGGTCATCCTGCTGCCCGCCCCCGGCGCGCCCCCGGTCATCGGCGCGCCCGCCGACATCATGGCCGTCTCCCCCGTCCACCCGCCGGTGGTGGCCCTGGGCCGCCTCGCCGAGTGGTCGCCGCTGCCGCTCTCCGTACGCGACGCCCGCCGCAAGGCGTCCTCGCTGCGGGAGCGGCTGATGGGGGTGGAGCCGGGGGGTACGGGGCTGGAAGCCGCGGGCCGGAACGGCGCCGGGCCGGAGATGGCCGGTACGGAGGCGGACGCCGGCAGCGTCCGGCGGGAGACGGGCGGGACGGAGACGGCCGGGACGATGACAGCCGGTGCGGACGCCGCGTCCGAGGCCGGGGCCGGTTCTGTCGGCAGCGGTGGCGCCCGTAAGCGTCTGGGCTGGTGGCGGCGCCGGGAGGCCCGTACCGATGCTGATGCGGGGGCTGCCCCCGGCGCACGGCCCGCGCCGGCCCCCACCCCGCTCCCCGTCGCCACCGACCGGCCCCTCGCCGCCGAGGCCGTGGGCCTGTCCGTACGGCGCGGCCGGATCGACGCCCTGCACCGCGTCGACCTGACCGTACGCGCCGGCGAGACCATCGCCCTCATGGGCCGCAACGGCGCGGGCAAGTCCACCCTGCTCGGCACCCTCGTCGGCATGCACGAGCCCGCCGCCGGCTCGGTACGCGTCGGCGGCACTGCGCCGCACCGCACCGGCCCGCGCACGCTGCTGCGCCACGTCGGCCTCGTACCGCAGGAACCGCGCGACCTCCTGTACGCGGACACCGTCGCCGCCGAGTGCGCCGCCGCCGACCACGACGCGGACGCCGCCCCCGGCACCTGCCGGGACCTGGTCACCCGGCTGCTCCCGGACGTGGCCGACGACACCCACCCGCGCGACCTCTCCGAAGGCCAGCGGCTCGCCCTCGCGCTGGCCGTCGTGCTCACCGCGCGCCCGCCGCTGCTCCTGCTCGACGAGCCGACCCGCGGGCTGGACTACGCGGCCAAGGGCCGCCTCGTACAGCTGCTGCGCGGGCTCGCCGCCGAGGGGCACGCGATCGTCCTGGCCACCCACGACGTCGAGCTGGCCGCCGAACTGGCGCACCGCGTCGTCATCCTCGCGGACGGCGAGATCGTCGCGGACGGCCCGACCGCCGAGGTCGTCGTCTCCTCGCCCGCCTTCGCGCCGCAGGTCGCCAAGGTGCTCGCACCGCTCCCCTGGCTCACCGTGCCCCAGGTCGCGCACGCGCTGGAGGCGACGGCATGACCCGCCACGACATGACCCGTCACGGCACGGCCCCCCACAACGGCCGCGACCTGCGCACCGCGGCGGACCGGCAGGTGCGGGCCGTGCGGCTGGGGCCGCGGTCCGTCGCCGCGCTCGTGCTCGTCTCGGTCATCGGCGTGATGGCCTTCGGATGGCCGCTGCTGGCCGACTCCTCCTCCGGGCTCGCGCACTCCAAGGACGCGCCGTGGCTGTTCGCGGCCATGCTGCCGCTGCTGCTCGCCGTCGTCGTGGCCACGATCGCCGACACCTCGGCGGCCTCCGCCACCCGCGGCACGCCCAGCCTGGACGCGAAGGCCATCGCCATGCTCGGCGTCCTGGCCGCCGCGGGCGCCGCGATGCGCCCGCTCGGCGCGGGCACCGCCGGCATCGAGCCGATGTTCTTCCTGATGGTGCTGGCCGGGCGGGTACTGGGGCCGGGCTTCGGCTTCGTGCTCGGCTCGGTGTCGATGTTCGCCTCCGCGCTGCTGACCGGGGGCGTGGGGCCGTGGCTGCCGTTCCAGATGCTGTCCATGGGGTGGGTGGCGATGGGCGCGGGGCTGCTGCCGGGCCCGGACCGGCTGCGCGGGCGCCGCGAACTGGTCATGATCGCGCTGTACGGCGCGGTCTCCGCCGTCCTGTACGGCCTGGTCATGAACCTCCAGGGCTGGCCGTACATCGGCGGCATGGCCTCCGGCGTCTCGTTCGTACCGGGCGACCCGCTGCCCGACAACCTGGCCCGCTTCGTGGCGTACTGCCTGGCGACCTCCCTCGGCTGGGACCTGCCCCGCGCCGCGGTCACCGTGATCCTGACACTCACCCTGGGCGGCACCCTCCTCAAGGCCCTGCGCCGGGCGACACGGCGGGCGGCGTTCGACGTACCGGCGGCGTTCAGCACCCAGCAGCCTGGGGCCGCACCGGGGCCGGTATCGGAAACACCATCTCCGGACGCTCCCAAGTAGCTCTCGGCGGCGCCGCGGGTACGGTCCCCACCCGCCGCGCCCCCACCCTCCGGTAGAAGCCCTCGGCCGGCGGATGCGACACCACCCGTACGCTCCGGAGCCCGGCCGCCCGCGCCTCCTCCTTCATATGCGCCACGAGCCGCCGCCCCAGCCCCGTCCCCTGAGCCGCATCGGCCACGAACATCAGATCCAGCTCGGCCGCGTCCGCCAGCAGCGCGTAGAACCCGAGGACCGCTGCCGGGTCCGCACTTCCGACGGGGGCCGCGCCCTCGCCTTCGCCCTCCGCCAGGAACACCCGGTGCCGGGCGATGTAGTCAGCAGTCACCCGATACCCCTCGACCATCGGCGCGTACGCCCCCCGGTACGCGCCCGATCCCCGCACCAGCTCCGTCAACCGCTCCGCGTCCCGCCCACAGGCCCGCCTGATCACCATCACGCCCCCCACGCCCCGTAACGAGTAATACCCACCTACGATCCGAGCCTATTACGATCCCCCGCGCAACCCCAGCCCCACCTGTGACCTCACGCACAGGACTTCCGTCACATACGACGCCCCTTCGTAGCCCCGATACCGCTGCCGACCCGCTCCCCGTCGGGCCACGACGGGCGGGACCTTCCACCCCGCATGCGAGATCCACTAGTACGAGCGGGTATTGCCACGCCCCCCGACCACTTCCCAGGGTGGATGTGTCGCCGAGAGCAGCGCGCCTCTCCTCCCCCCGGGTGCGCCCTCGGCGGCCCCCTTGCACCCGACGGAAGGCTTCTCCTCCCGTGAGCGTCACCTCGTCCACGATCACCCGCCGTCTCGCCGCCCACAAGAAGGCCGTCGTCGCAGTCGGCGCCGTCGCCCTGGGCGCCTCGGCCGCGGCCTTCGGCGCCACGCCGGCCCAGGCCGCCGCCCCGGCCCAGGCGCCGTCCGCCGCGACGGCGAGCGACGCGAAGGCCGCTGCGCACAAACTGATCCCGGACCAGGCGCAGTACCAGTGCTTCAGCAACATCGTCGAGCGTGAGAGCGGCTGGGACCCGACCGCCACCAACCCGTCCAGCGGCGCCTACGGCCTCGTGCAGGCCCAGCCGGGCTCGAAGATGGCCTCGGCCGGCCCGGACTGGAAGACCAATCCGGAGACCCAGGTCAAGTGGGGCCTGGACTACATGAACTCCACCTACGGCAGCCCCTGCGCCGCCTGGGACTTCTGGCAGTCCCACAACTGGTACTGAGCCCGCACGGGCCAGCACCGCGCCTCCGCACAGCGCGAAGCGGCCGACGCCCCTGGCGTCGGCCGCTTCGGTCTTCCCGGCCTCCCCGGAAGGACCTCAGTCCGCGTCCGCCCGACGGGCACGCAACCACGTCACACCGACCAGGGCCGCGGCGATGTAGATCACCCCGGCGGCGGTGGTCACCGACTCGACGTACTGCTCGTAGCCGTCCGCGCGCAGCTCGGCCGCCAGGAAGCCCAGCGCCGTGCCAAGCCCCGCGAGCGCACAGATCAAAGCCGCGAAGGGGGGCTTTGCCAATTCCATCTCCTCCAAAAGTGAGCCGACCCGGACGCCGCACGAGTGTACGTAAGGGCGTTTCAGCCAGCCGCGCCTACCCGGAGAGCCCGCGTCAAAACCCTGCCCCTCAACTGCCGGTAGCCCCGTCGATCCGCTCGCGCAGCAGATCCGCATGGCCGTTGTGCTGGGCGTACTCGGCTATCAGGTGGACCAGGACGCGGCGCAGGGAGACCGGGTCTCCCGAGGCCGCATGGATGCCGGTCGCGTCCAGGGACGGGGCGGCGGCCACGATGCCGCGGGAGTGCTCGCACTGCTCGCGCCAGAGCGCCAGGGCCTGCGCCGGGTCGCCGGACAGGTCGTCGAAATCCTGGTCGGGGTCCTCGTCGGAGTAGTGGAGCATCGGGACCTTCTCGCCCGCGAACTGGATGTGGAACCACCACCGTTCCACCCCGGCGAGGTGCCGTATCAGCCCGTGCAGGCTCATGCCGGACGGCGGCACCGACTGCTCCGAGAGCCGGTCGGCGGGCAGCCCCGAGCACTTCAGCTCGAAGGTGGCGCGATGCCACTCCAGATAGCTGGTAAGGATCTCCCGCTCGTCCCCCACCAGCGGCGGACGCCGCCGCGTGTCGCCGTCGGCCGCCCACGTCGGCGCGTAGTGCACCGGCGGTGACGCGGCCGGTGAACTCCCTGCCTGAACCCCTGTTTCGGTCATGAGGCGAGTGTGACAGGGACCACTGACAACGCCCCGGAGCCGGCAGGGCGACGCCCCATCCCTTTCATCGCACATGTGATCCAATCAGGGGATGAGTGACTTACGTTGCGGGTCGAGCGGGGAGCGTGGCGAGGTGGCGGGGACGCGTGGCGAGGAGGGCCGGACGAGCGCGTCGCTGGGGCCGCTGGCGTGCGTGGACGGCCACTGGGTGGTGGGCGACTGCTTCCGGCCGGGCGGCCATTGGCTGGAGTTCCGCCCCGACGGCATCTACCAGCACGCCCGTACCCCCTCCGAGGAACTGCTGATGCCCTGGACCAGGATCATGCTGGGCATCGGCTTCTCGCTGGGCGCCAAGTGCCCGCAGCGCGGTTCCGTGAGCCCGGTGGGGATGATCGGCGGGCTCCCGGGCCCCTGGCAGGGGGTCGGCCGCGGCTATCTGCACATGACGCTGCGCCACCCTTACGAGGACTGGCTCGCCTCCTTCGACCGCCACCCCCGCTGGTACCCCATGACCGAACTGGCGCAGTTCGAAGCACTGCTCGTGCACACCGGCGCCGCGAAGGAGCTGCACCGGCTCGGCGACGCGGACTGGCTGGGCCACGCGGTCGGCCGGTTGAAGGGGCGACACCCCCGGACGGTCCGCGCCCTGCGCAAGGTGATGTCGGAACTGCTCGAACAGACGGAATCCTGAGCCCCGGCCCCTCACAGCCGCTGAATGATCGTCCCCGTCGCCAGCCCCCCGCCCGCGCACATCGTGATCAGCGCGAACTCCTTGCCCGTACGTTCCAGCTCGTGCAGCGCGGTGGTGATCAGCCGGGCGCCGGTGGCGCCGACGGGGTGGCCCAGGGCGATCGCCCCGCCGTTGACGTTGACCTTCTCCAGGTCCTGGTCGAAGACGCGGGCCCAGGACAGCACGACGGACGCGAACGCCTCGTTGATCTCGACCAGATCGATGTCCTTCAGGGACATCCCGGCCTTGCCGAGCACCGCCCGCGTGGCGTCGATCGGCCCGTCCAGGTGGTAGTGGGGGTCGGCGCCGACCAGGGCCTGCGCGACGATCCGGGCCCGCGGCCTGAGTTTGAGCGCGCGGGCCATCCGCTTGGACGCCCACATCACGGCACAGGCGCCGTCCGAGATCTGCGAGCAGTTGCCCGCCGTGTGCACGGCGGTCGGCATGACCGGCTTGAGGTCGGCGAGCGCCGCCATGCTCGTGTCGCGTAACCCCTCGTCGCGGTCGGCCAGCCGCCACATGCCCTGCCCGGCGGCCTGTTCCTCCTCCGTCGTGGGCACCTGCACCGCGAACGTCTCCCGCTTGAACCGCTCCTCCGCCCAGGCGGCCGCGGCCCGCTGCTGCGAGAGCAGCCCGAGCGCGTCGACGTCCTCGCGGGTCAGCCCCCGGTTGCGGGCGATCCGTTCGGCGGCCTCGAACTGGTTGGGCAGATCGACGTTCCACTCGTCCGGCCAGGGCTTGCCGGGGCCGTGCTTGGAGCCGCTGCCCAGCGGCACCCGCGACATCGCCTCGACCCCGCACCCGATGCCGATGTCGATGACGCCGCCCGCGACCATGTTGGCGACCATGTGGTTGGCCTGCTGCGAGGAGCCGCACTGGCAGTCCACGGTGGTCGCAGCGGTCTCGTACGGCAGGCCCATCGTCAGCCAGGCGGTGCGTGCCGGGTTCATGGACTGCTCGCCGGCGTGGGTGACCGTGCCGCCGACGATCTGTTCCACGCAGTCCGGCTGGATGCCGGTGCGGTCGAGCAGTTCGCGGTAGGTCTCGCCGAGCAGGTAGGCGGGGTGGAGGTTGGCGAGCGTGCCGCCGCGCTTGCCGATCGGGGTGCGTACGGCTTCGACGATGACGGGTTCCGCGGCCATGACTGACTCGTCCTCTCCTCGCGTCCCGCAGGACGTCCCGGCCCCCCGACGACGGAACTGGTACGCGTTCTAGTTCCTTGGACAGTCTCTTTGAGCCGTGACCGGGGGCGCAAGGGTGCTGCACGGGTCTTCCGCCCCCAACGGGCGGCGCGCGGCGCCGGTTTGCGCCGCGCGCCCCCTTGCCACGTATAGAACTCGTTACTACCTTCACCGCAGAGAGCTGACGGCCCGTCAGGGTCGGCCGATCGCCGGTACTCACCGATCCGTACCGGTACGGGTACCGGGCCGGACCAGAGCTGGAGTCGCCGAGATGCCATGCCCCGCGCTGCCCGACGGGTTCGACTTCACCGACCCCGACGTCTACCAGAGCCGTGTACCGCTGCCCGAGTTCGCGCGGCTGCGGCGTACCACCCCCGTCTGGTGGAACGCCCAGCCGCACGGCATCGCCGGGTTCGGCGACGACGGGTACTGGGTGGTGACCCGCCACGAGGACGTCAAGGAGGTCTCCACCCGGCCGGAGGTCTTCTCGGCGAGCACCAACACCTCGATCATCCGGTTCAACGCGGCCATGACCCGCGACCGGATCGACGTCCAGAAGCTGATCATGCTGAACATGGACCCGCCGGAGCACACCCGGGTCCGCCAGATCGTCCAGCGCGGCTTCACGCCCCGCGCCATCCGCGCCCTGGAGGACGCGCTGCGCACCCGCGCGCGGACCATCGTCGCCGAGGCGCGGCGCAAGGAGTCCGGCGACTTCGTCACCGATGTCGCCTGTGAACTGCCCCTCCAGGCCATCGCCGAGCTGATCGGCATCCCCCAGGACGACCGGGCCCGGATCTTCGACTGGTCGAACAAGATGGTCGCGTACGACGATCCCGAGCTGGCCATCACCGAGGAGGTCGGCAACACCGCGGCGGCGGAGCTGATCTCGTACGCGATGAACCTGGCCGCGGACCGCAAGGAGTGCCCCGCCCAGGACATCGTCAGCCGGCTCGTCGCGGCGGAGGACGAGGGCAACCTCGCGTCCGACGAGTTCGGGTTCTTCGTCCTGCTGCTGGCCGTCGCGGGCAACGAGACCACGCGCAACGCGATCACGCACGGCATGCACGCGTTCCTGACGCACCCCGACCAGTGGGAGCTGTACAAGCGCGAGCGGCCGAGCACCACGGCCGAGGAGATCGTGCGCTGGGCGACGCCCGTCGTCTCCTTCCAGCGCACGGCCACCCAGGACACCACCCTGGGCGGCGCGCGGATCGAAAAGGGGCAGCGCGTCGGCCTCTTCTACGCCTCCGCCAACCACGACCCCGAGGTCTTCGCGCACCCGGAGACGTTCGACATCACCCGCGACCCCAACCCCCATCTGGGCTTCGGCGGGGGCGGCCCGCACTTCTGCCTCGGCAAGTCGCTCGCCGTCCTGGAGATCGACCTGATCTTCCAGGCCATCGCCGACGCCATGCCGGACATCGCCCTCGTGGGCACCCCGCGCCGGCTGCGGTCGGCGTGGCTCAACGGGGTGAAGGAGCTGCGGGTCCGGTACGTGTAGCGGCGCACCGGCCCGCCCCGGGCCCCGCGGCGCTTTTGCGCCTCCTGTGGTTCCTTCGGTCCTCAACCTTGCCAACGGCTACTGGCAGACTTACATTCAACTCGCCAGTAACACCGGCCAGTTCTCCATACCCTTCACGTGATCCCCACGTGTCCCCACATCCTGGTCCGGTGCCGGCATCTTCCCCCACAACTCTCGGCAGCGCGATCCACCGCACTTCGAAGGGGACCACTCTCATGAAGGACGCACACGGCAGACATGTCACGGGGCGGGTGAGCTGGCGCAAGTTCGCCGTGCTGTCCGTCCCGGCCTTCGCCGGGACCGCCGCCCTGGCCATCGCCCTGGCCAACGGCGCGCTGGCGGCCTCGTTCGCCGTCTCGGGCCAGCAGTTCAAGGTGTCCGCCGCCTCCCTGGAGGGCGACGGGTTCGCCCAGTACGGCGGCGTCGACCAGAACGCCCGGGGCGACCTGCTGCCGGTGGCCGTGACCGCCATCAAGAAGGCCGACCTGCACAAACTGTGCCAGTCGGTGGTCACCACGCTGCCGGTCATCGGCGACATCTCGCTCAACCTGACCGCGGGCGGCGGCAATACGCCGGTCAAGGCGACCGACCTCTTCGTGGACGCGACGCAGCTCTCCGGCAACGCGTCCTTCAACAACATCGAGATCGGCCGGGACGCCTCCACCCTCGACAAGGGCCCCGCGACCGCGCAGGGCATGCAGGACCTGTTCGCCCAGCAGGCCGACGACGTCAGCATCACCAACCTCAGGCAGACGGCCTGGGCGACCAACGCCGGGACCTTCCGGCTGTCCGGCCTGAGCATGAAGATCTCCAAGGGCAAGAAGGAATGCTTCTGACCGGGCAGGGCACCTGGCGGCGCGGGTGGGCGGCCTGGCGCCGCTGGCGCAAGGGCCGTCCCTTCTGGGGCGGGCTGGCGGCCGTCGTCGCCGGTGCGGAGATCTGCGCCATCCCGCTGGCGCCGCTGAAGGTCATGCTCCAGCAGGGCATCGCCGGGATACCGTCCGTCCTGATGGGCCTGGTGATGATCCTGATGGGCCTGTCCGCGTGGTTCGCGCCGCACTACCGGGGGCTGGCGGGCGTCCTGACCGTCCTGGTCTCCGCCGCCGCGCTGGTGATGTCCAACCTCGGCGGGTTCCTGTTCGGCACCATCGTCGGCATCCTCGGCGGCGGCCTGATCTTCGCCTGGCAGCCCCGTCCGCTGCCGGAACCGGACGCGGACGGCACCCTGTCGGAGGCGGAGCCGTCCGACGGCGGGGCGGCGCCGTCCCCCACGCGGCCGCGCGGCTGACCGGAGGGGCGGGCCGCACCGGCTGAGCCGTACGCGTACGTCGAGGTCGTCGTACGCGTACGGCCGGATCGCCGCACCGGTACGGCATGGCGGTGGCGCTCGTACGGCCCGGCTTCCCGTACCCGTACGGCCCGAGCCTCGCACCCGTACGGCCCCGGCCCTCCTACCCGTACGCCCGGTTCGCCGCACCCGTGCGCAACCTCCGCACCCCCCTCGACCCGCAGGTGCCGTCGCGCCCAGCGCCGGTCCCTGCGCGGCCCCCTCCGCACGGGCGGGGCCACCGCACCACTCCACCGCTCGCAGAAGGAGATTCGCGATGACGCACAGACCCGCACGCTCTCGCGCAGATCACTCCCGGGCCCGGCGGCCGCGCGCCCTGCTCGCCGCCGGTACGGGAATCCTCGCGACCGCGTCCCTCTCCCTGGCCCTGACCGGCTCGGCCACCGCCCAGCCGACCGGGGCGCGACCCGCCGCCGGCTCCACCACCGTCACACCGGCCGGGCACGCCTACGCCGCCGACCTCAGCGGCAAGGCCACCTTCAAGGCCGGTTCGGTGACGGTGACCTGCACCGTCTCGCACGCCGCCGGCCAGGTACCGGACGCCCCGGGCAACACCAACGCCTCGGGCCCGGTCAGCAGCACCCTCTCGGCGCCCACCTACAGCTCGTGCACCACGAGCATGCCGGGCGTCAGCGCCACCATCCAGACCTCCGGCGACTGGGGCGTGTCCATGCAGCACGGCGCGCCGAGCACCGCCGGACTGACCATCCCGACCGGTGGTTTCGTCCTGAAGACCAGCGGTCTGGCCAGCTGTACGGTGACGGCGGCGCCCACCGCAGCGGCGACGGTGGACGGCGCCTGGACCAACGGCGCGCCGTCGAGCCTGGTGTTCACCAACGCCGCCGTGCCGGTCAAGGTCGTCGGCGGCTTCGGCTGCCCGACCAGCGCGACGACCTCGCTGTTCAACGCGACGTACAAGGTCGCGGACACCACCGACCCGGCGTCGCAGATCACGGTCACCGAATGACGGCCGTCACCGTCTGACGGCCGTCACCCGCTGTCCGGCCGTCCGGCCCGTTGCCCTCACCCGCCGGTGAGGGCAACGGCAACCGTCACCACGCCGCTCACCAGCACCACCGCCGCGGCCAGGAATGCCGTGCAGAGCCTGCGCCGCAGCTCCCGGTACACGCCCTCGTACTCGGCGCGCAGTTCTCCGCTGCGAGCCACTGTCCGACGGAGATACGCGCGGGAGAATTCCAGCTGGTCGGCCTGGTACTGCCGCTCGACCTCCGCGCGTTGCGCCCGTGTCAGCCACGGCAGCCGGTCGCCGAATTCCCTGGCCCGGATGCGTGCCCGGTCCTTCTCGGCCTCCCAGAGCAGAAACCCCTCGATCTCGTTGATCGCCTCGGCCGTGCTCACCGGTGTACCGCCGCTCATACCAGGGCACCTCGTTCCTTCTGCCGGTCCAGTTCGGGAGACCCGACCTCGGGGTGGTGCAGGTCGAAGGCCGGGGATTCGGAGCGGATACGGGGCAGGGCGACGAAATTGTGGCGGGGCGGCGGACAGGACGTGGCCCATTCCAGCGAGCGGCCCCAGCCCCACGGGTCGTCGGCCGTCACCTTCTCCCCGTATTTCGCGGTCTTCCAGACGTTGTAGAGGAACGGCAGCATCGACAGGCCGAGGACGAACGAGAAGATGGTCGAGACGGTGTTGAGGGCCGTGAACCCGTCGGCGGCCAGGTAGTCGGGAATGCGGCGCAGCATGCCTTCGGCGCCCAGCCAGTGCTGGACGAGGAAGGTGCCGTGGAAGCCGGTGAACAGCGTCCAGAAGGTCATCTTGCCGAGCCGTTCGTCCAGCATCTTGCCGGTGAACTTCGGCCACCAGAAGTGGAATCCCGCGAACATCGCGAAGACGACCGTGCCGAAGATGACGTAGTGGAAGTGGGCGACGACGAAATAGGTGTCCGTGACGTGGAAGTCCATCGGCGGGGAGGCCAGGATGACGCCGGTCAGACCACCGAAGACGAAGGTGATCAGGAAGCCGGTGGCCCAGAGCATCGGCGTCTCGAAGGACAGCGAGCCCTTCCACATCGTGCCGATCCAGTTGAAGAACTTCACCCCGGTCGGCACCGCGATGAGGAATGTCATGAACGAGAAGAACGGCAACAGGACGCCGCCCGTGGCGTACATGTGGTGGGCCCAGACCGTCACGGACAGCCCGGCGATGGAAATGGTCGCGGCGATCAGGCCGATGTAGCCGAACATGGGCTTGCGGGAGAAGACCGGGATGACCTCGGAGATGATGCCGAAGAACGGCAGCGCGATGATGTACACCTCGGGGTGGCCGAAGAACCAGAACAGGTGCTGCCAGAGCAAGGCGCCGCCGTTGGCCGCGTCGAAGACGTGCGCCCCGAATTTACGGTCCGCCTCCAGCGCGAAGAGGGCCGCCGCCAGTACGGGGAAAGCCAGCAGGACGAGTACGCCGGTCAGCAGGACGTTCCAGGTGAAGATCGGCATGCGGAACATCGTCATGCCGGGGGCACGCATACAGATGATGGTGGTGATGAAATTGACCGCGCCCAGGATCGTACCGAAGCCGGACAGCACAAGGCCCATGATCCACATATCACCGCCGATCCCCGGGGAATGCACGGCGTCGGAGAGCGGGGCATAGGCGAACCAGCCGAAGTCGGCCGCCCCCTGCGGGGTCAGGAATCCGCCGACCGCGATCAGCGAGCCGAAGAGGTACAGCCAGTACGCCAGCATGTTCAGCCGGGGAAAGGCGACATCGGGCGCGCCGATCTGCAACGGCATGATCCAGTTCGCGAATCCGGAGAACAGCGGCGTCGCGAACATCAGCAGCATGATCGTGCCATGCATCGTGAATGCCTGGTTGAACTGCTCGTTCGACAGGATCTGGTGGCCGGGCCGGGCCAGCTCGGCGCGCATCACCAGCGCCAGCAGGCCGCCGACGCAGAAGAACGCGAACGAGGTGATCAGGTACAGCGTGCCGATCGTCTTGTGGTCGGTGGTCGTCAGCCACTGCACGGGGGACTTGTTCACGGGGGATGTGGACTTCATGCCCCGTAGGTGTCCGGGGCCGGAGCGAACTTCACCGCAAGAGGGTGTGAAGATCTCAGGCGTGCCGGACACCAACAGATCATGAGCAAGGACGCAGCCCCCGACGACGGTTCCGGCGGGGTCACCGGCGAGGAGAGCGCCCAGAGCGGCGGCAGGGACGTCGACGGGGCCTTCGCCGACGCCTACCGCGCGCACTACTGGGCCGTCAGCCGCTTCGTCGCCCGGCGGCTGGACGATGACCGGGCGGACGACGTGGAGGAGGTGGTGGCGGAGGTCTTCTCCATAGCCTGGCGGCGCCGGGCCGAGCTGCCGGAATCGCCGCTGCCCTGGCTGTACGGAGTGGCCCGCAACTGCCTGTCGAACGCGGTGCGCGGCTTCGGCCGCTACCGGCGCCTGCTGCACCGCCTCGGCAACCACGAGACCGCGCACCGCCGCCAGACCGTGGACAGTCCCGACGCGGAGCGGCCGGGTTCCTGGGTGCACGAGGCCCTGGAGCGCCTCTCCCCCGCCGATCAGGAAGTCCTGCGCCTGACGGCCTGGGAGGAACTGACCCTCCAGGAACTGGCCGTCACCCTGGACTGCAGCCAGAGCGCAGCGGCGATGCGGCTGCACCGGGCCCGCAACCGGCTCCGTACGCAAATAGAGCGCCTGCGCCGGAAGGCAGGCCCGGAGCCGCCACGCCCCCGCGCACGCCCTACGACCGCACGACCAGCCCTGCCCGCACCCGCGGTGCCGACCCGAGCCGGAGGCCGCAGCCATGACTGACGAACTGGAGCTGCTGCGGCAGGCCGATCCCGTACGGTCCGACCAGGGCCCCTGGCGCGACCGCCCGCTGACCGCGCGCGCCGAACACCGCCTGGCCGCGCTGATGAGCGCCGAAGCGCCGGAGCGCACGCCCGACCCCGCGCCGGCGCCCGAGCGGCCCGGACGCACCACCCGCGCCCCCCGCCCCACGCGCCGTACCCGCCGTCTTCTCATCGGCGCCACCGCCGCCTCGGCCGCCGTGCTCGCCGTCCTCACCCTCACCTTCTCCGGCGCCGGTACGACACCGGCGGCGGCCGCCCCCACCGCGCTCGTCGTGCAGCGCGACGCGCCCGCCGTCCCGCTGGACGAGGTGGCGCGGCAGGCGGAGGCGTACGCCCGCGCCCAGCGCGACGCGCCCAAGCCGCACCGCGGCAGCCACCTGCAGAGCTGGTACCTGAGCATGCAGACGGGCCCCGACGCCAAGCCGCCGGTCACCGTGCCCGAGGAGCGGATCACCCGCTGGAACCCGGACGGCAGCGGCTCGGAGCTGGTGGTCGCGACCGATCCGCGGCACCCCGGCCGCCCGGTGATCAACGACGCGGACGGCGAGTGGCGCACCGTCAACGACGGCAAGGTGCTGCACCGCAAGACGTATCCGGCGGGCACGCGCCTGGACGACCTGGCCACCGGCGAGGGCACGCTGCCCGCGCGCCCGCCCGCCGACCCCGACGAACTGCGCGCCTATCTGGCCACGTTCTACAGCGGCGCCGGTACGAAGACGCAGCCCCTTCTGATGGCCCTCTCCTCGTTCCTCCAGGAGTGGACCCCGGGCCCGCGCGAGTCGGCGGCGCTGGCCCGGATGCTGTCCAGGGCGCCGGACCTGCGCCCGGCCGGCCAGGTCGTCGACCGGCTCGGCCGGCGGGGCCAGGCGTACGCGTACCGCGGCGAGGACGCGTCGGACGGGTCGATGGACGGCACGCTGCAGCTGGTCATCCTCGATCCGGAGACCGGCCGGGTCCTCGGGATGGAGACGACGTTCACGAAGAACGTCCCCGACTTCAAGATCAAGTCGGGGGACGTGCTGTCGTACGAGGCGTGGATGCCGTGAGGTGCCCCTGACTGCTGCCCTGCCCTCGGCCGGCTCAGTGACCTAGCCGGTCGAGGGCCTGCTGCGGGTAGCGCGCGCCCGCCACGGCCTCGGCAGGCACCGCCGCGCGCAGCCGGGCCTCCTGCTCGGCGGTGAGGATGAGTTCGGCCGCGGCGGCGTTCTCTTCCACGTAACGCGCGCGCTTGGTGCCGGGGATCGGCACGATGTCCTCCCCCTGCGCCAGCAGCCAGGCCAGCGCAGCGCGCGCTGGGGGTACGCCGATCTCGTCGACGACAGCGCGTACAGCACGCACGAGCGCCAGGTTGCGCGCGATGTTCTCCTCGGAGAACCGCGGCCAGCGAAGCCGGTTGTCCGCCTCGCTCAGCTCCTCGCGGGAAGCGAGCACGCCCGCGAGCATGCCGCGCCCGAGCGGCGAGTACGCCACGACCGTGACGCCCAGCTCGCGGCAGGTGGCGAGCATGTCGCCCTCGACGACGTCCCGGGTGAACAGCGAATACTCCAGCTGCACCGCGCTGATCGGGTGCACGGCGTGGGCCTTGCGCAGCGTCTCGGGACTGACCTCCGACAACCCCAGCTGCCGCACCTTCCCCGCCGCCACCAGCTCCGCCATCGCGCCGACGGTCTCCTCGACCGGAACGGCCGGATCGCGGCGGTGGGCGTAATAGAGGTCGACGCACTCGACGCCGAGCCTGCGCAGCGAGGCGTCGCAGGCGACGGGTACATACGCGGGCGAGGTGTCGACGGCATCGACCCGCCCGGTCGCGGGGTCGTGCCGCAGCCCGAACTTCGTCGCGAGCACGACGGCGTCCCGCTTGCCCCGGCCGCGCAGCCAGCCGCCGACGAACTCCTCGTTCGCGCCGCGCCCGTAGGCGTCGGCGGTGTCGAGAAACGTCATTCCCAGCTCGGCGGCCTGGTCCAGCGCCCGCCGCGCCTCCGCCGGATCGGCGGGCCCGTACGCGACGGACATGCCCATGCAACCGAGCCCGACCGCCGAGACCGGCGGTCCCTCCTGCCCGCCGAGCCGCCGGTACCTCATGGCGTTCCTCCCCCACTCGCTGAATTCGGCTTCGCCGGGGCCCGGCACACAAGAACGCGCGGAGCGACGGGGCGGCGGCGTGTGGTGATCGTAACCACGAAGGGTCCGCCGAGTGGCGGAGTGCCGCCGGGTGGCCGATGCTGGATGGGCGCGACGATCCAGCGGCGCGGCAGGGACACTGCCGCGCCGCTCGCGCGTTCCAGGCTCAGGCCAGCGGTACGTTCACGCAGGCCAGGCGGGCGCCCGCGGTTCCCGCCTGGCCCGGTTCGGTGTGCGTTCCGTGCTCGTGGACGACCACGGAGCGGGCCTCTCCGTAGCGGACGTGCCAGGCGACCGTGGCGGTCGAGGAGCCGCGGCCGTCCTCGTCCGTCTTCATGTCGAGCCAGACCTCGTTGCGGGGGTTCGCATAGGCGGGGTCGGTCGAGGGCTGCACGGGGTCGGGGACGTTCTGGTAGTGCGGGCCGGAGTCGTTGGGCTTCGGGCCGCAGGGCTTGGTGTGGACATGGGCGCCGTACGTACGGTCGGGGACCAGCCCGGACAGGCGCAGGGAAACGGACGTACGGGCGTCCTTGCCGGAGCCGTACCGCTTCTCCACGACCGTGACCCGGCTGCCCTCGGGCACCAGGGCCTGGTCATAGGTGACGGCCTCGCCCGTCGGGGACGCCGCGAAGTGCGCGCGGACGGTCACGCCGGTGCACTGCACTCCCATGGCCGGCGCGGCGGCCGGCGCCATTGCCAGTGATGCGGTCAGCACTGCCGTAGCGATAGACATGCGACGCACCCTCGCGTCCCGGCAGGGCAAACGGAACCGGGTATCCGGTCAAGCGGGGCGTACGGGGGAATTATGGAAGGCGGGTTTGGGGAGCGGTCCGCGGGACACACGGGGTGCGGGTGACGGGCGGCCCGAAGTGGGCCGGAAGCGGTCGGCGAGGTTCGGGAAAACTTTTTCCGCAAGAGCCGCATACATCCGCGAGGGCTGGGCAGGGTCAGGTCCGTGCGCTGCATATGTGGTGCAACACAGGGCAATTCGGTTGCGATGATCGCCGCGAGATGGATCACATCCATAAAGGCCGAATAAAGACCCCCGGGATGCCGTTTCCCCTGCAAGCAGCGGGGTTGACCACGCTCATGCGATCAACCGTGCACTGTCCGTGATGACCCGCTCTGCACCTATGGTCGACCTTTGCCCGTCACGCCATGGCGGGCGAGACCCGCCCCGGCGGGCGTTCCATGCAGTCGTCCCAGAGAGCGCAGGCGAGCGAGCACGTGCCGACGCAGTCACCCGTCGCACAGCGGACCCGTACCGGTGGTCCCGCACCCGATCAGGCCGATACGGCCGAAGCGGATGAACCGGAGAAGCGGGAGAAGGGCGGCGACGACGTCACGGTCGTCGATCCGTCCATGGTCAAGCGGGCCGTCTCGGCGGCGGCGGTCGGCAACGCGATGGAGTGGTTCGACTTCGGCGTCTACAGCTACATCGCGGTCACGCTGGGACAGGTCTTCTTCCCGTCCGGCAACCCGACCGCGCAGTTGCTGTCGACGTTCGGCACCTTCGCCGCGGCGTTCCTGGTCCGCCCCATCGGCGGCATGGTCTTCGGTCCGCTCGGCGACCGCATCGGCCGGCAGAAGATCCTGGCCATCACGATGATCATGATGGCGGCGGGCACCTTCGCCATCGGCCTGATCCCCTCGTACGCCTCCATCGGCGTCTGGGCGCCGATCCTGCTGCTGGTCGCCCGGCTGGTCCAGGGCTTCTCCACCGGCGGCGAGTACGGCGGCGCCTCGACCTTCATCGCCGAGTACGCGCCCGACAAGAAGCGCGGCTTCATGGGCAGCTGGCTGGAGTTCGGCACGCTCGCCGGCTACGTCGGCGGCGCCGGCCTGGTCACGCTGCTGACCTGGCTCCTGCGCGACAACCACGACGCGCTGCTCTCCTGGGGCTGGCGCATCCCGTTCCTGATCGCGGGCCCGATGGGCATCATCGGCCTCTACCTGCGGATGCGGCTGGAGGAGACCCCCGCCTTCGCGCAGCTGGAGAAGGAGGCGCGGAGCAAGGAGAAGGAGCGCCGGGAGGCCGAGAAGAAGCTCGGCCTGCGCGAGATGGTCTTCGGCCAGTGGCGCGCGATGCTGCTCTGCGTCGGCCTGGTCCTGGTCTTCAACGTCACCGACTACATGCTGCTGTCGTACATGCCGAGCTACCTGACCTCGGAGCTGAAGTACGACGAGACGCACGGGCTGCTGGTCGTGCTGGCCGTCATGGTCGTGATGATGTGCGTCCAGCCCTTCGCGGGCCGGCTCACCGACCGCTTCGGGCGCCGCCCGGTCATCGCGACCGGCTGCGTCGGCTTCCTGGTGCTGTCCGTACCGGCCCTGCTGCTGATCCGCCAGGGTTCGCTGGTCGGCGTCGCGCTGGGCATGGCCGTCCTCGGCCTGCTGCTGGTGTGCTTCACGTCCACCATGCCGTCCACGCTGCCCGCGCTCTTCCCGACGAAGGTGCGCTACGGCTCGCTGTCCATCGGCTTCAACGTGTCGGTGTCGGTCTTCGGCGGTACGACTCCGCTGGTGGTGACCGCGTTGATCGGCGCCACGGGCAACAACATGATGCCCGCGTTCTACATGATGGCCGCCGCCGTGATCGGCGGGATCGCGGTCCTGCTGATGACGGAGAGCGCGTGCAAGCCGCTGCCGGGGTCGCCGCCTGCGGTGGAGACGGAGTCGGAGGCGCGCGCGCTGCGCAAGGCCGCGAAGTCCGCTGCGGGGGCCGGTTCGGCCGCCGGCAAGCGGCGGGTCGCGGAGTCGCCTGCCTGACGGGGCCGCTACGGCAGCCCCCCGTAACAGACGCCGGTGCGCGAGGACCCTTCGTCCTCGCGCACCGGCGTTTGTGGCGTCTGCACCAGCCCCCTGCTCTACGTGTCGCTCGGGCGGTACGGACGCTCCCATTCGCCGTTGTCACACGTACGCCCCGACGGGTCCTTCTGGCCGTGCGCGTAGACTCCCTCGCCCGATGTCGCGCCGGACGGCGACGGGAAGAAGCTCGTGAACGCGACGCGGCAGCTGTAGCCACCCGCCGCCTGATCGTGCTCGGGGCAGGCCAGCGCGCCGGGCACGGCGGCCAGTACGGTGCCGGCGGCGACGACCGTCACCACCGCGGCGCGGGTGAACTTCCGCAGGGGATGTCCGGCGGACGCGGAACCCCCGCGACTCGGAGACAAGGCGTACATGCGGCTCAAGGGCTTCCCTTTCCTTCACCGGGCCGCACCCTCGCGCGCCCTGATGAGCCCCATGCTGGCCGGAGTCGGGCACCCTGCCCCGGCCACACTCCGGCGCCCCGGCGGCTGCGACTCCAACAGCGGACACGGCCGTAACCGGCGTACCGTCACACCCGTTGGACTCCCCCCGGTCTCCGCTCCGTCACTGCTCCACGAGCCGTACGAACGGTATGTTCTCCCCCGCCTGCCGATAGCCCTCAGCCGTGCCGTCGACCTCGATTCTCATGTATGCCGTCAACGCCTTGGCCGCCTTGGGGTTCTTCGCCGCATAGCGCGCCATGATCCGGCCGCCCTCCTCGGCGGGCAGGAAGTGCGCGATGACGGCGCACCGGCGGCGGCCGACCTGGATGGTGGCGCGTGGTTGTTCCTGGAGGTTGCGGTACCACTGCGCGCCCGGACCGAAGCCGGAGGCCAGCGTCCAGGTGCGGGCCTGCCGGTCGTACGCGACGACTTCCAGGACGACGCGGCGGGTCTTGCCCGACGTCCGGCCGAGGTGTTCCAGAAGCAGCAGCCGCCTGCCGAATATCCCGCCGAGGCCGAGCCGGTAGAGGTGGATCGGCGCACGGAAGGCGAGCCGCTTCCAGCCGGTCGGCCGCTCCGGACGTCCCACCACCCGCGCCGCCCGCGGCGTCTTCGACGGCCCCTGCCCCGCTGCTGAGTTCGACATACTCCGACGCTAGCCCCACCCACTGACAACCGGAGTACCCGCAACCGGCCGAGCTGGAGCGCGACGGTCCGAAACCACCACGTACGGAGCACCGGCGCGCACCAGCGTTCAAGACCGCGCTCCGCTTCCGCACGAAACTGGCCACATGAGCACGGACATCACCACCGCAACAGCCGACGGGACGCCCGCCGGAACCCCGGAACGCTTTCCCACCAAGATCGCCATCGTGGTCCGCGAAGACCTGGCCGGCTGGCAGAAACTGAACGTCACGGCCTTCCTGGCGAGCGGTATCGCGCACGCCGACGACGCCATCATGGGCAAGCGCTACGAGGACGGTTCGGGCAACGACTACCTCGCGCTGTTCCGCGAGCCCGTACTGTGCCTCACCGCCGACCCGGCCGGCCTGGCCCGTACCCGCGCCCGCGCCCTCTCCCGCGAACTGCCCACCGCCCTGTATACGGCGGACATGTTCGCCACCGGCAACGACGACGACAACCGCGCGGTGGTACGCGCCGTCCCCGCCGACGCCCTCGACCTGGTGGGCGTGGCGGTCCACGGCCCCCGCAAACAGGTCGACAAGGTGATCAAGGGACTGAAGCTGCACGGCTGATGCGGAGCGTGGCGGCGGATGGTGCCCCTGCGCTCCATCGACCGGACGGCATGCGGCACGATGTCCGGTATGAGCATCGTGAAGATCAATGTGCTGACCGTGCCCGCCGAACAGCGGGAGGTCCTGGAGAAGCGCTTCGGCGCGCGGGCCGGTTCCGTGGAGTCGTCGGACGGGTTCGAGTGGTTCGAGCTGCTGCGCCCGCTGGAGGGCACCGACCAGTATCTGGTCTACACCCGCTGGCGGGACGAGCAGGCGTTCCAAGCATGGATGGAAGGGCCGATGAAGGCCGCGCACCAGGGTGGCGGCACGGAGGGCGGCGAGCGGCCCAAGCCCGCCGCTTCCGGGTCCACGCTGTGGTCGTTCGAGGTCGTGCAGCAGGCCGGGCCGAAGGAACAGGGCTGAGCTGAACGGCCGGGCGGCCAAGCGCCTCAGAAGTCGAGCAGGCGCTGGGCGGTTTCCCGGTAGTGGCGCAGGGCGACGCGGAGCTGTTCGGTGTCGGCGTTGCCCTGCTCCCAGGTCGTGCGCAGGGAGCGGCGGCGGGCGGCCAGGGCCTCCGGGAGGAGGGCGGCCAGTTCCTCGTAGAGGCCGTCGGCTTCCTGTACGGCCTCGCGCGGGCGGTCGACGAAGCCGTTGACGGCGTGGTCGAGCCGCTGCCGCAGCTTCTCCCGGGCCTCGGCGGGGAGCAACGGTTCGGCGGACCCCGTCATACCGGGTGTGCCGGACTGTTCCGGCGTGCCCGCCGGGTAGTCGGTTTCGGTGCCGGGCAGGCCCGCGTACACCCCGGGGACGCTCTCGGCGCCGGACGTGGTGGTGGGCGGCGGGGCGGCCGGCTGCTGCGCGCTACCGGCGCCCTCGTACGCCGCCGCGCCGCGCTCAGGAGGCGGCATGCCCTCGCTCGCAGCGCGCTCTTCGGGTGTGCCGGCGGGTCCGGTCCCGCGCTCGTCGTACGTACTCATCGCGCACCGCCTTCCGCAGTGTCGTGCCCGTGGCCGCGGCCGTGCGCCCAGGGGGAACGCATCCGGTCGCCGAGCCGTCGGGTGGTGGACGTGGGGTGCCGGTGGCCGGGGTGGCCGTCCCGGCTCTCATGTCCGCTTCCGTACCGGCCGTCGGTCTCGCGCGCGTGGGCGGCTCCGGGGCCGTGGCGCCGGCGGCCGTGCGGGGCGGACCCGTCGGGACCCGCCTCCAGCAGTTCGTTGAACAGCACGCGCGTGTTCACCACGGCCGCGCGCAGTTCCTCGGTGCCGGCGGCGTTCTCGGGGCGGTTGTTCCGGGCGCGTACGGCCGTCTCGTGGGCCTTGCGGTAGCCGTGGACACCGTGCGCGTGGTGGACGGAGAGGGCGTCGGTCTGCTCGTCGTAGGTGTCGGCGGGATAGCCGAGTTCGCGGGCGAGGCGGCCGAGCAGCAGGTCGGCCTCGACGACGGCTTGTTCGGGCTCGTCGACGAAGCGCCGCTGGACGGCCTCCCACCGCTCCTCGTACTGGATGCGCAGTTCCGCGGTGAGCGGCTGCGGGCGGAACGCGCCGTGGCGGTCCAGCCGCTGGTTCAGCTCGCGTTCGGCGGCCGTGGTGTCGCCGTCGTGCACGGCGACGGCCCGCTCGTACTCCGGGCCGAAGCGCCTGCGCAGCCCTCTGCTGCCGCTGCGGGCGACTTTGGCGCGCGCCATCAGGACGAGGGCGGCGATCACGAGCAGTGCCACGATGGGGACGATGATGAGAGTGATGGACATACGGGGCGGGTTGCCCCGCCCCCGGAGGCCAAACACCGCCTGGTGACGGGGCGTTGAGGCGTGAGCAGTGGGTACCGGAGGATATTCGGGCGCGCCGCCCGCGCACCACCGGCACAATGCCGCCATGACCGACACCGCGACCCCGCGCCACCCCGAGACCGGGCGCCGGTCCGAGACCTGGCAGCTCTCGGCCGTCCCCGACGACTCCCCCGTCGCCACGGCCCTGTTCCGCGAGTACTACTCCGAGGTCGCGGCGCGCTACCACGTCGTGCACGGGTTTCCGCCGATCACGCCCGAGGAGATCGACGAGGGCTTGGCGGAGTACCCGGTGGGGCAGTTCGTGCCGCCGCGCGGCGAATTGTTCATCGTGCGGCAGGGCGGGGAGGCCGCCGGGTGCGGCGGGCTGCTGCTCCTCGACGGCGGGCGTACGGCGGAGCTGAAGCGGGTGTTCATCCGCGAGCCGTGGCGTGGGCGGGGAGCCGCGGGCGCCCTGATGCGCGGCCTCGAACGGCGCGCGGCGGAACTGGGCGCCGAACGGCTCCGGTTGGACACCCGGAGCGACCTGGTGGAGGCCGTCGCGATGTACCGGGCGTACGGGTACGGGGAGATTCCCGCGTACAAGGAGGACCCGTATTCGGACCTCTTCTTCGAGAAGGCGGTGTCCTGAGGTTCGCTTCTTCGAGAAGGCGGTGGCCTGAGGCGCGCGCCGCTCAGCGTGGCGCCGCCCCCGGCCGCCATCTCCAGGGCTCCGCGCCGTGCGGGCTCTCCGCGTCCGAGCCGCACAGTTCCGCCGACAGCTCGTCGACCAGTTCCGTGAGGTCGGTCGGCCGGTCCTCGGTCCACCAGTCGCCGAGCAGTTCGGCCAGCGAAGCGCGGCGGGCGGCGGACAGCCGTTCCGCGACCGCGCGTCCCCGGTCGGTGAGGACCAGCGGCAGTCCCTCCCGTACGGCCAGGCCGCGTTCCTCGATCTGCCGGGTCGCCTCGGCGATCACGCGGAGCGGCACGATGCTGCGCTCGGAGAGCAGGGCGGGCTCCACCGAGCCGTACCGGTTGATGCGCAGCAGCATCCAGCTGGCCGCCGGTTTCAGGTCCAGGCCGGCCGTCTCGGTGATCCGCTCGTACACCGCCTTGCGGCCCTCCAGGCTGCCGAGCCTGGACAGCGCGCGGCAGACCTCCTCGTAGGAGGAGCGCTGTACGGGGTTGGGGGACAGCACCTCGGAGTTGTCGGGCGCGGTGACGCCGCGGCGCAGCGGTTCCTCGCGCAGGAACCAGGCCAGCACGAAGGCGATCAGCACGACCGGAACCGCGTAAAGGAAGACGTCGGTGATGGAGGTCGAGTACGCGTCGAGCACGCCGGACGCGGCGTCGGGCGGCAGTTGCCCTACGGTACGCGGGTCCTCCGCGATCTTCGACGGGTCGGTGCCGGGCGGCAGCCGCTGTCCCGCGAGGGCGTCGGCGATCCGCGGCCCCAGCTTGTTGGCGAAGATCGTGCCGAAGATCGAGACGCCGAAGGAGGAGCCGATCGAGCGGAAGAAGGTGGCGCCCGAGGTGGCGACGCCGAGGTCCTCGTAGGCGACGGCGTTCTGCACGATCAGGACCAGGACCTGCATGACCAGGCCGAGCCCGAAACCGAAGACGAAGAAGAACACGCTCATCACGGCGGTGCCGCTCGACAGGCCCAGCTGGTGCAGGAGCAGCAGGCCGACGGCCGTGACGGCGGTGCCGGCGATCGGGAAGACCTTGTAGCGCCCGGTGCGGCTGACCAGCTGCCCGGAGCCGGTCGAGGACAGCAGCATGCCGATGACCATCGGCAGCATGTGCACACCGGACATGGTCGGCGAGACGCCCTTGACGACCTGGAGGAAGGTCGGCAGGTACGTCATCGAGCCGAACATCGCGAAGCCGATGACGAAGCCGATCACGGCGGTGAGGGTGAAGGAGCGCAGCCGGAACAGGCGGAGCGGCAGGACCGGTTCGGCGGCCCGGCGCTCGACGGCGATGAACACCGCCAGCAGGACAAGCCCGAGCACCCCGAGGCCGATGATCTGCCAGGAGCCCCAGCCGTAGCTGACGCCGCCGAGCGAGGTCATCAGGACGAAGCACGCGGCGACCGCGGCGATCAGGACGGTGCCCGGGTAGTCGATGCGGTGCGGGGTACGGCGGGCCGGGATGTGCAGCACCGCGGCGATGACGGCCAGCGCGACGATCCCGATGGGCAGGTTGATGTAGAACACCCAGCGCCAGCTGAGGTGGTCCACGAACAGGCCGCCGAGCAGCGGCCCGAGGACGCTGGTGGCGCCGAAGACCGCGCCGAACAGGCCCTGGTAGCGGCCGCGGTCGCGGGGCGGCACGATGTCGCCGACGATCGCCATGGACAGCACGATCAGGCCGCCGCCGCCCAGGCCTTGGACGGCGCGGAAGGCGATCAGCTGCGGCATGTCCTGCGCGATGCCGCACAGCGCGGAGCCGATCAGGAAGATCACGATGGCGGTCTGGAAGAGCCGTTTGCGTCCGTACTGGTCGCCGAGCTTGCCCCACAGCGGGGTCGCGGCGGTGGAGGCCAGCAGATACGCGGTGACCACCCAGGACAGGTGGTCCAGGCCGCCGAGGTCGCTGACGATGGTGGGCAGCGCGGTGGCCACGATGGTCTGGTCGAGTGCCGCGATCAGCAGGCCGAGCAGCAGCGCGCCGATCGCGACGAGGACCGTCCGCCGGGATTGGCCCTCACCGGGGACGGCCGGAGCGCCGGTGTCCTGCGCCATGAGCGTCTCTCTTCGTGCGGGCGGGAACGGGCTGCCGCGAAGCCGGACCGACAGGGCCTGGCCGCGCGGCGTGGGGCGAGGCCGGGCCTCGCGGGGCCGGGCCGCCACGGGACGGGTGCCCGCGTCGGCCTCTTCTCCATCCTGTTCGTTTTGGACGGATACGGCCTGCTGAGGACCGTGGGGCCCGTTGGCGCCCGGCTGCTCCCTGTGCAGGAAGGGGCCGAACCCGGATAATCACTGACCGATCGAGGGCTTCAGGAGGGGGAATCGCTCGTGACGGCTGAGACCTGCCCGCACTGCTCGGCACCCGCGCGCGCCGACGGCCGGCCGAGGTGCCTGTGCGAGGCGGCCGGTGCCGAGGACTTCGATCCGCTGCGGGTACGCCCGTACGTGCGGCTGCCGGAGGGGGCGGACGCCACGGACGCGACGCCGGGCGGCACGGCGGAGGCGATGCGGCCCGATCCGCGCCCCGCGCCGCGGTTCGGCTCCCGTACGGTGCCGCCGGCCGGATCGCGGACGGGGGCGCGTGCCGGGTCCCGCGCGGGGCCGCGCTCCGGGGCACGGGCGAATTCGCACGCCGGTTCGCATGCCGGTGTGTACGGCGGACCGCACGCCGGATCGCAAGGTGGCCCGCACGCGGGCGCCCGTACCGGTTCCGGGGCGGAGGGCGGAACCGGGGCGGAGGACGAATCCGGCGCGTACGACACCGGGCGCCGGCGCTGGAGGCAAGCGGGCCTGGCCGCCATGGCGGTCTCCGCGGCGGCCCTGGCGGCGGGCGCGGTCATGCTCAGCGGCGCGCTGCTCTCCGACTCGGACCAGGACCGCGCCCTGCCGGAAGACCACCGGCACCTGCCCTCCGTCGCCCGGACGTCGGACGGCGGCAGCGCCCACGCCCCCGGAGGAGGCGGCACACCGGGCCACCGCACCGCGGCCCCCTCCGCCGCCCCCACGCACGCGCCGTACCGGGCGTCCCAGGCACCGCCCGGCCCGTCCGGCACCCCGTCCCCGTCACACGCCCCGTCGTCGCCCCCGGGCACGGCCACGGCGTCCGGCAGCATCACCAGCGCCCCGGAGAGCCGTACGCCGAGCAGTCCGCCGGACGGGCCGATCGTGCTGCGGGAGGGGGCCAGCGGGCCGGAGGTGCTGGAGCTGCAACGGCGGCTGGAGCAGATGGCCGTGTACCCGGGTCCCGAGGACGGCCGCTTCGACCGGGCCGTGCGCGAAGCCGTCATCGCCTTCCAGCGCACCTTCGGGCTGCGGGAGGACCCCGCAGGCGTCTACGGCGTACAGACCCGCAGGTCACTGGAGGCTCGTACGGTCGAGCCGTGAGCCGGGGCACACGCCTGGGCGGCCGGTGAACCGGGGGGCGGTTGGCCTCTCACCGGGGGCTCTTTGTATCGTGTAGGAACAAAGTGGTTCCGCCCGCACTCCCTGACCGGCGGGCGGAGCCGCTTGACTCTTTCCCCAGCGCCCAGGAGCCCGCCGATGCCGGCCACCACCCCGCTCATAGCCCGCGCCCTGCTGCTGGACATGGACAGCACCATCGTGAACTCAGAGGCCGTCGTCGAGCGCTGCTGGCGCCGCTGGGCCGCCGAGCAGGGGCTGGACGCGGACGAGGTCCTCAAGGTGGTGCACGGCCGGCAGGGCTGGGCCACGATGGCCGCGCTGCTCCCCGACCGTCCGATGGAGCTCAACCACGAGGACAACCGGCGGATGCTGGAGCAGGAGACCGCGGACGTGGAGGGCGTCGTGCCGGTCCCCGGCGCGCCCGCCTTCATGGCGGCGCTCGCCCAGCTCCCGCACGCCCTGGTGACCTCCGCCGACCGCGCCCTCTCCGACGCCCGGATGGGCGCGGCCGGGCTGCCGATGCCGGACGTACGGATCACCGCGGAGTCCGTGAGCGCCAGCAAGCCGGACCCCGAGGGCTTCCTCAAGGGCGCCGCCGAGCTGGGGTACGCGCCCGAGGACTGCGTGGTCTTCGAGGACTCCGAGGCGGGCATCGCGGCCGGTCGCGCCGCGGGCATGCGCGTGGTGGGCGTCGGCGAGCGGGCCGCGGCGTTCGGCCCGGACGTCCACGTGCGCGACCTGCGCGAGGTCCGGGTCGAGGCGCTCGCGGACGGGTCGATCGCGCTGCACATCGCGGCCTGAGAAGCCGCACGCTCCGGGGCGGACCGTCCGGCCCGCCCCGCCCGCGCTCAGCCGGTGATCGCCTCGTACAGGCTGAACCCGGCCATCAGCACCATCACGGCCGCCGCCACCTTCGTGATCAGCCCCAGCGGTACGTACTTCATCAGGGTGCGCCCGCCGAGGATGCCCAGCCCGGCCACGGCCCACAGGGCCAGCACGGCGCCGACGCCGACCGAGAACGGGTCGTCGTAACGGGCGGCGAGGTTCGCGGTCATGATCTGGGTCAGATCGCCGAACTCGGCGACCAGGATCATCATGAAGCCCGCTCCGGAGACCTTCCAGAAGCTCTGGTCGGCGGGCTTCTTGACCTCCTCCTCGTCCTCGCCCTTGCGGAAGATCAGAACGGCCGCGCCCGCGAGGAAGAGCACGCCCACGACCGCCTGGACGAGGCGGTGCGGGAGCAGGGACAGCACGCTGCCCGCGGCGATGGCGAGCGCGACGTGCACGGCGAAGGCCGCGGCGACGCCGGCGAAGACGTACGAGGCGCGGTAGCGGGTGCCGAGCACCAGCCCGGCCAGTGCGGTCTTGTCCGGAAGTTCGGCGAGGAAAACGACGCCGAAAACGACGGCGGCGACGGTGAAACTGAACACGGGGTGTCTTACCTCGATCGGTCGGGCCGCGCCGAGGGGCCCGGAAAAGGGGTCGCTTCGGCACGGCAGCGTCTCTTGCGCAGACGTACGTCTGCGCAAACACTGCGGCCGAAGGTCTCGCTGGCGTGGCAGGGACACCGGTCACCTGCCGCGCTCCGGGCGCCGGCCCACCTCGGGCGGCCGGTCACCTGGGCGGTGGCGGCCGTCGGGCGGGCAGTATGTCGACGGTCCGGCGAAGAGCTACTCCCCTTCTGCTGTGGGCAAGGGTACGCGGTGCAGGCGCCCGCGGGCCACCAGCTCCAGCACCACCGCCACGGCCGCCGCCTGTACGGCCAGCAGCGCCACCAGGACGAACAGCTGCACCGCGCCCGCCTGAACGGGTGAGGCGCCGCCCAGCAGCATCCCCACGAAGGCCCCGGGAAGTGTGACAAGGCCCACGGTGCGGGTCTGGTCCAGGCCCGGCAGCAGCGCGTCGGACGCGGCCGGACGGGCGACCTCCAGCCGGGCCTCCCGGTCGAGCAGGCCCAGCGCCAGCCCCGCCTCCACCTCGCCGTGCCGCGTCGTCAGCTCGTCCAGCGCCCGCCGCCCGCCGAGAACGGTGGCGGTCAGGGCGCCGCCGATGAGGATGCCCGCGACGGGGATGAGGGTAATGCCGCGCGGCGGTACCAGGCCGGTGAGCACCAGGGCGCCGACGACCGGCACGACGCCGGCGGCGAGCGGGGCGGCCGCCCACCACCAGGTGCGGTTCGGGGTGAGACGGCGGCCCGCGGTCCGTACGGCGACGACGAACATCAGTACGAGAAAACAGAGCAGCCAGGGCACGGACCGCACGACCCAGCCGATGAGGTACGAGACGGCGGCGAGCTGGAGGGCGGCGCGCACGCCGGCGAGGGCGATGGCCCGCGCGTCATCGAGGCGCGCGAGCGCGGCGACGGCCACGGCGGCGGCCAGCAGGACGGCGAGAACGACCCCGAGGGTGGCGTTGACCGGCAGCAGCACGCGATCACTGTAGGCCCGGCCACCCGCCGGCGGGGCCCGTTGCCGAGGGGCGCACGCGCCCGCGCGGGCCACACCCCGGCCCGCCGGGGGAAGATGACGTCATGTCAACCCCTTGAAGTGACGTGAGCATGTCGCCACTCTGTTACCTGAGGACCGCCCCCTGGTAACCCCACGGCATCACCATGGGGCCCGTCCCGCACGTCAACTTCCCCCCACAGCAAGGGAGTTCCGATGCCCAAGGTCTACGCGCGTCGTGTCACGGTCGCCGCCGGGTCGGCCGCCGCACTCGTCTGCACGCTGGTGCTCGGCACCCAGCCCGCCCAGGCGGCACCGCCCACCCCGCCGGACACCGCGACGGCGCGTACGTACCTCGCCCAGCTCACGGAGCAGGCCGAGGGAACGCTGGACGGCTACAGCCGCGGCAAGTTCCCGCACTGGTCCGACCAGGGCAACAACTGCAACACGCGCGAGGTCGTGCTCAAGCGGGACGGCGAGAACGTACAGACCGACGGCAAGTGCGCGGCCACCAGCGGCACCTGGAAGTCGGCCTACGACGACGGCGTGTGGACCAAGGCGTCGGACGTGGACATCGACCACGTCGTGCCGCTGGCGGAGGCGTGGAGGTCCGGGGCCCGGCAGTGGACCACCGCGCGCCGCGAGCAGCTGGCCAACGACCTCACCCACTCGCAGCTGATCGCCGTCACCGACAACGTGAACCAGGCCAAGGGCGACAAGGACCCGGCCAAGTGGCTGCCGCCGAAGACCTCGTACCACTGCACGTACGCGCGGATGTGGGTGTCGGTGAAGCATGTGTACGGGCTGACGGCCGACAAGACCGAGAAGGCGGCGCTGAAGAAGATCCTGGACCGCTGCTGAGCACCGCCGTTGCCATGAGTGCCGCCACCGCCGTCGCCGGGCGGGACGGCGGCCCGGCGGGCGTTTGATCACTCCTGACCGTCCTGCGACCGAGTGGCGCAACCGTACGACCGGACGGCTCCGTCTTTCTCCGATGAGGAGGCCGGAGCCGTCCCCTCGCCCTGTGGCCGGCTCCTATTCTCTGAGCACATACGTACGGGCACCGGCCCCGTGCGGGGGAGGATCGCCGATGGCCGTGCTGCGCCTGGGGCCGCTGCTGCGGTACGTGGACGAGATCAGCGCGACGGTGTGGGTGGAGACCGACCGGCCGTGCGAGGTGCACGTGCGGTGCGAGAGCGGCGCGGGCGGCGCCGAGCGCACCTGGCAGGTGGCCGGGCATCACTACGCGCTGGTACCGGTCTCCGGGCTGACGCCGGACAGCGAGACCCCGTACCGGGTCCTGCTGGACGGCGAACAGGTCTGGCCGCTGCCCGGCAGCCGCTTCCCGGAGAGCACGATCCGCACGCCCGCCGCGCCGGGCGGCGACCCGGACGAGCAGCGCCTGCGGGTCGCGTTCGGCTCCTGCCGCTGGGCGGCGCCGCCCACCGACGCGCACGACCCGGTCGGCCCGGACGCCCTGGACACCCTCGCCGCGGCGCTCGCCGCCGACCCCGAACACCAACGCCCCGACCTGCTCGTCCTGTTGGGCGACCAGGTCTACGCCGACCAGACCTCGGATGCCACCGCCCGGCTGCTCGCCACCCGCCGCGACACCTCCGAGCCGCCCTGGCGGCAGGTCGCGGACTACGAGGAGTACACCCACCTCTACGCCGAATCCTGGCTCGACCCCGAGGTGCGCTGGCTGCTCTCCACCGTCCCCAGCTGCATGATCTTCGATGACCACGACGTCATAGACGACTGGAACACCTCCGCCGCCTGGCTGACCCGGATGCGCGCGACTTCGTGGTGGCGTGAGCGGGTACTGGGCGGCCTGATGTCGTACTGGGTGTACCAGCATTTGGGCAATCTTTCCCCCGCCGAGCTGGAGAAGGACGAGCTGTACGGGCGGGTGCGCGCGCTGCCGGACGGCACGGGCCTGGTGCGTGAGTTCGCCGCCGCCGCCGACGCCGATCCGGTCTGCGCGCGCTGGAGCTACCGCCGCGACGTCGGCCGCGTACGGCTGGTCATGGTCGACACCCGCGCCACCCGCGTCCTGGACGAGGGGAGCCGGGCGATGCTCGATCCGGCCGAGGCCGACTGGCTGCGCGAGGCGGTGCTGGCCGATCCCGGCGCGTACGACCACCTGCTGATCGGCAGTTCGCTGCCGTGGCTGCTGCCGAACCTGATCCACGACGCGGAGGGCTGGAACGCGGCCCTGTGCGCCGGGGCGCGCGGCGCGCGCTGGGCGCGCTGGAGCGAGTCGCTGCGGCAGCGCGCGGACCTGGAGCACTGGGCGGCGTTCCCGGATTCCTTCGCCGCGCTCACCGACCTGCTGGTGGAGGCCGGTTCGGGGGACGCGGCACCGGCGACGGTGTGCGTGCTGTCGGGCGACGTGCACCACGCGTACGTGGCCGAGCCGCACTGGTACGACGGCACCCGCCCCACCAGCAGGGTGCTCCAGCTCACCTGTTCGCCCGTACACAACAGCATCCCCGCCTCGATGCGGGCCGGTTTCCGCTTCGGGTGGAGCCGGCTCGGCCGCCGCCTGGGGCACGCGCTGGCCCGGCACGGACGGCTGGCCCGCCCCTCGATCGGCTGGCGCCGCACGGGCGGCCCGTGGTTCGGCAACCAGCTGATGACCCTGTCGCTGCACGGGCGCGCGGCGCGGCTGCGGCTGGATCAGGCGGTGCGCGGACAGGGCGGCGGCGCGCGGCTGGCGGCGGCGTGGGACGAGCGGCTGACGGGTGGCCGGGGCGTCTAGTCGCGCTCCGGAGGCCGGGATTCCGGCGTGACTGCGGCCGTACGGGCGGCACTTCGCGCCATGACCACTTTCAGCCAACGGCCGGATATGGCCAGATGTTGAACTTGCAAGTACCTATTAGGTCTCCCTAACCTGTCACCTTGTCGGTTCCCGTCCCCGAAACCGCAGGAGTTCCACCATGTCCGCTCAGTCTCCGGTGACCGAGTTCACCGAACGATTCAGGCCGCACGTCCTGTCCCTGTTCCGCATCGTCGTGGGGCTGCTCTTCGCCTGCCATGGCGCGTCCTCGCTGTTCGGCGTCCTCGGCGGCGCGATGGGCAAGGGGCTGACCGTGCCCGCGGGCAGCTGGCCCGGCTGGTACGCGGCCGTCATCCAGCTCGTCGGCGGCGTCCTGGTGATGGTCGGCCTCGGCACCCGCAGCGCCGCCTTCATCAGCTCCGGCTCGATGGCGTACGCGTACTTCTCGGCGCACGCCGGCACGGCGCTGTGGCCGCTCCAGAACGGCGGCGAGCTGTCCGCGCTGTTCTGCTGGGCGTTCCTGCTGCTCGTCTTCACCGGTCCCGGCGTCTGGTCGCTGGACCGCCTGTTCTTCGGCGCCCGGCGCCCGGCGGAGGCCGGCGCGGGCACCCCGCGCGAGCCGAGCGCCGTCTGACGGCAGCGCCGCGGCCGCCGGGCCGCGAGACGGCGAGAGCGGCGGCCTCCGGAGTTCTTCCGGGGGCCGCCGCTCTTCCGCACGGCCGCAGTCAGAAGATCTTCGACAGCACGCCCGCGACGGCCTTCCCGGCCTCCTTGGAGTTGTTGAACGGCACGCTGTAGCACGCCACCACCCGGCCGGCGGTCCCCGCCACTCCGGGCCCGGTCGCGGTGCGCCGCTCGTGGATCGCCACCGACCGCGCCTCGCCGGGCCGGAAGCTCCAGGCATGCCGGGACTCGGCCGAGCCCTCGCCGTTCGCGTTGGTCGTGAAGTCCAGCCAGACCTCGTTCTTCGGGTTGGCGTAGGCCGGGTCGACGGACGGCGAACGCGGGTCCTTGCGGTGCTGGTAGTGCACGCCCGCGTCCGTGGGGCGGACACCGCAGGCGCCGGTGTGGACGTGCGCCCCGTACGTGCGGTTCGCCGGCAGGTCGGTAACCCGCAGGCCGACCCGGGTCTGCTTGCTGTCGGAGCGCTCGCTGACCGTGACGTGGGACCCGACGGGCACCAGCTTGGGGTCGTAGGTGAGCGCGCTGCTCAGCATCTGCGCGTTCGGCCGCGCGAACTGCGCGGCGATCGCCACGGAGTACTGCGGGTCGACGGTGTTCTTCTGGACCTTGTCGTCGTCCGCCGCCATGGCCGCCGGGGCGAGCAGGAGCGCGCCCGCCGTGGCGAGGACCGCCGCGCAGGCGCCCGCCGCCCTGGTGGTCGTCCGCACCCGCGCCGCGCCGCCCCCGGCCCGCCCCTCGTCGGCGGCCGGTTCGGCCGCGCTCCCCGGCGTCGTCGATGACCCCCTCGTCGATGACTCCCTCAACGTCTGCATCCATGTCTCCATTCGTGTGCCGTTCCGCTCCGGAGCATCCTGTTCACGCGATCACAGAGCGCGCATTTCGGCATATAACGTTCCCTAAGCCGCGCTCTTTTGCGCCACGGCCGCAGCAGACGGGTGACGGCCGTCGCGGGGACGGTTCCGGGCCGGTTACGGCGGATGTGAACCCAACAACACCGTGCGCCCCGGAACGTCACCGTGCGCGCGCCAGGCGTACGCTGTATGGCGGTACAGCCGCCCCAGCCGCCGATGCGACGTCGCGGCCAGGGGTCCGGACGGGAGAAGGACGTTGTTGGAAAGCCTGGGGTCGTTGAGCGACACCCCTTGGGTCTACGCGATCGTCGGTCTCTCCGTACTCCTCGACGTCTTCGTGCCGATCCTGCCCAGCGGCGTCCTGGTGATCACCGCGGCCACCACGGCGGCGGGCACCGGCACCGCGGCCGGCGCCGTCTCCGGCACGGTGCGCGGCGACGTGCACATCGCCGAGATGCTGGCCCTGGTGCTGTGCGCCGCGACCGCCTCGGTCCTCGGCGACCTGGTCGCCTACCGGCTCGCCTGGCGCGGCGGCGACCGCTTCGACCGCGCCATCGCCCGCTCCCGCCGCCTGACCGCGGCCCAGGAGCGCCTCGGCGCGGCCCTGACCCGGGGCGGCGGCGGCATCGTCGTACTGGCCCGCTTCGCGCCCGCCGGACGCTCGGTGGTCAGCCTGGGCGCGGGCGTCGCGCACCGTACGGCCCGGGAGTTCCTGCCGTGGTCCGCGCTGGCCGGGCTGGCCTGGGCCGCGTACGGAGTGGCCCTGGGCTATGTGGGCGGCCAGTGGCTGGGCGCGTCGTGGATCAGCGCCGCCGTCTCGGTGTTCGCGCTGTTCGCGGCGGGGTCGGCGGCGGTCTTCCTGATGCGGCGGCCCGAGCGCCGGGCGGCGGCGTTCGCCGCGACGGGTACCGACTGACCTGCGTCTCGCCGGGACCGCGCACGGTGCGACGGGGACCGGCCACGAACCGGCCGACCGGATTCCGCCCAGAACACGGAGGGGCGGGGTGAAGTGGACTGGTCGGTTGAAGCGCGGGGAAACAAGCTGATCGGAGCCGGGGTGGCCCGCGGCGCGGGGAAACCCGGGGCTGGTTGTCAGACCCCGGTGCGACCATGACGGCATGAACATCTGGCAGTGCCGTCCCGAGACTTCCGAGGACATCCCGGCCGTCCGCCGGGTCAACCTCGCCGCCTTCGAGACCTCCGGCGAGGCCGACCTCGTCGACGCGCTGCGGCGTGACCCGGCGGCCTGGCTGCCCGGCTTCTCGTACGTGGCCGAGCCCGCCGCCGGGCCCGCGGGTTCTGGCCCGGCGCCCGCGCCCGTCGCCGCGTACGCCCTGCTCACCCGCTGCCACATAGCCGGCGAACCGGCCGTCGCGCTGGCGCCCTGCGCCGTGCTGCCCGAGTACCAGAAGCAGGGCGCGGGCAGCGCCGTCACCCGGGCGGTGCTGGACGCGGCCCGTGCCGCCGGCGAGCGGACGGCCATCGTGCTGGGCCATCCGTCGTACTACCCCAGATTCGGCTTCGGCCCCGCCTCCCGCTTCGGCATCCTGCCGCCCCAGAAGTGGCCGGACGAAGCATTCCTGGCCCTGCCCCTGGACGGCGGCACACCCCCGCGCGGCACGGTGCGCTACGCGGAGGCATTCGGCATCGGCTGACGCCCCTTCCGGGGCCACGCCCCGGCCGCTTGCCCTTCCTCGGCCCGTTGCTCACCCTCGCCCTACTGGCCCGACTGGTCTTCCGCCGCCCCGTCGGGCTCACCGGTCCGCTCCGGCTCCCCGACCTGCTCCGGCTCCCCGGCCCGCTCCGGCTCCTCCGGTACGACCGCGATCGGGCAGACCGCGTGCAGCAGTACGGCGTGGGCGACCGAGCCGAGCCGACGGCCGATGGGCAGGCGCCTGCGGTGTCGGGCGACCACGACCAGATCGCTGGCCTTGGACGCCTCGACGAGTTGTCCGGCCGCGTCCGCGTTGCGCAGTTCGACCGTCACCGGCACCTCGGGGTGCCGTTCGCGGTGCGGGGCGAGCGTCCGCGTCAGCTGTTCGGCCAGCGCGTTCTCGTACTCCTGCTGGGTGCCGTCATAGGCCGCGATGTACTCGAACGACGGCGGGGTCATCATCGGCCAGGAGAAGCCGGAGACCACCAACAGGCGCGCGTCGCGGCGGCTCGCCTCGGCGAAGGCGAAGCCGATCGCGCCGGGCTCGTCGGAAGAGGCGTCCACGCCCAGCGTGACCTGCGACGGGGTGGGGCGGACCAGCTCGCCGTCCGGGCCCCGTTCCGCGTCGCCGCGGTCCGGGCGGGGGACCACCACGACGGGCCCTTCCGAGTGCGCCGCGCAGGCCATGCCGTTCGAACCGAGCAGCAGGCTGGCGAAGCCGCCGCGCCCGCGCGAGCCGAGCACGAGCAGCTGCGCCTCGGCACCGAGGGCGGGCAGCAGCGTGTCGGTGAGCCCGCTGAGGCTGCGGAATTCGACGCCCGGCAGCCCGGCCGTGCCGGCCTGCCCGTCCAGCTTCTTGCGCAGTTCGTCCAGGACCGGGTCGCCGATGCCGGATTCGGCCGCCGCGCGGCCCTCCGTGGTGACGTACGGCCAGACGTGCACGATCTGGAGCGGCGCGGAGCGCAGCCGGGCCGCCTCGATCGCCCAGCGCAGGGCCCGTTCGCTGTCGGGGGATCCGTCCACCGCGACGATGACCGGCAGGGTGTCCATGTACGCCTCCATACGACCAACAGCGTGTGCTATGCCCAACTATTTCCATACTCCTACCCCGCGCGGCCCCGGCGACAGGGGACGAAGGTCCCCGCCGGACACGGAGTAGAGTCGAACGTCACTTCTCAGCCCCTTACCTGGGACGCAATGAACACACTTCAGGCCCCGCAGTCCGTCGCGTGGACCGAGGCCGGCGCGGCCCGCTCCGCGCGCTGGCGTTCCGAGAGCGGCGCGCCGCCGCCCCGCCGCGTCGCCGTGGCGGACGACCGCACGAAGGCCGACGACGCCTACAAGCTCGCCTGCGAGGGCACCGCCCTGCTGTGGCGCGGCGACTTCCACAACGCCCGCCAGCTGCTGACGGCGCTGGCCCGCCGCATCGACCGCCGGCCCCGCAAGCGGCCGCCGGCCGACCCCGCGCAGGCGTTCCACCTGCACCGGGCCGCGCAGAACCAACGCGCCCGCATCCTGGGCATGCTGCTGGTGTCCCTGGAGCCCGGATACGACCTCGTGCTGCGCCGCGCGCCCGACGTACGGGAGGCGTGCCTCCAGGCGTACGGTCCGGACGACGCTGGGAGCCCGGCCGACGGGGCGGCAGCACCCGCCGGGACGCACCCCGCCCTCCCCCAGCTCGTCTCGCTGCGCGAACTGCTCGGTGTGATCGGCGCGTACGAATGGCGCAGAAAAGGTGTCGCGATACCGGCGCTCGGCGGTGACCGCGTCCACCCGTATTACGGCGTCTTCTCGCCGGTGCGCGGCGAGTACGTGGACCTGGTGGCCGAGGCCCCGCTGCCGTCCGTCCCGGGCCCGGCGTTCGACATCGGCACCGGTACCGGCGTGCTGGCGTCGGTGCTGGCGCGGCGCGGTGTGTCCCGCGTCGTGGCCACCGACCAGGACCCGCGGGCGCTGGCCTGCGCGCGGGAGAACGTCGCCCGGCTCGGCGTGGCCGACCGCGTGGAGGTCGTGGCGGCCGATCTGTTCCCGGCCGGACGCGCGTCGCTGATCGTCTGCAACCCGCCGTGGGTCCCCGCGAAGCCCACCTCCCCCGTCGAGTACGCGGTCTACGACCCGGGCAGCCGGATGCTCCGCGGCTTCCTGGACGGCCTGGCCGCGCACCTGGTCCCGGGCGGCGAGGGCTGGCTGATCATGTCCGACCTCGCGGAACACCTCGGACTGCGCTCCCGTACCGAGCTGACCGACGCGTTCGAGGCGGCGGGCCTGACGGTGCTGGACCGGCTGGACATCCGTCCGCGTCACGGCCGCTCCCACGACACCGCCGACCCCTTGCACTCGGCCCGCACGGCCGAGGTGACCTCGCTGTGGCGGCTGGGCGCGGCGCAACCGGTCGACGGCATACGCAACGCCCCGTAGATCGGTCTCGGCAAGCCGTCGAGCCGCAACCGGCCCCGGACCAGGAGGATCAGAACCGCGACCATGGAACCGCAGCAACTCATCGCGCGTGCCCGGCGTCTCGCCGCCACCGCGGGCCCGGACCGCCGCCGCCTGCTCGGCATCACGGGGCCGCCCGGCGCGGGCAAGTCCACCCTGGCCGCCCATCTGGTGTCCGAACTGGCCGGATCGGCGGCGCTCGTCCCCATGGACGGCTTCCACCTCGCCGAGGCGGAGCTGCGCCGCCTGGGGCGTACGGACCGCAAGGGCGCTCCGGACACGTTCGACGCGTCCGGGTATGCCGCCCTGCTCGCCCGGCTGCGCTCCCCCGCGCCGGACACCGTCGTCTACGCCCCGGCCTTCGACCGCCGCATCGAGGAGCCGGTGGCCGGCAGCATCCCCGTCCCCCACGACGTGCCGCTCGTCGTGACCGAGGGCAACTACCTGCTGCTCGACGACCCCGCGTGGGCACGGGCCAGGGAGTGCCTGGACGAGGTCTGGTACGTGGAGCTGGACGCCGCGGAACGGGTACGGCGCCTGGTCGACCGGCACGAGCGCTTCGGCAAGCCCCGCGCGCAGGCCGAACGTTTCGTCCACGCCTCGGACGAGGCCAATGCCCGCCTGGTGGCGGCGGGACGGGAGCGCGCGGACCTGGTCGTCACCTTCCCGCCGGACGCGGCACCGGTGCCGTACGACGGAGGGTGAGCCCCGGGAGGCAGCAGATCACCGCACCTTCTCGTACACCTCCACCCGCCGCCCGACGCTGTCCGTCCGTTCGGTGAGCTTGAAATGGCGGGCGAGGACGCGAAGCTTCTCGGCCTCGCGGGCGGGTGCGGGCGGCGCGGCCCGGCGGGTGTCGGTGACGACCACGATGCGGTGCTCGGCCAGCATGGCCGCGCGTATGTGCTCCGGGCTGCCCTCGACGCCCTTGATGGTGCCGGAGGACACCGGGTCCCGGGTCAGCGCGAGGTCGTCCAGACCGGTGAAGGCCGACGGCGTCACCAGCGCCGTATCGCGCCGCGCCGCCGGTACGAACAGCACGCCGTCGCCGGACCGCGCGCTCGCCGCCACCCGGTGCGCCGCCCGCAGCACGTCGTCCGCCCGGCTCGTCGGCTTGCGCAGACCGGTCTCCACCGGCAGCAGCGCCACGAAGCCCAGCGCCGTGACGCCCGCGAGCAGCACCCAGGTGCGGACCGGGAGGGCCTGGACGGCAGCGGCTACGCCGACGCCGAGGAGCAGGGCGAAGCCGATGTTCGTGTAGAGGACGTAGCGGTCGAGGTAGAGCGGCTCCACGACGACCGATGCCAGCAGCAGGCCGCACTGCGGGATCACGAGCAGCGGCAGCCCGACGGAGGCCGGTGACATGGCCGCGCGCCCGCGCCCCGGGTACGGAACCCGGGCACACACCAGCGCCACGAGCACCAGCACGGCGATCCCCAGCAGCGTGGAGACGGCGACCGGTTTGATCCACGACACCTGGCCCGCCTGGGCCCGGCTGGCCTGGATCAGCGGCAGCGCGCCCGCCACCACCACGGCGGCGGCCACCGACCACGGTGCCACCAGCGGGCGCGCGCCGCGGCGGCGGGCGACGAGGACCGTGACGGCGTGCGCGGGCAGGACGAACAGCGAGAACCAGTTCAGCAGGGCCGAGGTCAGCATGACGGCGGCGTAGGCCGCCCAGCGCGGCCAGCTGCGCCGCGCGTCGGACGACGCACCCACGAGGAGTTGGGTGGCCACCGCCACACCGGCCGTGACCAGGGCGTATGCCCGTCCCTCCTGCGCGTAGTGCTGCATGTTGGGTATCAGCGCGAGCACCAGTCCGGCGGCGAGCCCGGCCCACGGACCGGCGAGACGGCGCCCGGCCGCGGCGGTGGCGGCAGCGGCCAGGGCGACGGCCAGGACGGACGGCATGCGCAGCACGGCCGGGCCGGTGCCGAAGACCTCGAACACGCCGTGCATCAGCACGTAGTAGAGGCCGTGCACGACGTCCACCTCGCCGAGCATGTGCCAGATCTCCGCCACCGAACGCTGCCCGACCTGCCAGGTCACCGCCTCGTCCCGCCACAGGCTGTCGTCCCGCCGGATGCCCCACAGGCCGAGCGCCAGCGCCAGCAGCGCGGGGAGCGCCGGGACGGCCGGCCGCGCGAGCGCGGAAACGGATGGCGCGGCACCCGGAAGCGCGGCGGGTTGTGCGGTGCGTCGTACGGGGCCCTGTGCGGTGCGTTGCGCGGGGAGAGCTGCGGCCGGTGGGGCGGGGGCGGCTTCTACGGGCATGCGGAGGACTCTACACTGCACGTATACATCGCATGCATACTTGCGATGTATACACCCCGTGGACAGCGACCGGCCGTACGTCTCAGCAGCTCAGCGGGGTACCGCCGCCCCCGGTACGAACGGAGCCCCCGGCGCAGTGCTCGACCAGACCACGGATCGGACCACGGATCGCCCCCCGGACCGGCCCACAGACCGACCTGGTGCACCGGTCCCGCATCGGACCCCGGGCGCCCGCACCGCGACCCTCCCCCTCCTCGCCGTCTGGCTGCTCACCCGGCTCTGGCTGGTGCCGGCCGCGCTGAAGATCAGCCCGTTCGTGGGCGGGGGCGGTCTCGACCCGTCCGTGAGCAAGGTCTACACCGGCTGGTACGCGGTCCTGAGCGGCGGCAGTTTCCCGCTGCACGACGTGAGCTGGCAGTACCCGCCCGGCGCGGCGCTGCCGATCCTGGCGCCCGGCCTGGCCCCCGGCCTCGACTACGACCACGCGTTCATCGTGCTGGCCGCCCTGTGTGACGCCGCGGTTTTCGCGCTGCTCCTGTGGGCGGCGCGGCGGCGCGGCCGTTCCCTGGCCGCGCCGTGGCTGTGGACCGTGGGCCTGGCCGTTCTCAGCACCATGCCGTGGAACCGGTTCGACCTGCACGTGACCGCCCTCGCGATACTCGCCCTGGTAGCGGCCACCGCGCGGCGCGCCTGGGCGGACCGGGCCTTCGGGGCCGTGACGGCGGTCGCCGCGGTCGTCAAGGTCTGGCCCGCGCTGTTGCTCGCCGGTACGTCGCGGGGACGCCGCACCCGTACGGCCTGGACGGCCGCCGCCGTCACCGGCGCCACCGTGACCGCCGGGTTCGCCCTCGCCATGCCGAACGCCTTCTCGTTCCTCGCCGCGCAGGAATCGCGCGGTATTCAGATCGAGTCGGTCGGCTCCCTGCCGTTCCATGTGGCGCGGCACTTCGGCTGGAGCGGTACGTGGGCGGCGAAGGACGGCTCGCACGAGTTCGTCGGCCCGTGGGTGCACGGGGTCAGCATCGCGATGCAGACATCGACCGTGCTGGCCTTCGGCTGGCTGTTGTGGTGGCGGCGCCGTTCGGACCGCACCGCCGCCCGTGTGCTGCCGGACGCCGCACTGACCGCCACGCTGCTGTTCGTCGTCACCAGCCGGGTCATCAGCCCGCAGTACCTGGTCTGGCTGATCGGCCTGGCCGCGGTCTGCCTGCTGCGCGGCGACACGACCCAGCGCCCGGTCGCCCTGCTGATCCTCGCCGCCTGCCTCTTCACCACGCTGGACTTCCCGCTGCTCTACCGCGGGCTGCGGGACCACGCGTCCTGGCTGTCCATCGCCAATCTGTACGTACGCAATCTGCTGCTGCTCGCCGCCGCCTGGCTGTCCGCCCGCCGCCTGCGGCGCGGGACCGTACCCGCACGCCGTCCCGTCTGAGATATCCGGTGCGAAGCGGGAACTTCGGCGCGCCCCTATCCGTACATTCCACGCGCAGGCTTATCCGTACATACCGCGCGCACGTTTCCACACGTTCCGTGCACGGGGGCCGTGCGGGCGCACCGCGCGTGGCGTTCTTCCGAAACGACACCGTCGATGTCATCATGACACCATGAGTGTCAGTGAAGGCGGCGCGGACTCCACCGAGCACCTCGCGTACGAGGTGATCCGCCGGTTGTGGCCCCTGCACCGGACGGTCGTACGCGCCGTGGAGCGGGAACTGGCCGGTACGGGCCTGACGGCCGGTCAGCACGCGCTGCTCGACGCCCTCCGCACGCACGGCCCGCGGACCGTCCCGGAACTGGCCCGCGCCCTGGAACTGGACCGGCAGCCGGTACAGCGCTGGGTGAACCACGCGGTGGAACTGGGCCTGGCGGAGACCGTCCCCAACCCCGCCCACCGGCGCTCCCCGCTGGTCCGGCTGACGCCCGAGGGCGCCGACGTCATGGGCTCCCTCCAGGAGTCGGAGGCGGCCGGGCTGCGCCGCGTACTGGCCGGGGTGCCGGCTGCCGATGTGGCCACCACCCTGCGCGTACTGGACCGCCTCGGCGAGGAGTTCCGGGCGCTGGGCCGCAACACCCCGGCGCCCCCGGACGCCCCCGGGAACCCCTCGGCCCCCTCGAAGCCCCATCCGACCCCAGCACCTCACACAGGACGGCACGGAGCATGACCACCCAAGGAATCGCAGGACACCAGGAATCCGGCGCCTGGCCCGGGACGGAGGTCGAGAACGGCACGATCCCGATCGAGAACGGCGAGCTGTTCTACGAGGCCGCCGGCACGGGGCCCGAGGGCCCCTCGGTGGTACTGCTGCACGGCGGGATGCTCGACCAGCGCATGTGGGACGAGCAGTTCGCCTGGCTCGCCCACTCCGGCCTGCGCACCGTCCGCTACGACGCGCGCGGCCACGGCCTGTCCTCCACCGTCGACGGCGACTACGCCAACCACGAGGACCTGCGCGAACTCCTCGATCACCTCGGTATAGCCGACGCCATCCTCGTCGGGCTCTCGCACGGCGCCCGGGTCGCCCTGGACATGGCCCTCGCCCACCCCGACCGGGTCTTCGCGCTGGCCCTGGCCTCGCCCGGGATCAGCGGCCGGGCCTTCACCGACCCGTTCGTCCTGGAGCACATCAAGGAACAGGTGGCCGCCGTCGAAGCCGCGGAGGAGGACAGCGCGGAGCGCTACATCGAGCACTTCCTGCGCATGTGGGTGGACGGCCCGCACCGCGAACCGTCGGCCGTGGACCCCGTCCTGCGCGAGCGGATGCGGGCCTCGGCGGACGCCAACGTGGTCGTGCACGCGGGCGGGATGGGCGCCGGGATGCCGATCGAGGTCGGGGCGTACGAGCGGCTGGCGGAGATCCGCGTACCGACCCTGGTCCTGGACGGCGACCTGGACTGCTCCGACATCTCCGCCAACGCCCACGCCATCACCCTCGCGGTGCCCGGCGCCCAGCGGGTACGGATCCCGGGCGCGGCCCACATGGTCAACCTGGAGAACACACCGCACTTCGACCACGCCCTGCACGCGTTCCTCTCCGGCCTGCCGTACTGAGCGCCGCTCGGCCCGCCCTGCCCGTCCGGCGCGCGGGGCGGGGTGCAACGATGAGCGGGTCATGATTGCGGGGCGTGTTCTCAGGGGCTTGCGGGCCGGGGTGTTCGCGGCGGTGTGTGTGCTGCTCGCCGCCCTCGGCCACGCCCTCATGTCCGACGCGCCCGTGCCCGTATGGGTGGTGCTCGGCGCGGTCGCGGTGACGGCCTGCGGAGCGTGGTGCCTCGCCGCGCGCGAGCGAGGGCCGCTGTTCGTGACCGCGTTGACGCTGACGGCACAGGCCGCCCTGCACACCGCGTTCTCGTTCGGACAGTCGGTGGCGGCCGGAATGTCCGCCACCGGAACGGAGGGTGCGCACGCGTCCCTGGCGCAGCGGTGGGCGGCCTCGCTGGTGTGCGGCATGGGCGGCCGCCCGATGCCGCAGCACGACGCCGAACGGATGCTGTACGACGTGGGGCTCGGGCGTCGGTACGGCGAGGCGATGCATGCCGGCCACGACGTACACGCCATGTCCGGCATGCATGACATGCACGGCATGGGCGCCATGGACGGCATGGGCGGCAGCATGACCGGGATGGTCGCGGCGCACGTGCTCGTCGCGCTGCTGAGCGCGTGGTGGCTGTGCGGCGGCGAGCGGGCGGCGTTCCGCGTCGTACGGGCCGTATCCGTACGGCTCTTCGTACCGCTGGCGCTCGTCCTGCGCGCGGTACTGCCCGAACCGCCGCGCCCGGCCCGCCCGGTGCGCCGCGAACCCCGGCGCCCGCTGCGGCGGCTGCTCCTCGTCCACATCATCTGGCTCCGCGGGCCACCACGGGAGACGGCTGTCCGCTGACAGCACGGTCACACCCGGGGCTCATGCCAAAGACATATGCGAGCCTGCCCAGCCGCCAGAACGGCGGGCGGTCCGCGCCTGGCCATGGCCCTGGTCCCTGTAATCGTCACCGGCCCGGTCCGGCGTGCGTCCAGTGCGCGGCGGGGCCGGTTCTCCCCAAGGAGCTTTGATGATGACTCCTGTCCCTGCGGGCGGCTGCCGCCGCTCAGGGCCGCTCGCCGTCACCGTCCGCGTCCCTCGCCGCCCGGATGAGGCGCTGCAACCGGGCGGCACCCTCCGACCAGCGGCGGCAGTCCGCACACCCCGCCAGGTGGGCGTCGAGCCGACCGTCCGTGACGCCGGGCGGCAGCTGTTCGCCGTCCAGGCGGGCGGAGAGGGCGGTTCGTACGCGCGAGCACTGCATGGCCCCATCCTCCCCGAAGTCCGCGGCGCCGGTTCCGCGGCGGGCGGCCGGGAGGTGCGCGGTGCGCGATGACGGCGCGGTGACGGCCTGGGCCCTGGCGGCCCGTACCGGGGACGAGGCCGCCGTCGAGCGGTTCGTCCGCGCGACGCAGCTGGACGTACGCCGCTACGTCACGCACCTCAGCGGCGACGCGCAGGCCGCGGACGACCTGGTGCAGGACACGTATCTGCGGGCCCTGCGCAGCCTGCCCCGGTTCGAGGGGCGGTCGTCGGCGCGTACCTGGCTGCTGACCATCGCCCGCCGTACGGTCGCCGACCGGCTGCGGTCGCTGGCCAGCAGACCGCGGCTCGCCGGGACCGACGACTGGCAGAGCGCGGCGGAGAAGGCGCAGCCGCGCGGCGTGCCCGGTTTCGACGAAGGCATCGCCCTGGCCGAACTCCTGTCGGCGCTGCCCGCGCCCCGCCGGGAGGCGTTCGTGCTGACCCAGTTGCTGGGACTGCCGTACGCGGAGGCGGCGGCCATCGCCGACTGCCCGGTGGGGACGGTGCGTTCCCGGGTGGCGCGGGCGCGCGAGACGCTGGTGGCGTTGCTGGAGGAGGAGGCGGACGGTACGGCCGACCCGCTTTCCGTGCCGGCCGACGCCCGTGCGCTGGCGGGCTCGGCCGCCTGAAACGGTCCGGTGCCCCGGGGTTCGGTGGAACTCCGGGGCACCGGGCGCGCTGTGTGCTGCCCGGCCGCGTTACGGCTCCAGGCGTCCCGGGCGTACGGCCACGGCCTCGGCCTCGACGGCCCCGCTGTCGCGGAAGTGCAGCGTGAAGACGACCCGGTCGCCCGGTGCGAGCCGCGGCGGCGGGCTGACCATGACGTCCAGGTCCGTGGGCGCCATACGCAGCGCACCGCGCGCCGGAACGCCGATGGCCCCGGCCATCTCCATACGGTGCGCCCCTGGAGCCACCTCGACATCACGGCCGACCATGGCCCGGTGTCCGGCCGGGCCGGTGACGCCGGTCAGTTCGTCGGCGGTGGTACCCGTGTTGCTGATGGTGAAGAAGGCGGCCGTGGCTTCCGTGTTGGAGGGGACGAGGATGCGGCCCTCGGTCACCCGCACCTCGGCCGGGGTGCCCGCGTTCCCGGCGAGGGTCCAGGCGGTGAGGCAGCCGAGCGTGAGCACGCCCGCGAGGAGAGGCGCAGCGGCGGAACGGAGGGCGGTGCGTGCGGCAGAGGTGATCATGCGCTCCTCCGAGAGCTTGTGGAGGGGAGGTTCATACGCTCTCCCGGGAGGTCTCGATGGAGAAGGCGCGGCGCCCGGCCGCCCCACGCCCGGCCGTCTTGCGTCCGTCCGCCGTGCGCCGGTCCGTTCCGCGCCCACCCGGCCGCCACGCCCGCAGCCGCAGGCTGTTGCCCACCACCAGCAGCGAACTCGCGGACATCGCGGCAGCCGCGATCATCGGGTCCAGCCGTCCGACGGCGGCGAGCGGCACGGTCACCAAGTTGTAGCCGAAGGCCCACACGAGGTTGGCGCGGATGGTGCCCAGCGTGCGCCGGGCCAGCCGTACGGCGTCCGGTACGGCCTGGAGGTCGTCGCGCAGCACGGTGACGTCGGCGGCGCCGATCGCGGCGTCCGTACCGCTGCCCATGGCGATGCCGAGGTCGGCGTGGGCGAGGGCGGCCGCGTCGTTGATCCCGTCGCCGACCACCGCGACCCGGCCGCCCTGCTCCTTCAACGTGGTGACCAGCGCGGCCTTCTCCTCCGGCAGCGCGCCCGCGTGGATCTCCGTGATGCCGAGGTGTCCGGCGACCGCGCGGGCCGTAGCCGCCCGGTCCCCGGTGGCCAGCACCGGCCGCAGGCCCAGGCGGCGCAGGTGGTCGACGGCCCGGTAGCAGTCGGGCCGCAGCGTGTCGCCGACGGCGACGACTGCCTGCGGGGTGCCGTCGGCCGTGACCAGTACGGCGGTGTGCCCCGCGTCCTCCGCCGTACGGACCGCGTCCGCCAGCGCGGCGGGCAGCTCCGTCAGGTCGCCCGGCCGCCCCACGGTCACCGTCCGCCCGTCCACCTCGCCGGTCACGCCGTACCCGGCGGTCGCGGCGAAACGACGGACCGCGGGCAGCGGCCGGTGGTCACCGAGGGCCGTGCGGCGCGTGTCGCCGTACGCGGTGATGGCACGCGCCAGGGGGTGTTCGGAGCCGTGCTCGACGGCGGCGGCGAGGCGGACGGCCTCGTCGGGTGTCAGGCTTACGGTTTCCTCGGCGGCCCGGACCGCGGCTTCGGCCTGGGCGGTGTCCAGGCGTACGGCCTCGGCCTCAGCGGTGCTCAGACGTACGGCCTCGTCGGCGGCGTCCACCGCGGAACCGGTGTCCGTACGCCCCGCCACGGCCCCCGCGTCCGTACGCCCCGTAACGCCCACCACGCTCATCCGCCCGGTGGTCAGCGTCCCCGTCTTGTCCAGCACCAGGGTGTCGATGCGCCGCAGCCGTTCCAGGGCCTGCGGACCGCTGACGAGGATGCCCAACTGCGCGCCCCGTCCGGTGGCGGCCAGCAGGGCCGTGGGCGTGGCGAGTCCGAGCGCGCAGGGGCAGGCGACGACCAGGACGGCCACCGCAGCGGTCACGGCCGCCTGCGGGTCCGCGCCCGCGCCCAGCCAGAAGCCGAGCACGGTCACGGACACCGCCAGCACGGCCGGCACGAAGACCCCGGCCACCGTGTCGGCCAGGCGCTGCACCCGGGTCTTGCCGGTCTGGGCCTCCTCCACGAGGCGGGTGATCCGGGCCAGCCGGGTGTCCGCGCCGACCGCGGCGGCGCGCACTTCGAGGAGCCCGCCCGCGTTCACCGCACCGCCGACGACCGCTGAGCCCGGCCCGACCTCCACCGGGCGGCTCTCGCCCGTGACCAGCGACAGGTCGAGGGCTGAACTGCCGTCCACCACCGTGCCGTCGGTGGCCACCCGCTCCCCGGGGCGGGCCAGGAAGCGGTCGCCGACCTGGAGGTCGGCCACCGGAATCCGGCGCTCCACGGTGGCGGCGGTACCGGCGGCCCCGCCCTCGGCCGGTACCCGTACGGACACGTCCTTGCCGACCAGTTCGGCCAGCGCCCGCAGCGCCGACCCCGTACCGCGGCGCGCCCCCGCCTCCAGCCGTCGCCCGGCCAGGACGAACAGCGGTACGCCGACGGCCGCCTCCAGATAGCTGTGCGCGGTGCCGCCGCTCAGGAAGAGCGCGTACGCGGACCAGGCGAACGAGGCGGCCACGCCGAGGGAGACCAGCGTGTCCATGGTCGCGGCGCCGTGCCGCAGGCCGCGTGCCGCGAGCAGGTGGAAGGGCAGCGCGCCCCACACGGCGACCGGCGCGGTCAGCGCGAAGCAGAGCCACTGCCAGTTGCGGAACTGCCAGGCCGGGACCATCGACAGGACGAGTACGGGGACGGACAGGAGCGCGGTGACGAGGAGGCGGGTGCGGTCCGCGTCAGTGGGCCGGTCTTCGGGCGCGGTGGTTCCCCCTACGGGTTCCCTGACCGGAGCCCCGGCGGGTTCCCGTACCGGCTCCGGAAGTTGCGCCGTGAAGCCCGCGGCCTCCACGGTCGCCACGAGGTCGCTCACGGCGAGCGTGGCCGGGTGCTGGACGCGGGCCTTGCCGGTGGCCAGGTTCACCGTGGCGGTCACCCCGTCGAGGCGGCCGAGCTTCTTCTCCACCCGGTTGACGCAGGCGGCGCAGGTCATGCCGCCCACCGTCAGTACGGTGACGTGCTCGCTCATCCCATCCCGCCCATGCCGCTCATACCGTCCATGCCGCCGCCGTCCGCCGGTTGTTGCGGAGCCCCGGGGGCCTGGCCCCCCGGCCGCATCCCCGGCGCCACGGGCCCGGCGGCCGCCCCCGCCCCGTACGCGCACACGAACAGGACGACGAGCAGCGCCACGAACCCGAGCACCGGTTTCGCGGGCAGTACGGATGACAAGCGCCGGACGAGAGACATGGCCGCTCCGATACACAGACGGGGAAGGGGAGGGAGGGCGGAGGAGAGAGAACGGGTTACCGCGGCGAGCGCAGCGCAGCGCGCAGCGCGAACGGCAGCCGCACGGAACGCGCTGCTCGGCGCTGCCATCGTGGCACGCCCAACCGCCCCCGCCCCCACTCCGATCGCCTACCGGCCCACGTGAGGTTTGTCCTTCCCGCCCGCCGGAACCAGCCCGGCCGCCGCTCCGACTACCTGGGTTTCCGCCGCCGTTCCGGTCGCCCGCGCGGCCCCGTTCCGCCATCCGGCGGGAACTCGGCGCCCGCTCCGCCCGACCACTGAGTGAAGCGTGCGCCCGACCGGCACCGGGCGTGTACGCGGACACCTACCGACTGCCGAGGAGCACCGTCCATGCGCCCACCCCGCCTACCCGAACCGCTCCCCCTCTACGGGGAGGACTACAAGCGCGACCCGTACCCCCTGTACGCCGAGCTGCGCGAGCGCGGCCCCGTCCACCGGGTCAGGTTCCCGAGCGGCGTGCACGCCTGGCTCGTCACCGGATACGAGGCCGCTCACCGGGCGCTGAACGATCCCCGGCTGGGCAAGCACCACTCCCGCGGCAACGCCGCCTGGCGCGCCCGTGCCTCGATCATGCCCGAGCCGCAGCATTCGCGGCTCCAGGTCCACCTGCTGCACCAGGACCCGCCCCGGCACACCGCCATGCGGCGCCTGATCACCGACGCCTTCGCACCCAGGCGGATCGCCGGACTCCGGCCGCGGTTCGAGCGCTTGGCGGAGGCGCTGTTGGATGAACTGCCGCCCGCAGGGCCGAGCGGCGAAGGCGGTCCGGAGCGGGGCGCCCGCGCCGACCTGGTCGCCTCGTTCGCGGCGCGCTTCCCCTTCCTCGTGCTCGCCGAGGTCATCGGCCTGCCGGACGCGTTCACCGCGCGCTTCGACCGCGACTGGGGCAAGGTCGTCCAGCCCGTCGGCCCGGACGATCCCGGCCGTCCGGCGTACGAGGCCCGGCTGCGCGGCTTGCAGGGCTATATCGCCGACCTCGTACAACACAAGCGGCGGGAACGCGGCACCGACCTGCTCTCCCGTCTGGTCACCGCCCGCGACGCCGGGGAACTGGACGATGCCGAGCTGGACTCCATGATCTTCCAACTCCTCGTCGCCGGACAGGAACCCGTCACCAACCAGATCACCACAGCGCTGACCGCCCTGCTCCGGCACCCGGAACACCTCGCGCGGCTGCGCGACGACCCCGCGCTCCTCCCCCGCGCGGTGGAGGAACTGCTCCGCTACGACAGTGCTTTCGAGCTGACGACCTGGCGGTTCCTCGCGGCGGACGCGGACGTGTCGGGCACGCGGATTCCGGCCGGCGACTCCGTGATCGTCTCGCTGTGCGCGGCCAACCGCGACCCCGCCCGCTTCCCCGCCCCCGACACGCTCGACTTCGACCGTACGCCCAACCCGCATCTCGCCTTCGGCCACGGCATCCACTTCTGCCCGGGCGCCACGCTCGCCCGTACCGAACTGCACATCGCTCTGGAAACGCTGCTCCGCCGCCTGCCGGGCCTGCGCCTGGCCGTGCCGGATGCCGACTTGAGGTGGATACCGGCGGTGCTGGCGCGCGGGGTGGATGAGCTTCCGGTCTCGTACGGGGCGGTTGGCGGGGCTGCGGGCAGCGATGGCGGGGTGGGTACAGAACCGGCCGGATCGGGTACAGAACCGGCCGGTACTCCTGCGGGCAGAGGCGGCGGGTCGGGTACAGAACCCGCCGGACCGCCTCCGTACGCCTGCCCCTTCAGCGGCTCTGCCGGAGAGGCCGCCACCCGATGAGACACCCGGCACCCAGCGCACCGGCCACCATGGCCGCCGACATCCTCGCCGCCCTCCTCCCCCACCACCGCACCCTGGAGGCGACGGCCCCGGCACACGAGGCGGCGCCCACCGACTTCCCGTACCAGCTCCGGCAATTGGAGCACCTGATAGCGGCGCGCCGCCCGATCGTCCTCACCCTCCCCGGCTTCCCCTGCAAGTCCCCCAACCCCGCCAAGGTCATCGGCCACCTCCCCGACGAGGGCGAACGCCTCGCGCTGCGCTTCCTCGACGGGCTCTGCGCCCGGATCGGCGAGCGGTACGCGCCGGGCGCGCGGCTCGTCATCTGCTCCGACGGGCACATCTTCAGCGACCTGATCGGCGTCCCGGACCCGCACGTCGACGCGTACAACGACGCGCTGCGCGCCATGATCCGTACGGCCGGACTGTCCCACCTGAGCACCTTCGACCTCCGCGACGTCTACGGGGACCTGCCCTGCGACGCCAAACGCGAGCAGGTACTCCGCCGGTACGCCCCGTCCCTGGACGCCCTGCGCGCCGAGACCAGGGACACGGCGGCCCACGACGGCGAAACGCTGCGCCTGTACAGGGGCATCACCCGCTTCCTGTTCGAGGACACCACCGGCTTCGAGGGCACCCGTTCCGCGCTGCAACGCGCCTGCCGCAGCCGCGCCTACGGAGTCATCCGGCGCAGCCGCGCCTGGGGCGCGCTGATCGCCGAGCACCACCCCGACGCCGTACGGCTGTCCATCCACCCGCAGCCGCGCGGCGCGGCCAAGTTCGGCATCCGGCTGCTCGACGCGCCCGACGCCTGGATGACGCCGTGGCACGCGTGCGTACTGCGGCAGGCCGACGGCGGCGTACGGCTGCTGCGCGCGGCGGACGCGGCGCGGCTGGGGCGCCTCGTCCACCGGGACGGCCGCCCGAGCCACTACGTGGAGGGAGCTGGGCGGCCGGCGCCGGTCCGGATGACGGCTCAGGTGCCGCCATCCGCGACCCGCCGCTGATCGACGGCGATCAGCGGGTCCCCCGTCAGCGGATGGTCGACCACCGTCGCCCGTACCCCGAACACCTCGGCCAGCAGCTCCGGCGTGAGCACCTCGCGCGGCGCGCCGGACGCCACCACCGCCCCCTCGGACAGCACATGCAGCCGGTCGCAGACCGAAGCCGCCGCGTTCAGGTCGTGCAGCGAGACGAGCGTCGTGCAGGCCCGGCCGCGCAGCAGGGCCAGCAGCTCGACCTGGTGCCGTACGTCCAGGTGGTTCGTCGGCTCGTCCAAGACGAGCACGTCCGGGGCCTGGGCGAACGCGCGGGCCAGCAGCGCCCGCTGCCGCTCCCCGCCGGACAGCGCCGAGAACCGCCGCCCGCCGTACCCGGCCAGTCCCACCTCGGCCAGGGCGCGGGCCACCGTCTCCCGGTCGGCGCGGTCGTCACCCGCGAACGCCCGCTTGTACGGGGTGCGGCCCATCGCCACCACCTCGTGGACGGTGAGTTCGAAGTCGCCGCCGCGTTCCTGGGGCAGGGCGGCGATGTGCCGGGCGGTACGCGTCGGCGGCATGGACCGGATGTCCTCCCCGGCCAGCAGCACCCGGCCCGCATCCGGCCGCAGGTGCCGGTAGACGGTACGCAGCACCGTGGACTTGCCGCTCCCGTTCGGCCCGATCACCCCCGCGATCTCCCCCGGCGCGGCCATCAAGTGCACACCGGCCACCACGCACCGGCCGGCGTAGGACACGTGCAGGTCCTCGATGTCGATACGCAGGCCGGGGGTGGGGCTTTGGTCTTCTACACGGGCATCCGTGAGTGCATCCGCATCGATGTCCGCTGCCGTCACCGGTTTCCGGCTCATGCCCCCACTCCCAACCGCCGGTCCAGCACGTAGAGCAGCACCGGCGCACCGATCAGCGCCGTCACCACGCCCACCGGCAACTCCTGGCCGTCCATGGCGGTACGGCACACGATGTCGACCACCACCAGCAGCAGCGCCCCGGTGAGCGCGGCCAGCGGCAGCAGCCGTCGGTGGTCGCCCCCGACGATCAGCCGGCACAGGTGCGGCACCATCAGGCCCACGAAGGCGATGGCCCCGGACACCGCGACCAGTACGCCGGTCAGCAGGCTGGTCACCACGAACAGCAGCCGGCGCAGCCGGACGACGTCCACGCCCACGCTCGCCGCCGTCTCGTCCCCCATGGTCAGCGCGTTGAGCGCGCGGGCACGTGCCTGGAGGACCAGCAGCCCGGCGGGCACGGCGAGCACCGGCAGGGCGAGCGTGCCCCACGTGGCACCGCCGAGGCTGCCCATCAGCCAGAACAGCACGCCGCGCGTCTGCTGTTCGTCCCCGGCCTGGAGGACCAGATAGCTGGTGAACCCGGCCAGGAACTGCCCGATACCAACGCCCGCGAGCACCAGCCGCAGCGGCGCGAAGCCGCCGCCGCGCCGCGCCAGCGTCCAGACCAGCGCGAACGCGGTGAGCGCCCCGGCGAAGGCGGCCAGGGACAGCCCCAAGCCCCCGCCCAGCCCGAACGCTCCTCCCGCTCCTCCTGCCCCTCCTGTTCCGAACAGCCCGTCCATCCCGGCCATGGCCCCCGCGCCCAGCACCATCGCGGCCACCGCGCCGAGCGAGGCACCGTTGGAGATGCCCAGCAGGTACGGGTCGGCGAGCGGGTTGCGCACCAACGCCTGGGTGGCCGTACCGACGAGCCCGAGCCCCGCGCCGACCAGCGCGGCGAGCAGCGCCCTGGGGACCCGCAGCTGCCAGACGATCAGATCGTCCGTACCGGGCCGCGGCGGCTCCCCGCCCAGCCGCCGGAACACCACCGACCACACCTCGCCCGGCGCGATGTCGGTGGCACCGAGCGAAACGGCGGCGGTCAGCGCGACGAGCAGGGCGAGGAGGAGCCCGACGGCGATCCAGAGCGTGTGGGCGGGGCTTGGGGGCGTACGAGTGGGGTCCGGGGCCTCATCGGTGGGGCCCGAGGCCGTACCGGCGGGGCTCGCGTCCGTACGAGCGGGCCTCGCGCCCGTACCGGCAGGCCCCGCGTCCGTACGGGCCCGCCCCGCAACCAACCGCCCCATCAGCGGCCCGCCCCGCCGGCAGCCACGCCATCCGTGCCCTCTCCGCCGCCCAGCCGGTCCGGATACAGCGTCGCCGCGATCCGCCGTACCGTATCGGCGTTGCCGACCCCCGCGATGGTCGTCCGCTCCGAGCCGATGCGCAGGAATTTCCCTTCCTTCACCGCGCGCAGCCCCGCCGTGGCCGGGAACGTCCGGAGGAATTGCTCGGCCTCACCGAACGCCTTCTCATTGGCCGCGGCGCTGCCCCGGTTCCGTACACCGAGCTGGATCCAGTCCGGGTCCTTGCCGACCACGTCCTCCCACGAGACCCGCTGGAAATCACCCGCGCAGTCCGCGAAGACGTTCCGCGCCCCGGCCTCGGTCAGCACCGCGTTCGCCACCTGCCGGTTGCAGACGGCCACGGGCTGCTTCGTTCCCGCGTCGAAATCGAAGAAGAAATACGACGGCCGTTTCTCCGCCGGTACGTCCGCGATGGCCTTCCGTACCCCGGAAACCTTCTTCTCCATCTCCGCCACCAGCTGCAACGCCCTCGGCGATGTGCCCGTGACCTGCCCGAGGCGCCGGATGTCCCCCTCGACCGCGGACAGATCCCGCTGCGGCACCTTCTTGCGCGGCGCGCATGCGGTCGAGGCCAGATAGACGTGCTTGATGCCCGCCGCGGCGAATTCCGTCTCGGTGGGGCCGGTCGCCGCCCCGCCCATGTTGCCCATCGAAGCGAACGTGTCGATGTAGAGATCGGCCCCGGAGCCGAGCAGTTTCTCCTTCGGGATCACCGTTTTGCCCAGGACCGGCACCCGCTGCGCCCGAGCATCGAGTTCACCCGGCAACGTGCCCTTGCCCGGCGGGAATCCGGTGCCGACAATCCGGTCCTCGACACCCAGCCGAAGCAGCATCTCCAGACTCGCCGCATTGCTCGTGACGATTTTCCGCGGCGCCGTGGAAAAGGTCGTCTTCCGCCCGTCGCAATCGGTGACGGTGACCGGAAAGCCACCCGCCGCGTCGTCCCGGCTGCCCGCCCTCCCGGACTCCCGCCCGTCGGCACTGCCGCACCCCGCGGCCAGCGCGGCCACCGCCAGCACCGTCACCGCCGCCGTCACCGTCCGGCCCTTCGCCCCCAACCCCGGTCCCGGCCCCACCACGTGCCCATTCATGCGAGGACGCATATGCCCGCTCTCCCTGCCTCTCGACTGTCCGACGGCCCGCCGGCGCGGGCCCGGATCAGGTAGTCGAGCAACCGGCGCCCCGGGTTCCCGAGGCAGTGGCCCGGTGGCCGGGGCGCTGACCGGCGGCAGCGACGGCGTTAGAGTGTCCGGGCCGTGGTGTTCGGGAAGACCGGTGACGACCGTAAGGTCCAGGCCGGAGCGGCCCTCGCCACTGTGATCGGGAAGTTCCCGCCCCTGTCCGTACGCGCCCTTCGCCGTACGGAGCCACTGGCCGCAGCCCGCGGCCGGGAAGGTTGGGGCGGGCGCGCACACCCGTCAGCCAGGAGACCGGCCACGGCATCTCACGAACTGATCCACGAGGTGCTGGAGCGTGACCACCGGATGCCCCTGTCCACAGATCCCCCCTACCCTTCTTCCCCTTCCCCCACTTCGGCCGCGTCGTCCTCAGCCGCTCCCGCCTCCCCCCTGCCCGACTTCCGCTGGCGGCGGCAGGACACCGTGCGGACCGCGGGGCTGATGGCGGTCATCGCCGGGCTGCACATCGTGGCCTTCGGCGTGCTCTTCCTGCTGGTCGTGCCGCACCACTACGCGGTGGGCTCGCAGGTCTTCGGCGTCGGCCTCGGCCTGACCGCGTACACCCTCGGCATGCGGCACGCCTTCGACGCGGACCACATCGCCGCCATCGACAACACCACCCGCAAACTGATGGCCGACGGCAAGCGGCCGGTCTCCGTGGGCTTCTGGTTCGCGCTCGGGCACTCCAGCGTGGTCGTCGCCATGGCGGCGCTGGTCGCCGGCGGCGCGCAGCTCGCGGGCACCCTGCTGGACGACGATTCGCGCGCCCACCAGGTGCTCGGCACCGTGGGCACCACGGTCTCCGGCGGCTTCCTGTACCTCATCGCCGCGCTCAACCTGGTCGCGCTGGCGGGCATCTGGCGGGTGTTCCGCGCCATGCGAGAGGGCCGGTACGACGAGACGGAGCTGGAGCAGCACCTCGACTCGCGCGGCTTCATGAACCGCGTACTGGGCCGCTTCACCCGCTCCATCACCCGGCCCGGCCAGATGTACCCGCTCGGTCTGCTCTTCGGCCTCGGCTTCGACACCGCGACCGAGGTGACGCTGATGGTGATGGCGGGCAGCGGCGCGGCGGCCGGTCTGCCCTGGTACGCGATCCTGGTGCTGCCGCTGCTGTTCGCGGCCGGAATGAGCCTGTTCGACACCCTGGACGGCACGTTCATGAACTTCGCGTACCAGTGGGCGTTCTCGAACCCGGTACGCAAGGTCTACTACAACCTCACGATCACCGGCCTGTCGATCGCCGTCGCGTTCTTCATCGGCACCATCGAGCTGGTCACCGTCCTGCACGACAAGCTGGACCTGAAGGACGGCGTCACCGACTGGATCTCGTCCATCGACCTGGACAACGTCGGCTTCATCATCGTCGGCCTGTTCGTGGTCGTCTGGGCGGCGGCCCTGGCGTACTGGCGCTTGGCCGGGGTGGAGAAGCGCTGGTCGGCGCGGGCTTCGGGAGCGGAGGCCGGGGCCGGGGCCGGGGAGGGTGGCTGACGAAGGCCGGGGGGGGACGGCTGACGGGGCCTGTGCCGGGGCGGGGGTGAGCCGAAGCGCTACGGAGCCGGCGAGGCGGTACGCGGTACGCCCCACCCCCTGCCCCTCCCTCCCCTCAGGTGGCCGACCCCGCCGCCGCCCCCGTCTTCAGGTCCCGCCCCCAGCGGGCCAGCTCCGCTTCGAGGTCGAGCGGGCGGAGCCGGTCCGGTTCGTCCGGGCCCGGCCAGTCCTCGCGCGGCACCCGCCACATCACCTCGAACTCGTTGCCGTCCGGGTCCTTCGCGTACACCGACTTGGACACCAGGTGATCGGTGGCGCCGACCAGCGCGACCCGCTGCGCCAGCTCCGCCGCCACGTCCGCCAGCTCGCCGAGGGTCCCGACCTCCCACGCCAGGTGGTAGAGCCCCACCCGGCCGTGCTCGGGCCCAGGGGCCGCGGCCCCCACCGCGAACAGCCCGAGATCGTGATCATTGGCCGTCCCCTCCGCACTGAGGAACGCGGCCCGCCCCGGAATCTCCGTATCCACCCGGAACCCGAGCGCCTCGCTGTAGAAGGCCACGGCGCGCGCCACGTCCCGTACGTAGAGCACCGCGTGATTCAACCGCCGTACCGCCACGTCAATCCCTCACCTTCCGCTGCTTACCGACATCTTCCCGACGTGCCCGCCCCCGCCCCGCGCCGCTCACTTACGGATCAGCAGGAACACGAGCGCCACGACCACACCGAGCACCAGGGCGGCCACGCCGTACGCCAGCCGGTGCGCGCGCAGGACCGGCAGCAGCCGGTCGACCGCGTACCGGCCGGGGCCGGTCAGCGTGAGCGCCGCCGCGCCCGCCGTGAGCAGCAGCTCGTACTCGACGCCCTCGGGCGCGAAGAACCCGCCGCCCCACTTCACCCCCAGCGCGTTCACCATCGTCCCGACGAGCGCCGCCCCCGCCAGCGGCGTCAGCAGCCCGAGCACCAGCCCGAGGCCGCCCAGCGTCTCGCTGAGACCGGCGACGACGGCCATGGCCTTGCCCGACGGATAGCCGCTGGCCGTGAAGAACTGCCCGGTCCCGTCCAGCCCGCCCCCGCCGAACCAGCCGAACAGCTTCTGCGCACCGTGCGCGGCCATGATCAAGCCGACCGCGAGCCGCAACACCAGCAGACCGATGTCGTACGCGTGCGGGCTCGCGGCATGGCGGTCGTCGATGCCGCTGCCGTAGTCACGGAGGGGGCTGAGGGGGGAGGTCATACGAACGCTCATTTCTGTCTGTGACCGGGCGGCCACCATCGGAAGTACTTGAAGTTTCAAGTCACCCTTCGAAGATACACATCACTTGAAACCTGAACAACAGGCCCACCGGCCAACCTCACCCCCCGAACCCCCTCACACACCCCCCGTAACCACCCCCACCCCCCACTCACCCCGAAGCCACCCAGACGTCCTTGCCCCCGCCCCGCCACTCGATGAGCCCCGGCGCATCCAGATCAACATCCTCGGCATCCGGCGCCAGCCCCGCCCGCCGCAAGAACTCGGCAACATCCCCCCGCCCATGCGCCAGCCCGACGATCTGCCCATGAACCGTCACCCGACGCCCACCCGAAGGCGAGGGCGGATGAACAATCACCGGCAAATGCACACCCATACCTTCAGCCTGCACCGCCCAAAAGCACCCCGCATGTCGGCTATAGCAGGGAAGGCGACGACAGCCGCCTCCCCGCACAACGCGCGGCCTGTAGGCGTGTGGACTTCCCGCGGACCCCGAAAACGACGAAGCCCCAACCGACCTCGGTTGGGGCTTCGATCTCACCGCTCAGATGCGGCTTCTCACTGTGGGCACAACAGGATTTGAACCTGTGACATCTGCTTTGTAAGAGCAGCGCTCTACCGCTGAGCTATGCGCCCTGGCTGAGCGGACAGGCTACCTTGCTTTCCGGGCTGCACTGCAAACCCGGGTTGTGGACGGCTCGGGGCGGGGGCCGTGGCCGCGCCGGATCCTGTCCTTGATCGCGAACCAACCGGCCGCTGTGTTCGTTCCTACTGGGTGGGAGAATGGCAGCCGGGCCAGGGGCGATGCGATCGGGAGAGGGATGTGACGGCGACACACACGCAGCCGCGCAAGCAGCGAGCACGCCGTGCAGTACGCCGTCGCCCCCGGGGCGGACCGCTCCGGGACACCGTGACTCTGCTCCTGCTGCCGCTGCCGTTGCTGGCCGCCGCGGCCCCGGCCGCCTTCGCGGGCGGCGGTACGCGGCGCTGGTTCGGGCGCGGGGAGAGCCAGCGCGCGGATGCCCAGGCGGCCAAGGACGCTGCCGCGGCGGCGTTCTACGAGCTGGACACGGCCCAGCGTGACCTGCGGATCTCCATAGAGACGATCACCGCGGTCGACCGTTCCCCGGCGGCCGTGCGGGCCGCGGAGGAGTACGAGCGTTTCGGGCAGCGGATCGACGAGGTCAGCCAGGGCTACATCAGCGCCGTCGACGCCCACGACCTCGACCGGGACGACCTCGACGCCGGCGCGGCTTCGCGGGCGCGCGCCGACCTGACCCGGGCCAAGGACGAGCTGGAGCGGGTCAAGGCGGACCTCGACCGCTTCGCGCAGGGGCTGGGGCCGCTGCTGCAGACCGCGGAAACGCAGCTGGCGCGGCTCGCGCCGGCGGTCGAGCGGGCCCGGCAGGCCCTGCTGGCCGCGAGCAACGCGCTGGATGCCGTCCGCGCGCAGAACTACAAGGCCGACGGCCTGGCGGCCCGGCTGGCCGCCCTGTCGCCCGAGCTGACCAAGCTGAACCAGGGCGCCGGGCAGCACGGCGTGCAGGAGACGATCCGGCGCGCCGACGACGTACTGCGCCAGGCCGAGGCCCTACGTACCGAGGCGGAGCGGCTGCCGGAGAAGGCCGCGGAGATCGACAAGCGGCTGGTGTCGCTGCGGACCCGGGCGCAGGCCATCACGACGCGGGCGGCCAAGGTCGATCCCGTACTGAGCGAACTGCGCCGGCGTTACAGCGCGGCCTGCTGGCAGGACCTCCAGAACGTACCGGACCAGGCCGCCGACGCCGTCGCGCAGGCGGAGACCAAGGTGCGCGAGGCCCAGCAGGCCCGCGACGAACAGCGCTGGGCCGACGCCACGAGCCTGCTGGCGACCGCGCGGGCCCTGCTGAACACGACCGACGAGGCGGTCTCGGCGGCCGGTGACCGGCTGCGGCGGCTGGACGAGGTGTCCTTCGACCGCGAGAAGGAGGTCGAGCGGACGCGCTTCGCGGTACGGGACGCGCAGCGGCTGGCGATGGCCGGCCGCAGTACGCCCGACCCGCGCCACGCACGCCCGCTGGACGACGCGGTGGCGCGCCTGGAGCGCGCGATCGCCGGCCTGGAGGGACGGCACCCGGACTGGTGGCACTTCCTGACCGAGATGGAAGCGGTACGGCAGACGGCGGCCCGCGTGGTGCAGGAGATCCGCGAGGAGCGGGGTGGAGGGGCGGCGGGGTGAGGGGGTGACGGTGCCCGGCAGTGGGTTCGGGGCTGGTGCGGGTGGGGTGGTGTGCGGCGTGCGGTGGGGCGGTGTGCAGTGAGGTTGCGTGCAGCGGAGCGGCTGATCGGCTGGCGATAGGTCCCGTTGGCTCGGCGGTCTGTGGGTCGGGCGGGCCGGTGGCCCGGCGGGCCGTAAGTGCACGGCCCGCAGTGGTGCAGCGGTCAGGCGGCGATGCCGCGGGCGGCCGTGGTTGCTCCCGTCGCGCAGGCGGCGTGGCCGCAGGGCGACAGCCGTAACGATCAGTGCGTACGGGCGGCTGCCCCCGCCCCGGCGAAAGCCGAGACCCCGCAGCCCCGTCCCACGACCGGCCGCCACCCCCGCCCGCCCTCTGGCCTCCCCCTCCCCTACCCACTGACCTGGCACTTTGGCGTCCCGCCGCGGACAGGCGGATGCTGGAGTCAAGCACGGTCCAGGCGGCTCATCGGCGGCTCATCTGCGTGAAGGAGGCCGGACATGGACGCTGGCCAGGCTCTGCACGGGCCCTCCCGGACGCTGCGCGGCAAGGTGCGGCACACACGGCTCGACGAACATCTCCCCGTCGATCACCGGCTCAGCCAGATCTACCGTTTCGGCGCGGGTCTGGTGGGGCTGGTACTCGTCGCTTTCGGCATTCTCGGCCTGATCGACAAGATCGGGTTCTTCGACACGGGCGGCGACACCGTCGCCGGGCTGAACACCAACGGCGCGCTGAGCGTGCTGTCGATCATCGTGGGCCTGGTGCTCTTCGGCGGCATGGTGATCGGCGGGAACTTCGCCTCGACACTCAACATCGTGCTCGGCGTCGCCTTCCTGCTCAGCGGCTTCGTCAATCTCGCCATTCTGGAGACCGGCTTCAACTTCCTGGCCTTCCGCATCCAGAACGTTCTGTTCAGCTTCCTCGTCGGCCTGATGCTGCTGGTCTTCGGCATGTACGGTCGTGTCTCCGGCGGCCTGCCCCACGACAACCCGTACTGGCGCGCCCGCCACCCGGAAATCGCAAACCGAACCGCGCGCCCCCTGCCACCCCGAACCGGCGCACACGCGGCCCCTCGCCACGAGGCTCCCACAACCCACGGACACCGCTCCCGCTTCCGTTCCCACTCCCCGAAGCACCGCCGCCGGCACGCCATGTAGTGCACGGACTACCGCAAACAGCGCCCCCACTCCAGGCAGCCCATTGCGGTCGCTGCATCGCCCATACCGTTACGGAACGGCATTCCCCCCCCTCGTAGAAAGGGCCGCCCCGCGTGCAGATCACCCGCGTCGAAACGTTTCTGGCACCGCCGCGCTGGATGTTCGTCCGGGTGGAAACCGACACCGGCCTCGTCGGCTGGGGCGAGCCGGTGGTCGAGGGCCGCGCCGAACCGGTACGCGCCGCCGTCGAGGTCCTGGCCGAATACCTCCTCGGCCGGGACCCGTCCCGTATCGAGGACCACTGGCAGGTCATGACCAAGGGCGGCTTCTACCGCGGCGGCCCGGTGCTCTCCTCCGCCGTCGCCGGGCTGGACCAGGCCCTGTGGGACATCAAGGGCAAGGAGTACGGCGTCCCGGTCCACCAACTCCTCGGCGGCCCCGTACGGGAACGGGTCCGCGCGTACTCATGGATCGGCGGCGATGAACCGGCCGAGATACGGGACGCTCTGACCGCCCAGATCGAGGCGGGTTTCACCGCCGTCAAGATGAACGGCTGCGGCCCGATGACCCCGGTCGCCACCCGCGCCGAGATACGGGACTGCCTGCGCCGCGCCGAGACCGCACGCGAGGTACTGGGCGACGAGCGGGACTTCGGCCTGGACTTCCACGGCCGTGTGTCCCCCGCCAACGCCCGGCGCCTGCTCCCCCTGCTCGCCGAACACGCGCCGATGTTCGTCGAAGAACCGGTCCTCCCCGACTATCCGCACTCCCTTCCCGACCTGGTCAACGCCTCCAATATCCCCCTCGCGCTCGGCGAACGGCTCTTCACCCGCCAGGAGTTCCTGGCTCCTCTCCAGGCCGGCGTCGCCATCCTCCAACCGGATATCTCGCACGCGGGCGGCATCTCCGAACTCCGCCGGATCGCCGCTCTCGCGGAGACTTACGGAGCCCAGCTCGCCCCGCACTGTCCGCTCGGCCCGATCTCGCTCGCGGCCAGCCTCCAAGTCGCCTTCACCACCCCCAACTTCCTCATCCAGGAACAGTCCATCGGCATTCACTACAACCAGGACGCCGAGCTGCTCGACTACGTCATCGACCCCGCCCCCTTCCGCTTCCAAGGCGGCTCCCTCGCGCGCACCGACCGCCCGGGGCTGGGCATCACGGTCGACGAGCCGGCCGTACGTGCCGCCGACAAGAAAGGCCACACCTGGCGCAACCCCGTCTGGCGCCACGCGGACGGCTCGTTCGCCGAATGGTGAGCCGCACGCCAGGACCGGACAAGCCGGGCCAAGCCCCTCGGCCCCACGCCGAAAACGCACGGACAACCGGCACCAGCACGCGCCCGCACGCGAACACGCCCCCTCACACAGCCACCGGTCCTCCCCCGCACACAGACCAAAACACAGCGGCGAGACCACGAGCAGGCGCATCCGCATCCGCAGACCGACCCGGCGCGGGCCACCAAAGCACGAGCGCCGAAGCCACCACCCACACCTGCCCTGACACCAACACCAACACCGACGTGCTCACCTCCGGCGAGACCATGATCGCGCTGCGCGGCACCGGCCCGCTCAAGCTGGGCGGCACCATGAACGTCTCCATCGCGGGCGCCGAGAGCAATGTCGCCGTTGGCCTCGCCCGGCTCGGCCACGACGTCCAGTGGGCGGGCATCGTGGGCGACGGCTAAGCCGGTCAGCTGGTGTTCCGTACCCTGCGGGCCGAAGGGGTGGACATCTCCCCGGCCTCGTCCGATCCCGACGCCCCGACCGGGCTGATCCTCTTCGAGCCGCGGCTCCCGGACGTGACCCGCATCCACTACTACCGCGCGGGCTCGGCCGGGTCGCGCATGGCCCCGGACGTGCTCGACCGGGCCTTCGCCACCACTGCACCCCAGGTGTTGCACCTGGTCGGCATTACCCCTGCTCTGGGCCGCGCCCCGTCCACGCACGCCCTTCACCTGGCCCGCGAACGCGAGACAACGGTCTGCCCCGACGTGAATCACCGCTCCCGGCTGTGGACGGCCGACCAGGCGTCGGCGGTCCTGCGGGACTGGATCCCGTACGTGGACATCCTGATCTCCTCGACCGACGGGCTCTCGCTGTGCCTCCCACCGGGCTCGCCAGCCGACATCACCGCACAGGCCGGACAATGGCCGGCCGCAGGCGTCACCGAGATCGTCGTGAAACTCGGCCCGGACGGCGCCACCTCCTATACGCACCCAGAGCCCCACCCCGCCAACCAACGCCCGTGCCACCCGCACCACGCCATCGACGGCTCGCTGCACCAGCCCGCCGTACCTGTACAAGCCGTGGACCCAATGGGTGCCGGTGACGCGTTCGTAGCGGGCTATCTCTCCACTCTGCTGGACGGCGAGGGCGTCGTCGGGCGCCTCGAACGGGGCGTGACCACCGGCGCCTTCGCGGTGACCTCCCCCGGCGACTGGAAAGGCGCTCCCACACGTGCCGAACTGCGCCTCCTCGGCGCACCACCCGGCACGGTCGTACGCTGGCCCACTCCGTTCTCCCCCCACGTTCTGCCCCCTTTCTCCCCCTCGCGGGCTAATCTGTGGCCATGCCTCGTTACGAATACCGCTGCCGTTCCTGCGGCTCGACCTTCGAGCTGAACCGCCCGATGGCCGAGTCCTCCGCTCCGGCCACCTGCCCGGACGGGCACGAGGACACGGTCAAACTGCTGTCCACGGTCGCCGTCGGCGGCACCGCCGCTGCCCCGGCCCCCAGCGGTGGCGGCGGAGGCGGCTGCTGTGGAGGCGGCTGCTGCGGCTGACCATCGGCCGCAGCGGGTCCCCAGCGGTTCCCTCTCCTCCGACTGCCGTTACGCCGCTCTAGGGCCGTCCGATGGGTTGCGCAGCACGCGCCGGTGCGTTGCACACGCCCCGGCGGCCCTGCTCTCAGTTCGCGGCCCCGGCTACCGGCGCTCGCCTCGTCACCGCCTGCGTGCCACGGTCAGTCCGTCTGCCACGGTGAGCATCACCGCCTCCATCCGCTCGTCCGCCATGACGTGATCGTTGAATTCCTTGATCGCCGCGGCCGGTCCTTCCGCGTGCGGATCGGCCACCTTCCCGCCGAACAGGACGTTGTCCGCGACGATCAGTCCCCCGGGCCGCAGCCGCGGGACCAGTTCCTCCCAGTACGCGACGTAGTTGCCCTTGTCCGCGTCGAGGTAGGCGAAGTCGATCCGCGGCTCGGCGGGGATCGACCGCAGCGTGTCCAGCGCGGGGGCGATCCGCAGGTCGATACGGTCCGCGACACCGGCCTTCGCCCATGCCTCGCGACCGTACGCCGTCCACTCCTCGGAGATGTCGCAGGCGATCAGCGTGCCGTCCGGCGGCAGTGCCTGCGCCATCGCCAGGGCCGAGAACCCGGTGAAGGTGCCCACCTCCACGACCCGCCGCGCGCCGCACAGCCGGATCAGGAAGGCCAGCAGCGGGCCCTGCTCCTGCGCCGACTGCATCCGCGCCGCGTCGGGGAAGCGCTCCAGCGTGGTCCGTACGAGCTCCCGCTGCACGGTGTCCAGCGGCGGATTGTGCGCCAGGACGTAGTCGTACAGCGCCTCCGTGATCGTCGTGGTCTTGCTCTTGGTCACCGGTGCTCCTCAGGTCCCCAGGTAACGCAGTACGGCCAGGACGCGGCGAGAGTAGCCGGAAGTGCCGGTCAGGCCGAGCTTGTCGAAGATCGCGTTGGTGTGCTTCTCCACGGCGCTCCGGGAAATGTGCAGCCTGTCGGCGATGGCCGTGTTGGTGTGTCCTTCGGCCATCTGGGCGAGCACCTCGCGCTCACGGGCCGTGAGCGCGTTCAGCGGATCGGCGCGGCTGCTGCGGGAGAACAGGACCCGTACGACCTCCGAGTCGAAGGCAGCCCGCCCGGAGCCGACCCGCTCCAGCGCGTCCAGGAACTCGTCCACCTGCACGACGCGGTCCTTGAGGAGGTAGCCGACGCCCTCGCTGTCCTCGGTCAGCAGCTCGGTGGCGTACCGCCGCTCGACGTACTGCGACAGGACGAGTACGCCGACGTCCGGCCAGCGCTCGCGGATGCTGACCGCGGCCCGCAGTCCTTCGTCCGTGTGGGTGGGCGGCATCCGTACGTCCACGACCACCACGTCGGGCCGCTGCTCCGCCGGTGCGCGCTCCAGCACCGTCATCAGTTCCGCGGCGTCCCCCACCGCGGCCATCACCTCGTGATCCTCTTCGGTCAGAAGTCGCACCAAGCCCTCCCTCAGCAGGGTCGAGTCGTCGGCGAGTACTACGCGCACGGCAGCTCCGCGGTGATCGTGGTGGGTCCGCCGGCCGGGCTGGCCACCCGGAACCGGCCGTCCATGGCGGCGACCCGGCGGGCCAGCCCGAACAGTCCGCTACCCAAGGCATCCGCACCACCCCCGCCGTTGTCCTGGATCCGAAGGAACAGGGTGTTGTCTTCACGGTTGACGGTGACGGCTATCCGGTCCGCGCAGGAGTGCTTGACGGCGTTGGTGACCGCCTCGGATATGACGAAATAGGTGACGGTCGCCACGGCGGTGTCGGGTTCACGAGCGAGGCGGTAGTCGAGGCGGACGGGCACCGCGGAACGCTCCGCGACGGTTTCCAGAGCGGTCCGGAGCCCGGCCTCGTCCAGCACGGTCGGATAGACGCGCCAGGCGACTTCGCGCAGTTCGGTCAGCGCCTGGCGGCTCTGCTCGTGGGCCTGTCGCAGCAGTTCGACCGTGCGGGTTTCGTCCTTGGCGCGCAACGCGCGGCCGAGCAGCATGCCCAGGGCCACCAGTCGCTGTTGGACCCCGTCGTGCAGATCGCGCTCGATACGGCGGCGTTCGTCGTTGACCGCCGCGACGACCCCGGCCCGGCTGGAGGCCAGTTCCGCGACCCGCCGCTGCAACTCCTTCTCGTGCGTGGGGCCGAGGAAGTGTCGCGCCAGCCGGGCTTCCAGGGTCGCCATGCCGAAGACCGCTTGCAGGCTGAGGAAGAGCAGGAACACGGCGCCCACACCTGTCTCCGCGACGTCCACCGGGTGCTCGATGGTGGAGAACATCCACGCCGTCGACGCCCACAGGACGACGGTCGCCCCCGCGAGCGCGGAGATCACGACGCAACCGCCCAGTAGCCCCAAGGCCCAGCGGACCGCCAGGTATTTGAGCGCGCGCTCGGTGTCGTACCCATAGGAGAAGTCGGCACCGCCGAACCACAGTCGGCGGCGCGCGGACTCGGTGAGGCACCGGGCCACGGCCGTCACCGGCTCCAGCACCTTCCGTCTCCCGCGCGGCCACATGTATACGCAGAGCAGCGCGAGCCCCGAGAGCGCGATGAACGGCAGCTCGACCGCCACCATGCCCGCGCCGACCAACAATCCGACCGTGAGGCGCATCCCGCGCCGTGTCATCCCCCGCATGATCAAAACGCTAGTGGCTGCGCCATTGCCTCCACACTGCGGTAAACCACAGTGTTCCGTGCGGTTTTCCGCAATGTGCCCGCGCCCGCGGATTTCTACCGTCGAAGCATGAACGAACTCGCGGAAACAAGCTGGATCACCGGACTCATGGACACCCTCGGCGCGCCCGGCGCGGGCCTGGCGATCGCCGCCGAGAATCTCTTCCCGCCGCTGCCGAGCGAGCTGATCCTGCCGCTGGCCGGCTTCGCGGCGGGCCAGGGCCGGATGTCCCTGTTCTCCGCGCTCGCGTGGACGACGCTCGGCTCGGTGCTCGGCGCGCTGGCGCTGTACGGCGTGGGCGCGGCGCTCGGCCGGGCCCGCATGCTGGCGATCGCGGCCAGGCTGCCGCTGGTCAAGGTGTCGGACGTCGAGAAGACCGAGCGCTGGTTCCAACGACACGGCAGCAAGGCGGTGTTCTTCGGCCGGATGGTCCCGATCTTCCGCAGCCTGATATCGATACCGGCCGGCATCGAACGCATGCCGATACCGGCCTTTCTCCTCCTGACCACGCTCGGAAGTCTGATCTGGAATGCGATCTTCGTTCTCGCCGGCTACGCGCTCGGCGAGAACTGGGAGGAAGTGACCGGCTATGCGGACACGTATTCAAAGGTGGTCCTGGTGGCTGCCGGACTGGCGGTGCTGGCCTTCCTGGCCGTGCGGCTCAGCAGGAGCGGTCCGGGGCAGCGGCGGCGCGGGTGAAGGCCCGCAGGATCTCCTCGCCGGCCGCGACCCCGTGCTCGCTCAGTGCGGTGACGTGCTCGGCGTCCCACCCGGAGGACGCCAGCTCCCCGTGGCCGGGGCGCCAGCCGTGGTCCGCCGCCAGCAGCAGGTCGGCGTCCAGCAGCGAGTCCCCGGCGGCGAGTGTCTGCGCGGCCCCGGTTCGCCGGGCCACTTCCGCCACGGCGGCGCCCTTGGTGAGCGGCTTCGGTACGGCGTAGATCTTCCGGCCCTGGAGCGAGACGGTCCAGCCGCGGGCGTCCGCCCACTCGGCGAGTTCCTTGACCCAGGTCTGCGGCAGCAGCGAGCGCTCCACGACCAGGTAGGCGAAGAGGTCCTCGGCGACGCGCTCCTTGAGCAGCCAGGCCGGATCGGCACTGTGCAGCAGATGCGCACGGACCTCGTCGAGCGTGGCGCATTCCGCGGTCAGCCGCGCGGCGACGGTGCGCTGCCAGTCGCGGTCGGACTCACCGTCCACGAGCAGGTGGCCGCCGTTCGCGCAGATGGCGAAGCGTGGTGCGCGGCCCGGGAGGTGGATGCGCCCGTACTGCTCACGGGTGCGTGTGGTCGTCGGGACGAACGTGGCGGTGTCGGCAAGTGTGGCCAGCAGCCCGGCCGCCGTCTCCGTCATGTAGGAGAGCGGTTTGCGCTCGTAGACCTCGACACAGAGCAGGCGCGGCGCCTCGGCGTCGGGCATGGCCAGGTCCAGCGCGGCGGCCGAATAGATGAGGGTGCGGTCCAGGTCGCTGGCGACGAGTGTGCTCACAGCGCGGTCACCGCCTTGCCGTCCGCACCCGTCGCGCCCCGCGTGTAGCGGGGGTGGATCAATCCCACACAGGAGTAGGGCAGTTCGTCGACCTCTTCGACGGGTACGCCCCGCTGTTCAGCCAGGAGACGCACATGATCAAGGTCCGTACCGGCGCCGCGCCGGGCCAGAATCTTCCAGGGGACCCGCCGGAGCAGTACCCGCGTGGTCTCACCGACCCCCGGCTTCACGAGATTGACGTCGTGGATGCCGTACGCCTCACTGATCCGCTCGACCGCGGCCCAGCCCGCCCACGTGGGCGTCCGGTCGGCGGCGGCCAGTTCCTTCACGTCGGAGGCGACCTGCTCGGCGACCTCGTCGAAGCGCGCGACGACCGTGTCGACGAACGTCCGCGACAAGTCGGCGCCGGCCAGCTCGCGGTAGAACTTGGCGCCGTGGAAGTCGTCGGGCCCCACGAGGTCGTCGCGCAGTACGGTGCGCGAGACCAGGCCGGAGACGGTGGAGTTGAGGCAGGCGGACGGGATGAGGAAATCGTCGCGGGTGCCGTAGGTATCCACGCAGCCACCGGGATCGGCGAGGACGGCGATCCTCGGGTCGAAGCCGGGGAAGTCCCGAAGCGCTTCCGCGAGTTCGCGGGTGATGGCGCCCTTGCCCGTCCAGCCGTCGACGAAGACGACGTCCGCCGGATCGTGGTGGGCGGCCAGCCAGCGCAGGGCGGTGGTGTCGATGCCGCGGCCGCGCACGATCGAGACGGCGTAGTGCGGCAGATCGAGCCCGTCGGCGTACTGTGCCCAGCGGCGCATCAGGACGCCCACCGGGGTGCCGGCGCGGGCCAGGGAAACCAGTACCGGCCGGGGGGATCGCTCGGCGAGCACGGTTTCCGTGACGGTGCCGACGGCGCGCGCGATGCGGGCGGCGGAGGTCGCCAGGGCGCTGTGGAACAGCGCCTGGTACTGCTCGCTCGGCTGGTACTCGACGGGCAGCGATTCGGCGTAGTGGGCGCCACCGGCCTGAATCGCCTCCTCGCGCTCCTCGGTCGGCGCTTCCAGGCTGACCGAGGACAGGTCCTGGAGCAGCCAGCCGACCTCGTCGGGGGCGTAGGAGGAGAAGGCGGGGCCGCGCAGCGGCTCGGGGAGGGGCATCGGTCAGACCTGTCGTTGCGTGGCGTCGGGCGTGGGCTGCGGAGCGGGCTCCGGCGTCTGCGGCAGTGCGTACGCCGGTGTGTAGGAGGGGACGACGGCGAGCAGCAGCCGGTCGGTTTGCGGGGTGAGCTGCGCCAGGAGGCCGTCGGGACCATGGAGTTCCGGAGTGTCGCCGTGCGAGTCGGTGACGGCGACGATCGCGTCGAAGCGGCGCCGAGGGTCCGTACCTGGCGCGACGTTGTACGCGTACCGCTCCCCCGGCCCGTCGGCCGGCCTGTCGTGGGCGGGGAAGGTCAGCCAGGTGCGGATGGCGTAGCCGGGATCGTCCACGGCCAGGACCGGCGAGCGGGTGGTGGTCGAGAAGCAGACCTCGGCCGGTGTCGCGTCGTCCAGGGCGCCGGCGAGGCGCAGCGGCGCGTACATCAGCTCTTCGTTGCCGAGGACCAGCACCCGGCGGGCACCGGCGAGCCGGTCGGCGACGCGGGCCGCCATGCCGGGGAGCGCGGCTTCCAGGAGGGCCCGGTGCTCGGGCGTGAAGCCGTGCCGACCGCCGTCCGGCACGCTCTCGGGCCAGCCGAGGTCGATGCGCTCGGGGAGTGGCCGATTCGTGGGACCGACCGCGGCCGCAGTGCTGCCCGAGGCCGCGGCCCCAGCCCGAGCCGCGACTCCACCCAAGACCGGACCCCCACCGGAAGCCGCCCCCTCGGCGGAAGCGGCCACGGTCCCCGACACGCCAGACTCTTCCGTCGGCGCGGTGTCCAGGTGGGCCGCGACGAGGGCCTGGCCCCGTTCGAGTACGTCGGCCGGGAGCTGTACGCCTCCGGCGGCCAGGGATATGAGATCGACCCGTGCTCCCAGGTCGGCGGCGAACTTGTCCAAGTGGTTGCGGTCCGCCTCCGAGCGCATGTCGACCAGGGCGACGACGACGTACCGCTCGCGCGGGAAGCGGGCGTGCAGGGCCTTGATGGTGTTCAGGACCGTACGGCCGGTGGAGAACTCGTCGTCCACGAGGACCAGGGGGCCGTCCCCGGCCAGCAACGACGGGTCCTCGGGGAGCAAAAGGTGCGAGGTCGCGTGGCTGTGCTCCTCCTCGAAACCGCCCGCCTGCGCCACTCCCTCGACCGGCCGCCGCGTGGAGTGCAGATACGGCGCGAGCGCCAGCCCGTCGGCCACGCTGTGGCCGAGCCCCGTCGCGGTCTCCGCGTATCCCAGGACGACGGCGCGCGCCGCGTCCGCGTCGCCCAGCAGTTCCCGGACCCGGCGCCCCAGGCCGAGCCCCGCGCCGTGGACCGCCTCCGGCCGCTGCGGTACATGCTTGCCGAGAACGTTCGACACCAGCAGATGAGCCCGCTTGGGGTTGCGCCGCAGCGCCAGGCCCAGCAGCCGGGACAGCTCGGGCCCGCCACTCAGCGAGACCCCGAGCCGCTGCGCGACCCACTCTCCCGTCCACACCACTGCGCCCGTCTCCTTCGTCTCTTCCACCGTCGTCGTCATCGTTCGTCGCTTCCTGGGTGTCCTCGGGCCGGTGGGGCGGCAGCCGTCCCGGTGTCCGAGGCGTGCGCCGCGTCAGGTGTGCGGGAGGCTCGCCGTCAGCAGTTCCACGAAGCCGACACCTTCGCGGGCCACACCGAACGCCTCGGCCCGCAGAAGGGTCCGTTCGGCCCAGGCCCGATGCGGTTTGATCTCGTTCATCTTGTTCGTGTACGCGGAGCGCAGGACTCCGCCGGCGCCGCGCTCGGGCCGCAGGATGTCCACCGCGTCGCTGAACTCCTCGTGGCTGACGACCGAGAGCGCGTGCACCGGCGCCACGTGCGAGGGATGGATGCAGGTCTTGCCCTGCAAGCCGTTGGCGCGGTCCAGTTCGATCTCGCGCAGCAGACCGTCCATGTCGTGCTCGATCAAGGCCGTCCGGAGTTCCTCCGCCCGGCCCAGGAAGGGGCTTTGCCGCAGCTGCGGCTTGAACATCCGCTCGTGGAGGCGGAAGTACTCCCACACCGGACCGGTGACCGTGAACCCGGTGCCGTCCGCCCGTCCGAGCACGTTCACCACATCGGCGATCACGGACGCGACGATCTGCACGTCGTACGCGGTCATGTCGGGGGCCCGGCGCAGGCCGTAGGCCGAGCAGAAATCCGTGACGCCGAGGCGCAGGGCCAGTATCCGGTCACGGTATTTGTCCACCGTGCGCGCTATGCCCCGCAGTGTTTCGCCGCGGCTCTCCAGGTGGAGCAGTTCGGGCGACTCCAGCACCGGCATCGCGAACAGCCGCCGCCCGCAGTCCGCCTCCGCGCCGGCCAGCGCCTCCAGGAACGGAACGCCCCGCTCCTCGGTGAACTTCGGCAGTACGAATCCAGACAACAGCCGCACGGCAGGGCCCAGTCGGCCCACCAGGTCCGGTATCTGGGCTGCCGCGCGGACCCGTATGAAGAGCAGCGGGAGGTCCGTACCGTCCCCCGATTCCTCGGCGAGAACCGCGAACTGCCGCACGAGGTTCTCCTCACCGGCCACCACATCGGCGTCGCTGATGGAGTCCTCCAGGCAGAGCACCATGGACACCACGCCCCGGCCTGCCTGTTTGACGATGTCCTCGGCGAGCTTGGGGCGGGTGGCGGGGCTGTAGAGCGTCGCGCCGAGGGCCACCGAGAGCGTGCCGGGCGGGGAGTCGGCGGTGAACTCGACCGGCTCCTTGTGGAACAAAGCGTTCCGGATATCGGGCGCAAGGTGCCCAAAATGACGCATAGAACTCCCCGTGAGCAGGCGGGGCCGGGGCCACCCCGCGGCGACTCGCTGTCTGGATCCGGCCGGTAATCGTACGTGTGGCCGCGACGGGAAAGTTCCCGCCGGGGTGAAAAGCACGTAACCCGCACGCGACGGCCGGGTGCCGCGGAGACCGGCCGGGCCACGCCGGTGAGGCCCCCGCGTTGTCCCTCCGACCTCCGGGAAGGCAGGATTACGGACATGACGCACGCGATGCTGAAAGGGTCGAACGTACCCCTCGACACCACGGCGGTACGGGCCGTAGTGCGCTGGACGCCCGGCGCCGGAGTGCCCGATGTCGATGCCTCGGCCCTGCTTCTCGCCGCCGACGGCCGCGTGCGTTCCGATGCGGACTTCGTCTTCTACAACCAGCCCCGCCACCCCAGCGGCCTGGTGCGGCACCTGCCGAAGACGCGGCTGACCGACGGGCTGGCCGACACGATCGAGGCGGATCTGTCCGCCCTCGAAGCGTCGGTGGACCGTGTCATGCTCACCGCGTCGGCGGACGGCGGAACCTTCGCCCATGTGCGGGACCTGCGCGTACTGCTCTACGACGCCTCCTCCGGGGACGACGAGCCGATCGCGGTGTTCGACGTGGTGCCGGAGACGGGCAAGGAGACGGCCCTGATCTGTGGCGAGTTGTACCGGCGCGGTGATCGGTGGAAGTTCCGTGCGCTGGGGCAGGGGTACGAGCAGGGGCTGAACGGCCTGGCCACCGAGTTCGGGATCTCGGTGGAGGAGGACGACGCTGCCGCGTCCGCCGACACCGGCACGGCCGCCTCCGCGCCGTCCGCCCCGAGCCCGGCCACGACGCCCGCGGGCGCTACCGGCACGCCCGCAGGCACGCCCGCACCCACACCCGCCACCACGGACAGCAACGCCGCAGCGACCAGCAGCACAACACCCGCCGGCAGCACAGCACCCGCCCCCACCAGCACCGCAGCAGCGGCAAGCACCCCCCGCGAAGCAGGTGCCCCCTCGGCCGCCCCGCACCCCGAGGCCGCCACCCACCACCTCCCGGACCCGGCCCCGTCGCAGGCCCCGGCACCGCCTACGAGCCCGAACCCGACCCCCTCCACACCGCCCTCCCAGGCAGAGCCGGACTCCTTCCCCCTGTCGCCTCCCGCCGCCCCGCCCACGAGCACGCCGCCGTCCACGGCACCGCCCGCAGGGGCGTCGGCTGCCGCGTTCCCGCCGCCGCAGCCCACCGGTGGCGGCTACGGCTATCCGCCCAACGCCCCGCAGTTCCCGCCGCCCCCGGCGCAGCCGCCTGCCCAGCCCGCGTACGGTTATCCCGGCCCGATGCCGCAGCAGCCGCAGTCGCAGCCCTCCTACGGCTATCCGCAGCCTCCGCAGCAGCCTCAACACCAGCCGTATCCGACGGGACCGGCGGCCCCGGCCGTCCCGGCCCCTCCGGCCTACGGCTATCCACAGCAGCCCCCGGGCCCCGGCCCGGACCCGAACTTCGTCCTGCCTCCGCAGGGACCGCAGTTCCAGCACCGCTGACCGGCGACCGGCAGCCCGCCGCCTCAGGAGACCGCACCTACGGTCGGCGGGCAGCACGGCGCCCTACGAGCGAACTGCACGCAAACAGCGGCCTGAACCCCCGCACGGGCACGAGCACGGCCATGGCCACAAGCACGCCCGCGAACACCGGCCACGCAGGTACCGAACCGCACGCCCCCGCCGTGACGTTTCCCCCGCGCCTCGCCGCCCCGTCTCTCACACCTTCGACTTGTACCCCCGCCCCCACTGGAGGCCCCAGCCGTACAGCCGGTCCAGTTCGGACTGGAAGCCGTAGACGTATTTGACCTCGCGGCGGACGGTCAGGTCGCCCTTGTTGTTCTCCAGCATGAAGATGGCGCAGGAACGGGCCTGGGGAGCCCGTTCGTCGAGGCCGATCTCCACCCGGGGGCCGCTGCTCGGGTAGAGCGTCACGATGGCGTGCGTGCGGTCGAAGGCCGGGGTTCCGTCGTAGATGTAGACGAAGATCAGCAGGCGCTTGATCTCGTCGCGGTGGTCGAGGTTGATGTAGAGCGTCTCACCGGAGGGCGAGCCGAACCGGTCGTCGCCGCTGAGCTTCACATACGGCGCGGCGTTGATGTCACCGAGGAAGTTGCCCAGCGGCTGCACCACGCCCTTGGTGCCGTCCTTGAGCTCGTACAGGCAGGCGAGGTCCAGGTCGATCTTGACGACCGCCGGTCCCTGCGCCTGCACCACCTCCGGCTTGAACATCTTGCCGGGGTTGCGCAGCAGGCTGCCGCCGCGCTGCGAGCCGCGCATGCCGATGTCGGTCGTGCGCATCTGCCACGAGAGGTTGACCCGCAGGTGCCCGGAGGCCGCGCCCTGCTTGGTCAGCGAGACCACCGGGTTGCGCTTGGTCAACTCGACCACGTACGACGCGCCACCGGCTTCGAACTTCGGCGCCCCGCCCCGCCGCCAATTGTCGAAGAATGACACCTTGCCCCACCCCATCGATCCGACTCGAAGGCCGCCCGCCCCGATGGCCCACGGCCCGACTTGCTGCGTGCTTCCGCCCTACCCGGCCACCCCTTGGCCCGGTACGGCCGCGGGGCGGCCATGGAGTGAGCACTCCATGGCCGCCCCGCAGAGAGCGTTCCTCAATCAGCCCCTCGTCACACTCCGGAGGTGACTTCCGGCTCTGCCCGGGAGCCCTCCCCGGGCTTGCCTTCCAGCCGGTTCTTGCGCACGGACGACCAGAACGACAGCAGGATCAGGCCGACTCCGACCAGGCCGGTGACGACCTCGGGGATCTCGTACTTGATCGAGGCGAGCAGGATGACCGCCAGCGCGCCGATGGCGTAGTGCGCGCCGTGCTCCAGGTAGACGTAGTCGTCCAGGGTTCCCTTGCGGACCAGGAAGACCGTCAGCGAACGGATGTACATCGCGCCGATGCCCAGACCCAGCGCCATCTCGAAGATGTCGTTGGTGACGGCGAAGGCGCCGATGACGCCGTCGAAGGAGAACGACGCGTCGATGACCTCCAGGTAGAGGAACATGAAGAACGCGGCCTTGCCGGCCAGTCCCACGCCCGAGACCGAGCTCTTCGAGGCGCCGTTCGAGCCGGCGTCCCCGGCCGTCTTCGCCGCCGGGGCGTCGTCGTCCTCGTCGTCCTCGGCCTCCTCCAGCTTGTCCTCGAAGTAGCCGGAGATGCCGCCCACGACCAGATACGTGATCAGGCCGGCGACGCCGGAGAGCAGCACCGTCGCGCTCTTGTCACCGCCGCCGTGCGCGACGTCGGTGGCCACCGTCATGGCCGTGACCAGCAGGACGATCAGCGCGATGATGACGGACAGCATGTCCAGCTTGCCCATTTTGGCGAGCGGCCGCTCCAGCCAGCCCAGCCACTTGTGCTCGCGCTCCTCGAAGATGAAGTCGAGGAAGATCATCAGCAGGAACATGCCGCCGAAGGCCGCGATGGCCGGGTGGGCCCCCGTGACCAGGTGTTCGTACTGCGGCTTGTCGTTGATCGCCAGGTTGACGGCCTCCAGCGGCCCCATCTTCGCGGTGATCGCGACGATGACCACCGGGAAGACCAGGCGCATGCCGAAGACGGCGATCAGAATGCCGACGGTCAGGAAGATTTTCTGCCAGAAGGCGTTCATCTTGCGCAGAATGCCGGCGTTGATGACCGCGTTGTCGAACGAGAGCGAGATCTCCAGGATCGACAGGATGCCGACGATCGCGAGCCCCTGCCACCCCCAGAGGACGCCGGCCAAGGCCAGGCCCGCCGCCGTGATGGCGAACGACCAGCCAAAGGTTCTCAGGAGCACTGCCTAACCCAATCCCTCGCTGTGTGGGGTCCCCCGCGCTGGGCGCGCGGCGCCTTTACGAAACGTTGACCCCGAAGTCTAGAGCGATGCCTCGCAACCCCGACGCGTACCCCTGGCCCACCGCGCGGAACTTCCATTCACCGCTGTACCGGTAGACCTCACCGAAGATCATTGCCGTTTCGCTGGAAGCGTCCTCGCTGAGGTCGTAACGCGCCAGCTCACTGCCGTCGGCCTGATTGACGACCCGGATGAAAGCGTTGCTGACCTGGCCGAAGCTCTGGCCGCGCAGATCCGCCTCATGGATCGAGACCGGAAATACGATCTTGTCGACCTCGGCGGGAACCTTGCTCAGGTCGACGAGGATCGACTCGTCGTCCCCCTCGCCCTCACCGGTGAGATTGTCGCCGGTGTGTTCGACCGAGCCGTCCGGGCTCTTGAGATTGTTGTAGAAGACGAAGTACTCGTCCCCGAGCACCCGCCCCGACCTGCACAGCAGCGCGCTGGCGTCCAGATCGAACGGCGCACCCGTGGTCGAGCGCGCGTCCCAGCCCAGGCCGACCATGACCTGCGTGAGATTCGGCGCGGCCTTGGAGAGGGAGACGTTGCCTCCCTTTGCGAGCGTGACGCCCATGGTGTTCGCATCCTCCCCGGTGACGGTGGTGCCGCGGTGGTCCACGGCTTTCTACGGGTTCGTACACCGCCCGTACGAGAGGACACGGCCCTGGATACGGCACCTTGACGGCGCGCGCGTGGACCGTGCGCGGTGCGCGCACGCCGCTCTCCGGGGTCCGCGTCCCGTACGGGGGCGTACGGGCTTCAAGCACGCCCGGCGCCGTACGCCCCGGGACAGGGGTGTACGGCGCCGGGCGCGGAAGGTGTCTCCGGTCAGACGTTGACGCCGAAGTCCTGCGCGATGCCGCGCAGGCCCGAGGCGTAGCCCTGACCGATGGCCCGGAACTTCCACTCCGCGCCGTTGCGGTACAGCTCGCCGAAGACCATGGCGGTCTCGGTCGAGGCGTCCTCGCTCAGGTCGTAGCGCGCGAGCTCGTTGCCGTCGGCCTGGTTGACGACGCGGATGTAGGCGTTGCGGACCTGGCCGAAGCTCTGCTGACGGTTCTCGGCGTCGTAGATGGACACCGGGAACACGATCTTGGCGACGTCGGCGGGCACGGCGGCGAGGTTCACCTTGATGGCCTCGTCGTCGCCCTCGCCCTCACCGGTGGTGTTGTCGCCGGTGTGCTCGACCGAGCCGTCCGGGCTCTTCAGGTTGTTGAAGAACACGAAGTTCTGGTCGTTGGCGACCTTGCCCTGGTCGTTCGTCAGCAGGGCGCTGGCGTCCAGGTCGAAGTCCGTACCGGTGGTGGTACGCGCGTCCCAGCCCAGACCGACGAGCACCGCGGTCAGATTGGGGGCTTCCTTCGTCAGCGAGACGTTGCCGCCCTTGCTGAGGCTGACTCCCACGAGTCCTCCTTGGGTTCGAGGGGTACGAAATGTTTTGCGCCCCCATCGTGCATGGCATCGGATCAACGATTTGATCCTAGTGACCGGTTCCCACCGATTACAGGTTCCGGTCCGGACACCGCTTCGATGTCGCGGCCCGGGCCGTTCGGCCGCCCCGACCGGCCCTGCGCGCGCCCCGGTCAGAGGGTGTCGAGCGCCTTGAGGTAGTCGTTGAGGTCACGGGCGTCGGGCAGGCCGTTGACGACGGTCCAGCGCACCACGCCCTCCTTGTCGATGATGAAGGTCCCGCGCACCGCGCAGCCCTTCTCCTCGTCGAAGACGCCGTACGCCCGCGACGCCTCGCCGTGCGGCCAGAAGTCCGACAGCAGCGGGTACTCCAGGCCCTCCTGCTCGGCGAAGACGCGCAGCGAGAAGGGCGAGTCGTTGGAGACGGCCAGCAGCTGCACGTCGTCGTTGACGAACTTCGGCAGCTCGTCGCGCAGGGCGCACAGCTCGCCGGTGCACACGCCGGTGAAGGCGAAGGGGTAGAAGAGGAGGACGACGGCCTTCTCGCCGCGGAAGTCGGAGAGCTTGACCAGCTCGCCGTGCTGGTTCTTCAGCTCGAAATCCGGAGCCTTCGTGCCGACCTCGATCGCCATGGGGACCGTTCCCTTCGCAGACGCCGTGAGCGGGCGCGCCGCCGTGCCCGGACGCCGTTCCCGGCGTACGTACGGGCACCGCCGCCGACGGCCGCTCCGGCGGATTCCAACAGGTTGCGGCCAACCCTACGCGCCGGCGTGCGCACACCAAGCCCCCCACCGGATCACCCGGCGGAGGGCTGGGTACGGATCGTGGGGGCGCGGCTCAGCGCTTGCCGGACTTGGCGCCCTTGGGGGTGACCAGGCGGCTGCCGCTCCAGTCCTTGCCCGCGTTGATGCTCCGGGTCTGGCTCAGGCCCGCGGTCTGCGCGGCTTCGTTGATGTCGCTCGGCTCGACGTACCCGTCACGGCCGGTCTTGGGCGTCATCAGCCAGATCTCGCCGCCCTCGTCGATCAGACCGATGGCATCCACCAGCGCGTCCGTGAGGTCGCCGTCGTCATCGCGGAACCACAGCACCACGACGTCGGCGACGTCGTCGTAGTCCTCGTCAACGATCTCCTGGCCGATCACGGCCTCAATGGCTTCGCGGAGCTCCTGCTCGACGTCGTCGTCGTAGCCGATCTCCTGGACCACCTGTCCGGGCTCGAACCCCAGCTTGATAGCCGGGTTGGTCCGCTCCTCCGCGTGGTCCGCGGTCGCGCTCACGGATTGCCTCCTGTCATGTTTCGGTAAATGGCTTGCACCCACGCGTGCGCGGGGCATTGGGCGTAGTCCACACGGGCCGGGCGGATCGCGCAAGTACCCGGCGGCCGAGACCGTCGAAACGGTGACGTTTACCGCCGTCTCGCCGCAACTGCGACCCCGCGCACACGGCGGGAAGTGATTCACCCCACACCGTTTCGTGGTCTTTATGTAGTTTTGAGAGGGGACTGCGCCCTTTGGGGGTCGCCGCCCCGCACCCGCTCCTCTCTTCGGGGTTCGCACGACCGTACGGCAGCCGGTTTCGGCGTGGGCGTATGGTTGCGATTTGGCCGACCTGAAAAACCGGCCTTTCAGCGCCCGTCTCTTAGGGAGTGGTTACCCACCGGTAGAGATGACGTATCCCGGCGAGCCGGTACACGATGGAAGACGGCGCGACACCAAGCAGAGCAATACCGAACAGCGAAGGAACAGCGTGGCTTCCGGATCCGATCGCAACCCGATCATCATTGGCGGCCTTCCCAGCCAGGTCCCGGACTTCGATCCCGAAGAGACCCAGGAATGGCTCGACTCGCTCGACGCAGCCGTCGATGAGCGAGGCCGGGAACGTGCCCGCTACCTCATGCTCCGCCTGATCGAGCGTGCCCGCGAGAAGCGCGTGGCCGTGCCCGAGATGCGCAGCACGGATTACGTCAACACCATCGCGACCAAGGACGAGCCGTTCTTCCCCGGCAACGAGGAGATCGAGCGCAAGATCCTCAACGCCACCCGGTGGAACGCCGCGGTCATGGTCTCGCGGGCGCAGCGCCCCGGTATCGGCGTCGGCGGCCACATCGCCACCTTCGCGTCCTCCGCCTCCCTCTACGACGTGGGCTTCAACCACTTCTTCCGGGGCAAGGACGACGGCAAGGGCGGCGACCAGATCTTCTTCCAGGGCCACGCCTCGCCCGGCGTGTACGCCCGCGCCTACCTGCTGGACCGCCTCACCGAGACACAGCTGGACGCCTTCCGCCAGGAGAAGTCCAAGTTCCCCAACGGCCTGTCCAGCTACCCGCACCCGCGGCTGATGCCGGACTTCTGGGAGTTCCCGACCGTCTCGATGGGCCTCGGCCCGCTCGGCGCGATCTACCAGGCCCGGATGAACCGCTACATGGAGGCGCGCGGCATCGCCGACACCTCCGACTCGCACGTGTGGGCCTACCTGGGCGACGGCGAGATGGACGAGCCGGAGTCGCTCGGCCAGCTGTCCCTCGCGGCGCGTGAGGGCCTGGACAACCTGACCTTCGTGGTCAACTGCAACCTGCAGCGCCTGGATGGCCCGGTCCGCGGCAACGGCAAGATCATGCAGGAGCTGGAGTCGCAGTTCCGCGGCGCCGGCTGGAACGTGATCAAGCTGGTGTGGGACCGGAGCTGGGACCCGCTGCTGGCCCAGGACCGCGACGGCGTCCTGGTCAACAAGCTGAACACGACCCCGGACGGCCAGTTCCAGACGTACGCGACGGAGACCGGCGCGTACATCCGCGAGCACTTCTTCGGTGACGACCACCGCCTGCGCGCGATGGTCGAGAACATGACCGACCACCAGATCCAGCACCTGGGCCGCGGCGGTCACGACCACAAGAAGATCTACGCGGCCTACGCGGCGGCCAAGGCCCACAAGGGCCAGCCGACGGTGATCCTCGCGCAGACCGTCAAGGGCTGGACGCTCGGCCCGAACTTCGAGGGCCGCAACGCGACCCACCAGATGAAGAAGCTGACGGTCGAGGACCTCAAGGGCTTCCGTGACCGGCTGCACCTGCCGATCCCGGACAAGGACCTGGAGGACGGCCTGCCGCCGTACTACCACCCGGGCCGCGACTCCGAAGAGATCCAGTACATGCACGACCGCCGCAAGGGGCTGGGCGGCTATGTGCCGACCCGCGTCGTGCGGGCCAAGCCGCTGCCGCTGCCGGACGACAAGGCGTACGCGGGCGCGAAGAAGGGCTCCGGTCAGCAGAAGATCGCCACGACCATGGCGTTCGTGCGGGTCCTGAAGGACCTCATGCGGGACAAGGAGATCGGCAAGCGCTTCGTGCCGATCGCGCCCGACGAGTACCGCACCTTCGGCATGGACGCGTTCTTCCCGTCCGCGAAGATCTACAACCCGCTGGGCCAGATCTACGAGTCGGTCGACCGCGAACTGCTGCTGGCCTACAAGGAGTCGCCGACCGGCCAGATGCTGCACGACGGCATCTCCGAGGCCGGCTGCACCGCCTCGCTGATCGCGGCGGGCTCCGCCTACGCCACGCACGGCGAGCCGCTGATCCCGATCTACGTCTTCTACTCGATGTTCGGGTTCCAGCGCACCGGTGACCAGTTCTGGCAGATGGCCGACCAGCTCGCGCGCGGCTTCGTGCTGGGTGCGACCGCCGGCCGTACGACCCTGACCGGTGAGGGCCTCCAGCACGCGGACGGCCACTCCCAGCTGCTCGCCTCGACCAACCCGGCGTGTGTCGCCTACGACCCGGCGTACGGGTACGAGATCGCGCACATCGTCAAGGACGGTCTGCGCCGGATGTACGGCGAGAACAGCGAGGACGTCTTCTACTACCTCACCGTCTACAACGAGCCGATCCAGCACCCGGCCGAGCCGGCGGACGTGGACGCCGAGGGCATCCTCAAGGGTCTGTACCGCTTCAAGCAGGGCGAGAAGGGCGAGCACGCGGCCCAGATCCTCGCCTCCGGCGTGGCGGTGCCGTGGGCGCTGGAGGCCCAGCAGATCCTGGCCGACGAGTGGAACGTCAAGGCGGACGTCTGGTCGGCGACCTCCTGGAACGAGCTGCGCCGCGACGCGGTGGAGGCCGAGGAGCACAACCTGCTCCACCCGGAGGAGGAGCAGCGCGTCCCGTACGTGACGCAGAAGCTGGCCGACGCCGAGGGCCCGAAGGTGGCCGTTTCCGACTGGATGCGGGCGGTTCCGGACCAGATCGCGCGCTGGGTGCCGGGCACCTACCAGTCCCTGGGCGCCGACGGCTTCGGCTTCGCCGACACGCGTGGCGCGGCCCGCCGCTTCTTCCACATCGACGCGCAGTCGATCGTGCTCGGCGTGCTCACCGAGCTGGCCAAGGAGGGCAAGGTCGACCGTTCGCTGCTGAAGCAGGCGATCGACCGCTACCAGCTGCTGGACGTCGCCGCCGCCGAGGCCGGCGAGGCGGGCGGCGACGCGTAGGCGCCCCCGTACCGACAGCGGCTCGTGGAGCCACAGCGCGGCGCCCCCGGCCGGAACGCTCCGGCCGGGGGCGCCGCGCTCTGCTGTTCCGGTGGTTCCGTCCGCCGCCGGGGTGTCCGGTGACGGACGGGTGACCGCCCACGGTTGCCGCGGAGCCCGGTCAGATCGGGGAGCCCGCGGCGACGCCGACGATCCCGGTGATCGCCAGCACCGTGTCGATCGCACCGAGGACCACAGCCACCAGTGCCGGGAGCGCCTGGCTTCCGGCACCCCACCGGCGGCCCATCGCGAACCACCCGAGGAGCACGGCCACCGGTCCCAGGACGATGCTGAGGATGAAGAATCCGGCGACCGCGCAGATGAGTCCGATCACGCCCAGCGTCGCGCGGTCCGGCCCGCTCCGAGGTCCCGTCCGGCCCCGTGAGCGGGGGGTCTTGCGCGAGTGGGTACGCCATCGCGTACGGCTGTGCTGTCCGAGGCCCGCCATCATCCCTCCCGAGGGTCGCGTGGTCCGGGCTCGCCACCCGGGTACCCCGCGCCGCCGCCTCCACTCCCCCGCTCAGCTCTCCCAGATTTTGAACGCCCGCACCTGGTAGGGGGATTCGGGTACCCAGCTGCCGCCGCCCGGGTAGGTGTCGAACTCCCCGGTCTCCTGGCACTCGGCGCTCTGGTACGTGGTCACCGGCCGTCCGGTGCGGTTGGCGAAGGAGGCGGCACGGGCGCCGGCGGGCAGCGTGACGCAGCTTTCGATGTCGGTGTCGGCCAGTTCGTGGACCTGTCGCTCACCGCTGAAGCCGCGGCCGGGCCAGAGGCAGAACTGACCGGTGGCGCAGTCCCCGGCGGCCGGGCCGGTGTGCGCCCTCGGCCGCGGCTGCGGCGTGCCGTGCGCGGGCGGGACGCCGAGGTGGGCGGCGGCCAGTGCGGCGGCTCCCGCGATCAGGAGGCCGGTGTGGACCGTACGCATGTGGATCACTCCCCCGTGGAGTACGAAGTGGTGTGCCGCGGCGGGCGGTTGGCCGCCGCGGGGTCGGTGATCCGAGCTTGGCGGGGTGCTGGGGCGGGCGCCAGGCCCGCACGGATCGGTCCACCCGGACAGGCGATGCGCTGCCGCCGGGCGTTCAACGGGGCGCGCACGGCCTCTGGTTGACGCGGCTCGCGGGCATAAGGCCCGGTCAGCGTACGCACGGGTGCGGAGAACCTCAGCCCCGTACGAGCGACCGCGCGCCTGTGGAGAAACGAAACGCGCGGCCGGCCCGGGCGGAGAGCCCCGGCCGGCCGCGCGTCAACGCGACCCGGTTGTCCGGCGGTCGGTCAGATATGTCCGACGCCCGCGCCCGCCTCCGCGTTCGCGCCGCGCTTGGTGAACAGCGCGACGACGGCCGCGACGACCGACACGACGCAGGCGACGGTGAAGGCCAGGCCCATACCGGAGACGAACGTGTCGTGCACCGCGGTGCCGATCCGGTCGACGATCTGCGGCGTCATGCCCGGGGCCTGGGCCACCTGCGGCGGCACCGCGCCGACCTCGGCGGCGGCCTTCAGGGCCGGGTCCGGAGCGCCCGGCAGGCCCGCCTTGGTCCAGTTGCCCGCGAAGTCCGAGCTGACCTTGCTGGACATCACGGCGCCGAGCACGGCCGTACCGAGGCTGCCGCCGACCTGCATGGCGGCCTGCTGGAGGCCGCCCGCCACGCCGGAGAGCTCCAGCGGCGCGTTGCCGACGATGACCTCGGTGGCGCCGACCATGACCGGCGCCAGGCCCAGGCCGAGCAGCGCGAACCACACGGACATGGCCAGCGTGCCGGTACCGGTGGTCAGCGTCGTCATGCCGAACATGGCGACGGCGGTGCAGACCATGCCGCCGACGAGCGGGATACGGGGGCCGAACTTGGTGATCAGCGCGCCCGCGGCGGGCGAGCCGACGATCATCATCGCGGTGAGCGGCAGCAGGTGCAGGCCGCTGTCGACCGGGCTCAGGCCGTGCACGTTCTGCAGGTAGAAGGTGACGAAGAAGAGGCCGCCCATGAAGCCGAAGGCCATCAGGACCATCAGGATCGTACCGGCCGTCAGCGGCACGGAACGGAACATCCGCAGCGGGATCAGCGGCTCGCGGACCTTGGTCTCCAGGATCGCGAAGGCGGCGAAGACGACGACAGCGGCGGCGAGGAAGCCCAGCGTCTTCGCGTCGCCCCAGCCCCACTCACCGGCCTTGATCAGGGCCCAGATGAGGCAGAACATGGCGCCCGAGAGCAGCACGATGCCGGGGATGTCGAAGGAGCGCGGGGCGTTCTGGGCGCGGTGGTCCTTGAGGATGACCAGGCCCAGGACCAGGGCGAGCACACCGACCGGCACGTTGATGAAGAACACCGACTGCCAGCTGACGTGCTCGACGAGCAGGCCGCCGACGATCGGGCCGCCGGCGGTGGAGGCGCCGATGACCATGCCCCAGATGCCGATGGCCATGTTGAGCTTCTCGGCCGGGAAGGAGGCGCGCAGCAGTCCGAGGGCGGCGGGCATCAGGAGCGCGCCGAAGATGCCCTGGAGCACGCGGAAGGTGATGACCAGCGAAACCTCGCTGGACAGACCGATGGCTCCGGAGGCGAGCGCGAAGCCCACCACGCCTATGAGGAACGTCTGCCGGTGGCCGAAGCGGTCACCGAGCTTGCCGGCTGTGATCAGCGAGACGGCGAGGGCCAGCAGATAGCCGTTGGTGATCCACTGGACGTCGGCGAGGGACGCCTTCAGGTCCGCCTGGATGGCCGGATTGGCGATGGCGACGATGGTCCCGTCGAGGGCCACCATCATCACGCCGATCGCGACGGAGAACAGGGTCAGCCACGGATGGCCCCGGAGTCCCTTGCGAGGCTCCGGTACGGAAAGGTCCGGTGCGGCTTGGGCAACCGGGGTCTGAGAGCTCATTCTTCGAGGCTAATGTCAGCCACTGACAGTTGACAAAGCAATTCATGAGTCGGTAACTGTCATCTAGCTCACAGGTATTCTGAGCAGCGGCAACAACGAGAAAGGCGGCGCAGGATGGCACCCTCCACGCCGCAGGTGACACGACCTGAAACCGCCTGGTCACCCGGTCCGGGCGACAGGAACACGACTCCTTCGGCGGGCGCCGGCCCGGCCACCGAGCGCCCGGCGCGGCCCGCTCCCGCCCCCTCCGGCGGCCTGCGCGAGCGCAAGAAGCAGCGCACCCGTGACGCGCTGATCCGCTCCGCCCTCGAACTGTTCACGGCGCACGGCTACGAAGAGACGACGATCGACGAGATCGCCGAGGCCGTCGACGTCTCGCAGCGCACGTTCTTCCGCTACTTCGCGAGCAAGGAGGAGGTCGTCTTCGCCGTCCACGAGATGGTGGAGGCGCGCTTCGCCGAGGAACTGGAGCGGCGGCCGGAAGGTGAGGCGCCTTTGGAGGCGCTGCACAACGCCGTGATGTCCTCGTGGGACGACATCGGCGGCGCGATCCAGTCGGTGATTCCGCTGGAACTGCACATGCGCACCTATCAGATGATCGAGTCGACGCCCGCGCTGGTCTCCGCGCACTGGCGCCGCTACGCGATCCTGGAGGAGCAGATCGCCCGCCTCATCGCCCGGCGCGAGGGCGTGGACGTGATGACGGACCCGCGCCCGCGGGTGGTCGTGGCGGCGTTCAGCGGGGTGATGCGGGTCGCCGGGAAGGTGTGGGGCGAGGGCGAGGACGTGAGCGTGGAGTCGATCCGCGAGATCACGGAGGAGTACCTCGCGCAGATCGTTCCGGCCGTGAGCGGTGAGTGGCGGGGCCGGTAGGCGGCGAACGACACGGCCAGTGAGCCGACGGCCGCGGCGGTCCGCCCGTACCCCCGCCACACACCCAGCCGCAGCACCCCGACCCGCCGCCCCACCCGACCACCTACCTGAGAACGTTTCTGCACGTCTGAGCGCCGAACCGCCGCACGGCGTGTCCGTTGTGGCGCCAAATGCGCAGGTCGAAACGTGATATCCCTCACGGGCCGAGCGGGCGCCCCGCCCCGTCTCCTAGGGTGGCCCGCGGTGACTTCTTCGTTCTCGGGGCTCGGTGCTCCCTCCTTCGGTTTCCTGCAGTCCACCGCCTGGCGTGCGGCGCTCGCCCTGGTGGTGGTGTTCGTGATGCTCGCGATGACCGGCTGGACGGCCGTCAGAGGCAGCAAGGACGACGCCGATCCGCTGGCCACCGCGCGGGCCGCCTGGGACCACGCCTCCTTCCGGGGGCACCGTTTGCCGGACGCCGGCTCGGCGCCCGGCGCGCTCGCGGCCTTCTTCGGCTCGCTCGGCCGCGCCGACCGGGCCGCGCTCGCCGACCGCTTCCCGCTGGTGGTCGGCAACATGGGCGGCGCCCCCGTGGACCTGCGTTATCGGGCCAACAAGAAGGCGTTGCGGCAGGCCGGCGACGCGGCGCGGAAACGGATGCACGATCAGCGGCTGACGCCGGTGGGCCGCCAGGACGCGGGCCGGCTGATGCACCGCTTCGAGTCCATGGGCACCGCGGGGCGGCAGATCCTCGCCTTCGACCCGGCCGGCGGCGGCCGGGCCGCCGAGGTCTTCGGTGACCTGGGGCATGCCCGCCGCGTCTCCGTGGTGGTGCCCGGCGTGGACACCAACCTGGCCACCTTCGAGCGCACAGCGCGCGCCACGAGCGCGCCCGCCGGCATGGCCAAGTCGCTCTACGACGCGCAGCGCGCCGCCCGCGCCGACGCCCGTACGGCGGTGATCGCCTGGGCCGACTACACCGCACCTGCCGGGCTCGGGGTCGAGGCCGCCACCGGGCAGCTCGCCGCGCAGGGCGCGCTGCGGCTGAACGCCCTGGTCCGGGCGCTGCCGAAGAGCGCCTCCGTATCGCTGATGTGCCACAGCTACGGCTCCGTGGTGTGCGGCGTCGCGGCCAGCCGGCTGCCGTCCTCCGTGACCGACATCGCGGTGGCGGGCAGCCCCGGCATGCGGTCGGAGACCGTCACCGGGCTCGGTACGCACGCCCGGGTCTGGGCCATGCGGGACGCCGACGACTGGATTCAGGACGTGCCGTACATGGAGGTCGGCGGGCTCGGCCACGGCGCCGACCCGGTCACCCCGGCCTTCGGCTCGCGGGTGCTGTCGGCCCGCGGCGCCGAGGGACACGCCGGGTACTTCGAGCCCGGCACACAGAGCCTGCGCAACTTCGCGATGATCGGGGTGGGCGCGGTCGCCTCGGTGGACTGCGCCCCGCAGGACCGGGACTGCTCGGCCGACCTCGCCTGAGCCGCGGCGCCCGGAGGCGGGCTCCGGGAAGGGAACGCCCTGGCCGGGAGGCGGGCGCGCGGCGGGCCGGGCGCACCGGCCGCGCGCGGGTCACTCCCCGGCCGTGCCGCCGGACCCGATGCCCGCGCCGGATACCGGAGTCACGGGTCGCGCGCTCCGGACACACCGGGCTCGCGGGCGGCATGGGGCAAAAGCGGCTTGACGCGCGTAGCGCATGATGTCCGGAAGGGGGACGGGCGGGCGACCGCCGCTTACGATGAGCCGCATGGGTGATGTGCTGGCCGGTTTTCACGCCGTCTGGGAGTTCGACACGGACTCCGTGCTCATCCGCTTCGAACGGGGGATCCGCAGGCCGAAGCTCTTCCAGGCGCTCGGCGAGCGGCGCGTCCCGTACGAGGCGCTGAAGTCCGTCGAGCTGACGCCGGGCAGGCGCGGCACGGTCGTGCTGCGCGCGGTGCCCCGGCCGGGCGCCGACCCGCTGCTGGAGGCCGCGGCCGGCCAGCTCAAGGAGGACCTCGACCCCTACCGCCTGGTGCTGCCCGCCGAGCGCGAGGTCCTCGCCGAGTACTACCGGGACGAGCTGCGCGGCGCGCTCGGGCCCGACGCCGCGCGGCCCGCCGAGAAGCACCTGGTCACCGCGCCGGAACCGCCGCTGACCTTCAAGGCGTACGACGGCAAGGCGTCGTTCGACGGCAGCGCGGTCGCGTTCCGCTGGTTCTGGACGGGGGCCTCGTCGGCCAAGTGGAAGTGCGGCGACCAGAGCTTCCCGGTCGACGGGCTGGCCGGGGTGGAGTGGCGCTCGCCGGAGGGCGGCGCCGGGGTGCTGTCGGGCAACGGATACCTGCGGCTGGTGGAGAAGGGCGCGGAGGGCCGGCGGCCCGGCGAGGCGGACCAGGACCCGGCCTCGGTGGTGTTCGGGCTCGGGTACGGGCCGGTGCACGAATCGCTGCCGTTCGCCGCCGCGGTGCTCCAGGCCGTACGGGCCGCCGGTTCCGACGGGGACGCGGCGCCGCGCCGGGCGGTGCGGCCCCGCGACGATACGCGGCGGGATCCGGCCGACATCGCGGACCGGATACGGCAGCTGGGCGAGCTGCACACGGCGGGTCTTCTGACGGACGCCGAGTTCACGTCGAAGAAGGCCGAGCTGCTGGCGGAGTTGTAGCCGAAGCAGCGGTGGGGAGCGTCGCGTGGCATCGGGCGCCACGCGTCGCGCCCGTACCGGGGTACCGAGTCGTCCCGGTACCGCGGTACGACGCCACCGCCCCCGTACCGCGGTATGACGGCAGCAGCCCACCCCGGTATGACGCCGCGGCGCCCGGACGCCGCTTACGCTGACCAGGTCATGAAGACCACACCACCGCGCCGCACGGACGGCCTCCGCGATCTCCGCCCCCGCCTCCGGCGGGCCGGGCGGCAGGCGTTGCGCACCCTCGCCGAAGACCTCGGGACGCCGACCGGGCCCGGTGTCCCGCTCTTCGGCCAGGTGCAGAACCGCTGGCTGCGCCTGCTGCCGTACGTGGTCGTCTTCGCCTTCATGGTCTCGCTGCTGCCCACGACCGTGAACGTGCTCATGAACGATTACGGGCTCAGCGGCGGCCCGGCCGGCACGCTGGCCATCGCCCAGACGGTGCCGCTGCTACTGGCGGTGGCCCGGCCGCTCCAGGCGTGGTGGGTGATCTTCCCGGCGGATGTCGCCGGTGGCATCGTGCTGGGGTTCCTGCCGAGTACCGACGACCACGTCTGGCCCTGGCCCCCCACCGTCATCGTCGGCTACCTGGTCCTGATGCTGGCGCTCTCGCTGCGCGAGCGCCGCCGCACGCTGATGGCCGTCTGGGGCGCGACCGGCGCGGTGAGCGTCTTCTTCGAGATGGTCCGGCCGAACCACGGCGACGGCACCTGGGTGCTGATGTTCACCCTCTCCGGCGTCGTGCTGCTGGTGGGCGCCGCGCTCCGGGAGCGCGGGGCCGCGCAGCGCAAGCTGATCGAGCAGGAGAACATCAGCGAGGCGGAGCGCGCCATGCGCACGCTGCTGGAGGAGCGCACCCGTATCGCGCGCGAGCTGCACGATGTCGTGGCCCACCACATGTCGGTGATCACGGTCCAGGCGGACAGCGCGCCGTACCGCATCAGCGGCATACCGCAGGCCGCGCAGGAGGAGTTCAGCACGATCGCGGCCACCGCGCGGGAGTCGCTGGCCGAGATGCGGCGGCTGCTGGGCGTGCTGCGCAGCGAGGAGACGGAGCGGCACGGCGGCCCGGAGAAGGCACCGCAGCCCGGTCTCGCGCAGGTGGCGAAGCTGGTCGAGGGGACGGTGCGGGCCGGGGTCCCGGTCGAGCTGACGCTGCCCGACGGGCCGGTGGCCCTGGCGTCCGCGGTGGACCTGTCGGCCTACCGCATCGTGCAGGAGGCGCTGGCCAACGTCGTACGGCACGCGCCGGGCGCGCACACCCGCGTGTCGGTCACGGTGGACGAGGAGGGCGGCCTGCTGACGGTCCTGGTCGTCAACAGCGCCCCGCCGCGCCCCGCCAAGCCGCTGGAGACCTCCGGTACGGGCCACGGCCTGGTCGGCATGCGCGAGCGCGTACGCCTGGTGGACGGCACCCTGGACACCGGGCCCCTGCCCGACGGCGGCTTTCGTGTAGCCGCCCAACTCCCCATAACAGCAAAGGACCATAACCCCGCATGACCACTCGGGTGATCATCGTCGACGACCAGGCCATGGTGCGCGCCGGCTTCGCCGCGCTGCTCGCCGCGCAGAGCGACATCGACGTCGTCGGCGACGCGCCGGACGGCGCGCAGGGCGTCGAACTGAGCCGCCGTACGCACCCGGACGTGGTGCTGATGGACGTCCGGATGCCGGAGATGGACGGGCTGGAGGCGGCCCGGCAGCTGCTGGACCCGCCGCCGGGCGTGGTGCACCGGCCGAAGGTGCTGATGCTCACCACCTTCGACGTGGACGACTACGTGTACGAGGCGCTGCGCGCCGGGGCGTCCGGGTTCCTGCTCAAGGACGCGCCGCCGGCCGATCTGATCTCGGCGGTACGGGTGGTGGCGGCGGGTGAGGCGCTGCTCGCGCCGTCCGTGACGCGGCGGCTGATCGCCGACTTCGCCCGGCAGCGGCCCGCGCCCCGCAAGGACCGCACCGCGCTGCGCCTGAACGGGCTGACGCCGCGTGAGACAGAGGTACTGGAGCTGATCGCCCGCGGCCTGTCGAACCAGGAGATCGCCGAGTCGCTGGTGCTCGCCGAGCAGACCGTGAAGACCCACATCGGCCGGGTGCTGGCCAAGCTGGAGCTGCGCGACCGCGCGCAAGCGGTGATCTTCGCCTACGAGTCGGGGCTGGTGTCGCCGGGGGCGAACTGAGGGCCAAAGCCCTTCCCCCGGCCCGGTCGGCGCGGCCGGGGTGGGGCTAACCCCCCGAAGGGGCCTGGGGGTGGCCGGTCGTGCTGGAGGACGAGCGCGGCGCGGACCCCCTACCCCGGTATCAGCGGACAGTTGGCTCCGCGGTGTGACGTGCCGTCACCCACCCGCTTCTTACGTTTCCCTCCGCCACACCAACGGAAGAGGGAGACCCCACCATGTCCAAGCCGCGCCGGTCCACACAACGCGGTAGGCGCACGCTCGTCGCGGTCGCACTGGCGGCGGCGGTCGTCGGCGGTACCGGCGGCTGGGCGGCGGGTTCCACGCAGGACGCAGTCACCGGGCCCGCGCCCGGCGCCGCGGCCTGGCGCGCGGACCACTCCGTCGGCAAGCGGCTGCCCGACCCGGCGACCGCGTCCCCGGCCGAGGTCGCCCGGTTCTTCCGTTCGCTGACGGAGGCCGAGCGCCAGGATCTGACGGCCCGTCATCCGCTGACCGTGGGCAACCTCGACGGCGCGCCGCTCGCCCTGCGCTACCAGGCCAATGCCCTCGCGCTGAAGGCCGAACGCGCGCGCCGGCTGGCCCGCGCCACCGACCCCGCCGGGACGCTCCAGGACCACCAGGAAGCGCGCCGGCTGGCCGATCGCTACGCCGAACTGCTCCGCCCCGGCCGCCAGATCCTCGCCTTCGACCCGAGGGGCAGGGGCCAGGTGGCCGAGGTGTTCGGGGATCTGGCGACGGCGCGGCGTACGTCCGTGTTCGTGCCGGGCTCGGACATCGACCTGTCCTCGTCCGACCGGGCGCGCGACCCGTACGGCACGCCGTCCGGCATGGCCAAGTCGCTGCGGGCCCGGATGGCCGCCGAAGCGCCCGGCGTCCGTACCGCCGCGATCGCCTGGACCGGCTACACCACCCCGCTCGGCCTCGGCCCGGACGCCGCGACCGGCCGTCTCGCGGAGGCCGGCGCCCCGCGCCTGGCCCGCTTCCTGGACGGGCTGGCCGCGGTCGGCGTACCGGCCCCGGCCCTGCTGTGCCACAGCTACGGATCGGTGGTCTGCGCCCTGGCCGTACCGGACCTGGAGCGGGGACGGATCTCCGACCTGATCGTCTTCGGCTCGCCCGGGATGCGGACGGACAGCGCTGCGGCGCTGCGCACCACCGCCCGGGTGTGGGCCGCCCGCGACGCCTCCGACTGGATCGGCAACCTGCCGCACGTCGAGTTCCTGGGCCTGGGCCACGGTACGGACCCGACCGACCCGGAGTTCGGCGCCCGCCGGGTGCCCGCGCGGACGGCCGAGGGACACACCGGCTATCTCGCGCCCGGCACGGACTCGCTGCGCAACTTCGCCGACATCGCGCTCGGCCGCTACGACCGGGTGCGCTGACGGGCGCGGCCGCCCCGCCCACCGCCACCGGTCCCTCCCGCCCTTTCGACACCGCGAAAAGAGGCCCCCATGGCCACCCCGCTCCCGGCCCCGCTCCTGGCTCCCGTCCGCAAGGCCGTCCGCACCATAGAGGGCCGTACGCCCGCCCACCGCGACCGCGCGATCGACGGCCTGCGCGCCCTCGCGCTGCTCGCCGTGCCGACCGGTCACTGGCTCCTCGGCGGTTTCACGCTCGACGCCGACGGCGCGCTGCACAACGCCAGCCCGCTGTCCTCGTTCGCCGCCCTGGCGCCCGCCAGCTGGGTGCTCCAGATGCTCGGCATCTTCTTCCTGGTCGGCGGTTACGCGTCGGTGCTGTCCTTCCACCGCGCGGCCGGGCGCGGTGAGTCGACGGGCCGCTGGCTGCGGGCGCGCCTCGCCCGGCTGGGCCGCCCCGTCCTCGGCGTGACCGCCGTCTGGGCGGCGCTGATCCCCGTACTGTCCGCGTGCGGCGTGCCCGAACCCACGCTCCGTACGGGAGCGACGCTGGTCATCCAGCCGCTGTGGTTCGTCGGGGTCTACGCGGGCATCACCGCGCTCACCCCGTACTGCGTCCGCGCGGCCCGCCGCATGGGCGCGTGGGCCGCGGCGCCGCTGCTGGCCGCCGTCGCCGTGGTCGACTTCCTGCGCTACGGGCCGTACGCCGACGCCATGCCGTCCTGGCTGAGCCTGCTGAACCTGCTGCCGGGCTGGATGTTCGCCTACCAACTGGGCGTGTCCTGGGGCGAGAAGCGGCTCGGGCGGCGCGCCGCGTGGACGCTGCTGCTCGGCGGTACCGCGCTGTTCGCGGCGCTGCTGCTCTTCTTCCACTACCCGACGAGCATGGTCGGCGTCCCGGGCCAGGACCGTACGAACTCCCACCCGCCGTCCCTGCTGATCCTCGCGCTGGCCGCGGCCCAGTCCGGCGCGGCGGTCCTGCTGCGCGACCGCATCGCCCGGCTGCTGCGCCGCCCGGCCCTCTGGGCGCCGGTGGTCGTCGTCAACCTCTGCGCGATGACGGTGCTGTGCTGGCACCAGACGGCGATGTTCTCGGCGGCCGTGCCCGCGTCCTTCGCCGGTGCCGTGCCCGGTCTCACCACGGCGCCGGACACCGCGGGCTGGATTCTCGCCCGCCTCGCCTGGCTGCCCGTCTTCGCCGTCGCGCTGGTGCTCATCGGCCGGGTGACCCGCCGATTCGAGGCGCCGTGGACCGGGATGACGGCGGCCCGGCGGACGGTCGCGGGGGCCCTGGCGGCGGCGTTCGCGGTGTTCGCGCTGGGACTGGCCTGAGGCGGGCCGGGACCCGGGAAAGGACCGGCGGGTGGTGCCGCCACGGGGGACGGCACTACCCGCCTCGCTCTTGCCCTGCCGCCATCCCGCCCGGGGACGGCGGCAGCCTGCCGGTCGTTACTCGCGGCCCACCGAGGTGAGCGTCATGTCCGCGTACCGGTCGCCCGCGACCTTGCTCGCGACCGGCTCCAGGCGGGCCAGTTCCTCCTCGCCGAGCACGATGCGGGTGGCGGCCGTGTTCTCCTCGATACGGCTGCGCTTGCGCGTGCCCGGGATCGGCACCACGGCCAGGCCGTGCACCTGCGCCTGCTGCTGCACCCAGGCCAGTGCGATCTGCCCGAGCGAGGCCCCGTGCGCGGCGGCGACCTCGCGCACCGGCTCCAGCAGGGCCGCGTTGGCCTTCGCGTTGTCGCCCGTGAAGCGGGGCTGCTGACGGCGGAAGTCGTCCTCGCTCAGCTCCTGTTCGGCGCTGACGAACGAGCCGGTCAGGAAGCCGCGCCCGAGCGGCGAGTACGGCACGAAGCCGACGCCCAGCTCCCGCGCGGCCGGCACCACGCCGTCCTCCACGTCCCGGCTGAACAGCGACCACTCCGACTGCACGGCCGCGATCGGGTGCACGCCCTGCGCGGCGCGCAGTTCGCTGCCGGTGACCTCGCTCAGGCCCAGGTGCTTGACCTTGCCCTCGGCCACCAGCTCGGCCATCGCGCCGACGGTGTCCTCGATGGGCACGTTCGGGTCCCGGCGGTGCATGTAGTACAGGTCGATCTCGTCCACGCCGAGGCGGCGCAGGCTGGCCTCGACGGCCTGGCGGATGTAGGGGCGGTCGTTGCGGATGGACCGCTTGGCGGGGTTCAGCGGGTCGTCCGGGTCCGCGGCGATCGCGAACTTCGTCGCGAGCACGACCTCGTCCCGGTGGGCCCGGATGAACGGCCCGATGAACTCCTCGTTGTGCCCCACGCCGTACATGTCGGCGGTGTCGAAGAGCGTCACGCCCAGTTCGAGCGCCCGCTCCAGCGTCGCCCGCGCCTCGTCCTCGTCCTTCGTCGGGCCGTAGGCGAAGCTCATGCCCATGCAGCCGAGGCCCTGGACACCGACCAGCGGGCCGGTGGCTCCCAGGCGGACGGTTTCTATCTTCTCAGTGGTCATGCCGACCTCAGACTCCCTCTGACGCCCGGCGGGCGTCCGCATAAGCATCGATCTTGTAATCGAGGACCCGCAGCGTGCTCTGCAGCTCGGCGATCCGGTCCCGTACGTCCTCGCGGTGCGCGGTCAGCAGCTCTTCCCGTTCGGCGAAGGTGTGCCGGCCCTCGCGCACCAGCTCGGCGTAGCGGACCATGTCCGCCACCGGCATGCCGGTCAGCCGCAGTTTCGACACCAGGTCCAGCCAGTCCAGGTCGCGGTTGGTGAAGCGGCGCTGGCCCGTGTGCGTACGGTCCACGTGCGGCATCAGCCCGATCCGTTCGTACCAGCGCAGGGTGTGGGCGCTCAGCCCGGTGTGCTCGGCGACCTCGCTGATCGTGTACTGGTCTCGGCCGGTGGGCCGCGGGTGCAGAACCGGGCTCTTGCACCGGGGCGGTGCCGAAAGCCCCTGGTCCGCCACCCTCGTGTCCGTCGCCGTCACCGTCATGCCGCGCCTCCCGTAGTCGCCGGATGTCCCGGACCCCTCTCACGACGACCTCAACGCTAGAGAGTTCGAGCGCACTCCAAGCAAGCGGAGTTTTTGACCGGATCTTGAAGGGAGCGCGGGCCCGGCGTCCCGTACCCGGGCCGTCCCGGGCGCGGGAGCGGTGGCGTTAGGCTCGTGGCCATGTCCTTGCAGAGCCTTCGGATGATCGAGAACTGGCCGGTGCCGACCGCGGCCGCCGCCGTCGTACGGACCGACGGGACGGTGGCCGGCACGTACGGCCCGCAGGAGCACCGCTTCCCCCTGGCCTCGGTCACCAAGCCGCTCGCCGCGTACGCCGCGCTGCTGGCCGTCGAGGAGGGCGCGGTCGAGCTGGACGAGCCGGCCGGTCCCCCGGGCTCGACCGTGCGCCATCTGCTCGCGCACACCTCGGGGCTGGCCTTCGACGAGGACCGCGTGCAGGCCGCGCCGGGCGAGCGCCGCCTGTACTCGAACGCGGGCTTCGAGGCGCTCGGCGACCACATCGCCAAGGCCACCGACATCCCCTTTCCCCAGTACCTGCGCGAGGCGGTCCTCGAACCGCTCGGCATGACCGCCACCGACCTGCCGGGCTCGCCCGCCAAGGACGGCGTCTCGACCGTCGCGGACATGGCCCGGTTCGGCGCCGAACTGCTCGCGCCGCGCCTGCTGGCGCCGCAGACGCTCGCCGAGGCGACGTCGGTGGTCTTCCCCGGCGTACGCGGCGTGCTGCCCGGCTACGGCATGCAGAACCCGAACGACTGGGGCCTGGGCTTCGAGATCCGCGACGGGAAGTCGCCGCACTGGACGGGCGCCGCCTCCTCGCCGCGCACGTTCGGGCACTTCGGCCAGTCCGGCACGTTCCTGTGGGTGGACCCGGACGCGGGCGCGGCCTGTGTGGCGCTGGCCGACCGGGCCTTCGGGCCCTGGGCGATCGAGGCGTGGCCGCCGCTGACCGACGCGGTCCTCGCCGAGCTGCGCTGAGCACGGGCAGCGGCGCGGTGGCCCCGTTCGCCGCGCTCCCGGGGCCGGTGGCCGGGCGCCGGCCCTCAGCCGTACGACGGTTCGCCCGGCATCTCCCACATCAGGCACTCCGCGTCGCCCTCGGCGGCCAGTTCCAGGTCCGTGGCGTCGGTGATCCGCGCCGCGTCCCCGGCCGCCAGGCGTCCGCCCGCCAGCCGGACCGCGCCGCGCACGACGTGGACGTACACCCGCGGCGCGTCCGGCAAGGCCGAGCGCGCGCCGTCGGCCAGCCGCCGCAGATGCAGCAGCGCGGCGGCCCCGGGCACCGCGTACGGCGTCCCGTCGGCGATGCCGCGCACCACCTCGTACTCCGGTTCGCCGCCGAAACCGGCGGGCGCGAGCCACATCTGCACGAAGCGCAACGGCGCGGCGCCGTCGTTGCGTTCCTCGTGCCGTACGCCGTCCGCCGCGCTGAGGCGCTGTACGTCGCCGGGGCGCACCACGGTCTCGTGGCCGGTGGTCGAGTCGCGGTGGGTCAGCTCCCCCTCGACGACCCAGGTGACGATCTCGGTGTCGCGGTGCGGGTGCTCGTCGAAACCCGCGCCCGGCGCCAGCCGTTCCTCGTTGCAGGCGATGAGCGCGCCGAAGCGCAGGTTGTCCGGGTCGTAGTGCGGGCCGAAGGAGAAGGCGTGCCGCGTCTCGATCCCGGCGGCCACGTCGCCGCCCGGATACCGTTCGTCGCCCCTGTGTACGTGGATCACCCGACCACCGTAGTCCCCTCCCGTCCCGGCCCACCGCGCCATCACACCGCCCCGATAAGGCAGGCTTGTCCCCGTGTCTGAACCCGCATCGCGCGACCCGCACCCGCATCCGCACACCGCGACGCTCCGCCGGCTGGAGAAGTCGTCCGGCAAGCTGGCCGCGAACGCCATCGCGCGCATGGACGCGCAGCTGCCGTGGTACCGCGCCATGCCGCCGGAGAACCGCTCGTGGATCGGGCTGGTGGCCCAGGCGGGCATCGCGGCCTTCACCGAGTGGTTCCGGCACCCGGAGACGCCGCAGGCCATCAGCACCGACGTCTTCGGTACGGCGCCGCGCGAGCTGACCCGGGCGATCACGCTGCGCCAGACCGTGGAGATGGTCCGTACGACCATCGAGGTCATGGAGGCCGCGATCGACGATGTCGCGGCCCCCGGCGACGAGGGCGTGCTGCGCGAGGCGCTGCTGGTCTACGCGCGCGAGATCGCCTTCGCCACCGCCCAGGTGTACGCGCAGGCCGCGGAGGCGCGCGGCGCCTGGGACGCGCGGCTGGAGTCGCTGGTGGTCAACGCGGTGCTCTCCGGGGAGGCGGACGAGGGCGCGGTGTCGCGGGCCGCCGCGCTCGGCTGGAATAGCCCCGAACATGTGTGCGTTGTGCTGGGTACGGCCCCGGACGGGGACAGCGAGCTGACGGTGGAAGCCATCCGCCGCGCGGCCCGGCACGCCAAGCTCCAGGTGCTCACGGGCGTCCTGGGCAGCCGTCTGGTGGTCATCGCGGGCGGCTCGGACGATCCGCTCAAGGCGGCGAAAGCCCTGATCGGGCCGTTCGCGGCGGGCCCGGTGGTGGCCGGTCCGGTGGTCGCCGACCTGCTGGCGGCGACGCGCTCGGCGCAGGCCGCGGCGGCCGGGCTGAAGGCATGTGCCGCTTGGCCGGATGCCCCCCGTCCCGTATTGTCCGACGATCTGCTCCCGGAGCGGGCGATGGCGTCCGACCCGGCAGCGCGTGAGCAGCTGGTGGAGGAGATCTACAGACCGCTGGAGGAAGCAGGCTCGGCGCTCCTGGAGACGCTGAGCGTGTATCTGGAACAAGCCAGCAGCCTGGAGGGCGCGGCGCGGATGCTGTTCGTGCACCCCAACACCGTGCGCTACCGGCTGCGACGTGTGACGGACGTCACCGGGTGGTCACCTTCCGACGTACGCTCCGCCTTTACATTGCGTATCGCACTGATCCTGGGGCGTCTGGCCGACGGTGACAGCCAGCTCTAGGCTTTTGTAGAACACCAACAATTCCCCTGATGGTTCTTCGTCCCTGTCCCCACGGGCGGGCGGGACCTCCCACAAGAGAGAGTGTGAGGGTGCTCGTACTCGTCGCTCCCGGCCAAGGCGCTCAGACGCCCGGCTTCCTGACCCCCTGGCTCGACCTCCCCGGAGTCGAGGACCGGCTTCGCGCATGGTCGGCCGCCATCGACCTGGACCTGATCCACTACGGCACGAAGGCCGACGCGGACGAGATCCGCGACACCGCGGTGGCCCAGCCGCTGCTGGTCGCGGCCTCCCTGGTCTCCGCCCGCCAGCTCTTTGCGACCTCCGAGGACTTCTCCCGGCTGGTCGGCGCCGCCGCCGGACACAGCGTCGGCGAGCTCGCCGCGGCCGCCCTGACCGGCGTGCTGACCGAGGACGAGGCGCTCGGTCTCGTACGGAAGCGCGGCCTGGCCATGGCCGAGGCCGCCGCCGTCACCGAGACCGGCATGGCGGCCCTCCTCGGCGGCGAGCAGGACGTCGTCCTGCCGCACCTGGAGAAGCTGGGCCTGACCCCCGCGAACGTCAACGGCGCGGGCCAGATCGTGGCCGCCGGCACCGCCGAGCAGCTGGCCGCGCTGGCCGAGGACAAGCCCGAGGGCACCCGCCGCGTCGTACCGTTGAAGGTGGCCGGAGCCTTCCACACCGTCCACATGGCCCCGGCCGTGACGGCGCTGGAGGAAGCGGTCGGGCAGCTCACGCCCGCCGCCCCGCACACCCGGTACGTGTCCAACAAGGACGGCCACGTCGTCACCGACGGGCAGGACGTCGTCCGCCGCCTGGTGGGCCAGGTGGCCAACCCGGTGCGCTGGGACCTGTGCATGGAGACGTTCAAGGAGCTGGGCGTCACCGGCATCATCGAGGCCAGCCCCGGCGGCACCCTCGTCGGCATCGCCAAGCGCGCGCTGCCCGGCGTCAAGACGCTCGCCCTGAAGACCCCGGACGACCTCGACGCGGCCCGCACGCTGATCGCCGAGCACTCTGCCCCGGCCGAATAGGAGCCCCGAGAGCATGACCTCGAAGATCAAGCCCGCCAAGGGCGCCGCGTACGCGCGCATCATGGGCGTCGGCGGCTACCGCCCGACCCGCGTGGTGCCGAACGAGGAGATCCTCAAGCACATCGACTCCTCCGACGAGTGGATCCGCTCGCGCTCCGGCATCGCCACCCGGCACTGGGCCGGCCCGGAGGAGACCGTGTCGGCCATGTCCGTGGAGGCGGCCGGCAAGGCCATCGCGGACGCCGGTGTCACGCCCGAGCAGATCGGCGCGGTGATCGTCTCGACCGTCTCGCACTTCAAGCAGACGCCGGCCATCGCCACCGAGATCGCGCACAAGATCGGCGCGGGCAAGCCCGCCGCGTTCGACATCTCCGCCGGCTGCGCCGGATTCGGCTACGGACTCACCCTCGCCAAGGGCATGATCACCGACGGCAGCGCGGAGTACGTGCTCGTCATCGGCGTCGAGCGGCTGTCGGACCTGACCGACCTGGAGGACCGGGCCACCGCGTTCCTCTTCGGCGACGGCGCGGGCGCCGTGGTCGTCGGCCCCGGCAAGGAGCCCGCGATCGGCCCGACCGTGTGGGGCTCCGAGGGCGACAAGGCCGACACGATCAAGCAGACGTTCGGCTGGGACGTCTACCGCCGCACCCCGGTGCCCGGCGGCGACGGCCCCGAGCCCCGGATGGCGCTGGACGAGATCCGCTACCCCGCCATCGCCCAGGAGGGCCAGGCGGTCTTCCGGTGGGCGGTGTTCGAGATGGCCAAGGTCGCCCAGCAGGCGCTGGACGCGGCCGGGGTCAGCCCGGACGACCTGGACGTCTTCATCCCGCACCAGGCCAACATGCGGATCATCGACTCGATGGTGAAGACCCTCAAACTGCCGGAGAATGTCACGGTCGCCCGTGACGTGGAGACCACCGGCAACACCTCGGCCGCCTCGATTCCGCTCGCCATGGAGCGGCTCCTGGCGACCGGCCAGGCCAAGAGCGGGGACACCGCGCTGGTCATCGGCTTCGGGGCGGGTCTCGTGTACGCCGCGACGGTCGTTACCCTCCCCTAGGCAAGATCTGCGCAGCGCCATCCGCTCGAACGCGTTCCGGCGGCTGTACGGAGCTTGAACCACAACCCGGAACTGCACCTGTGCCAGTTCCCCGACACATCACCGAAGGAGCGCCATCATGGCCGCCACCAAGGAAGAGATCGTCGCCGGTCTCGCCGAGATCGTGAACGAGATCGCCGGGATCCCCGCCGAGGACGTCCAGCTGGAGAAGTCCTTCACCGACGACCTGGACGTCGACTCGCTGTCCATGGTCGAGGTCGTCGTCGCCGCCGAGGAGCGCTTCGACGTGAAGATCCCCGACGACGACGTCAAGAACCTCAAGACGGTCGGCGACGCGACCGATTACATCCTCAAGCACCAGGGCTGATCCGGCCCGGCGCATGTCGCCACCCCGCGGTGGCGCCGTGATTCTCAACCCCTCGACCTGTGGAGTAGGAATTTCCGTGAACGCGACCAGTCGCACCGTGGTCGTCACCGGTATCGGCGCAACCACACCGCTGGGTGGCGACAGTGCCTCGACCTGGGAGGGGATGCTGGCCGGCCGGTCCGGTGTCAGCGCCCTCACCCAGGACTGGGCAGCCGACCTCCCCGTCCGCATCGCCGCCTCGGCGGCCGTCGACCCGGGCGAGGTCATCCCCCGGGCGCAGGCCCGCAAGCTGGACCGCTCGGCGCAGCTCGCGCTGATCGCGGCCCGTGAGGCGTGGGCGGACGCCGGTTTCGACGCCAGGGCCGGCGAGGACGCCTCCGTGGATCCCGACCGGCTCGGCGCGGTCATCGCCTCCGGCATCGGCGGCGTGACCACCCTGCTGAACCAGTACGACATCCTGCGGGAGAAGGGCTCGCGCCGCGTCTCCCCGCACACCGTGCCGATGCTGATGCCGAACAGCCCGTCGGCCAACGTCGGCCTGGAGGTCAACGCGCGGGCCGGTGTGCACACCCCGGTCAGCGCCTGCGCCTCCGGCGCCGAGGCCATCGGCTACGCCATCGAGATGATCCGCACGGGCCGCGCCGACGTCGTCGTCGCGGGCGGTACGGAAGCCGCCATCCACCCGCTGCCGATCGCCGCGTTCGGCAACATGATGGCGATGTCCAAGGACAACGACGATCCGCAGGGCGCCTCCCGCCCCTACGACGCCGACCGCAACGGCTTCGTGCTCGGCGAGGGCTCCGGCGTGATCGTCCTGGAGTCGGCCGACCACGCCGCCAAGCGCGGCGCGCGGATCTACGCCGAGGCCGTCGGCCAGGGCATCTCCGCCGACAGCCACGACATCGTGCAGCCCGAGCCGTCCGGCAACGGCATCGCGCACGCCCTGCAGAACCTGCTCGCCAACACCGACCTCAAGCCCGCCGAGATCGCGCACGTCAACGCGCACGCGACCTCGACGCCGCTGGGCGACCTGGCCGAGCTGAAGGCGCTGCGCAAGGTCTTCGGCACCGAGGCCGACCACATGGCGATCTCCGCCACCAAGTCGATGACCGGCCACCTCCTGGGCGGCGCGGGCGGTGTGGAGACCGTGGCCTCGATCCTGGCGCTGTACCACCGGGTGGCGCCGCCGACGATCAACATCCAGAACCTCGACCCCGAGGCGGACGCGGACATCGTCCGCGACGTCAAGCGCGAGCTGCCCGCCGAGGGCACCATCGCGGCGCTGAACGACTCGTTCGGCTTCGGCGGTCACAACGTGGTACTGGCCTTCCGGACCGTCTGACCCGGACCAGCCCGAGCGTCACAGGGGCCGCGCCGTTTCGGCGCGGCCCCTTGCCGTATGCGTACGGCGGGCCCTCAGCCGTCGAAGCTCGCGAAGTACGCCGCGGCCCCGTCCTCGTCGCCGTGCCCCTGCTCCTCCGCCCGCCGGAAGCGCTCCGCCGCCGCCGTCGCCAGATCCATCCGTACGCCGGCCCGTTCGGCCGCCTCCGCGATCAGCCGGGCGTCCTTGCGCGCGGCGGAGACCGTGAAGCTGGCCGGATAGTCGCCGGAGAGGATCAGCTCCGACTTCATCCGGAGGTACGGCAGGTCGAGCGGGCCGCCGGCGACCGCGTCCAGGAGGGCGCGCGGGTCCACGCCGAGGCCCTGGGCGAGCGCGAGCGCCTCGCCCGTGCCGTTGATGACGGTGAGCACCCAGCTGTTGACGGCCAGTTTGAGGCGGCTGGCGGTGCCCGCCGCCGCGTCCTCGCCGAGCCACAGGGTGCGCTGTCCGACGACGTCGAGGATCCGCCCGGCCCGGTCCCGTACCTCCTGCGGCCCGGCCGCCAGAACGGTCAGCAGGCCCTTTTCCGCGGGTTCCTTCGTGCCGAGCACCGGCGCGTCGACGAGGTCCAGGCCGTGTTCGCGGGCGAAGGCGGCGAGCGGGTCGACTCCGTCGGCACCGACGGTGCTCATCTGGAGCCAGAGGGTTTTGGCGCGCAGCGCGGGGGTGCTCTGCCGCATCGCGTCCAGGACGGCTGGTCCGTCCAGCAGGACGGTCAGGACGGCGTCCGCGCCGTCCACCGCCTCGGCCGGGGTGTCCACCACCCGTACGCCGTCGGCGGCCAGTGGCTCGGCCTTGGCGCGGGTGCGGTTCCAGGCGCGTACGTCGAGGCCGGCGCCGGCGAGGTTGCGGGCCATCGCCGAGCCCATGATTCCGGTGCCGAGCACCGCCACTGAGGTCTTGTCAGGCATGTCCGCACGCTACGGCTTGGAGCGCGCTCCAGGGAAAGCGCGACGCGGCCGGTCTCAGACGACCTGGTGCAGCCAGCGGACCGGGGCGCCCTCGCCCGCGTACCGGAAGGGCTCCAGCTCGTCGTCCCAGGGCTTGCCGAGCAGCTTGGCGACCTCGGCCGCCAGCTCCGTCTCGCCGCCCGCCGAGCGGGCCAGCGCGGCGCGCAGCCGGTCCTCCGGGATGAGGATGTCGCCGTGGATGCCGGTGACGGCGTGGAAGATGCCCAGTTCGGGGGTGGCGCTGTAGCGCTCGCCCTCGGCGGTGGCGCAGGGCTCGGCGGTCACCTCGAAGCGCAGCAGGTGCCAGCCGCGCAGGGCGGAGGCGAGTTTGGAGGCCGTACCGGACTCGCCCTGCCAGGAGAACTCGGCTCTCCACGTCCCGGGGGACGCCGGCTGGCGGATCCAGTCGAGGTTGACGCGCACACCGAGCACGCCCGCGACGGCCCATTCGACGTGCGGGCACAGCGCGCGCGGCGCGGAGTGGACGTACAGAACTCCACGTGTCGTCACCGGGACCTCCGATACGGTTCGAGGTTCGCCTTCCCCAGCGGCCTCGTGCCCGTTCCGGTCGCGGCCGGGACAGCTGCAAGCATTCTGCCCCAGTGATCACGTCGGCACCAGCATCCGAGGTTACCTACAGTAAACACCATTAGCCCCAATTTGCCGCAAAAGGGACAGTAAATGACGTGATGTAATGCATCCGTGCCGACTGTGCCGGTGCCGTCGGGCGAGGACCCTACGGGCCACGGCACAAGCTACCGCGCAAGCGGCCGTCGAGGGGTGACGTACCGTCGGTACCGAACAGATATCACTCGCACGCCGGAGGGGGACAGGGGATGGCAAGGGTCAATCGGCCCTTTCGGCCAATCAGGGCCCGCACCGCCGCGGTCGCCGCCGGCACGGCGACCGCGCTTTTTCTGTCCCTGGCCGGCTGCGGCGACCCGGACGACGGCGGACCTGCGGCACACCGCCCCTCCCCCAAGCCCTCCCCGGCGTGGCGCACCGACCCCGCGTCCGTCGCCGCGCTCGGCGACTCCATCACCGTCGGGTTCGACGCCTGCTCGGTCCTGGCCGACTGCCCCGCCGTCTCCTGGGCCACCGGCACGGACCCGCAGGTGAACAGCGTCGCCCGGCGGCTGGTGAAGGACCCCGCCACGCACAGCTGGAACTTCGCGAGGACCGGCGCGCTGATACGCGACCTGCCGGGCCAGGTCGACCGGGCCGTACGGAAGCGGCCCGAGCTGGTCACCGTCCTGGTGGGCGCGAACGACGCCTGCCGCAACGAGGTCGGCGCCATGACCTCCGAGGCCGCCTTCCGCGCCGATTTCGAGACCTCGCTGCGCAAGCTGCGGCGGGCCCTGCCCAAGACGCAGGTGTACGTCGCCGCCGTCCCCGACCTGATGCGGCTGTGGTCGCAGGGACGGCAGAACCAGCTCGGCAAGCAGATCTGGAAACTGGGCATCTGCGGGTCGATGCTGCGCGACCCGGACGACCTGTCGAAGGCGGCGGACACCCGGCGGCAGAGCGTGCGGGAACGGGTGCAGGCGTACAACAAGGCCCTGGAGTCGGTCTGCGCGAAGGACGCGCTGTGCCGCTTCGACCGCTCCGTCTTCGACTTCCGCTTCACCGGCGCCGAGTTGAGCGCCTGGGACTGGTTCCACCCCGGCCGGGAGGGCCAGCGGGAGCTGGCGGAGATGGCGTTCCGAGAGATCACCCGTAAGGGGACGTAGCGGACTGGACGGGACGGAACCGTGCAAGCGGACGCGGGCCCCGGCGCCGGTCACCGGGCGCCCCTTAGGGGAGGCGGCCGGGAGATCGTTCCTTCTGGGGATACGTACGGGACGCGGGCCGCGAGAGGATGACCGGCATGACCGCACGCCGCCCCGCCAGATCCGGACACCGCACCACCCGCACCGCCCTGGCCTCCGCCGCCCTCGTCACGCTGGCCGTCGTCGCCACCGGCTGCGAACTGACCGGCAAGGTCACCGAGAGCGAGCAGACCTACACGGTGGACGGGAAGACCGCGAAGCTGGACGTGTCGACGCCGGGCGGCGACATCAAGGTCGTCGCCGACGACACCGCCGACGGCCGGGTCAAGGTCACCGAACGGCTCGAATACGGCAAGCAGAAGCCCGTTACCCGGCACTCCCTCAAAGACGGCGCCCTGAACCTCACCGCGGAGGACTGCGGCCGGTCGAACGGCACGTGCAACGTCAGCTACGAGGTGCGGGTGCCGCCGTCGGTGGCGGTCACCCTCAGCACCGACGGCGGCAACATCGGCGTCACGGGCATCACGGGAACCGTCGGCACCAGGACCAGCGGCGGCAACATCGACGTCCGGCAGACCGCCGGCCCCCTCACCGCCGAGACCAGCGGCGGCGACATCAACATCAGCGACGCCCGGGGCAAGCAGACCACCGCGAGCACCGACGGCGGCATGATCGACGCCCGCTTCACCGCCGTTCCGGACCGCGTCGACGCCCACTCCGGCGGCGGTAACGTCTCCGTACGCCTCCCCCAGGGCCGCTACGCGATCGACGCCACCACGGACGGCGGCAACCGCAACGTCACCGGCAGCGTGGACAGCGCCTCCCCGCACAAGATCAAGGCGCACAGCGACGGGGGCGATGTGGGGGTGACGGTGGGGCGGTGAGGTCAGGCGGCCTCACCGCCGCTCACTATGCGATCGCGGTACGCGCGCCAGGCGTCGAAGGCCGACCGCGCGGAATCCGCGGTGAGGAATCCCTCCGTGCCGGTGGCGACGGCCCGGGCGTTCAGCTTGTCCGCGACCGCGAGCGCCGCATGGGCCGCGGTCTCGCAGTCACCGTGGATGAACAGGCCGACTCCGGTGACCGGCGCGTCGTCCGCCTCCTTGACCGGGGTGCTGAGGGAGAAGCCAGGCCCTTCGTAGTCGCCCCATCCGTCCTCCGTGTAGACGATGCCCGGCAGGCACGCGTCGAGGGCGGCACGGATCTCCCGGCCGGTGCCCAGGCTCGGCGGGTCCCAGTCAGCGGCGATCTCCTCCACCGACGCGATCCCGGGCGGAAACCGCATGATGCAAACGTCCCAACTCATGCGCTCAACGTAGGTCACGGCACTGACAATCGCGCCGTCGCCGGCCGCCCCGCGCTGGTCAGGCCACCGTCACCCGCGCCGTCAGCCGCCGGTCGGTGACGCTGCGGGCCGCTTCGATCGCATAGGTGCCGTCGATGAAGCGGCGGGTGCCGGATCGCTCGTCCCAGATCTCGAAGGCGCGGCGGGGCAGCGCGATCTCGGCCTCGGCGGTTTCGCCCGGGGCGGCCTCCACCGTCGCGAAACCGGCCAGCCAGCGGTCCGGGCGCTCCGCCGGTACGTGGCCCGCCACCCTGGTCAGGGGCGCGAGGTAGATCTGTACGACCTCGCGCCCGTGCCGCGAGCCGGTGTTGCGCACCCGGACGCGGGCGCGCGCCGGGGTCGCCTCCAGGGACTCGTAACTCCAGTCGGTGTAGCCCAGGCCGTGCCCGAAGGGGTACGCAGGTGCCGGGCCCGCCCCCTTCCGCTCCCGGCGCTGCCAGGCGCGGTAGCCGATGAAGACGCCCTCCTCGTAGTGGATTTCGCCGTCCACCGGGGTGACCTGGGTGACCGGGGCGTCCGCCAGGCGGGCGGGCCAGGTGGTGGGCAGCCGGCCGCCCGGCTCGTGCGTGCCCAGCAGGACGTCGGCCAGCGCGGCCCCCGCCTCCTGGCCCGGGAACCAGCCGAGCAGGACGGCGGGCACCTCGTCGCGCCACGGAAGCTCCACCGGGGAGCCGGAGTTGACGACCACGACCGTGTACGGGTTGGCGGCGGCCACCCGGGAGACCAGTTCGTCTTGGCGGCCGGGCAGGGCCAGGCCCGTACGGTCGAAGCCCTCGGACTCGGTCTCCTCGGTGGTGGCCACGACCACGATCGCGGCGTCCGCGCCGGCCGCGGCCCGTACCGCCTCGTCGAGCTCGGCGTCCGGGTCGGGCTGCGGCTCCGCGTGGCCGAGCGCGAAGGTCAGTACGGGCATGTCCGCGCCGAGCCCGGTGCTGCGCGGCACGAACCGCAGCGCCACGTCCAGGGGCTGCCCGGCCGCCAGTTCCGCCTCCAGGCGGTGCTCCGCCGGGTTCATGAACGCCTCGAACGGGTCGTCCGTTTCCGGGGAGCAGGAAGCGTCGAACAGCACCCGGTCGCCGATGGTCAGGCGCAGCTCGCCGGTGCCGGAGACGGCGAAGGTGTGGGCGCCGGACGCCTGCGGGGTGAAGCGGCCGGCCAGTTCCACGCTGTGCAGGGTGCGCTGTGTGACCCCGTCCGGGAGGCGGCCCATGGCCTGCACCTTGCCGTCGAACTGCGGCTGTTCGGCGAGCAGCGCGCCGTCGGCGCCGTAGTAGCGGGCGCACAGTTCGAAGCCCGCGCGGGCGTGCGGGACCTTCGTGCGCGGGTCGGCGCCGACCGCGTAGGTGACCTCGGTCCCGGCGGGCAGGGCGGCGCGCAGGCCGTCCAGCGGGGAGACGATCCGCTCGGGGAAGACGGTGGCGGAGCCGCCACCGAGCACCCGGGCGTCCTTGGCGGCGGCACCGATGACGGCGATCTTGCGGAGGGTGCGGGGGTCGAGAGGCAGGGCGGGCTCGCGTACGGCCGGCGCGTCCCGTACGTCCTGCTCGCCTCGTACGACCGGCTCGTTGCGTACCAGGACGAAGGACCGGCGGGCGATCTCGCGGGCCAGGGCGCGGCCGTCGATGTCCTTCGGCACGTCGGCCGGGGTGACGGCGGGCGGGACGCTCTCCAGGCAGCCCGTGCGGGCGGCGAGCAGCAGCACGCGGCGGACCGCGGCGTCCACCTCGGCCTCCATGACCCGGCCCGCGCGGACGGCGTCCGCGAGCGCCGGCCCGAAGACCGTGTGCGGACCCGGCATCGCGAGGTCCAGGCCGCCGCGCAGCGCCCGTACCGTGTCGCGGGCCGCCGTCCAGTCCGAGACGTTGACCCCGTCGAAGCCCCACTCGCCCCGCAGCACGCCGTCGACCAGTTCGCGGTGTTCGGTCATCGTCGCGCCGTTGACCTGGTTGTAGGCCGTCATGATGCCCCAGGGGCGGGCGGTTTCGACGATGTGCTCGAAGGGCGCCAGGTACAGCTCGCGCAGGGGGCGCGGGGCGATCCGGTTGTCGACGGTGAAGCGCTCGGTCTCGGCGTCGTTGCCGACGAAGTGCTTGACGGTCGTGCCGACCCCGCCGTCCTGGACCCCGGCGACGTATCCCGCGCCGATCACGCCGGTCAGATACGGGTCCTCGGAGAAGCACTCGAAGTGCCGGCCGCCGAGCGGGGAGCGGTGCAGGTTGACGGTGGGCGCCAGGAGGACGTGCACGCCTTTGCGGCGCGCCTCCTGGGCGAGCAGCCGGCCGGCGCGGCGCGCCAGGTCCGCGTCCCAGGTGGCGGCCAGCGCGGTGGGGCTGGGAAGCGCGACGGAGGGGTCCCCGGCACCCCACTGCCGGCCGCGTACGCCGACCGGCCCGTCCGACATGACCAGCGACCGCAGCCCGATCTCCGGGACCGCGGGCAGCGTCCAGACGTCCTGCCCGGCCAGCAGCCGGGCCTTGGTGTCCAGGTCCAGCTTGCCGAGGGCGTCCTCGACGGCCGGGGCGACGGCCGCGGCGTAGGCGCTTCGGTGGTCGGTCATACGGCTCTCCCTGTCGTGGACGTACGCATCCGGGACGTACGGATCCGGCCCCTCGGCCTGATTGTGACGGTTTCACCTGGCGGACGGTAGGTACCGTTATCTTCTGGTTATCCGACGGATGGGGCAGTCCGCGGGGTTACGCTCGGCCCGTGACTGCACGAGACCAGCCGCGGCCGTCCGGCCGCCGGAGCGGCGGGGGGCGCGAGGCGCAGCGCGCGGAGCGGCGCGAGGCGATCCTCCGGGCCGCCATGGAACTGATCGCCGAGCGCGGCTACCGGGGCACGTCACTCGCCGCCGTCGCCGAGCGCGCCGGACTGACCCAGCAGGGCCTGCTGCACCACTTCCCCAGCAAGGAGCTGCTGCTGGTCGGCGTCCTGGAGGCGCGCGACCAGTGGGACACGGCCGCCGCCGCGGCCACCGGCGCCTGGCGTACGGACACGCTGGCCGGGCTGGTCGAGTACAACGCCGGGCGGCCCGGCGTCGTCCAGACGTACACGGTCCTGGCCGGGGACAGCGTCACCGAGGGCCATCCGGCCCGCGACTTCTTCGAACGGCGGTTCCGGCGGGTGCGGGAGGCGCTGGCCGAGGTGCTGCGCACGGAGTACGGCGACCGGCTGCCGGGCGGGCTGACGCCGGAGCGGGCGGCGCCGCTGCTGGCCGCCGTGATGGACGGGCTCCAGCTCCAGTGGCTGCTGGAGCCGGAGGAAGTGGACATGACGGCGGCGTTCGGGGACTTCCTGGCGCTGCTGCGGGGGGACGAGGCGGAGCCTCCGGCCCCGTAGGGCGGCGGCCGCGCCGTGGAGCAACCCCTTCCGCGATCAGCGCACCGCCGCTTTACTCACCCCATGAGACACATACGCACCAAGGTGGGCGTCGTCGGCGCCGCGTTGCTGACCGCCGCCCCGCTCGCCCTCAGCGCCCCTTCCGCCACGGCGGCCTCCCCCGTCACCGCCGCCGCCCGGCAGGCGACGGCCGCTCCCACCGTCGAGGAGCAGCGGCTGTCGCAGCACGTGCCGCAGGAGATCCTGCGGCGCAGCGGGTTCGCCGGGGTGGCCGGGACGTTCGCCGGCGGGCTCGCGCGGGTGGACTCGTACGGGGCGGCGAAACGGTACGTCACGGAGGCGGGGCGCGGCCTGTGGCGCCGCGCCGTGGACCGCGTCCAGGGGCGCGGGCCGCAGGGCGGCGACCTGAGCCGGGACGACGACCGGCCGCTGTACTGGGCACGGCTGGGGATGACCAAGGCGCTACGGGAGTGGAAGCCGGACTTCCGGCTGAGCGCGAACCAGCGGGACGCGCTGATGGGGGCGCTGGAGCGCGGTTCACGCGGGCAGGACTCGATCGACCTGCCCCGCGGCGGGCACGCCAAGACCCGGGTGCTGCGCGTCGTGGTGACCGGCTTCGACCCCTTCCAGCTGGACGCGGACGCCCGGCGCAGCAACCCGTCCGGGGCCGCGGCGCTCGCCTTGGACGGCACCACGGTCCGTACGTCCTCGGGGCGGCTCGCCCGCGTCGAGACCGCCGTCTTCCCCGTACGGTGGGCCGATTTCGCGGCCGGCACGGTGGAGCGCACGCTCCTGCCGTACTTCCGGCGCGGGCCGCGGCAGGTAGACCTGTTCACCACCATCAGCCAGGGTCGGCCGGGGCGCTTCGACCTGGAGCGGACCAACGGCGCCTGGCGGGGCGGCTATCCGGACAACGCGCGGGAGTCGCGCACCGAGACGGTGCCCGTGCCGAAGGGCGTGCCGACCGTCCGGCCGCAGCCGCAGTGGACCACCACGACCCTGCCGTACGCGCAGCTCACCGCGGCCTCCACCGGGCCGTTCCCGGTGCGGGACAACACGGCGGTGACCGAGATCCCGGCGGGCGGCTCGTCGCCCGTCGAGCGGCCGGACGGGCCGACGCCGGGCTCGACGGCCCGCGCGGGCGGGGGCGGTGACTACCTGTCCAACGAGATCGGCTACCGGGCGACGCTGCTGCGGGACGCGCTGAAGCTGAAGGTCCCGGGGGGCCACCTGCACACGCCGGTGCTCCAGTTCGGCGCCGGGAACACCGACCCGAAGACCGGCGAGGTCACCGATCCCGACTTCGTACGGAACCGGACCACCATCACCGGGCAGGTGCGGAGCATCCTCACCACCGCGTTGTCAGTGGCATCGGGCACCATGGAGAAATGATCGTCGCAACAGCGCAATTTCCGTCCGCCGCGTGGGACATCGAGGCCAACGCGGCCCGGACGGCCGGGCTGATCGCCGAGGCCGCGGGCCGCGGCGCCGAGCTGGTCGTCTTCGCCGAACTGGGCCTGACAGACTATGAGCTGGAGGCGATAGCCGCCGGTCCGGAGCGGTGCGTCCTCGCGCCGGACGACCCGCGGCTGGCCCCCGTCCGCGACGCCTGCCGGGCGGCGGGCGTCGCCGCGGCGGTCAACGGCCCGGGGCGCGGCCCGTCGGGCACGGCGGACGGGATGACGATCGCGACGTTCGTGTACGGGCCGGACGGCGCACTGCTGACCCGTTACGACAAGCACCATCTCTACGGCCAGGAGAACGAGCTGTTCACCCCGGGGCCCACGGCAGGCGGCCGCTTCACCTACCGCGGCCTGAAGTTCGCCCTCGCCACCTGCTACGACAACGCCTTCCCCGAGGTACCGGAGCGGGCCGCGGCCGACGACTGCCAGGTGTATCTGGCCAGCTCATTCCACGACTCGGTGGAACGCACGGACGCGTACGCCACCCTGGCGCGCGACCACGGCTTCGACGTCCTGCTCGCCAACGGCACCGGCCCGCGAAGCGGGGGCACCGGCTGCGGCCACAGCGGCATATGGGCGGCGGACGGTTCCTGCCTCGCGCGGGTGACCGGCGAAGACGGCCTGGCGCTCGCGGAGGTCGGTGTGGCGGCAAGGCCGCTGCCGGAGGGCTCGGAACCGGCTGGGATATCCGACGGCCGGGTCGCCGGATAGCGGGGGCGGGTGCGAGTGCGGGGCCCCGTCGCCTTCGTTCAGGCGGGGAGGTCGTGCAGCGTCGGGTAGGACGACGGCGGGTCGGCCGGGTCGCTCCCGGAAGGCTCGGGACTGGCCGAGATATCCAGTGGCCGGACCGCCGGGCGGCGGAGGCGACGCGAGCACGGCGCCCCCACCGCCTCCGTACAGGCAGGCAGTTCGTCCAGTGCTGGAGAGGACAACGGCGCGTCGGCCGGGCCGCTCCCGGAAGACTCGGAACCGACCGGGATATCCAGCGGCCGGACCGCCGGGCGGCGGAGGCGACGCGAGCACGGCGCCCCCACCGCCTCCGTTCTGGCGGGCTGGTCGTCCAGCGTCGGAGAGGACGACGGTGCGTCGGCCGGGCCGCTGCCCCAAGGTTCGGAACCAACCGGGACGCCTAGCCGCCGGGCAGCGGAGGCGACGCAAGTACGACGCCCCCCCCGTTCACGCAGGCAGTTCATCCAGCGTCGGGTAGGACGGCTGGGCGCCTGGCTTGGTGACGGCTGCTGCGCCGACCCTTACGGCGAAGCGGGCCGCGTCCGGGAGGGAGTCGCCGCGGGCCAGCCGGACGGCGAGGGCGCCGGTGAAGGCGTCGCCGGCGCCTGTGGTGTCGACCGGCTCGACCTTCACGCCCGGGACCCGCTCGCTCTTGCCCTCGCCGTCCACGACCAGCGCACCGTCGCCGCCGAGGGTGACGACGACCGAGCGGGCGCCCTGGTCGCGCAGTGCGCGGGCCCAGTCCTCCGGTCCGCCTTCGCTGCGGTCCGCGAGCTGCTGTGCCTCGTGCTCGTTGACGACGAGGGGGTCGGCGGCGGCGAGGAGGTCCGGGTCGATGCGGTCGGGGGTGGGCGACGGGTTCAGGACGACCCGGGTGCCGGTCTCCGTGGCGGTGGCCGCGGTGGCCCGTACCGTCTCCATCGGGACCTCGAACTGGAGGGAGACGGTGGCGGACCCCGCGATCACCTCGCGGGCGGCGGCGACGTCCTCGGGGGTGAGCGCCGCGTTGGCGCCCGGGGAGACGACGATGCTGTTGTCGCCGTCCGGGCCCACGATGATCATGGCGGTGCCGGTACGGGTGCCGGGCGCGGCGATCACCTGCGAGACGTCCGTGCCCGCCTCGCGCTGCGCGTTCAGCAGCAGTTCGCCGTACGCGTCGTCGCCAACCCGGGCCAGCAGCCCGACCCGGCCGCCCAGCCGGGCGGCGGCAGCGGCCTGGTTGGCGCCCTTGCCGCCCGCCGACTCGACCAGGTCGGAGCCGTGCACGGTCTCCCCCGCGCCGGGCCGCCGCGCCACCCGGACCGTCAGGTCCGCATTGGCCGAGCCCACTACCAGTACGTCGTACATCTGCTTCTCACCCATCGAATTCCGCCGCGTTCCTGCTGGTCACCAGCACGACCGGCACCTTCACCTGTTTCGGCGGCCGCTCGCCGCGCGCCGCCCTGAGCGCCTGGTCCACGGCCTGCTTCCCGAGCAGCCTGGGCTGCTGGGCGACCGTGGCGGTCAGCGTCCCGCCGCGGACGGCGGCGACACCGTCCGGCGTGCCGTCGAACGCCACGATCTTCACGTCCCTGCCCGCCCTGGCGCCCAGCGACTTCGCGGCGCCGAGGGCCATCTCGTCGTTGGCCGCGAAGACGCCGCCGATGTCCCGGTGCGCTTGGAGCATATTGGACATCACGTCCATACCCTTGGTCCGGTCGAAGTCGGCGGGCTGTCGCGCCACCACCTCGATGCCCGGGTACCGCTTGATGCCCTCCTCAAAGCCCTGCCCGCGCTCGCGGGCGGCCGAGGTGCCGGGCTGGCCCTCCAGAAAGGCCACCTTTCCCTTGCCGCCGAGGGATTCGGCGAGCGTCTTCGCGGCGAGCCGGCCGCCCGCGACGTTGTCGGAGGCGATGGTCGAGCCCACGTCGCCGCCGTTGACACCGCGGTCGATGGAGATCACCGGTACCTTGGCCCGGTTGGCGACGCCGACGGCCGGCACGGCGGCATCGGAGTCCACCGGGTTGATGATCGCCGCCTTGACGTCCTGGCTGGTGAACGTCTCCATCTGGTTGATCTGCTGCATGGGGTCGTTCTGCGCGTCGGTGATGTTGATGTGCAGGCCGCGCCGCTCCGCCTCGGCCTGCGCGCCCTCCTTGATGCCGACGAAGAACGGGTTGTTGAGGGTGGACAGGGCCAGCCCGAGGTCCGTGTTCCCGCCGCGGTCGCAGCCGGACAGGACGAGGGCTCCGGCCAGGACGGCCGCGCCGAGCAGGCCCGTACGCCGGCCGGCAGGCCAGCCGAGCCTCCCCGTACTCGTACGCCTGCCGACCGGGCCCGAACCCGTACCCGGGCCGGACCGCCACGCACGCCCCCTCATCGCCCGCTCCGGCGCCGCAGCGTGTCCAGGAGCACCGCCAGCGCGATGACCAGGCCGGTGGCCACCTGCTGCCAGAACGCCGAGACGCTCAGCAGGTTGAGGCCGTTGCGCAGTACGGCGAGGATCAGCGCGCCGATGAGCGTGCCGGACGCCTTGCCGGAGCCGCCGGAGAGGCTGGCGCCGCCGATGACGACGGCGGCGATCGCGTCGAGTTCGTAGCCGACGGCGGCCTGCGGCTGGGCGGAGGTCAGCCGGGCCGCGAGGACGATGCCCGCGACCGCCGCGAACACCCCGGACAGTGCGTAGATGACCAGCTTGCGGCGCTTGACGTCGATGCCGGAGAGCCGGGCCGCCTCCTCGTTGCCGCCGATCGCGAACATCGCGCGGCCCGCGTACGTACGGTTGAGGACCAGGGCCGCGACGAGGCCCATCGCGATCATGACCAGGACCGGTACCGGCAGCCAGCCGCCCAGTGTGTCCCCCAGCCTGCTGACCGAGGCGGGGAAGGCGATCGGCGAGCCGCCGGTGATGACCAGGGCGAGGCCGCGGCCGATGGAGAGCATCGCGAGCGTGGCGATGAAGGCGGGCAGCTTGCCGTACGCGACCAGCGCGCCGGAGACCAGGCCCGCCGCCGCACCGACCGCCAGGCCCAGCAGCACGGCGATCCACACCGGCAGGCCCGCGTCGGTCGCGGCCCAGGCGACGACGGTGGCGCTGAGCGCCGCGACCGAGCCGACCGACAGGTCGATGCCCGCGGAGACGATCACGAAGGTGACGCCGAAGGCGAGCACGGCGGTGACGGACGCCTGGACGCCGACGTTCAGGAGGTTCTGCCCGTTCAGGAAGTCCCCGGACAGCGCCGCCATCACCACGACGAGGGCGATCAGGCCGCCCAGCGGGCCGTTCTTCAGGACGGCCCGGGTGAACCAGGGGCCGAACCCGGCACCGGGCGGGGCCGTGCCGACCGCCTCGGCGCCCGCTCCCGTCTTCACATCAGCGGACATCGGAGCCCTCCATCGCGCTCTCGTTCGTGTGTCGCGGACCGGACGCGCCGGCGGGCCGTACGGCCAGTTCCATCACCGCGTCCTGCGTCGCCTCGTCGGCGGACAGCTCACCGGCGAGCCGTCCCTGTGCCATGACCAGCACCCGGTCGCTCATACCGAGCACCTCGGGCAGGTCGCTGGAGATCATCAGCACCGCCCGGCCGGCCGCCGTCAGCTCGTTGACCAGCTGGTAGATCTCGACCTTCGCGCCGACGTCGATGCCGCGCGTCGGCTCGTCGAGGATCAGCAGCCGGGTGTCGGCCAGCAGCCACTTGCCGATGACGATCTTCTGCTGGTTGCCACCGGAGAGGGTGCGGGCGTGCTGCCCGAGCCCGCTCATCCGTACCTTCAGCTGCCCGGCCACCTCGGCCGCCGCGCGCCGCTGGCCGCGCCGGTCCACCAGGCCGCCGCGAGTGTCCCGGTCCAGCCGGGCCAGCGTCAGGTTGTCCTGGAGGGACGCGTCCAGGACCAGGCCCTGGCCCTTGCGGTCCTCGGGGACCAGGCCGAGCCCGGCGCGCATCGCGGCCCGTACGTCGCCGGGGGGCCAGCACCTGCCCGTCGATCTCGACGGTCCCGGCGTCGTAGCGGTCCACGCCGAACACCGCCCGCGCGACCTCGGTACGGCCCGCGCCGACCAGGCCCGCGAGGCCGACGACCTCGCCGGCCCGCACCTCGAAGTCGATGCCCTCGAAGACCGGGGTGCCGTTGGGGCCGTGCCGGGTGAGGCCGCGTACGCGCAGCAGCGGCGCGCCGGGGGCTTTGGGGCGCTGCCGGGGGTACTGCTCGGCGATGTCGCGGCCCACCATCAGGCGGATCAGCTCGTCCTCGTCCGTACCGGCCGGGACCTCGGCCACCGAGCGGCCGTCGCGCAGGACGGTGACCCGGTCGCCGAGGGCGCCGATCTCCTCCAGGTGGTGGGTGATGAAGATGATCCCCACCCCTTCGTCGCGCAGTTCGCGGACGATCGCGAAGAGCGTCTCGACCTCTTCGGAGGTCAGTACGGCGGTCGGCTCGTCCATGATCAGGACGCGGGCGCGCAGGCTCAGCGCCTTGGCGATCTCGACCATCTGGAGGCGGGCGATGCCCAGTTCGGCGACCGGGGTGTCCGGGGAGACGTCGAGGCGGACCCGGCGCAGCAGTTCGGCGGCGCGCGCCCGCATCGTCTTCCTGTCGATGAGGCGGAGCGCGGTGCGCGGCTGCCGGCCGAGGAAGATGTTCTCCGCGACGGTCAGGCCGGGGACGAGGTTGAACTCCTGGTAGATGGTGGCGATACCGAGCCGTTCGGCGTCCTGCGCGGAGCGGATGCGCACCTCGTGGAGGCCGTCGGGAGCGGTGGTGGCCGCGGGGCCGTCCGCCGGGCCGTCGGCCACGAGAATGCGCCCGGCGTCCGGCCGGTGGGCGCCGGAGAGCATCTTGATCAGGGTGCTCTTGCCCGCGCCGTTCTCGCCGAGCAGGACGTGCACCTCGCCCGCGCGCAGGCTCAGGTCCACGCCGTCCAGCGCCCGTACGCCGGGGAACGACTTCGCCACCCCCTCAACGCGCAGCAGTTCGCGGCCGGCCGGTGCGTCGTCCCGAGCGTCGTCCTTGACGTCGGTCATGCGCTGCCCCTCTCCTGTCGGATCTCCTGTCGGGTGTGGTCCTGCCGGGCCGCGTTTTCCTCCTGGCCGGTGGCCGGTTCGCCGCAGGAACGGCGGATGACGAGCCGGGCCGGCAGCAGTACGGAATCGGCCGGGCGCCCCTCGATCCGCTCCAGCAGGGTGCGCACGGCGGCCCGGCCCAGTTCGCGGGTGGGCTGGGCGATGGCGGTGAGCGGCGGGTCGATGTGCGCGAACCACGGCACGTCGTCGTAGACGACGAGCGCCACATCGCCGGGCACCCGCAGCCCGCGCGCGCGGATCTCGTCCATCGCGCCGAGCGCCATCAGGTTGTCGGTGGCCAGTACGGCGTCGGGCGGCTCGGGCAGGTCGAGGAAGCCGCGCATCATCTGGCGGCCGCCGGGGTGCTGGAGGTCGGGCGTGGAGCCGACCCGCTCGTCCGGGAGCGCGATGCCGTGCGCGGCCAGGGCCGTACGGAAGAGTTCCAGCCGCTCGTCGCCGGTCGGCGTGCCGGCCGGGGCGACGATGATCGCGGGGCGCCGCCGGCCGAGCGTCGCGAGGTGCGCGGCGAGGGCGGTGAGCGCGGCGCTGCCGTCGGCGCGTACGCACGGCGCGTCGACGCCGGGCACGATCCGGTCGAGCAGCACCAGCGGGGTGCCGGAGGCGACGACCTCGTCCAGCATCGCGGAACCGGTGCCGGCCGAGCTGACCAGCAGACCGTCGATGCGGCGGTCCAGCAGCGTACGGATGTAGTCGTCCTGCTGGCCGGGGCGTTCGGCGGCGTTGCCGATGACCAGGCTGTAGCCGAGGCCGCGGGCCGCGTCCTCGACGGCGTCGGCGAGTTCGGTGAAGAACGGGTTGGTCAGGTCGCTGATGACCAGGCCGAGCGTGCCGGTACGGGCGGTGCGCAGGGCGCGGGCGACGTTGTTGGGCCGGTAGCCCAGCTCCTCGACGGCGGCGAGTACCCGTTCGCGGGTCTCGGCGACCGGGCTGCGCCCGTTGAGCACGCGGGAGACGGTGGCCACGGACACCCCGGCCCGCTCGGCCACGTCCTTGATCTTCGCCATGGGCGCCCTTGCCCTTCCCTGGAACCGGTCGAGGACACCGAAAGCTCCGGGCGTCTCGATCGCACGCCGGTGTGTAATCGATTTCGTGTGGCCATACGTAATCGATTACACGGCGGTGGCGTCAAGACACGGGAGGAGTGGCCTGCGTCACAGGGGGCGGCAGTGACGGGCGGGATTCCGGCCCGTACGGCCGAGGGCCGCATCCCCCACGCAGGAATGCGGCCCTCGGTACGGCATGGCGCGTCAGGCGACGGTCAGCTTGACGTCGATGTTGCCGCGGGTGGCGTTCGAGTACGGGCAGACCTGGTGGGCCTTCTCGACCAGGTCCTTGGCGGTGGCCGCGTCCACGTTCGGGATGGACGCGGCGATCTCGACGGTGAGGCCGAAGCCGCCGGACGGGGTCTTGCCGATGCCGACCTTGGCGGTCACCCGGGAGCCGGAGACATCCGCCTTCTCCCGGCGGGCGACGACGCTCAGCGCGCCCTGGAAGCAGGCGCTGTACCCGGCCGCGAAGAGCTGCTCGGGGTTGGTGCCGGCGCCGCTGCCACCCTGCTCCTTGGGCGGGTTGACGACGACGTCCAGCTTTCCGTCGTCGCTGGCGACGCGGCCGTCGCGGCCGTTCTCGGCGGTGGCGACGGCGGTGTAGACCACGTCTACGGGCTGGATGGACATAGAAGATCCTCCTGTGGTTCGCCGCGACTCGCGCCCACGGTCGCGACGGCTTGGTGTGAGCCTAGTGGCCCGGCGGCGCCGGGCCGAGGTGCGGATCAGTCCGTGAGACCGGATCGGTTCGTGGGACCGGATCAGTCAGTGGGACCGGATCCCTGAGACCGGGTGAGTCCGTGGGGCCGGGGCGGCCCGGCCGATCGGAGCCGCCCCACGAGACGGAGCCGTTCCACGAGACGGGGCCGCCCTGCGAAACGGGGCCGATCCGGCAGGCCGGCCGGTCCGTGCGGACAGGCCGGCCCGTGCGGACCGCTCAGTCCGGCAGGCCGGCGATTCAGTCCGTCAGGTCGACGATCATCTTGCCGGTGTTGTCGCCGCGCAGCAGGCCGAGGAACGCCTCGACGCCGTTCTCGACGCCCTTGACCTTGGTCTCGCGGTACTTCAGCTCGCCCGAGCGCACCCAGGCCGAGACCTCCTGCACGAACTGCTCCTGGAGGTGGCTGTGGTCGGCGACGAGCATGCCCTGGATGCGCAGGCGCTTGCCGATGACCAGCGCGAGGTTGCGCGGCGCGGGGGTCGGCTCGGTGGCGTTGTACTGCGAGATCATGCCGCAGACGGCGACGCGGCCGTGGGTGTTGAGCGAGTCGATGGCGGCCTCCAGGTGGTCACCGCCGACGTTGTCGAAGTAGACGTCGATGCCGTCCGGGGCGGCCTTGCGGAGCTGGTCCTTGACGGACTCGTCCGACTTGTAGTTGAAGGCGGCGTCGAAGCCGTACTCCTTCGTCAGCAGCTCGACCTTCTCGTCGGAACCGGCGCTGCCGATGACGCGCGCGGCGCCCTTGAGCTTGGCGATCTGGCCGACCTCGCTGCCCACCGCGCCGGCCGCGCCGGACACGAAGACGGTGTCGCCCTCCTTGAAGGAGGCGACCTCCAGCAGGCCCGCGTAGGCCGTCAGGCCCGGCATGCCGAGCACACCCAGGTAGGCGGAGAGGGGGGCCAGGGAGCCGTCGACCTTGGCGGTCTTCTTGGCGTCCACGACGGCGTACTCGCGCCAGCCCTTGAAGTGCAGGACGTGGTCGCCGACCGCGAAGCCCTCGGCGTTCGACGCGATGACCTCGCCGACCGCGCCGCCCTCCATCGGCTGGTCGAGCTGGAAGGGCGGGGTGTAGGACTTCACGTCGTTCATGCGGCCGCGCATGTACGGGTCGACGGAGAAGTACAGGTTGCGGACGAGGAGCTGTCCCTCGCCGGGCTCGGTGACCTCGGCCTCGCGCAGCGCGAAGTCCTCCGGCTTCGGCCAGCCGTGCGGGCGGGCGACCAGGTGCCATTCGCGGCCGGACGTGGGCAGTGCGGACATGGGCTGCTCCTCCTAAATGCTTCAGGTCCTGAAACAACCATGCTCCTATATATTTCACGTTGTCAAGCAATTCGGTATCCTGGTGTCATGACTCCTCGCGCAGACCCTTTGACCGTCGAGGTCGTCGAGCTGATCGGCACCGTCGTGGCCCGCTACTACGAGGAGTACGAGCACGCGGCGGCCGAGCACAGCCTCACCGGCGCCCAGGCACGGGTCCTGCGCCTGCTCGCCCACGAGCCGATGCCGATGCGGCGGATAGCCGCGAGCCTGAAGTGCGAGCCGTCGAACGTGACCGGAATCGTGGACCGCCTGGAATCCCGGGGCCTGGTCGAGCGCCGCCCGGACCCGGCCGACCGCCGGGTCAAGCTGGCCGCGCCCACGGAAGCGGGCCGCGCGACGGCCCAACGGCTGCGTGATTCTCTGGACTTCGCGCGCGAGCCGCTCGGCGAGCTGTCCGTCGCGGAGCGCGCGCTGCTCAAGGAACTGCTCCAGCGGATGCTGGGCATGACGCCGGAGTAGGACCGGCGTTCAGGGCGGCGCCCGATGGACGCGAACCGGTGGCCAGGTCCCGGTGGACGCGGACCGGAGGGTTCCACCGGTTGGTTTCGGCCCGAGGGCCGCGGCGTGGCGGATTCCGCCCGGCCGAAAGTCCCGGATCGAACTATCGTGGCGCCATGACTGTTGAGAATGCGACTTCCCCGGAAACCACCCGTCACACGGTCGACTTCTACTTCGACCCCCTCTGCCCGTTCGCCTGGATCACCTCCCGCTGGATCCTGGAGGTGGAGCGCCACCGCGACCTGAACCTGCGCTTCCGCGTGATGAGCCTGTCCGTCCTCAACGAGGGCCGCGAGGACCTGCCCGAGCAGTACAAGGAGCTGCTGGCCAAGGGCTGGGGCCCGGTACGGGTCTGCATCGCCGCCGCCCAGGCGCACGGCGAGCCCGTACTGCGGGACCTTTACACCGCGCTCGGCACGCGCCTGCACAACGACGGCCGCGACGACTACGAGGCCGTCATCAAGGAGGCGCTCGCCGAGGCCGGACTGCCCGAGGACCTGGCGGGTGCCGCGGACAGCACGGAGTACGACGACGCGCTGCGCAAGAGCCACCACGAGGGCATGGACCCGGTCGGCGAGGATGTCGGCACGCCCACCATCCACATCGACGGCGTCGCCTTCTTCGGTCCGGTGCTGACGGCGATCCCGCGCGGCGAGGAGGCGGCGCGGATCTTCGACGGCGCCCGTCTGCTCGCCGGTTACGACAAGTTCTTCGAGCTGAAGCGGACCCGGACCGGGGACCTGGACTTCAGCTGACCGGGGGCCGGTTGTCAGTGGCGGGGGCATGAACGCCTCGACGTACGACCGCCACTGCACCGAAATCGTCGCGCAGACCGAGCTGTTGCGCTCCCTCGTCAAGAAGGCACACCACCTCAGAACCCCGGTGCCCTCCTGCCCCGGCTGGAATCTCGGCCAGTTGCTGCGGCATCTGGGCGGCGCCCACCGCTGGGCCGAGGAGGTGGTGCGCACGGGCGCGGCCGAGCCCCCGCCGGACGCCCGCTTCCGCGACCTGTCGCCGTACGCGGACGAGGACCCGGCGCTGCTCGACGGCTGGCTGGGCGAGGGGGCCGCCCTGCTGGCGGAGACGCTGCGGGCCGCCGGGCCCGGTACGGAGGCGTGGGTCCCGCTCCCCCGGCTGGCCCCGGCCGCCGCCTTCTACGCCCGCCGGATGGCCAACGAGACGGTGATCCACCGCGCCGACGCGTTCCTGGCGGCCGGCGCGGAGTTCACCCTCGACGAGCGGGTCGCCGCCGACTGCTTCGCCGAGTGGCTGGAGCTGGGTTCGCAGCCGGAGGTGTTCGCGCGCCACCCGGAGATGCGCGAGCTGCTGGGTCCGGGCCGGACGCTGCGCTTCCAAGCCACCGGCGTGGCGCCGGAGACGACCGCCGACTGGCTGATCGATCTGACCGGCGAGGCGGTCACCTGGCGCCATGCCCCGCGGGAGGAGGCGGCCGTGACGCTGCGCGGCCCGCTGACCGACCTGCTGCTGGTCGCCTACCGAAGACTGCCCGCCGACCACCCCGGTATCGGGATATCCGGTGACCGGCGGCTGCTGGACTTCTGGTGGGAGCGGGTCAGCTTCGGGTGACCGGGGCGGCCGCGGCGTCCGACACGGCCGGAGCGTCCGGGGTCTCCGTGCAGCCCTGCCCCGGTTCGCGCTCCCCTGTCACCGCCTGTATCCGTACGCCCTTGAGCAGCGCCGCCAGCAGCGCCCCCAGCACCATCACACACGCCGCGCCGACCAGCGCCGCGTGCAGCCCGTGGAGGAACGCCGTGCGGGCCGCCGACAGCAGCATCTCCCCTGCCCGGGCCGGCAGTTCGCCCGCGACCGCCGCCGCTCCGGCCAGGGTTTCCCGTACGGTCTCCGCCGCGCCCGCGGGCAGTCCGCCCGACACGGCTCCGTCGATCTCGCCTCGGTAGACGGTGTTGCCGAGGGTGCCCAGCAGCGCCAGCCCCAGCGCGCCGCCCAGTTCCGAGCCGGATTCCAGGAGGGCGGAAGCCGAGCCCGCGCGCTCGGGCGGTGCGACGCCCAGGGCCAGTTCGGTGCCGAGCGACATCACCATCACCATGCCCGCCCCGTAGATGCTGGCCCCCAGCAACACGGTCCACAGGGGTGTGTCCACCTCCGTCGAGGACACCCACAAGAAGCCCCCGGCGGCTGCCAGGAATCCGCCGGCGATGACGAACGCCCGGTCCATGCGCTGCGCGAGGGCCGCGGCGGCCGGGGCCATGCCGCCCACCGCGAGGGTCGGCACCATGTTCCACAGCGCCGCCTCCAGCGGACTCGCGCCCCGTACGGTCTGGAGGTACTGAGTGATGAAGACCGCGCTGCCCACCAGCGCGAACATCGACAGCAGGTTCATCAGGACGGAGACCGAATAGCCGCGGTGCCGCAAGAGTTCCAGGTCCAGCATGGGGTGCCGTGCGGTGCGCTGCCGGTACACGAAAGCGGCGGCGGCCATCAGCCCGGCCGCCAAGGCCAGTACGGGCAGCGCCGAGAAGCCGTTCCGGGCCAGTTCCTTGACGCCGTAGACGATCGGCAGCATCGCGGCCAGCGAGAGCAGTGCGCCCGCCAGGTCGAAGCGGCCCTCCGCCGGGTTCCTGAACTCCGGCAGGAGCAGCGGTCCGGCCACGAGCAGCAGCACCATCGCCGGGGTGTTGATCAGGAACACCGATCCCCACCAGAAGTGCTCCAGCAGCAGGCCGCCGAGCACCGGCCCGACCGCGATGCCGCCCATCATGGCGCCGGACCAGATCGCGATGGCCCGGCCGCGCTGCTTGGCGTCGTGGAAGAGGTTGCGGACCAGGGCGAGGGTGGACGGCATGAGGGTGGCGCCGCCGATACCGAGCACCATGCGGGCGGCGATGAGCATGCCGGCGCTCTGCGCGTATGCGGCCAGGACCGAGGCGATGCCGAAGAGGACGGCGCCGGAGAGCAGCAGCCTGCGGCGGCCGATGCGGTCGCCGAGCGCGCCCATGGTGATCAGGAGTCCGGCGAGCACGAAGCTGTAGACATCGAGGATCCACAGCTGCTCCGCGCCGCTGGGCGCCAGTTCGGCGGAGAGGAACGGCACGGCGAAGTAGAGCACCGAGACGTCCATCGAGACGAGCAGGCAGGGCAGCATGAGCACCACGAGCGCGGTCCACTCGCGCCGCCCGGCGCGGGACGGTGGTGTGTACGGGGTAAACGCCATGACAGGGAAGGTAGGCAGTGCACGCTTACACCACAAACCACTTGGGGCAGTTGGGCGGTAGTAATGCATCACACTAGTGCACTTGGAAGGTGCACCTCCGCGTCAGGGCGGTACCGTAAGCCGCACAGACCCCTGGTGCACTAGTACGGAGGATGCCGCCGTGGACCGTCGGAACCCGTCTTCGCCCCCGCCCCCGTACCGCCGGATCGTCGCGGAGATCCGGCGGCGCATCGAGCGCGGGGAGCTGGCCGAGGGCGACCGTGTGCCCTCGACGCGGCGGATCACCCGGGAGTGGGGCGTGGCGATGGCGACCGCGACCAAGGTGCTGACGACGCTGCGCCAGGAGGGGCTGGTACGGGCCGTGCCGGGCGTGGGGACGGTGGTGACCGCCGGCGGAATACGCGCGGACGACGCGCCCGCGCCCCGGACTCGGGCCATCGGTGATCCCGGCAGCAGCCCACGGCACACCCCGGCCGCTCCTGGCCGACCCTCTCCGCAGGCCCCCGGCCTGAGCCGCGCCCGCATCATCCGGACCGGCATCCGGATCGCCGACGCCGAGGGACTGCGCGCGCTGTCGATGCGCCGTGTCGCCGCCGAGTTCGGCGTGTCCTCGATGGCGCTCTACCGCCATGTGGCGAACAAGGACGAGCTGGTCAAGCTGATGGCCGACGCCACCTTCGCCGAGATCGAACTGCCGGACCCGGCGCCCCGGCACTGGCGCGCGCGGATGGAGGCCGGGGCCCGGCTCCAGTGGAAGCTGTACCAGCGGCACCCCTGGGTGGCCCAGTACCTGTCGCTCACCCGCCCGCAGCCGATGCCGCACGCGATGGTCGTCATCGAGTGGACCATGGCCACGGTGACGCGGTTCGACCCGCTCACCAAGCTGCGGCTGGCCCTGACGCTGATCAACCACGTACGCGGCACGGCGGTCGCCCTGGAGGAGGACCTGGAGGCCGAGCAGCGGACCGGCATGGACGCGGAGCAGTGGATGGAGTCGCTGGGGCCGGAGTACGAGCGGATTCTCAGGTCCGGGTCGTTCCCCATGTACGAGGGGATCAACGACATGGACGGCGAGGGGATGCTGCGGCTGGACGCGATGTTCGAGTTCGGTATGGCCCGGCTGCTCGACGGCTACGAGGTGTTCATCGAGGGCAGGAAGGACGACCCGGCACACTGAGCTCGCCGCGCAACCGCCGCGCTCGCAACACCAGTTCCAGCTCGAAGCGACGATCCGGATTATCCACCTCGTCACCCCACAGCTCCCGTATCTGGCGCAGCCGGTAGCGCACGGTCTGCGGGTGGACGCCGAGCCGGGCCGCCACCTCAGGCGCGCCGCCGCGCGTCTCCAGCCAGGCGAGCAGGGTTTCGGCCAGGCGGCGGCCGTGAGTCGGGCCGCAGTGCGCCAAGGGTTCCAGCCGCCGTCGGGTCAGGTCCTCGATCAGCTCTTCCGGCGGCAGCAGTACCAGCGCCTCGGTGTGCTCGGTGCAGTGCAGCAGCTGCCCGGCGGGCAGCAGGCCGCGCTCCATCAGGTCGACGGCGGCGCTCGCCCAGCGCAGGGACTTGGCCGCGTCGGCCAGGGGTACGGCCGGGCCGAGCGCGCCCGACCACCCGGCCGTAGCGCGCTGGAGCAGCTCCCGGCGCCCGGCGGCGTCCGGTTCCGGCACCACCATGCGGGGCCGCTCGCACTCCATGTCCAGCAGGACGTCCGTACCGACGGCGGGGGCGACGGATTCGCGGGCCGGGCGCAGCAGTACGGCAACCGCGACCTGTCCGGGCAGTGCCCAGCCGATGCGGGCGGCGCGGTCGGTGAGCGCGGACGCCGTGTGCGCGCGGGTACCGGCGGCGAACAGCTGGTCCATGAGGCGCCGTTGGTGCCGCAGCCGCTCGCCCGCCTGGCGGGCCGCCGCCTCGGCGAAGCCGCGTACGGATTCGGCCACCAGCCCGTCCAGGTACTCGAAGCCGGATTCGGCCAGTTCGTACATGGCGGGGGCCGGGATCGCCACCTGCTGGCCGATCTCGGCCAGGCGCCGCCAGGCCAGCCGTACGCCCAGCCGGTAGATCGCCTGGAGGGCGTCCAGGCTGCGCCCCTGGATGCCCGCGCCGCGGCCGAACTCTTGGAAGATCCGCGGGTGGACGTGCGGCAGGTCCAGGCCGGCGGACATGTGCTGGACGAAGTACTCCAGGGACTGCCGGATTCCGGTCAGGGCGCGCGGCTCGCCGTACTCGTCCAGGGCGAGCGGGAGCTGCGGATACTCGCGGCGGATCTCGGCCAGAATGCGCTGGGCGAGCGCCGGGACCTCGTCGAGGGCGCGGGCGGCGAACTCCCGTACCTGCGCCGGGGGTACGTCGCGCCACGCCGAGCGGACGGTCTCCACCACGCCTGCGCCCTCCTCTACGGCGTCCGGCCGAAGGTCACCAGGGGCACGTTCGGCTGCTCCGGCGTGGCGTCGAGGGCGGCGACGATGCCGAGGGCGGCGCCCACGGCGAGGGCGGCGGCGGCCAGCGAGGTCAGTACGGCGGCGAGCAGTCTGTGCATGGCGCGGCGGGCCCCTTCGTGGCGGGTACGTCGAGGGTGGCGCGGCGCACCGGTCCGGCCCGGTCCGCGGACGGCCGCGGTGCCTGCCGAGTGTGTGGGGGCATTGACGGCATGTCAAGCAGTCGCCTACGGTTCCCGCCCGTTCACCCGGACCACCGCCACGCCGCACGCGCACTGCCCCCGCCGCCCTCAGGAGTGCTCGTATGCGTAAGACCGCCTCGCCCTTTTCCCTGGTCCTGCTGGGACTCGGCGTCTTCCTGCTGGTGCTCGCGCCGATGCTCGCCTGGTACGTGGCGCCGCGCGCCCAGCGCACCCCGGTGGACGTCGATGTGACCACCGTCTTCACCGGTACCGGCAGCTACTTCGACACCGGGGCCCTGCGCACCAGGAACCAGCAGAAGATCACCATCACCCGGCATGTGCTGGGCGACGTGGCGGAGAGCGAGCGCAGCGGGCGGGCCGTGTGGGACGTGTCCACGACCGTGGACACACCGGTGACGCTGGAGCTGCGGGACCCGCGCAAGGCGTTCCAGTGGACGGTCGAGCGCTGGGTGACCGACCGGCGCACCAACGCCCCGGTGCACTGCTGCGAGGAGGCGCCGACCCGCTTCGAGGGTGAGGCGTACCTGAAGTTCCCCTTCGACGTGCAGCGCCGGACCTACCGCTGGTGGGACAACACGCTGGGCGCCGCGGTCCCGCTCCGCTTCGCGGGCGTCACGCGGGTGCAGGGGTACGAGGGCTACCGCTTCACCGGGACCGTCGAGCCCACCAGGACGGGCAGCCGGCAGGTGCCGGGGCGGCTGGTGGGACGGCCGGCGCAGGGCCAGGTCCAGGCCGAGGAGTGGTACGCGAACCAACGTATCGAGCTGGTCGTCGACCGGCGTACCGGCCGGATCATCAACGCGTCCATCTCCCCGCACAAGACGCTGCGGGCCCCCGGCGCGCAGACCGACGCGGTGACCCTGCTGCGCGGCGACGGCCTGGAGTTCACCCCGGCGACGCAGCGCAGGCAGGTGGCGCTGGCGGACGCGGACAGCACCAAGCTGGCGCGGGTCGGCGAGACGGCGCCGGTCGTGGCGGCGGTGGCGGGCGGCGGATTGACGCTCTTCGGCGTGGTGCTGGTGGTGCGGGGGAGGCGGCGGTTCAGCTGATCCTGCGCGAAGTGATGAGGCGTCAGGTCGAAGAGGCGCGGAAATTGTCATCCCGGTGAGTAGCCGCATCGAACAGGGCGGCGAAAACTATCCAGCTCACCCACCGATGTCCCACGACGCTGTCCCACGGCCGGCAGGTCCGCACGGCTCAGTACGCAGTACATCCCCCCACACCACTGGTACCGCACCCTGAGACGAGTTGGAGCGCACATGCCCCAGCACGTACGACCGTCCTCGTCCGCCGCACCGCTCGCACGTCCGGCACCGCCCGCACCAGCACGTTCCGCACCGCCCGCACCACCGGCACCCCCCGCTGCCGCGGCACCACCCGCCCCGTCCGCACACCACACCCCCGCACTCCCCCACCGCATCGTCTTCCTCGCCCGCCGCGACCTCGGCAACCCTGCCGCCGGCGGCTCCGAACTGCTCGTCGACCGCATCGCCGAGGGCCTGACCGCGCACGGCCACGAGGTCACCCTGCTGTGTGGCGGCCCCGCGGCCGACCATGGCTACCGCGTGGTCTCGGCCGGCGGCGACGCCGGGCACTTCCTGCGCGTCCGCCGCCGGCTCGCCCGCCGTGTCGGCCCCTGCGACCTGCTGGTCGAGGTCTGCAACGGCATGCCGTACCTGGCTCCCCTGTGGCACCGCGGCCCGACGCTGTGCCTGGTCAACCACGTCCACACGGACCTGTGGGGCCTGCGCTACCCGGCGCCCGCCGCCCGGCTCGGCCGCCGCCTGGAGCACTGGGCGCTGGCCGGCGCCCACCGCGGCAACCTCATGGTCGCGGTGTCCGGCTCGACCGCCGCCGCGCTGCGCGGGCTCGGCGTGGCACGCGACCGTATCCGGCTGGTGCACAACGGCGTGGCGGAGCCGGGGCCGCTGCTCCCGGAGTCGCCCGAGCCGCTGTTCCTGGCCATGGGCCGGCTGGTCGAGTACAAGCGCGTCGATCTGCTGCTGCGCCTGTGGGAGCGGGTGCGGCCGGTCACCGGCGGCCGGCTGGTGATCGTCGGGGACGGCCCGGAGCGCGCCCGGCTGGCAGCCATGGCCGGGCCCGGCGTGCACTTCACCGGCCGGATCAGCGAGCAGGACAAGCACGAACTGCTGTGCCGCGCCTGGCTGTTGCTGCATCCGTCGCTGGTCGAGGGCTGGGGCCTGGTGGTCATGGAGGCCGCCGCCCGGCACACCCCGACGGTCGGCTTCGACATCCCGGGCCTGCGCGACTCGGTGGACGACGGAACGACCGGGCTGCTGGCGCGCGGCGAGAGTTCCTTCGCCGCGCACTGGTGCACGCTCGCGCTCAGCGGCGCGCGCCGGCACGCCCTGGGCGCCGCCGCCGCGCGCCGGGCCGCCCGGTTCCGGTGGAGCGCCACGGTGCGCAGCTTCCGCGCGGTGGCGGCCGAGTCGTACGACCGGGCCCACCTCGACCGCCCCGCCGGGCGGTGATGCTGAGGTGCGGGACCCTTCCCTGCGCAGATCACTCACCCTTTTCCGCGCCTTCCTGCGCGAACAGCACGACCCCGAGCACTGTTACGGCCTGCTGGCGCGGGACGCCGCCGACCAGATCGAACGGTACGAGCCGCTGGAAGGCCGCGTCGTCGCGGACATCGGCGGTGGCAGCGGGCACTTCACCGAGGAGTTCCGGCGCCGCGGCGCGCAGAGCTACCTCTTCGAGCCGGACCGGCGCGAGCTGACCGCCCGCGGGCGCATCCCCGCGGGCGCGGTGCTCGCCGACGGCTACCTCCTCCCGCTGGCCGACGGCGCCGCCGACGTGTGCTTCTCGTCCAACGTCCTGGAGCACGTGGCGGACCCGCGCACCTTCCTGAGCGAACTGGTGCGGGTCACCAGGCCCGGTGGCCTGATCTACCTCTCGTTCACCAACTGGCTCTCCCCGTGGGGTGGACACGAGACGGCACCCTGGCATTACCTGGGCGCCGGGCGGGCCCGCACGCTCTACCGGTGGCGCACCGGCCGGACCGCAAAACACACCCTGGGCGAGAACCTCTTCGCCCTGCACGTCGGCCCGACCCTTCGGCACATCCGCTCCCGCGACGACGTACGGATCGTGACGGCCCGCTCCCGGTACGCGCCGTTCCTCGCCGAAACGATCCCGCGCCTGCCGGTCGTCCGGGAAGTGGCCACCTGGAACCTCCTTCTCATCCTGCGGCGGTTGCCATGACCCAGACGCTCGTGTCCAGCTCACCGGGTTCGCCTGACGCCGGCGGCACCCCGGCGGCCGCGCCGGGCGCGCCGCCGCCCGGACCGCCCCGGTCCCGGCGCTGGCTGCTGGCGTTCTGGGCCCTGGCCTTCGTGCTCTTCCTGGTGCCCTCCTTCGGGAAGATGACCTTCGAGACCAAGCTGGGCGTGACCACCGACCCCTGGAAGTTCCTGAGCGATCTGGGGCAGCTGTGGCACGACCGGGCGGGCTTCGGCGGCATCACGGACCAGTACGTCGGCTACGCCTTCCCGTCCCTGCCGTACTACGCCCTCGCCGACCTGGTGCACCTGCCGGTGTGGATCGCCGAGCGGCTGTGGATGTCGCTGATCGTCACCACCGCGTTCTGGGGCGCGCTGCGGCTGGCCGAGCGGCTGCGCGTCGGCTCCCCGCCGTCCCGGCTGCTCGCCGCCGCCGCGTACGCGCTGTGGCCGACCTTCACCATGCTCATCGGCTCCACGTCCGCCGCGGCGCTGCCCGGCGCGCTGCTGCCGTGGGTCCTGCTGCCGCTCACCAGCCACCGCACCCCGGCCCGCCTGGCCGCCACCCGCTCCGCGCTGCTCATCCCCTTCATGGGCGGCGTCAACGCGGCCTCGACACTGGCCTCGCTGCTGCCCGTCCTGCTGTACGTGCTCTCGCGCACCGGGCCCCGGCGCAGGTCACTGCTGGTGTGGTGGATTCCCGGCGTCGTCCTGGCGACCGCGTGGTGGGCGGTGCCGCTGCTGCTGCTCGGGGTGTACGGCGAGAACTTCATGCCGTACATCGAGCAGGCGACCACCACCACCGGCACCATGTCGGCGACCGAGTTGCTGCGCGGCGCCGGCAACTGGGTCGGCTACCTGAACTTCGGCGAACCGTGGCTGCCCGCCGGCTGGACCCTGGTGGCCGGGGCCGGCGCGGTCCTCGGAACAGCGCTGGCCGCCGCGCTGGGCCTGGCCGGGCTGGCCCGCCGGGACGTGCCGGAGCGGCGCTGGCTGCTGCTGACCGTGCTGGTGGTGGCCGGTATCTGCCTGACCGGGTACGCCGGTTCGCTGGGTGGCCCGTTCCACGGGCTGTGGCAGGACTGGCTGGACGGCTGGCTGCGGCCGTTCCGCAACATCTACAAGTTCCAGCCCGGCCTGGCCCTGGCGCTCGCCTACGGCCTCGCCCACATTCTCGGCGTGGCCGCCGAACGGCGCGGCACCCGGCGCGTACCGGGGCGGCAATACGTGCCCCTACTGGTCGCGTTGCTGACGCTCCCCGCCCTGGCCCTTCCGTACCTCAACGGCACCGTCCTCCAGCCGGGCGCCTTCAAGAAGCTGCCGTCCGCCTGGGAGCGCACCGCCGACTGGCTCAAGGCGAACACCCCCGACAACCGCGCCCTCGTCGTCCCCGCCACCGCGCACGGCATCTACACGTGGGGCTCCCCCATCGACCACCCCCTGGACGTGCTGGCCGCATCCCGCTGGGCGCAGCGGGACTTCGTGCCGTTCGGCACGCCGGGCGTGCGGCGTGCGCTGGACGCCGTCGAGCAGGCCCTGATGTCCGGCTCGGAGGTGCCGGGGCTGCGCGACTTCCTGGGCCGGGCGGGGCTGTACGACGTGGTCGTACGCAACGATCTCGACCCCGACCAGATCGGATACGTGCCGACGCAGACCGTCAAACGCACCCTGGAGGCGTCCGGTTACCGGAAAGTGGCCGCCTTCGGGGCACCGACCACCGACGGGAAGATCGCCCCCGGCACGCCGGTGCAGATCCAGGGCCTCTACCCGCGCCAGCGCTCCGTGGAGATCTACGAACCGGTGGGCACCCCGCGGCCCGGCCCGGTCACCGCCCTGCCGGTCGCCGACACAGCGCAGGTCAGCGGGGGGCCGGAGGCGCTGCTCCCGCTGTCCGCCGACCCCACGCTGCGGCACCGTCCGGCCGTGCTGACCGGCGACAACCACCCGGGCGTCGGCACCCCGCCGCTCCAGCTGACCGGCGACGGGCTGCGCCGTGCCGACACCCGGTTCGGGCTGGTCAACTCCAACACGTCCTACACGTACACGCCCGGCGAGCGAAATCACCCGGACAGCCTGCAGGATCCCGGGCGCGAGCCCCGGCAGATCCTGCCGACCGAGGGCATCGCGCACCAGACCACCGGGGTGCTGCGCGGCGCCGCCTCCGTCACCGCGTCCAGCAGCGGCAACTGGCTCTTCCACCTGCCGCAGTACGACCCGGTGCACGCCTTCGACGGCGATCCGAAGACGGGCTGGGCGGAGGGCAGCGCGGGCAATCCGGTGGGCCAGTGGCTGCGCATCGGCTTCACCCGGCCCACGTACATACCGTCCACGATCTCGCTGACGCCGCTGCCCGGCGACGGGATGCGCGCGGCGCCGACCTCCGTGCTCGTCCAGACCGACCGGGGCAGTGTGGCCACCCCGCTGCTGACCAACGGCCAGAAGCAGCGGATCTGGGCACCGGGCGGCACCGCGAAGTGGCTGAAGATCACCATCACCGCGTCGCAGACGCCGCGCGCCGGGCTGTCCGGCGCGGGCTTCTCCGAGGTGTCCATCCCGGGCGTGCAGGTCACCCGGCTGCTGCAACTCCCGGCGGACGCCGAGAAGTCGACGTCCCCGGCCGCCACGTACTCGCTGCACCGCGGCAGCGACCCCGGCGGCCTGTCGCCGGTCTCCGCCGAGGTGGGTCTGCACCGGCAGTTCCGTACCGGTACGGGCGGGTCGTACCAGGTCTCCGGCCGGGCGGTGGCCGTACCGGGCCCCGAACTCGACCAGCTGCTGGACCGGGTGACGCCCGGAAAGAAGAACCGGATCACGGCGACCGCCGACTCCACCGCCTTCGGCTCCGGCCCTCAGCTCAGCCCCCGCAACCTGGTCGACGGCGACCTGACCACCGCCTGGATCGCTGGCGACAAAGCGACACTGCACCTGCGCTGGCCCGGCAAGCGCAGCATCGACCGGATCGTGCTCGCCGCGGCGGGCGGCGTTTCCACCCGCCCCGAAGAAATCCTCATCAACTCGCCCGACGGGGCGGCGACCACCGGGGTGGACGAGAACGGCTGGGCCCGCTTCGACCCCATCACCACCGACCAGCTCGACATCACCATCAGCAAGGTCAAGGACCTCACCGTCCACAACCCGGTGGTGGGCGAGGCCCTGCAACTGCCCGTCGGCCTGAGCGAGGTCTACATCCCCGCCCTGGACGACCTGCGGACGCCGCCGCCCTCCGCGGGCGAGCGGTTCTCGCTCGCCTGCGGCCAGGGACCGCCGCTCGCCGTGGACGGCACACTGCACGCCACCAAGGCGTCCGGTTCCGTACGTGATCTGACCGAACGCCGACCGGTCAAGGTCGAACTGTGCGCGGGCGAGGCACGCGACGGACGGCTGGACCTGCCGTCCGGACAGCACCGGGTGGAAGCCGGCGACCAGGGCCCGCTGGCGCTGACGGACGTCACCCTCAGCCGGGGCAGCGCCCCCGCGCCCGCCACCGAACGGCGGACCGTCACCGCGCGGGACTGGGCGGGCGACCGCCGCACGGTCCAGGTGAGCGCGGGCGGGGCCGCCTACCTCCAGACGTACGAGAACGCCAACGCCGGGTGGCGCGCGACGCTCAACGGGCGCGAACTGTCGCCCGTGCGCCTCGACGGATGGCAGCAGGGATTCCTGATCCCGGCGGGCGAAAGCGGCATGGTGCGGCTGACGTACGCGCCGTCCACCACGTACGACCTGGGGCTGTTCGGCGGCGCGCTCGGCATCGCGCTGCTCATCGGCTCCGCCCTGGTACGCCGGACACGGCGCACCCCACCGGAGCCGCAGGCCCCGCCCGCGCCGTCCTGGGTGCTGGGAGTCGTCGCCCTCACCGTGGTCGTGGCCCTCGCCTCCGGGCCGTACGCGGTGATCGTGCCGCTGCTGGCCCTGGTGGCCCGGTTCCGCCACGGGCTGCTCGTACCGCTGGCGCTGCTGGCCATGCTGGGGGCCGGAATCACGGCGGCCCTCGGCGCAGGCGAGTCCCCTGCCGACGGTGACGGGCCGTTCAGCGCTGTTGCCCAGGGGCTGGCCCTGTTGGGGCTGGTGGCGGCGGTGGTGACGGTGCCTGCCGGGAAGGTGCGGCGTGGGGTGCGTGCGGGGGCGGGGGCGGAGCCGGAGGGGGGACCGGCTGTGGCCGCGGCGCCGGTGGGGGCGGGCGCGGGGGCGAGTGCGGGTGGGGAGTCGCTGGTGGCGGAGCCGGATGCGGGGGGCCGGGAGGGGGAGGCGGCATCCCGGGAGGGGGAGTCGGAGGCCCGGGAGAGGGAGGCGGGTACGCGGAAGCGGAGAACCCTGCCGCCGTTGCCGCGCCGACGGCGGCGTACCGGGGGGTCGGACGGCGAATCGCCGGATGTCGCACCGTCGGACGCCGCGCCACCGGATACCGCCTCGCCGGACGCCGCGCCACCGGCCCCATCAGAACGGCCAGCCCCATCAGACCCGCCAGCTTCATCAGACCCGACAGCCCCTTCGAACCGACCTGGGGAGGAACCCACCCGATGACCGCACTCCAGCCCGCACGGCAGGAACCGGCCGGGAACGGGCCACCCGGGGCGGCGGAACGGACCGTACAGCGCATCCCGTTCCCGGTGGTGGACGAGATCACCCGGCACTGCCTCACGGCCGACGAACCGGAAACCGTGCACATCGAGGTGCACCTGCCCGGGAAGCCGGACCCCGGCCGGCTGCGGGCGGCGTTCCGGGAAGCGCTGTGCCGGCACCCCCGCATCCTGATGCGCCAGGCCCCGTACCGGTGGTGGCAGCGGCGGTACGAGTGGGAGCTGACCGGCGTCCCGGACGCGGACCCGGTCGTCTTCCCGCCGCCCGGCCCGGACGCGCTCGACCTGGCCAGGGGGCGGGCACTGACCGAGCTGCCGCCGCTGGATGCGTCGCCGCCAGTGCGGCTGGAGGTCATCGACCGTGGGGCCGAGGAGAGCGGTGACAGTGGCGGAACCGTTCTGCTCATCACCATCAACCACACGGCCCTCGACGGCCCGGCCTGCATGCGGGTGCTGGCCACCGCCGCCCAGCTCTACGGCGGCGCCGACAACTCCCCCGCGCCGCCGCCCGTACGCGCGGCCGGGCCCGCCGCGGCCGACGGGCCGCAGGACACAGCGCCGCCGCTCGGCGGGCACCGGCTGGCCCGGCCCGTACGGATCGCCGGGGACCGCGGGCCCCGCGCGGTCAGGCGGGGCGGCGCCCGGCACACCACCGGCAACGGCATGCTCATCACCGAACTGCCGGTCCCGGCCCGCCCGCCCCGCACCAACGGCGTCGCCGCCTACACCGTCAACGATCAACTCCTCGTCGCCACCTGCCTGATGGTGGCCCGCTGGAACCGCCTCCACGGGCGGCCGAGCGCCCCCGTCGTCGTCACGATGCCGGTGGACGACCGCCCGCGCGGCACGGACATGCCCATCGGCAACGGCACCCGCCTGGTCTCGGTCGGCTTCGGGCCGGAGGAGCGGCAGGACGCCGAACTGCTCACGGCCGACCCGCCCGACCCCGCAGCGGTCGCCCGGCTGCTGCGGCGCACCGCCGCCCGCACCCGCTCCCTGAAGTCCGCACCGGGCTCTCAACTCGGGCTTGGCGCGACCCTGTTGACTGCCCCCGTGCTGCCGGTCGGACTGCGCGGCGCGCTGACGCGGGCGCTGCGTACGGCCGCCGCGCCCCTGGCCTCCACCACACTGCTCTCCAACATCGGCCGCATCCCCTACCCCCTCGACTTCGGCGACGCGGGCCGGCCCACCGCCGTATGGTTCTCGGCCCCGGCCCGGACACCACGCGGCCTGACCGTCACCACCGTCTCCGTCGGCGGCCGCATCCAACTCGCGCTGCGCTGGTCACACGCACTCCTCGACGACGCGGCCGGTACCCGCCTGGGCACCCTCTTCGCCCGGACCCTCGCGGCCACATCGTGGTCACCGGAGGCCGAAGGGGACGCACCGCGAGCCGAGGAAGACGCCCGACGGCAAGGAAACCAGCCGTGAACCGACAGCCGACCGCCATCCCGGAGAGCCGCGCCGCGCAGCCTCCACCGGGCGGTCTGCGGGAGTTCGACGACGCGGCCGGCACTCGCCTGGGCGCCCCCTTCGCCCGATCACCCGCGGCCACTTCGCGGTCGCCCGAGGCCGCGGGAGGCGCGCCATGACCCGGTGGTCGGCCATTGCCCCGAAGGGCCGTGCCGCACCGGCCCGTCCGGACGGCCTGCGGGAGTTCTACGAGAACCCCGCCGTGCCCGTCGCGTCCGGTGCCGAGCGCAGCCGGCGGCAGGCGCTGATGCTGGCCCGTGCCCTGGGGCCGGTACGCGCCGGGGCGCGCCCGGGCACCGTTCTGGACATCGGCTGCGGTGACGGAAGCGCCGCCGCCACCGCGTCCGCCGCCCTGCCCGGTCACCGCATCGTCGGCGTCGACTGGTCGCAGGACGCGCTGTGCCGCGCCGCGGCCCGCATCCCGTACGTCGTGCGCGGTGAACTGGGCAATGCCGGGCTGCCGTTCGCGGACGGCGCCGCCGACGCCGTGCTCTTCAGCGAGGTCATCGAGCACCTCGTCGACCCCGACGCGGCCCTGGACGAACTGCGCCGGGTGCTGCGTCCCGGAGGTCACCTGATGCTCTCCACCCCCAATCTCGCCGCCTGGTACAACCGCGGGCTGCTGCTCGCGGGGGTCCAGCCCGTCTTCTCGGAGGTGAGCATGCGAGGCATCCACGGCCGGCCCGGCACCCAGGTCGTCGGCCATCTGCGCCTCTACACCGCCCGCGCGCTGCGCGGCTTCCTGGCGGCCTGCGGCTTCGAGGTCGTACGGATCGCGGGCGCGCCGTACCACGACGTGCCGCGTCCGCTGCGGCCTGTGGACCGCGCCGCCTGCCACCTGCCGTCACTGGCCTCCATCCTGCTCGTCCATGCCCGCCGGAGAAGGGAGTAGGGCGATGCTGTGGTGGGGCGTGGCGTCCGCGCTGCTCGCCAACGTCCTGTACAGCACCGGCTTCGTGCTGGAGAAGCGCGCCCTGTCCGGGCTGCCCGCGCTCAGCACCCGGCAGCCCGCCCGGCTGGTCCGCCACCTGCTGAGCAGCCCGCTGTGGCTCGGCGGCTCGCTGGCCCTCGCCGCCGGCTTCGCCGCCCAGCTCGCGGTCTACCGCACCCTCCCCATCGCCGCCGCGCAGGGCATCTTCGTCTCCGGACTGGTCCTGCTGCTCCTCCTGTCCTCCGTCTTCCTCGGCGAGCGCACCAGCGGCCGGGAGCGGCGCGGCATCCTGGCGATCCTGCTCGCGCTGGGCATGGTCGTCGGATCGCTCCAGGGCAGCGGCGCGAGCACGGTCACCCGCACCGCCCCCACCGGCACCCTGCTGGCCATCGCCCTGCCCTCGCTGGCTGCGGGCCTGTGGCTGTACGGCTCCGCCGAGCGGCGCGCCAAGCGCCGCCACCGGCAGCCGTCCTCGGGCGTCCCCTACGGTGTGGCCGTCGGCCTGCTCTACGGCGTCAGCTCGCTCGCCATCAAGGGCGTCTCCGGACTGCTGGACGCGCGCGACCCGGCGGGCGCCGTCCGTGCCCTGTTCACCTCCCCGTATCCGTATCTGCTGCTCTTCACCGGCGCGGTCGGCCTGGTGCTGTCGCAGACCGCGCTCCAGCGCTGCCGTGCCTCCTTGATCGTCCCCGTGTGCACCACCGTCACCTGTGTGTTCACGGCCGCCTGCGGCACCGTCGCCTTCGGCGAGCCGCTGCCCGCCGACCCCCTGCGCCTGGCGCTGCGCCTGGGCGGCACCGCGATGGCCGTACTCGTCCTGCTCGCCCTGCCCCGCCAGGACACCGACGCCTCGGCGCCGCCCCCGGAACAACACCCGGCCTCGGAGCCGGAGCCCTCCGCCCCCTCCCAAGGAGCCGACCCGTGAAACCCGACGACCCGCTGCTGAAGATCCTCGTCTGTCCGATCGACAAGGGGCCGCTGTCCCTGCTCCTGCCGGACGACGTGCTCTACAACCCCCGCCTGCGCCGCCGTTACCCGATCATCGACACCATCCCGCAGCTCCTCCCCTCCTCCGGTGAACAGGTCACCGAAACCGAACACGAAGCCATCCTGCGCCGCCTCCCCCCGGACGAACGGCCGTCCGACGAGCCGTGACGAGCCGCCGCGAGTCCTGGCAAGCCCCGTCCGCACCCGTCGGCCCCGCCGGATCCGCGACCATGTCCATCATGGACCCGACCACTGACAACGGATCTTCCGACGGACCCGGCGACGGCCCCGGCAGCGGACCCGGCGACCGCCCCGGCAACAGCCCCAACGGCCCCGGCGACGCATCCGGCGACCCCGTCAACGCATCCGGCGGCGGCCCCGACAACAGCCCGGACGCACCCACCGACGGCCCCCTCGCCTTCCAGCTCGTCCTGCTGCGCCGGATGGCCGACCACCAGCCCGGCCTGGTCGAGGACGCGCTGCGTACGCTCGGCGCCTCGCGTGCGGACCTGCGGGAGGCCAACCGCCGCTGGCAGGCATGGGCCCACTCGCCGCGCTCACGCGGCGCGGTGGGACGCTACCGCTCGCTGCTCGGCCGCCCCGAGTCCGTCACCACCCGCCGTATCGGCGACCTGACCTGCGAGGCGCTGACCTGGCCCGTACCGCTCTGGCCCGACCTGCGCTTCGAGGTGCTGACCGGCCCGCAGGGCACCGCGTGGAACGCGTGGCTCGTCCGGGCGCCGGGCGCCCCCGGCCCCGACCTGCGCACGACCGACGACCTCGTCCCCTGGTCCTGCACGGTCGACGAGGTGGCCCGCGCCTTCGCCCCGGCCCGCCCCATGGAGGGCACCGCCCCCACCCGCTGGCGGCTCGCCTTCACCGCGCCCGACGCGCAGGGCGAACGGCGCGCCACCGTCGCGGAGTTCACGTGGGGCCTGCTACAGCGCACCATCGAGTAGCGTCCCACGCAGTGAGGCCCGCAGGCATGCGGCGGTCGCCGAGCCGCGCGCGGCCACCAGTTCGCGCGGCGTCCCGGCGAACACGATCTCCCCGCCCCGCCGGCCGCCGCCGGGCCCCAGGTCGACCACCCAGTCCGCCCGCTTCACCACGTCCAGGTCGTGCTCGATCACCAGGACGGTGTTGCCGCCGTCCACCAGCCGGTCCAGCAGGTCCAGCAGCCCGTCGACATCGGCCATGTGCAGCCCGGTCGTCGGCTCGTCCAGCACGTACAGGCTCCCCGTACGGTGCAGCCGGGTGGCCAGCTTGAGCCGCTGCCGCTCGCCGCCGGACAGGGACGACACCGACTGCCCGAGCGTCAGATAGCCGAGCCCGACCTCGACCAGTGCACCCAACTTGCGCACCATCGTGAGCACTTCTGCGGCGTCGGCCACCGGCCCGGCACCGCCCGCGCCACTGAAGAACTCCCTCGCCTCCGTCCCCGTCATCTCCAATACGTCCGCTATCGACCGGCCGCCCAGGGTCAGCCCGAGCACCTCGTCCTTGAAGCGCCGCCCCCGGCACGCCTCACAGGTCGTGGTCACCGGATCGAGGTACGCCAGGTCCGTGTGGATCTCCCCGCGCCCCCGGCACACTTCGCACGCCCCGGCCGAGTTGAAGCTGAACAGCCCCGCCCGCACGCCGTTCGCCCGCGCGAACAGTGTCCGTACCGCGTCCATCACTCCGAGGTACGTGGCCGGTGTGGACCGCGCGGACACCCCGATCGCCGACTGGTCCACCACGACCGCCTCCGGATGCGCGCCCACGAACGCCCCGGACACCAGCGTGCTCTTGCCGGAGCCCGCCACGCCCGTGACCACCGTGAGCACCCCGGTGGGTACGGAGAAGTCCACGCCTTTCAGGTTGTGCAGCGTCACGTCCCGTACGGTCAGCCAGCCGCCGGGCGTACGGGGGTCCTCCTTCACGCCCGTCACCCGGCGCAGCCCCCGACCCGTCGGCGTGTCGGCCGCCGCCAGCCCGCGCACCGTCCCTGCGAAGACCACCTCGCCACCCTGTGTCCCGGCTCCCGGGCCCATGTCCACCACATGGTCGGCGATGGCGATCACGTCCCGGTCGTGCTCCACGACGAGCACGGTGTTGCCCTTGTCGCGCAGCCGTATCAGCAGGTCGTTGAGCCGTCGCACGTCGCTGGGGTGCAGCCCGGTGCTCGGCTCGTCGAAGATGTACGTCATGCCCGTCAGGCTGCTGCCGAGGTGGCGCACCGTCTTCAGCCGCTGCCCCTCACCTCCGGACAGCGTGTCGGTCGGCCGGTCGAGGCTGAGGTAGCCGAGGCCGATGTCCGTCAGCCGGTCCAGCGCGGTGACGGCCCGGGCCGCGATGACCGCGCCGACCGGGTCGTCGGCCGGGTCGATGCCCCGGAGGACCGCGCTCAGCTCGGTGACCTCCAGGGCTGCCATCTCGGCAATGGTCAGCCCGGCGACCTGCGACTTCAGCGCCGCCTCGGTCAGCCGGCCGCCCCGGCACCGCGGGCAGGTGCCGTCCTTGACGAAGGCGCGCACCATCTCCCTGGTCTTCTCGGGGAGCGCCTCCAGACCCCGCTTCACGTACCGCCGGTCGAAGTGCTCGACCAGTCCCTCGTACGTGTTGTTGTAGGCGCGCTCACCGCGCTTGACCTTGAAGCCCTTGCCGTACAGCAGCAGGTCCCACTCCTCGGGCCCGTACCGGTCCAGCGGCTCGTCCGGGTCGAAGAGGCCCGAGGTGGCGTAGATCTGCCAGCCCGCGGTGCCGACGGCGAGCGGCGGGAAGCGGATCGCGCCCTCGTTGAGGGAGCGGCCGGTGTCCAGGAACCGGTCCAGGTCGATACGGGTGGTACGGCCCAGCCCGGCGCACTCGGGGCACATTCCGGCGGGGTCGTTGAAGGAGTACGCGGTGGCCTCGCCGGCGGACGGTGTGCCGCAGCGCGAGAACAGCACCCGCAGGACGGCGTGGATGTCGGTCATCGTGCCGACGGTGGAGCGGGCGCCGCCCCCGACGGGCCGCTGGTCCACGACGATCGCCGGGGTGAGTCGCTCGATGGTGTCGGCCTTGGGCCGTTCGTGTTTGGGCAGCTGGTTGCGTACGTACCAGGTGTAGGTCTCGTTCAGCTGGCGCTGCGACTCCACCGCCACGGTGTCGAAGACCACCGAGGACTTCCCCGAACCGGACACCCCGGTGAAGACCGTGATCCGCCCCTTGGGGATCCGGATGTCCACGTCCTTGAGGTTGTGCTCGCGAGCTCCGGTGATGGTGATGCAGTCGATCCCTGTGGTGGCCGTGGTGTCGGCGGTGCCAGTAGCGCCGGCGGTACTCGTGCTTCGGTCGGCGTGCTCTGCTCCCATACCGGCCACGCTAGGAACGAATTAGGTCAGAACCCGGCCGCTTTCTGCGGCACCCTGGACGGCATGAGCGACACCCCGGCCCGCCTCCTGAAGCTCCTCACGCTGCTGCAGACCGGCCGCGAGCGGACCGGCACCGAGCTGGCCGACCGGCTGGGCGTCAGCCCCCGCACGGTCCGCCGCGACATCGACCGGCTGCGCGGCCTGGGCTATCCCGTGGACGCGGCCCTCGGCGCCATCGGCGGCTACCGCCTCGCCTCCGGCACCGCCATGCCGCCGCTCCTCCTGGACGACGAGGAGGCCGTCGCCATCGCGGTCGGCCTGCACGCCGCAGCGGGCGGCACGCTCGCCGACGTGGCGGAGACCTCCGTACGGGCCCTGGCCAAGCTGGAGCAGGTGCTGCCCGCCCGGCTGCGGGACCGGGTGACCGCCCTCCAGGAGGCCACCGTCCCGCTGTACGGCCTGCTCACCGGCGGCGGCGACGCCCCGGTCACCGACCCCGCCGTACTGACCGCCCTGGCCACCGCGTGCCGCCGCCGCGAGCGGGTCCGCTTCGCGTACGCCGCGGCGGACGGCGCCCCCAGCAAGCGGCACGCCGAGCCGTATCGCCTGGTCAGCGCGGATCGCCGGTGGTATCTGGTCGCGTACGACCTGGACCGCGCCGACTGGCGTACCTTCCGGGCCGACCGGATCGGCGCGCCGCGGGCCACCGGTGCCCGCTGCGTACCGGACCGGCGCCCGCCCACCCCGGACGCCGCCGCGTTCGTCGCCGAGTCCATCGTCAGCCATCGCGCCCGGTACCGGGCGCTGGTCACCCTGTGCACGCCCCTGGAGGACGCCGCCCGCCGCCTCCCCGCCGGCACCGGCCTCCTGGAACCGCTCACGCCGGGCTCCTGCCTGCTGCGGACGGGCGGTGACGCGCTGGACTGGCTCGCGTACCGGCTGGGCTTCCTCGGCGTCCCCTTCGAGGTGCACGAACCGCCGGAACTGATCGCCTACTTGCGCGACCTCGGCACCCGCCTCGTGGACGCCTCGTACGGCACCCCGGAGCCCCGCGGCCAGGAACCGTGACCACGGGCGTCCCCCAACCGGACCCTCCCAGCGCGCACCTGACGGCCCGTCGGCACACGATGGCTTTCGAGTGGCCTCCCACGGCCGCTCGTCCCGTACCGACGAACGCTCCTCGGGGAGGCCCCCTCCATGACCGCCAGCCTGGCCCAGCTGCACCGTTGCTCGGTCGCCGTCGACCTGGGCGAAGCCCGCACCCGGATGTACGTCAAGAACCAGGGCGTGGTGGTGAACCAGCCGACCGTCGCGGCCGTCAACATCCGCACCGGCGCGCTGATCGCCGTCGGGGACCACGCGGAGGTGATGGACGGCCGCACGCCGGACCATATCCGCGTGGTGCGCCCGGTCTCCGGCGGCACCGTCGTGGACATCGACATGGCGCAGCGGCTGCTGCGCAACCTGGTGGACGACAAGCTGCGCAAGGCGTGGCGGCGCAGACCCACCATGCGGGCCGCGATCTGCCTGCCGTACGGCAGTGAACCGCTGGCCCAGCGGGCCGCGGTGGAGACCCTGAACGGGATCGGCGCCCGCCGGGTGGAGATGGTGGATACCCTGGTCGCGGCGGCGGTCGGCTGCGATCTGCCGGTGGAGCAGCCGGAAGCCACCATGATCGTGGTGTGCGGCGCGGGCACCACGCAGATCGCAGTGCTCTCGCTCGGCTCGATCGTCGCGGCGGAGACCGTCCCGGTGGGCGGCAACGCCATCGACCACGCGGTGGTGCAGCACCTGAGGCTGCATCACAAGCTGATGCTGCCGGGCCAGTCCGTACGGCCGCTGCACCTGATGCTCTCCGGCGACGGCGACCTGGTGGCGGGCCCGACCGAGGTGCACGGCCGGGACGTGGTGAGCGGGCTGGCCCGCTCGGTCATGGTGGAGACCGAGCCGGTCCGGCGCGCCATCGCCTCACCGCTGACCGGCATCCTGGACGGGATCGGGTCGGTGCTGCGCCGCTGCCCGCCGGACCTGGTGGCGGACCTGGGCGAGCGCGGCATCATGCTGGCGGGCGGCAGCGCGCTGATCCCCGGCCTCCAGTCGATGATCCGGCAGGCCACGACCATGCCGGTGCACATCGCGGAGCGGCCGGACACCTGCGCGGTGCTGGGGCTGGGCGACATGATCGAGGGCAAGGTGGAGCCCCTGCACCTCGATCCGATGGCGACCTGAGCGGGCGCGCCGGGCGCGCCCTCGGGGGCGCACGTGCGAAGGCGCGCCCGCCCCGCCTACAGCGTCCGGGTGTTCCAGCCCACCACCGCGGGCCGCCCGTGCTCCTCGCCGAGTACGCCCACCGTGCCCGTCTCGAAGGTGAACAGCGCGCCCGCCGAGGCAGGCAGCCCCAGCCGACGGGCCGTCAGCACGCGCTGGAAGTGCCCGTGGCCGACCAGCACCACGTCGCCGTCGGCCGTACGCAGCAGCTCCTCGATACGGGCCAGCACCCGGTCGGCACGCGCGCCGACCTGCTCGGGCGACTCGCCCGGGTGCTCCGGCGGCCCGGCGGCCACGCCGTCGGTGAACAGGAACCAGTCGGGGCGGGTGCGGTGGATCTCGTCGGTGGAGATGCCCTCGTACCCGCCGTAGTCCCACTCGCTCAGATCGGCGTCGACCCGCGGGGCCGGGAGTCCGGCCAGCTCGGCGGTGTGGCGGGCCCGCTGGAGCGGGCTGCTGAGCACCGCGCCGATCTTCCGGTCCGCCAGGACCGGCCGCAGGGAGCGGGCCTGCTCCTCACCGCGGGCGGTGAGCGGCAGGTCGGTCCAGCTGGTGTGCTGCCCCGACCTGCTCCACTCCGTCTCGCCGTGGCGGATCAGGAGCAGATCATTCACCGGCGGCCTGCCCGTCCTGCTTCTGGGCCTCCTCCACGGAGGCGCGCACCTCGTCCATGTCCAGGTTGCGGGCCTGGCCGATGACGTCCTCCAGTGCGGCCTCCGGCAGCGCGCCCGGCTGCGAGAACACCGCGATGTTCTCGCGGACGATCATCAGCGTCGGGATCGACTGGATCTGGAAGGCGGCGGCCAGCTCGGGCTGCGCCTCGGTGTCCACCTTGGCGTAGACCAGGTCGTCGTTCTTCTCGGACGAACGCTCGAAGACCGGGCCGAACTGCTTGCACGGACCACACCACTCGGCCCAGAAATCGATCAGGACGAAATCGCTTCCGGAGACGATGTCGTCGAAGTTGTCCTTGGTGAGCTCTACCGTGCTCATGCGTACTTCCCTGCTTCCGGTTCCGGTCTGCTGTCGGTCCCGCTGCGGTAACGGGTTCATCGCATCACCTATTCCGCACGCCGGACCGTCCCGCACCCCTGCCCAGCAAACGCCGTCCTATCCATGCGAATTTCCCGGGCCGTCCGACGGCCTCCGGGACGCCTCGCCGGCCAGGGTCCGCCACACCCGGTCCCGGGTCAGCGGCAGCCGGGTGAAGCGCACCCCGGTGGCATCGCGGAGTGCGTTGGCCAAGGCCGGCGCGACCGGATTGAAGGGGCTCTCGCTCATGGACTTCGCGCCCGCCGGACCGATCGTGTCCGCGGTCGGCGTGCACCGTACCTCGGTACGGGGCACGTCGGCGAAGGCGGGCAGCCGGTACTCGCGGAACGCGGCGGTACGCACCCGGCCGCGCCCGTCCAGCCGTACGTCCTCGGACAGCGCCGATCCCAGGGCCTGGGCCACCCCGCCCTCGATCTGTCCCCGGCACTGCATGGGATTGATCACAGTGCCCGCGTCCGCCGCGTGCACGCTGCGCAGAATCCGGATCTCGCCGGTGTCCGGATCGACCGCGACACGGAACCAGTGCGCGTTGAAGGCGACGGTGCGGGGGGTGCCGGTGGCGTGGCCGTGGCCGGTGAGGGGGCCGTGGCTGGTGAGAGGATCGTGGTCGGCGAGAGGGCCGTGGTCGGCGAGAGGCCCGTGGTCGGTGAGAGGCCCGTTACGGGTGGCCCGCTCCCGGATCAGCGCGGCCAGAGACCGGGCCGCGCGCACCACGGCCCGGCCCGCCACCACGGTCCCGGCCGAGCCGAAGACCCCGGTGTCGTGCCCGACCGCATCGGTGTCGGCCTGCCGTACGGTGATCCGCTCCTCGCCGATGCCCAGTTCGGCGGCGGCGAGCTGGCGGTGCGCCGTGGTGGCGCCGCTGCCGGATTCGGTCGTGCCGACGGCCAGTTCGTACGCGCCGTCGGCGGTCAGCGTCATCCGGGCGTCGGCGAAGTGCCCGCCGGGCCCGCCTGCGGCGATCATCGTCAGGGCACTGCCCTCGCCCACCAGCCAGCCGTCCGGAGCGGCGGGCTCCCCGGCGCCTTGGGACGCGGATGCCGCACGCAGCACCTCCAGGCAAGCGTCCAGCCCGTAACTCCCGATACGCAGGTCGCTTTCCGCGCCGACCACCGTCTCCAGCTCGTCGCCGGGCCGCACCACATTGCGCTCCCGCACCGCCAGCGGATCGAGTCCCAGCTGCCGCGCCAGCTCGTCCAGCGCGCTCTCCAGCGCGAAGACGACCTGCCCGAGCCCGTACCCGCGGAAGGCACCGGCCGGGACGGTGTGGGTGTACGCGGCGAAACCGTCCGCCTTCTTGTTGGGACAGCGGTAGAGGGCCAGGGCGTCGCCGCAGCCGTGCATCAGGACGCTGCCGGCGTGGTTGCCGTACGCGCCGGTGTCGGACACCACGTACAGCTGGAGCGCGGTGAGTGTGCCGTCCCGGCGTGCCCCCACCTTGACCCGTACGGTGAACGGGTGCCGAGTGGTAGCGCCTGTGAACTGCTCCTCGCGGGTGAACTCCAGCTTCACCGGCCGCCCGGTACGCAGCGCCGCCAGCGCCACGACATCCTCGACGAGGAGCTCCTGCTTGCCGCCGAAGGCACCGCCGACCCGCCCCGCGACGACGCGTACCGACTCGGGCGGCAGGTCCAGCAGCGCGCAGAGGGAACGGCGCACGAGAAACGGCACCTGAGTACTGGTACGGACAACCAGCCGCTCTTGCGGCCCCGCCGACTTCTCCCCCGGCTCGAAGTACGCCAGCGCGCCGTGCGTCTCCAGGCTCGCGTGCTGCGCCCGCTGCGTTCGGAAGGTCTCCTCGTACACCACATCGGCCGCCGCGAACCCACGCGCCACGTCACCGGTCTCCCCGTGCACCTCACCCGCCACATTGGCACCGGGCCGCGCGATCCCCGCCCACTCCCCCTTGTCGTGCACGACCGGGGCGCCCGGCCGCATGGCCTCCTCCGCGTCCAGCACCGCGGGCAGCACCTCGTACGTCACCACCACCCGGCGGCAGCCCTCCTCCGCCGCCGCCTCACTGTCCGCGACCACCGCGGCGACCCGCTGGCCCACATGGCGCACCGTGTCGTCCAGGAGCCGGGTGTCGGACGGGTCGTCCTCCGGGTGCTCGTGCTGGGCGGTGGAGAAATGGCGGCCGGGCGCGTCATGGTGGGTGAAAACCGCGTGCACTCCGGGCACGCGCAGCGCGGCGCGCGTGTCGATGGCGGTGATCCGGGCGTGGGCGTGCGGCGAACGCAGCAGCTTCATGTGCAGCAGGCCGGGCAGGGCAGCGGTACCGAGGTCGATGTCGAAGGTGTAGCGCGCCCGGCCGGTGACCACGTCCGGAGCGCCGGGCGCGGGAACGTTACGGCCGACACCGCAGCCCGCCGCCGCGTCCTCCGTATGCCGGACACCTCGTACGGCATCCTCGATGGCCCGATAGCCGGTGCAACGGCACAGATTCCCCTTGAACGCGCGCGGCAGGTCGGCTGACAGATCGGCGTCGAGCGCCGCCGTGGTCATCAAAAAGCCTGCCGTACAGAAGCCGCACTGAAAGCCCTGCGCCTCCAGGAACCGCCGCTGCACGGCGTGCAGTTGACCGCTCACCGGATCGGCCAGCCCTTCCACCGTGGTGACCTTCCGCCCGTCGGCCCGCAGAGCCGGATACACGCAGCTGTGCACCGGCTCCCCGTCCACATGAACCGTGCACGCCCCGCAGTCCCCCGCGTCACACCCCTTCTTGACACCGCACCAGCCGCGCTCGCGCAGGTAGGTACGCAGACATTGGCCGGGGCGGGGTGGGGTGGGGGTGGGGGTGCCGTTGACTTCGGTGCGGAAGGGGGTGGGGGCGTCGTTGGCTGCGGTACGGAAGGGGGTGGAAGCACCGTTTGTTTCGGTACGGAAGGGGGCGGGGCGCGGGCGCGCGGGTGGGGACGGCGACGGACCGAGCGTCGCCTGCGGGACCACCGCACTCCCGCCCGCCAGCGTGACCAACGCATTCCCGCCCACCTGCGCCCCCAGCTCCTCCCGGATCTCCTCCCCCATCCGGTACGTCATGTGCCGCCGCCACTCGGGCAGCCCGTGGACGTCGTCGAACCAGCCGCCGTCCGGCACCGCCCGCCCGATCGCCGCCCGCAGGGCGCCGGCGTCCGGGAGGGCCGGGAAGCGCAGCCGGACCGGCCGTACGGTGGCGGCGGTGATCGTCAGGGTGAACGCGCCGTCCAGCGGCTCCCGCGTCCCGATCAGCAGCGCGGCCGAGCGCCCGAGCCCGTGCAGCGATGTCTGCCGGAATGCCGTACGGCGTTCCAGCGCTCGGGCCGGCAGCGTGACCGAGCGCAACAATTCGCCTTCGGCCAGGGCGTTGCGCCCAGCCCCGACGACAAGGTCAATAACCGGCAGCCGCCGGGCGGTTCCGTCGCGGGCCAGCAGCAGGCAACTGCCGTCCAGCGCCGCCGCCAGCGAGACCATCGGGGCGGCAGGCAGCGCGAGGCAGACGTTTCCCCCGACGGTGGCCGTGTTCCAGATCTTGAACGAGGCCAGGAAGGCGCGGCAGCACTGCTCGAAGAGCGGCCCCGCCAGCCGTCCGAGGCCCCGGCCGAAGCGGGACACCTCCGCGATGGTGCACGTCGCCGCGATCTCCAGCGTGCCGTCCGGCCGCCACCGCAGCGGCTCCCAGCCCGTCCGGCCCAGATCCAGCAGCCGCCGCACCCCGGGCTGCGGCTCGGAGAAGAGGTACGTACCGCCGCCGAGCCAGGCGTCCCCCGGCCGCCATTCCGGCCGTTCCCGGGCGTCCCGGACCTCCCGCACCGTATTCAGGTCCATGCACCGAGTGAAACAAGCACGCCCTCCGTACGGCCGCCGCAACGCACGGAAAGTCATCCCCCCGTAGGTCCACCCTTCCTGGCATCAGCGTGACTACCCCGCCCAATCCCCTGGCATTTACGATGCGATTCCGCGCTCTCACCTGGTGAGTGCGCACGGCCAAGCCCCGGGCCCGGCGCCCGGGACGGTACGAGGAGCACGTCCCATGCCGCACACCACCCCGCCGCTACCCGGGGAGGGCTCCGCCCCCGCCACCCTCGAACGGCTGCTCGCCGCCGTCCCCGCCGACGTGCGCGCCGTCTTCAGCGCCCGCACCCTGCGCCCCCTCCTCCCCGAACACGACCGGACCGGCACCCTGCTGCACACCCTGGAAACGTTCCTCCACCACGACGCCTCCTGGTCCCGCACCGCCGCCGCCCTCCACCTCCACGTCAACACCGTCCGCTACCGCATCCAGCGCATAGAACACCTCACCGGCCGCGATCTCACCCGCCTGTCCCACCGCCTCGACCTACGGGCGGCGCTGCTCTGCCGGGCGGGGGCGGGAGAGGGGGCGGCGTAAGCGCGGCGGGTATGTCGTGTTCGGGGGCGAGCTCACGCCAGGGCCGCTCACCGCGGCACCACATCGGGGGCAACCGGCCGACGGCACGTTCGAATCGGCATCCGGTCACGGCCGCGCCGAGCTGCCGGCCGAGTGCTTCATCCCGGGGGCGTGGCCAGGAGGCGGCGCCTTCACGGGTGCCCCTGTCTGCGGAAACGTCCCCGCGCTGGCTGAATCCGCCGGAACGGGTCCCGGTCATTGTGTGCCGCTTCAGGTGCGGCTCGGGGCCGGTCCGCGGGATACGTCGGGGGCGAGGGGGAGCCATGGGGCGGGCGGGGCGGTAATGCGGTGCTCATACGGGGCGCGTGTGACGCGTTTCGTCATCTGATGCGCGGCGGTACGGCTCCGTACCCGTGGCAGGGAACCACGGGCCCACACGTGAGCCCCTTTCACACGCTCCCCGTCCCGGGTCAGCCTTGTTCGACGCGGCGCACCGCATCATCACTTGTCCGCGGTCACATACGTGGTCCCGTACCGCATCGGACACATGGCGGGGACCGCGTCACATACCGGGCCGGGCACCCGCCAGGGCCAGACCTCGCGCAGGCCGCCCACGACGCGCCACCGGCAGCCGCCCCGGTGCCCGCCACGATCGCCACCCATCGAGAACGGACGCCACCAACCGCCAAGGAGCCGACCATGACCACTCCCGCGACAGCCGCCCCGGCCGACAGCACGGACCCGGAATGGACCGGCATCCGCACCCTCGGCCACGCGAACCGCTTCGCCGTCTGGGACAGCGAGTTCCGCTATGACGGGCGGATCCGCGTCCCGATGGGCGTGAAGATCAGTACGGTGCGCTACTCCTACACCGGCAACGGCCAGGCGGGCATGAACGCCGTCGAGGTCAAGCGCGGCCGCAGCGGCGTCGACCAGGAGTTCGAGGTCATCGACCTGACCTTCCTCGCCGACTCGGACCTGCTCACGTTCACCCTGCGCGGCGACCTCAACGTCGACGCCGACCCCCGCCCGGCCTACAGCCGCCGGTACCAGATCCGGGTCGACGTCACGCTCGACAACGGCGACGTGCGCACCGCGAACCCGGAGATCGAGGTGCTGGCCGGCGCTTGGGCGCGAACCGACCCGGAGAAGGTGGGACGGCCGTTCGTCCGGCTGCCGTACGACAACAACTGGGGCGGTACTCCCAACAGCCAGGCCGGATTCGGCTACGTATCGGACAACGGCCGTATCCCCGGCGACAAGTTCATCATCGATCTGGTCAATCTGCGCCAGGGCGAGCAGGACGTACCAGGCAACAACAGCGACCACGTGTACTACCAGCTCGTCCACGAGGACGGCACGCCGTCCCACTTCACCCCGACCCCGCAGCTCCAGAAGGCGGAGGGCCACCGCGACGCCGGTACCGGCCGCAAGGTGACGCTGCCCGCGATCGACCTGCGGCAACTGGGCGACAAACCCGGCTACTACCGGTTCCTGGTCTGGCCGCAGGCCGCCAACCCGGACGGCTCGCCCAGCTACCTCAGCTGGGACCCGGCCAAGGCCGAGGACGCGTTCCAGCTCGGCAGCGTCTACTACCGCTACACGGCGGGCCGCCGCCAGGGCCAGTTCGCGGTGTCGCCGGGCGGACCGGTGACGCTGGTACGCGGCGGCGAACCCCGCTACGCGGGCGTGGAACTCCAGGCCGTCGAGGACGGCGCCGTACCCCCGCAGCGCGTCCGCGTCACCCTCCCCGAGGGCAAGGGCCTGCGGCTCGGTGACCGGCTGATCGTAGGGGTCGTACAGAATTCCGAGTGGAAGGAAGTCGGCTCCTACAAGGGAACCCTGTCGCCGGACGGCCGGACGCTCACCTTCGACAGCGTCGACCTGGCCCTGGTCGGCAAGGGTTCAAAGTCCGGCGCCCTGGTCGAGGTGACCGCGTCCACCGCGGCCCCACTGGGCGACACGAGCCTGGGCTTCCAGGTGGGCGACCACACGTCGGCTTCGTCGCTGATCCGGGTTACGGAGATCTGAGCGGGGGCGCCGGACGGCGGTCGCATCCCCGCACGCTCCCGCGAGGCCGTACGGCGCCGTAGCCCCGCGCCCTCCCGCGCGGTGGGCAGCCCCCTGCCCACCGCGCGCCCGCACCATCCCCGACCGAAGGGAGTCCTCGCACGTGGACACGGTGGCATCCCGCCCGCTCAGGCCGGCCGCACCCCGTACGTCACGGCGCATGTCGATCACGGCCCGGGTCTACGGATACCCACCGGCGCACAACGCGGGCTCCGAGTGGATGCTCCACTCGATGCTCCGCCCCCTGGCCGAACGCGGCCACCGCGTCACCGTCTGGCTCTCCCACCCTGGCACCATCGACCGGACCTACGACATAGACGGCGTACGCGTCGTCCCCTTCCAGGAAGGCGCCGATTTCGCCGCCGAGGCGCAGCGGGCGGACGTCCTCCTGTCCCACTTCGAGAACGTCCCCCTCATCACCGGCCTCGCCAAGAGCCGACAGATTCCCGTAGTTGTCATCTGTCACGACAACTTCGCCACCAGCTTCCACAACGCGGCAGGCGCCGACCTCGTCGTCTACAACAGCGAGTGGATCCGCCGCGACGGCGAGATCCACTACGCCCGCTACCCGGCCGAGTTCCTGCCCCGGCGGTCCATCGTCGTCCGCCCGCCCGTGCTCGCCGAGGAGTACCGCACCGAGCCGGGCGACTGCGCGACCCTGGTCAACCTCAACCCGGACAAGGGCGGCGAGCTCTTCTGGCAGCTCGCCGCCTGGACCCCCGAGTGGCACTTCCTCGGCGTCCGCGGCGCCTACGGACAGCAGGTGATGCCCCCGCCCCGCCTGCCCAACTGCGAGGTCCTCGACAGCGTCACCGGCAAGGAGATGCGCACCCACGTCTACGGCCGCTCCCGCGTCATGCTCATGCCCAGCCTCTACGAGTCCTGGGGCCGCGTGGCGGTCGAAGCCTTCGCCTCCGGCATCCCGGTGATCGCCCACCCCACACCCGGCCTGGTCGAGTCCCTCGGCGAGGCCGGCATCTTCGCCTACCGCGACGACCTCAACGCCTGGACCCACGCCCTGATGTCCCTGCGCGACCCCGCCAACTGGGAACGCGCCTCCGCCCGCGCCAGGGCCCGCTCCGACGAACTGACCAAGAACTCCGATCTGGACGAGTGGTGCGCGGCGGTCGAAGCACTCGGCGAGGAGCGGCCCCGGACGTCCTTGCGCGTACGGGGACTCGGCAGCCTCGTCGAGGCCGACGCCATGGGCGGCGGCCCCGAGGACGGCATACGGCGTACGGGGGGCGAGCGCCGCGCGTGACCACGGCACGTCCTCGGCATGGGGTGCCACGCCCGCCCGGCCCCCGATGGGGGAACGCCCACGCACCTGCCGTTTCGGCGGACGCCGCACGAACCATGATGGAAGAACACGAATTCCCGCGGTCAGCAAGGAGAGGTCGTGTCACACCGCGCCACCCCCCGCTGCTATCTCATGTGCCGGCCGACCTATTTTGATGTCACCGACTCGGAAACGCCGTGGATGGATCCCGATGAACCGGTGAACACCGCCGAGGCCGTTTCGCAATGGGAGCGCCTGCGGGACCGCCTGCGCGGGCTCGGACACACCGTGGAGGAATTGCCGGCCCGGCCCGGGCTGCCGGACATGGTCTTTTCCGCCAACGGCGCCACCGTCATCGACGGCCGAGTGCTGGGCGCGCGCTTCTCGTACCGCAGCCGCGCACCGGAGACAGCCGCCCACCGCGCCTGGTTTCTGTCCCACGGAGTCGCCTTCCACGAACCGGAACACACGAACGAAGGCGAGGGGGACTACGCGGTCACCGCCTCCCACCTGCTTGCCGGATACGGATTCCGCACCCCCCTGGCCGCACATGCCGAGGCGCAGGAATTCTTCGGCCGCCCCGTGCTCAGCCTCGAACTCGTCGACCCCCGCTATTACCACCTCGACACGGCCCTGACGGTCCTGGACCGCGCCGCGGACGAGATCGCCTACCACCCCGACGCCTTCGCCCCGGCCAGCCGGGCGAAGCTGCGGCGGATCTTCCCCGACGCGCTCCACGCGAGCGCGTCCGACGCCGCGGCCCTCGGCCTGAACGCCGTCTCCGACGGCCTGCACGTCCTGCTGCCGCACACCGCCCACGGCCTCTTCCCGGCGCTGCGGGACCGGGGATACCAGCCGATCGGCGTGAACGTGAGCGAACTTACCAAGGGCGGCGGCGGAGTGAAGTGCTGCGTATTGGAACTCCGCGGTCTCGACCTGCACAAGAACACCGGGTGAATTCAGAACCCATCATCGGAACCCATCAGGTCGCTGACCTCATCCGCTCTCCCGGCACGGCATGATGACAGGCGTGACCCGGTCCCACGTAGTCGATTTGACGCATGCCTTCGCCCCCGGACAGCCGCACGGACCGCAATTCGACGACGAGCAGCGGTACTGCGGAATGACCATCGAACAGGACGGTTTCGACACGGCCTATCACCGCATCGCGGGCGCGTGGGGAACCCACGTGGACGCTCCGGCGGAAATGGTGGCCGGCGGCCGTACCATCGACGCCATCCCGGCCGGGGAACTCGTCCTGCCCCTCATCGTTTTCGACATCTCCGCGGAAGTCGCCGCCGACCCCGACCGCTGCCTCACCCTGCCCGACGTCCTGCAATGGGAACAACGGCACGGCCACGTCCCGGCGGGCTGCTTCGCCGCATTGCGCACCGACTGGTCGCGCCGCTGGCCCGACGCCGCGGCCATGCACAACCGTGACGCCCAGGGCATCTCCCACACCCCCGGCTGGACCCTGGAGGCGCTGCACCACCTTCTCGACGCCCGGTCGGTCACCGCGATCGGCCACGAGACGATCAACACCGACCCCGGCATGTGGACCACGGCCGAGCCCCCGGACGGCGGAACCGGCCCGGACAGCGCCCGGCGGCTCCACGCCTGCGAGGCATACGTCCTCGACCACGACCGCTACCAGGTGGAAATACTCACCAACCTGCACTCCCTCCCACCCACCGGAGCACACATCGTGGTAGGCGTCGGCAACGCCCAACAGAGCACCGCCTTCCCGGCACGCGTGCTTGCGCTGCTTCCTTACGACCGGCCGGCCGATCACCACTGAGGTAACGGGGAGTGTGGGACGCAGCGATCAGCCGCGAGGAGCTCACGTGACGGAGGCCACACGCACGGGCGCAGTGCGGCGCCGGGATGTGGCCAGACGGCCGGACCCCGGCGTTCCCGCAGCTCAGATCGATTCTTCTGGTGGGGCGGGTGGGACTCGAACCCACGGCCGACGGATTATGAGTCCGCTGCTCTAACCGGCTGAGCTACCGCCCCGAAACGGCGCGCCGCGCACATTTGTGCGCGCCGTCTGCCGCAGCATAGCCGCTCATACGATCTGCTGCGCGGGTGGGTCCTCGTTGGGCCGCCATGCTCGTCCAAGAGGACTTGGATCACCGGGCGTTCGGTTCCCTCCGCACAGGAAAAAGGCCCCCGAGGGGGCCTTCTCCCGTCCTGCTCCCCCGACTGGACTCGAACCAGTAACCCTCCGGTTAACAGCCGAATGCTCTGCCAATTGAGCTACAGGGGACCGAGCTCCCCCGACTGGACTCGAACCAGTAACCTGCCGGTTAACAGCCGGCTGCTCTGCCAATTGAGCTACAGGGGATTGCTCTGTGTGCCTCGAATGCACTCCGATCCGGGGCTCCGGACGGCGTGCGCTCGCTGCTGCACATACATTAGCGCAAGCGGGGGGGTGCTCCGCCAATCGGTATGCCTGCGGGCGGTCCCGGATGATCTTCCGGTCCGCGGGTAGGCGGGCAGCACCGACCGGCGGACCGGCGGGGAGACGTGCTGTACGGCCCGGCCGGTCCACGGGCGGGCGCGCAGTACAGACCGGCGGACCGACCGCACAGCGCGCGCGAGCGAGACCGACGAGAGGGAAGGTGGAGCGACGATGCGCTACCGGCTCACGTTCATGACGGGACTGGCCATCGGGTACGTGCTCGGCACCAAAGCCGGCCGGGAGCGGTACGAGCAGCTCCGCAAGAGTGCCCGGCGGATCACGCAGAACCCGGCCGTACGGAACACCGCCGAGTCAGCGGCGCTCGGCGGCCGCGAGGTGGCCACGAAGGCGTTCGACAAGGTGTCGGAGAAGGTCGGGGACCGGATGCCGGGGCCGGTGGCCGCGCGCATCCGTTCGCTGCGCGAGCAGCGTGGCGGCGATGCGGACGACTGGGGCACCAGCAATACGTGATCACCGGGGCCGGGCGGCCGCCGGGTTCCCACCCCGTACACCCCGGGAATCGGCCGCCCGCGCCCGCCTCCCCCGGCCACGGGGGTGTGAACCTGACGGCCGTCGCGTCCCGCGCATGGGGCATCATCTGGGGGCATGGGGATAGTCGCCGGGCTGGACAGTTCGTCCGAAAGCACACGGATCGTGGTCTGCGACGCGGACACGGGTGCCGTCATCAGGCAGGGGTACGCGCCGCACCCCGCCGAAAAGGGACACGAGATCGACCCGCAGGCGTGGCTGATGTCACTCGGCGAGGCCGCGGGCAACGGCCTTCTGGAGGGCGTACAGGCGATCGGGGTCTCCGCGCAGCAGCACGGGATGCTGCCGCTGGACGCCGACGGCGCACTCGTACGGGCCGCACTGGTCGGCAACGACAAGCGGGCGCAGAGCGCGGCGGCCGACCTGACCGACGCGCTCGGCGGGCGGGCCGCCTGGACGCAGGCCGTGGGCGCCGTGCCGCACGCCGCCCAGCCGCTGACGAAGCTGCGCTGGCTGGCCCGTAACGAACCGGCGAACGCGGCGCGCGTCGCGGAGGTCCTGCAGCCGCACGACTGGCTGGTGTGGCAGCTGCTGGGGCGGCCGGCGCGGCGTACGACCGACCGGGGCGGGGCCTCCGGGACCGGGTACTGGTCGGCGGCCGCCGGCGCGTACCGGCCCGATCTGGTGGAGCTGGCGCTCGGGCACCAGGTGCGGCTGCCGGAGGTGCTGGGTCCGTCCGGCACCGCCGGGTTCACGCCGGAGGGGCTGCTGATCTCCGCCGGTACGGGCGAGACGATGGCCGCCGCCTTCGGGCTGGGCGTCGGGGCGGGCGACGCGGTGGTGTCGCTGGGCGCCTCCGGCTCGGTCTTCGGCATCCACCACGAGGCGCTGGCGGACTCCAACGGCACGATCACCTCGTTCGCCGACGCGACGGGGATGCATCTGCCGGTGGTGCACACGAGCAACGCCGTACGCGTGCTGCGCGGCACTGCGGAGATGCTGGGCACCGATCTGACGGGGCTGTCCGAGCTGGCGCTGAAGTCGACGCCGGGCTCGTACGGGCTGGTGCTGCTGCCGTATCTGGAGGGCGAGCGGACGCCGCACCTGCCGCACACGGCGGGATCGCTGCACGGGCTGCGCCGCGAGAGCATGAAGCCGGAGCATCTGGCGCGGGCGGCCTTCGAGGGCATGCTGTGCGGCCTCGCGGACGCGCTGGACGTGCTGCGCGGGCGCGGTGTCGAGGTGCGCCGGGTGTTCCTGCTGGGCGCGGCGGCCGAGCTGGGCGCGGTGCAGGCGGCGGCGCCGGGGCTGTTCGGCGCGCAGGTCGTGGTGCCGCAGCCGGCGGACTACGCGGCGCTGGGCGCGGCACGGCAGGCGGCGTGGGCGCTGGGCGCGGCGCACGGCACGCTGGCGCCGCACGAGCCGCCGCGCTGGCCCGCGGCGGCCAGCCAGGTCTTCGAGCCGGGCGAGGACCTGCCGGTCGGGCAGGCGGTACGCCAGCAGTACATCGCGGTGCGGGAGGAGAGCTACGCCGGGGCGTTCTTGTCGAGTCAGTGACCGGCGGGGCAGGGACCGGCGGGACGGTGACCGGCAGGTCAGTGACCATCGGGCAGTAACCGTCGGGCCGGTGAGCCGCCCTCCATCTGGTGGCCTGTCCGCCCGGCGGCCACCGGCCCGGCCGCGACGACCTCGCCACCCCGCCGTCAAACCGTCCAGCCGTCCAGCCGCCAACCCGCCGACTAGTCCAGATATCCCCTGAGTTGATCGGCGAACGCGTGATCGCGCAGCTTGTTCAGCGTCTTGGACTCGATCTGGCGGATGCGTTCGCGGGTGACGCCGAAGATCCGGCCGATCTCCTCCAGCGTGCGCGGGCGGCCGTCGACGAGGCCGTACCGCAGCTGGACGACCTTGCGTTCGCGTTCGCCGAGGGTGGAGAGCACCGCTTCGAGGTGTTCGCGCAGGAGCAGGAAGGCGGCCGATTCGACGGGGGACGCGGCGTCGCCGTCCTCGATGAGGTCGCCGAGCGCGACGTCGTCCTCCTCGCCCACGGGGGCGTGCAGGGAGACCGGCTCCTGGGCGAGCCGCAGCACCTCGCTGACGCGTTCCGGGGGCAGGTCGAGCTGGGCGGCGACCTCCTCGGGCGCGGGCTCGTAGCCGCGCTCCTGGAGCATCCGGCGCTGTACCCGCACCACGCGGTTGATCAGCTCCACGACGTGTACGGGGACGCGGATCGTACGGGCCTGGTCGGCCAGCGCGCGGGACATGGCCTGGCGGATCCACCACGTGGCGTACGTGGAGAACTTGTAGCCGCGGGCGTAGTCGAACTTCTCCACGGCGCGGATCAGCCCGAGGTTGCCCTCCTGGACGAGGTCGAGCATGGTCAGGCCGCGGCCGACGTAGCGCTTGGCGACGGAGACGACCAGGCGCAGGTTGGCCTCGATGAGGCGGCGCTTGGCCATCCGGCCAAGGACGACGAGCTTGTCCAGGTCGAGGGCCAGCTGGGAGTCCAGGTCGGGGGCGAGCCGCAGCTTCTCCTCGGCGAACAGCCCGGCCTCGACGCGGCGGGCCAGTTCGACCTCCTCCACGGCGGTCAGCAGCGGTATCCGGCCGATCTCCCGCAGGTACTGGCGGAACAGGTCGGAGGAGGGGCCGCCCGCCTCGGGACGCGGCGGCGGCTCCGGGGCGATCTCCTCCACGAGGATTTCGGGCGCGGGCGGCTCGGCCTGCTGCGGCACGGTGGCCGTCTGCGCGGCCGGCGCGTCGGCGAGGGTCCGGGTCTGCACGGGGGCGACCTCCAGTGTGAACGCTGCTGAGGCGGCGGAAAGGCCGGGAGCGTCTGCGGCCGAGCCGCTGTCCGTCCCGTACATCAAGAGCGGTTCCGCGGGGGATTCCGGTTCGGTACACCCGGACCCGCCGCGCTCCGAGGACTCAGGCACCGCTCCTCAGTGTGGAGTACGACACACGCCCGCCACGAGGGGCGTGCGGGCACTTTTTGGGTCCGCACGGTGACCGAGCGGCTACGGCGGGGTAAGGACGGCCGGGTGCGGGCGGCCGGGACGGGACCGGACGGGCGGTACGGGCGCGGTTACGGCGAGGCGGACGCGGTCGCGCCCAGCGGGGGCGCCGAGCGCCGCCACAGCCCGCTACAGCGCCGCGTACCCCCGCTCGCGCAGCGCCTGGCCGTACTGCTGGAGGACCCACAGCTCGTTCTGGACGGCGGCCAGGTGCTGGGGGTCAGCGTTCGGGCCGAGGCGCTGGAGGGCGCCGCGGATCTCCGTGACGCGGTGGTTGACGGCGGCCAGCCGGACGGCGACCAACTGGACGCCGGCGTACGCCTCGTCGGGGTCGCGGCGGGTGTGCAGCGGCTCCACGGCCAGCTCGGTGACCAGGGAGCGGACGGTGTCGTCGGGGGCGGCCTCGCGGACCCGGGCGAGGTAGGTGTTGTCGCCGGCGGCCGACTGGACCCCGCCGGCGTCCTCGATGCAGCGGCGGACGGTGGCGTACGGGGGCGCGGTGAATTCGTCGGCGCCGTACGCGTCGAAGGCGGGCGAGACCAGGTCGGGGCGCTGGAGGGCGAGCTTGAGGAGTTCGCGCTCGACGCGGTGGGCGGGGCTGCGCAGGTTCAGCGCGGGGCCGCGCGGGCCGGCAGGCGGCTGGGTGGCTTCCGGAGCCTGCTGGGCGGCACGGCGGCCCGTACGGGACGGGTCCTGGCCGTCCCGGCCGCGCTCGCGCGCCCAGCGGGCGAGCTGGCCGACCCGGCGGACCACGAACTGGGTGTCGAGGATGCCGAGCATGCCGGCCAGCTGCACGGCGGACTCGTGCTGGATGGAGCTGTTCTTGATGTTGGCGACGATGGGCGCGGCCTCGTCCAGGGCGGCGGCGCGGCCCACGGTCGTGTCCAGGTTGTGCCGGGCGACGACCTGGCGCAGCGCGAACTCGAAGAGCGGTGTACGCGACTCCACCAGGTCGGCGACGGCCGCGTCGCCCTTGGCCAGGCGCAGGTCGCAGGGGTCCATGCCGCCGGGGGTGATCGCGATGGAGGTCTGGGCGGCGAACTTCTGGTCGTCCTCGAAGGCGCGCAGCGCGGCCTTCTGGCCGGCCGCGTCGCCGTCGAAGGTGAAGACGACCTCGGAGCCGGAGTTGTCCATCAGCAGCCGGCGCAGGATCTTGATGTGGCCCTCGCCGAAGCTGGTGCCGCAGGTGGCGATGGCGGTGGTGATGCCGGCGAGGTGGCAGGCCATGACGTCGGTGTAGCCCTCGACGACGACCGCGCGGTTGGTCTTGGCGATCTCCTTCTTGGCGAGGTCGATGCCGTACAGGACATGGGACTTGCGGTAGAGGGGGGTCTCGGGGGTGTTCAGGTACTTGGGGCCGTTGTCGTCGTCGCGCAGCTTGCGGGCGCCGAAGCCGACGACCTCGCCGGCGATGTCGCGGATCGGCCACATCAGGCGGCCGCGGAAGCGGTCGATGGGGCCGCGGCGGCCGTCCTGGGAGAGGCCGGAGAGGATCAGCTCCTTGTCGCTGAAGCCGCGGCCGCGCAGGAAGCGGGTGAGGTGGTCCCAGCCGGCCGGGCTGTAGCCGACGCCGAAGTGCTGGGCGGCGGCCTGGTCGAAGCCGCGGTCGGCGAGGAAGCGGCGGCCGATCTCGGCCTCGGGGCTGTCCAGCTGCTCCACGTAGAACTGGGCGGCGGCCTTGTGGGCCTCGACGAGGCGGGTGCGCTCGCCCTGCTGGCGGCCGGGGGCGTAGCCGCCCTCCTCGTAGCGCAGGGTGATGCCGGCCTGGGAGGCGAGGCGCTCGATGGTCTCGGCGAAGGAGAGGTGGTCGAGCTTCATGATGAAGTCGACGACGTCGCCGCCCTCCTGGCAGCCGAAGCAGTGGTAGAGCCCCTTGGCCGGGCTGACGTGGAAGGAGGGGGACTTCTCGTCGTGGAAGGGGCACAGGCCCTTGAGGTTGCCGCCGCCCGCGTTCCGCAACTGGAGGTACTCGGACACGACGGCGTCGATCGGGACCGCGTCCCGAACCGCCTTCACGTCGTCATCGTTGATCCTGCCTGCCACGCCTGAATTCTACGGGTGGGGTACGACAGTCCCGTCCGGACCCGTGCGGCGGGCGGGGCCGCCGGGCGCCGCGGGGACGGACCGGCGTGGCGGGAGCGCCTGGTCGTCGCCGGGGCGTACCGGCGCGCCGCTCACCCCATCAGCTCCAGGAACCGGTCCAGTCCGATGTTGCCGCCGGAGATCACCACGCCGACGCGGCGCGGCAGCGGCTCGACGGCTCCGGCCAGCAGGGCGGCCAGCGCGCTGGCCCCGCTCGGCTCGGTGACGATCTTCAGTCGTTCGAAGGCCAGCCGCATCGCGGCCCGGATCTCGTCGTCGCTGACCAGCACCACCGAGTCCAGCAGCCGCCGGTTGACCGCGAAGGTCAGCTCGCCGGGTTCGGACAGCGCCTGCCCGTCGGCGATGGTGTGCGGTACGGGGATGCGGACCCGCTCGCCGGCCGCCAGCGAGCGCCGGGTGTCGTCCCCGGCCTCCGGCTCGACGCCGATCATGCGGATGCCGGGCGACAGCGCGGTGGCGGCGAGCGCCGAGCCCGCCATCAGCCCGCCCCCGCCGACCGGTGTGAGCAGGGCGTCCAGCGGGCCGGTGTCCTCGATCAGCTCCAGGGCCGCGGTGCCCTGCCCGGCGATGACGTGCGGGTGGTCGTACGGCGGGATCAAGGCCAGGCCGCGGTCGGCGGCCAGCTGCGCGCCGAGCGCGGCCCGGTCGCCGGTGTAGCGGTCGTAGGTGACGATCTCCGCGCCGTACCCCTCGGTGGCGTCCCGTTTGGAGCGCGGTGAGTCCTCGGGCATGAGGATGACGGCGCTGCTGCCCAGTTCCCGGGCGGCCAGCGCGACCGCCTGGGCGTGGTTGCCGGAGGAGAACGCCGCGACACCGCGTGCCAGCTGCTCCGGTGCCAGCCGGGAGACGGCGTGGTAGGCGCCGCGGAACTTGAACGCGCCGACGCGCTGGAAGTTCTCGCACTTGAGGTGCACCTCGGCGCCGACCAGGCGGTCGAGGGTGCGGGACCGCAGCACGGGGGTGCGGTGGACGACGCCCTTGAGGCGGGCGGCGGCTTCCCGGACGTCGTCCGGCGTGACGGTGGCTTCGGGCATGGCTGGTTCTCTCCCTGGCGTCGGCTGCGCTACGGGTACCCCGTGCGGCGGGCGGATACGGCCGCCCCGCCCGCCGCACGGCGTACCGGACGCCCCGGGCTCAGAGCAGCGAGTCCAGCGCCACCTCCGGGTCGGCCAGCGCGTTCGGGTCGAGGACCCGGCCCGAGCGGATGAGCTTCTGGATCGGGTCGGTGACGTCCCACACGTTGACGTTCATGCCCGCCAGCAGCCGCCCCTCGGACAGCCAGAAGGCGATGAACTCGCGCTTGCCGACGTCGCCGCGGCACACGACCTGGTCGTAGGAGCCGGGGGGCGCGTAGCCGGAGTACTCCAGCCCGACGTCGTACTGGTCGGAGAAGAAGTACGGGATGCGGTCGTAGGTGACTTCCTGGCCGAGCATGGCGCGGGCGGCGGCGGGGCCGCCGTTCAGGGCGTTGGCCCAGTGCTCGACGCGCAGGACGGCCGGCTCGCCGTTCTCGGGGGCCAGCAGGGAGTACGGGAAGGCGGCGACATCACCCGCCGCGTAGATGTTCGGGTCGGAGGTGCGCAGCGCGGCGTCCACCGCGACGCCGCCGCCGTACGCCGGGTCGACCAGGGTCAGCCCGGCCTGTTCGGCGAGGGCGGTGCGCGGCGCGGCGCCGATCGCGGCGAGCACGTCGTGGGCCGGGTGCTCCTCGCCGTCGTCGGTGCGCGCGGCCAGCACCACACCGTCCTGTCCGGCGATCTCGGTGAGCCGGGCGCCGAAGTGGAAGCGGACGCCGTGCTCGGAGTGCAGGTCGGTGAAGAGGCTGCCCAGTTCGGGGCCGACGACGCTGTGCAGCGGGGTCGGCTCGGGCTCGACGACGGTCACCTCGGCGCCGTACGAGCGCGCGGCGGCGGCGACCTCCAGGCCGATCCAGCCGGCGCCGGCGATGACGAGGTGGCCGTTGTCGCGGCCGAGGGAGTGCAGGACGCCGCGCAGCCGCTCGGCGTGTGCGATGCGGCGCAGGTGGTGGACGCCGGCCAGGCCCGTGCCGGGGATCTCCAGGCGGCGCGGCTCGGCGCCGGTGGCGAGCAGCAGCTTGTCGTACACGATCAGGGTGCCGTCACCGAGCCGCACGGTGCGGGCCGCGCGGTCGAGGTGGACGGCGGGCTGGCCGAGGTGCAGTTCGATGTCCGCGCCGGCGTACCAGGCGGGCTCGTGGACGAAGACGCTCTCGCGTTCCTCCTTGCCGAGCAGGTACCCCTTGGAGAGCGGGGGGCGCTCGTACGGGTGGTCGCGCTCGTCACAGATCAGTATCACCCGGCCGGTGAAGCCTTCCGCACGAAGGGTCTCGGCGGCCTTTGCCCCGGCCAGGCCACCCCCGACGATGACGAACGTCTGGTGTGCGTCGACCACTTGCTTCCTCCTCGCTGCGGCGCGGTGCGTCCGCGTCCGTGAACGCCCCCCGATCGGTGTCCCCGTTCTACCCCCCGCAGTGCCGGGCGGCGTGCTGCCGCCCGCGTGTCCCCGCCCGGTCGTGTGACGCCGGGCGGGACACCCCCCAAGGCCCTTCGGGCACTGGAGGACATACCGCGTTCCGCGTCCGTCCACCCCGTTGTGCCCCTGATTTGTTTCCCTGGTTCGAAACACTCAAGCCCGAGCGTCCCGCACCCGGCGTGCCGCGGGAAGGGGGCCGGTTACCCAGGAGTCGCACAGGCCCCGCAACAAGCGGCGGCGCCGCTGGTCAGAGCGTGCCACGCGGCCGGGTGAGCCGGGCGTGCAGGGAGCGTGCCGAGGCGTCGGTCAAGGCGGCGATCTGGTCGATCAGGGCCCGCATCCGCGCGGTGTCGTCACCGGCCGCCTCCGCCCGGTCGTACAGGGCGCGGAACTGCGGGTCGAGGCCGTCCGGGGCGCGGGCGATGAGCGCCTCGGCGAGTTCGGCGATGACCACGCGCTGGTCGGCGCGGAGCGCTTCCTGGTCGGGGCGGCGCATGACGTACCGTTCCGCCACGGCCTTCAACACGGCGCATTCCAGCCGGGTTCCGGGCGGTACGACGAGCCGGGCGCGGTGCCGGGTCAGGCGGCCGGTGCCCCACTCGGCCCGGGTGGCGGTCTCCGCCGCGAGGCAGAAGCGGCCGATGAGCTGGCTGGTGGCGTCCTTCAGGCGGGCCTGGGCCACGGCCGTGCCGTCGTAGCCGTGCGGCCACCACTCCTGGTCGAGCAGGCGGTCGAGGGCGGCGCCCAGTTCCGCGGGGTCGGCGCCGGGCGCGTAACGTTCCGCGGCGATCGCGAACACTTCGGCACGTTCGGGCTCGGCGAGCAGGCAGTTGGGGTCCAGGTAGCCGGCGTGCAGCCCGTCCTCGACGTCGTGCACCGAGTACGCGACGTCGTCGGCCCAGTCCATGACCTGCGCCTCGAAGCTGCGCGCCGCCTCGGGAGCACCCTGCCGAAACCAGGCGAAGACCGGCAGGTCGTCCTCGTAGACCCCGAACTTGGGCGAACCGGGGTCGGTCGGGTGGCCGCCGCGCGGCCAGGGGTACTTGGTCGCGGCGTCCAGGGCGGCCCGGGTGAGGTTGAGGCCGACGCTGACGTCCGTACCGTCCGGTTCGGGCACGAAGCGTTTCGGTTCCAGGCGGGCGAGCAGCCGCAGCGACTGCGCGTTGCCCTCGAAGCCGCCGCAGGGCGCCGCGACCTCGTTGAGCGCCTGCTCGCCGTTGTGCCCGAACGGCGGGTGGCCCAGGTCGTGGGCGAGGCAGGCGGTCTCGACCAGGTCCGGGTCGCAGCCGAGGGCGGCGCCGAGTTCCCGGCCGACCTGGGCGCACTCCAGGGAGTGGGTCAGGCGGGTGCGGGGGCTGGCGTCCCACAGGTGCTCGGTGGTGCCGGGCGTGACCACCTGGGTCTTGCCGGCCAGCCGGCGCAGCGCGGCGGAGTGCAGCACCCGGGCCCGGTCGCGCTGGAAGGCGGTGCGCCCCGGGCGTTTGTCGGGCTCGGGGACCCAGCGTTCGGTGTCCGCGGGGCCGTAGCCCGTGCCGTTGTGGCCCGCTTCGCGGCCGGCCGTCGTTCGTGTGCCCGTCATACGGCGACGGTAGCCGCCCCGGTGGGGTCGTGGTCGTATGCGCTGCGCGCAGCGAGCGCCTGGTCGTAGCGGTGCAGCACCAGCCGGGCCAGCGCGGGGTGGTCGCCGAGCGGCGCGGCGGCGGGCCCGGGGGCCGCGGCGGCGCACTGGGCGGCGAAGCGGCCGGGCGCGGTGAAGCAGGAGGCGACGGCCGGGCGGTGGTGGCCGCGGGCGGCGAGGGCGCGCAGCGCGGCGGGGACGGAGAGCGGGGTGCCGGGCGGGCCGCCTTCGGGAGGCGCGGAGGCGTAGGCGGGCAGGACGGGTACGCCGCCGAGCCGGTCGGACAGGAGGCGCGCCGTACGGGCCGTGTCGGTGGCCGATTCGGGGGCGCGCGATCCGGCGGCGGCGAGGACGACGGCACTCGGCCGCCGGGCGCCGGCCTCTTCGAGGCGCGCGTGCAGGGCTTCGGCGAGCAGGGGGTGCGGGCCGAGGGGGCGGGCGAGGCAGGCCGTGAGGTGGGGCGCGTCGGCGAGCGCCGCGGGGATGTCGTGGCCGACGTGGTGGCCGCGGGCGAGCAGCAGGGGGACGGCGACGGCCGGGCCGTTCAGGCGGGCCAGCGTGTCGGGGAGCAGGGGCGCGTTCAGCTCGATGTGGCCGAGGCGGACGGTGAGACCGGGGCGCAGGGCGCGTACCCGGTCCAGGAGAGCGGTCACGGTACGCAGGGCGCGGGGGTCGCGGCTGCCGTGCGCCACCGCGACGAGCGGGGGTGCCTGCCGGGCCGTTGCGGCGCCGGGAGCGGGGCGGGGTGCGGCCGGGCCGCGGCGGGGCAGGCCGTGCAGCCGGACCCGGCCGAGCCGTTCGCCGAGCTGGGTGGTGATCTCCGTCATGATCTGCGCCGTACTGTCGAAGGGGACCTCGGTGCCGGAGGGGCCCGCGGGCGGTGGGGGCGGTGTCGACGCCGTCATGGAGGGAGCCTGGCAGCCGGTCGTTGCGGTGCCGTTGCGCGGACGTGACGGCGGGTTTCCGGTGGCTGTCGGGGCGCGCAGGCCGTACGTGAAGTACGGGCCGGGCTCCTCACCTCCTCGGTACGGGCACCGTGAGGCGCGCTTCCCCGGCCCGTAACGCCGCCCCGGACCAGCGGAAACACGCGCGCCGCAGGCTGGTCGCATGACTGCCGCCACCCCCCGCACCGCCCACGCCCCGGCGGCCCCGCCGCAGGAAGCGCACGCGAGCGCGCCCGTGGAGACGCACTGCCCGTACTGCTCCCTCCAGTGCGGCATGGGCCTGCGCCGCGCCCCGGCGGGCGCCGCCGGTCCCCCGGCCGAGGTCGTGGAGCGCCCGGCGTTCCCGGTCAACCGGGGCGCCCTGTGCGGCAAGGGCCGCACCGCCGCCGAACTGCTCGCACCGGGGGCCCGGCTGACCGAGCCGCTGGTACGGGACACGGCGACCGGCCGCCTCGTACCGGCGGACTGGGAGACGGCGCTGCGCCGGGTGGCCGACGGCCTGGCCCGTACCGGCGCCGCGTACGGCAAGGACGCGGTGGGCGTCTTCGGCGGGGGCGGTCTGACGAACGAGAAGGCGTACGCGCTGGGCAAATTCGCGCGGGTGGTGCTCGGCACCTCGCAGATCGACTACAACGGCCGGTTCTGCATGTCCTCGGCCGCCGCCGCGCACCAGCGGGCCTTCGGCCTGGACCGCGGCCTGCCGTTCCCGCTGGCGGACATCGCCCGTACCGGCTGCGTGCTCCTCGTCGGCTCGAACCTTGCCGAGACGATGCCGCCCGCGCTGCGCTATCTGACGGAGCTGAAGGAGAACGGCGGCCGGCTGATCGTCGTCGACCCGCGCCGTACCCGCACCGCCGAGCAGGCGGACCTGCACCTGGCGCCGCGCCCCGGCACCGACCTGGCGCTCGCGCTGGGGCTGCTGCATCTGGTGGTGGCGGAGGGGCGTACGGACGAGGAGTTCATCGCGGCCCGTACCAGCGGCTGGCCCGCGGCACGGGCCGCCGCGATGGCGCACTGGCCGGAACTGGTCGAGCGGATCACCGGCGTACCGGTGCCGCAACTACGTGCCGCGGTGCGCCTGTTCTGCGAAGCGGACGGCTCGATGGTGCTGACGGCACGCGGCCCCGAACAGCAGGCGAAGGGGACGGACACGGTCGGCGCGTGGATCAACCTGTGCCTGGCGACCGGCCGGGCGGGCCGCGAGCGCTCCGGATACGGGTGCCTGACCGGCCAGGGCAACGGGCAGGGCGGGCGCGAACACGGCCAGAAGGCGGACCAGTTGCCGGGCTACCGCAAGCTGGCCGATCCGGCGGCGCGGGCGCATGTGGCGGGCGTGTGGGGCGTACCGCCGGACTCCCTCCCGGGGCCCGGCCGCAGCGCGTACGAGCTGCTGGACGCGCTGGGCCGCGACGTGCGCGCCCTGCTCCTCATGGGCTCCAACCCCGTCGTCTCCGCGCCCCGCGCCGCCCACGTGGAGCAGCGCATCCGGGCGCTGGACTTCCTCGCGGTGGCCGATGTCGTGCTGTCGGAGACGGCGGCGCTGGCGGACGTGGTGCTGCCGGTCGCCCAGTGGGCGGAGGAGACCGGGACCACGACGAACCTGGAGGGCCGGGTACTGCTGCGCCGCCGCGCCCTGTCCCCGCCTCCCGGCGTCCGCACCGACCTCGAAGTCCTCAACGCCCTCGCCTCTCACCTGGGTTGGGAGAAGGGCTTCCCCGCCGACCCGGAAGAGGTCTTCGACGAACTGCGCCGCGCCTCGGCCGGCGGCCCGGCCGACTACGCCGGCATCACCTACCGGCGCATCGCGACCGAGGACGGCGTCTTCTGGCCCTGCGCCGACGAGGACCACCCCGGCACCCCACGCCTCTTTTTGGACCGCTTCGCGACCCCCGACGGCCGGGCCCGCTTCGTCCCGGTCACCCACCGCCCCGCCGCCGAGGAACCGGACGAGGCGTACCCGGTGGTCCTCACCACGGGCCGGGTCCTGGCCCAGTACCAGTCGGGCGCCCAGACCCGCCGCGTCCCCGACCTGAACACCGCCGCCCCCGGCCCGTACGTGGAGATCCACCCGCGCCTCGCCCGGCAGCACGGCATCGAGAACGGCCGCCCGGTGGCGGTCACCTCCCGCCGCGGCCGCGCGGTGGCCCCCGCCCGCTACAGCGAGGCGATCCGCTCCGACACGGTCTTCATGCCCTTCCACTGGCCGGGCCCCGGACGCGCGAACACGCTCACCAACCCGGCCCTCGACCCGACGTCGGGGATGCCGGAGTTCAAGGTGTGCGCGGTGCGGGTGGAGGCGGTGGCCCCCGAGGAAGAGGCATGACCGCACCTCACGGCCTGCACGCCTCCGCGATGGACAGGCTGTTCTCGTAGAGGTGGTGGCGGGTGATGCGTCCGTTCTCGACGGTGAGGCGGAGCGCGAAGGGGCCCTCGGAGGTCCCGCCCGTGGCGCGTACGGTTCCCGCGACGTGTCCGGTCACGACGGCGTCGGTGCCGTCGGCCAGGAAGGCGTCGAGTGAGGCGCGGGCTTCCTCGGGGACGGTGTGGGCGGCCGGTTCCTCCGCCTGGGCGGCGCATTCGGCGGCCGTGTGCCGGGGGCGGATCCACGGGACGGCGGGGTTCTCGGCGAGCTGCCGGTCGACCTCGTCGGCGAACAGTCCGGTGAGCCGCCCGGTGTCCCCGGCCGGCCGGGCGGCGAGGAACTGCCGCACGACGGACCGGGTGGCCTCGGCGACCGGGGCCCGGTCCGTGGCCGTACCCGGGGTGTCGGCGGTGGGGTCGGCGGTCATGGCGCTCTCCTCGCGGCTGCGGCCGGGTCCGGCGAGGGTTCCCGCCGGTGTACCCGATGCTGCCGTGGGCGGGGAGTCCGGTCGATTAACTCCGGGGGTAAGGGGCCGGTCGGCCGCTCAGTGGTGCCACATCTTGCCGTCCACGTTGTGGATCATGCGCTGGAGCACCTTGAGCGTACGGACGTACTCCTCATCGCTGATGCCGTCGTGGATCGTCGCGCGCATCTCCTTCTGGAGCGCGGCGCACCGGGCGTGCAGGTCCGCGCCCTCGGCGGTGATGTGCAGGCGCCCGCCGTCCGCGACGGCGAGGCCGCGGCCGAGGAGGGCGTCGACGGCCGCGCCGATGCCCTCGGCGCCGACGTCCAGGTAGCCCTTGAGCATGTCGGTGACCTCCGCCCGGTCGCGGCCGTCCGCGTGGCCCACGAGCTGGTTGAGCACCCACCACTGGGGCTGGTCCAGCCCGTGGCGGGCCAGCCCCGTGCGGATGTGCGTGACGGCTGCCGTGTGGGCGGCCCAGGCCCAGTAGCCGATGGGCTGGCCCGCGAGTTCGGCGTCGCTGTGCGAGTACTGCATGGTGTCCTCCTCCTGGAGCGCGGGCGCGGTGCCCGACGAGGAAGAACCTAGGAACTCAACCGGACTTGAGGTCAAGGGCGGTCACGACCGGCCCGGTCACCGCCCGTGCGCCTCGACCTCCTTGAGGTACGTCTCGCGGGTCGCCTCGTCCAGGAAGGACGCGCGGAAGGAGTTGCGGGCGAGGGTGCGCAGCGTCTCCTCGTCCAGGTCCAGGGCGTCGCGCACGGCGGTGAAGTTGTCGTCGGCGTAGCCGCCGAAGTAGGCGGGGTCGTCCGAGTTGACGGTGACCAGCAGGCCGGCGTCCAGCATCGCGGGCAGCGGGTGGTCGGCCAGCTCGTCGATGACGCGCAGCCGGACGTTGGACAGCGGGCAGACGGTCAGCGGCACCTGGTCGGCGACCAGGCGGGCGACCAGATCCGGGTCCTCCAGGCAGCGCACGCCGTGGTCGATACGGTCCACGCCGAGCACGTCCAGCGCCTCCCACACGTACGCGGGCGGGCCCTCCTCGCCCGCGTGCGCCACGCACTTGAGCCCGGCCTCCCGCGCCAGCGCGTAGACCTCCTTGAACTTCGACGGCGGGTGCCCGACCTCCGCCGAGTCCAGGCCGACGGCGGTGATCCGGTCCAGGTACGGGCGGGCCGCCTCGAAGGTGGCCAGCGCGGACTCGGCGCTCTCGTCGCGCAGGAAGCACATGATCAGGCGAGTGGTGATGCCGTAGCGCTCCTCGGCGGTATCCAGCGCGCGCGTCAGGCCCCCGATGACGGTGCCGATCGGCACACCGCGCGAGGTGTGCGCCTGCGGGTCGAAGAAGATCTCCGCGTGCCGGACGCCCTGGGCCTGCGCGCGGGCCAGGTAGGCGTGGGTGAGGTCGGCGAAGTCGTCCTCGGTGCGCAGCACGGCCATCAGCGCGTAGTAGAGGTTCAGGAACGACTGGAGGTCGCTGAAGGAGTACGCGCGGCGCAGCTCGTCCTCGGTGGCGTACGGGAGGGTGACGCCGTTGCGCTCGGCGAGGGCGAAGGCCAGCCCGGGTTCCAGGGTGCCCTCGATGTGGAGGTGCAGTTCCGCCTTGGGGAACGGGGTCGCCGGGGCCGGGGTGGTGGGGGGCACGCTGGGATCACACCTGTCTGCTGTTCGGTACTGCCGGGGCTGCCGGGACCGTCAGGGCCGCCGGGACTGCCGGGGCCTGTGTGGTTCGGGCAAGTGGTCCAGGTTAACGGGGCGGCCGCTTCCAGTCGCCGCCCGGGACCGGTGTGCCGGACGCGCGCAGCTGTCCGGCCAGCGGCTCGGCCGCCACGTACAGCCACGCGCGGACGCTCCGGCCGTCGGCGCACTCGGCCGGCCGCGCCACCCGCTCGTAGAGGTTGCCGGGGGCGCCCGGGACGTACCCCTCCAGCCGGTCCAGGGCCGCGCGCACGGCGTCGTACACGTCCTCCCGCGGCCGGACGAGATCGCCGTGCACGACCGCCTCGGCGGGCCCGGTCACGGCGTACGGATAGCCTGGCCCCTCGTACAGCGACACGCCTCTGACCAGCGCGGATTCCTCGGCCGCCGTCCGGCCGCGCAGGCAGCGGGCGTGGTTGGCCCGGCCGGGGCGCAGCGTTCCGTAGACGAAGAACGGCAGGCGCTCGGGCTCGGTGGTCATCCGGGCGGGCTCCTTCCTGTGCGGCGCCGTGCGGAGTGCGGTGCGGGGGCCGACGACTCACGTTCCCGCAACCATGCCAGGCCGCAGCGCGTCGCTGCTTGCGGCAGCAACAAGAACAACGGGGGCAACGGATGACACAGCAGACACAGCGGGAAGGGCGGCTGCGGCGCATACGGAGCCGGGTGCGCCTGCCCCGGGCGCGGCGCGGACAGCGGCGGGCCTTCCAGGTCACCGTGCTCGCCTGCGTGGCGGCACTGCTGCCCGCGACCTGGCTGAACGCCACCACGGGGTCCCGGGTCCGTACGGTCGAGGACGTCCCGGCGGCGCCGGTCGCCGTGGTCTTCGGCGCGGGTCTGTGGGACGGCGAGCCCTCCCCGTACCTGGCGCACCGGCTGGACGCCGCCGCCCGCCTCTACGAGCGCGGCACGGTCCGCGCGCTCCTCGTCACCGGCGACAACAGCCGCGAGGACTACGACGAGCCGGACGCCATGCGCGCCTACCTGGTCGCGCACGGCGTGCCCGGGAACCGGATCGTCAGCGACTACGCGGGCTTCGACACCTGGGACAGCTGTACGCGGGCCCGCCGGATCTTCGGCGTGGACCGGGCCGTCCTGGTCAGCCAGGGCTTCCACATCCGGCGCGCGCTGGCGCTGTGCGGCGCGGCCGGGCTGGACGCGTACGGGGTCGGCGTCGACGACCGGCACGACGTCACCTGGTACTACGGCGGGACCCGTGAGGTGTTCGCGGCGGCGAAGGCGGCGGTCGAGGCGACGGTACGGCCCGACCCCCACTTCCTCGGACCGCGGGAGGGCGGGGTGACGGCGGCGCTGAGGTGATGCGCCGCCGTCACCCCTGCGCCCTCAGCTCACGACGGCGCGGGCGTACAGCCGGAAGACCTCCGCGCCGAAGTACGGGCTGTAGGAGGTCCGGTGGCTGTCCGGGCCGGAGGGGCCGCCGCCGTTCAGGCCGCCGATGGTGCCGACCACGTAGCCCGTCTTCGTCCGCTCGTCGAAGCGGCTCAGCCACGGGCTGCCCGAGGTGCCGCCGTAGAACCCGCCGCACTCCATGCGCAGCTGCCGCTGTCCGGTGAGCCGGGTGGTCCGCACCCCGCACCGTACGGCCTGGTCGGCGGGATCGTTACGGGCCGTCGGGTAGCCGATGACGGTGACGTCGGTGGTGTAACCGGGCGTACGGGCCAGGAAGTTGCCGCCGGTCACCGACTCCAGCTTGCGGCCCGCACCGTCCGGTTTGACCGTCGCGAACGCGAAGTCAAGGTCCGATCCGGGGCCGGTGTCGGTGCGGTCCGGATGGGTGAAGCCGCGGTCGATGGCCCAGATTCCGTACGGCTGGGTCGTGGCGCCGGAACGATACTGCGGGACAAAAGCCGCGCGCTCCCCCGGATTGCAGTGCCCGGCCGTGAGGATCAGGTTGCGCCGCGGGCTGCGGACGACGCTGGCGGTGCAGTGGTGCGCCTTCGCGTCCTGGTCCACGGAGAAGAGCACGCCGACGGAGGGCACGCCCTCGAAGTGCCGCGCGGAGCCGGCGGCTCCCGGGGCGGCCGTGGTCCGGGTGGTGGGCGCGGCGGCGGCCTTGCCGCCGTCCGGGCCCGAGGGGACGGCCGAGGCCATCCGCCCGGCCGTCCAGTACCGCGCCGCGGCCTCGCTCGTCCAGCCGCGGCCGCCGTCTTCGCCGTCGGCGGACGCGCCGTTCGCGGGCGCCGTTCCGGCGGTCGCGCCGTTCGCGGGCACCATGAGGAAGCACAGCGCGAGCCCCACCCCCGCGGCGGCCGCCCCGCCCAGGACCAGTCGTCTGTGCCGGTGCTTGCGGCGGTGCCCCGGACCGTTGCCCGGCCCGCCTTCCGCCCCGCCGTCGCCGCCTCGCCGCATCACGGATCGCCGCCCCATCTCAGCTCGTCTCCTCGGCGACCCAGGCGAGGTACCCGGCCCCGCCGCGCGTGATCGGGGTCGCGATGATCTCCGGTGTGTCGTAGTCGTGCGCTTCGAGGAGGTACGCCTCCAGCGCCGCGTACCGGTCCGCCGCCGTCTTGAACAGCACCTGCCACTCCTGCGCCGTCTCGATCGCGTGCTCCCACCGGTACACGGACGTGACGGGCGCGCCGATCTGCGCGCACGCCGCCACCCGTGCCTCGATCGCGCCGCGGGCCAGCGCCTCCGCCTTCCCGGCGCTGTCGGTCGTCGTCATGACGGTCAGGAAGCCGGCCGGGCCGCCGCCGCCCGCCGCGGCTTCCTCGGGCCTTTCCCGCTCCGCCGGTTCGCCTCGCACCTGGACGTCCCCCTTCGGGCACTGGTCGTTGATCAGGTCCCTCCGCATCGTACGGACCGCCGTGATCATCCTGCCTCCGGCCACCGTCGCGCGCCGTGCGCACCGGCCATTCGGCAGCCGCCCGGCCACCCGTCAGGATGGACGCCGGCGGCGGCGCGGTTACCCGGGCCCGTACGGGTACCAGTACACCGGCACCGGTGCCGGTCGCGGCGCCGCGGACCCCGATCGAAAGGCCGCGTCATGGACGACCTCAGCTCGCTCACCCGCCGCCAGCTCGACGACGCCAGGGCCTCGGCGCACGGGCGCAGCGCCCATCTCTTCCTCCAGGACGGCCCGCTCCGGCAGACCGTGATCGCGCTCATCGAGGGCGCCGCGCTGGACGAGCACACCACGCCGCCGGCGGCCAGCCTCCAGGTGCTGCACGGCCGGGTACGGCTGACCGGGACGGGTGACGAGCGGGACCTGATCGCCGGTCAGGTCGTGCCGGTACCGCACGAGCGGCACGGCCTGAAGGCGATGCAGGACTCCGCCGTCCTGCTGACCGCCGTCACCGCGACGAAGACCATGAACTGAAAGGCGGCGGGCCGCGCCCCCGGCGGCCCGCCTCTCAGGCCACCCACTGGTCGAAGGCCAGCTTGCACAGCAGCGACACGACGACCACGACCAGCACCCCGCGCACGAACCCGGCGCCCCGCTTGAGGGCCATGCGCGCGCCGACCGTGCCGCCGACGAAGTTGAACGCCGCGAGCAGCGCGCCCAGTTGCCACAGGACCGTGCCCTGGTAGGCGAACATGGCCAGCGCGCCGACGTTGGTGCAGACGTTGACGATCTTCGCGGTGGCCGAGGACGTGACCAGGTCCATGTGCAGGATCGCGGCCAGCGCCACGACGAGGAAGGCGCCGGTGCCGGGGCCGATCAGCCCGTCGTAGAAGCCGATGCCCAGGCCCGCGACGAGGACCGCGGCCATCACGCGCCGCCGGGTGACGGGCCCGGAGGGCGGCGGCGCGGTGCCGAAGGCCGGGCGGAAGAGCACGAACGCCAGCACGCCCACCAGCACGGCCATGATGAGCGGGCGCAGCACCTCGCTGTTGATGCCCGCCGCGAAGAACGCCCCGCCCAGGGAGCCGCCGAGCGCGGCCAGTCCGATGCGTACGGCGGTGCGCAGGTCGACGGGGGCCTTGCGTACGTACGTGTACGCCGCGGCGGCGGTGCCGACGACGGCCGTGGACTTGTTGGTCCCCAGGACGTAGGCGGCGGGTGTGTGCGGGAGGCCGACGAGCAGCGCCGGCAGGAGCAGCAGTCCGCCGCCGCCCACGACGGCGTCGATCCAGCCGGCCGCGAGGGCGGCCACGCACAGCAGGAGGGTCGTCGTCAGCGTGATGTCTGCGGGCACCGGCCGATCTTATGGAGCCCGGCGGTGCGGGTGAGCCCCGCGTGGCGGGAGTCACAGGAGGGCCGGTGGCGGGCGGCCCGTGACCGCCGCCCGCCACCGGCCCGTACCAGGGCGCCCCGCCCCGGCACTGGCGGGGCGGGGCGCCGCGTCCGTCACCCGGCGAGGGCCTTGGTACGCCGGTGAGGACGGTCGGTGGCGGACCGCTGGGGGCGGTCCGGTGCGGGGCGCCGGGGGCTGGGCCCCGAGGGGGCGGGGCAGCGGTCGGCGGCGCGCCGTTGCGGACGGCCGGGAACGGGCCGACGGACCACTGAAGTCCGTTTCGGGCGTTCCGGCCGGCGCTCCTCCCCGACCGGCGCCACGGACTTGGCGGTACGGAAGCGGGGCGTCCGCAGAACGACCTGGTAGGCGCGGGACTTGAGGTGGCAGTAGGTGCGGTGCAGCACAACCGGAAGCAACATCACACACCGCCCTCCCTTGCCCCGTCGTCCGCCCGCCCCAGCAGGTCCACCAGCCCCTCCGCCAGTCCGCCCGCCCAGCAGGCGTAGTCATGCCCGCCGTTGTACTCCGTGTACGCCACGGAGTGCCCGAGGCCGCGCAGCGTGTCGCGCAACTCGCCGCACCGTTTGCGCATGTCCCCTTCGTAGCGGCCGACGCGCAGGTGCGCCCGCAGCTCGCGGGGGCCGCCGCCGGCGTACCGCTCCGCCAGCCAGGACGGCCCGTCCGCCGCGTCGGTTCCGTCCACGGGCCCCGGCCCCCCGGGCCGCCACCACAGCGAGGGTGACTGGGCCAGCACCTTGCCGAACCGGCGCGGCGCCGCGAGCCCGGCGTACAGCGCGGTGAGTCCGCCCAGGCTCTCGCCCGCGACGACCGTGCGCGACGGGTCGAACGTCACCGGCAGCCGCGCCGCCGCCCAGGGCAGCAGTTCGGCGGCGAGAAAGTTCACATACGCCGGCCGGCCGCCGAACTCGCGGGCACGGGTGGCATTGTCCACGGCGTCCGGCGCGAGCACGACCAGGGGCGGCAGCACACCGTCCCTGATCAGCCGGTCGAACAGCGCCTGCACACCGAGCCGTCCGCACCACATGTCGCCGTCCAGCAGCACCAGCGCGTCCGCGCCGCCGTCCGGAAGCGGGCCCGGCGGTACGTACGTCCATACGTCGCGCCGGGCCGCGAGGGCGGCGCTGGTCAGCCGGTGCCGCTCCACCAGGCCCCGACGCGCCGCCGCAGCCGTGGCGGCCGCGGGCGCCCACGGCCGCCACGGCTGCGGCGGCGCGTCGGGCAGCTCGAAGACCGAACTGCCGGCGCCCTGCCGGCGGCCGGGAACCGTACGGGGGTTGAGCGGGTCGGGACCGGCCTCGGCGAGCAGTGGCAGCAGCCGGGCCTGGAAGTCGTCCGCAGGGCCGTCTTCGGGCGCAGCCGCCGTACGGATACGCCCGCCTCCCGTGTCGGGCGCGATCGCGTACGACCCGCGGTGGTCGGACCGCAGCCGGTACGTGAGGTGCCAGACATCGGTGCCGTGGATGCGGCGCATCAGGCTGCCCACGAGGTGCGAGCGGTCCACGAGGCCGTTGACCAGGAGGAGCACCCGGCGGGTGTCCTCCGTGCCGCGCCACAGGAAAGTGACGGCCCGGTGCTCCGGGTCCCACGGGATCGGCTCGACGAGCGGGGTGCCCTGCCCCTCGGTCTCGGCCCAGAACTCCCGTACGGCGGCGTCCCGTCCGCCCGCCACGGAGGCGGCCAGCGCGACGATCCGCGGGCTGTCCACGGTTTCGGCCGGTGCCGGGCGCGACGTGCGCGGCGGGGCGGCGTGCACGGCGCCCGCCTCCCCCGTTCCCGCCGGCCCGCCGGAGGGAGCGCCCGGCACCGTCCCCCCTGCCGTACCCGTCGCCGTACCCGCCGCGGCGCCCGGCAGGGTTCCCCCGACCGCGCCCGTCGACGTGCCCACCGATGTCTTCATCGACGCTCCCATCGACAACCCGCTTTCCCGCCCGGCGCGTCGCGCGGGCACAGACGACTTCCGGCCGGGCCGTACACGACCGCGCCCGACCTCGACTTAGGTAAGCCTAAGCTAACCACGCGTGGCAGGGCCGGACAACATCCGGCGGCCTGGATCCGCCCGGCCGCCGCCCCGTCCCCTCTCTTCTCCGGGCTCCTCTTAGAGAGTTCTTAAGCCCGCTCACTATCCACGTGTCCATGGATTTCAAGATCGCCTCCAGGGGCAGCCGCACCCGCACCCGGGTGCTCGCCGCCTCCCTCGCCCTGACCGCCACGGCCTCCGTCGGCGCCTCCGGGTGCAGCAGCCAGGCCGTGGCCGGGCCCGCGACAGGGCGACACGTCGACATTCCCGTCCGGGGCGGCACGGTCACCGTGGACACCGGCACGCTGGCACTGCAGGCCCGTACCGCGGACGGCAAGAACCTGACCCTGTCGGCCCCGTCCGGCACCGCGCTCGGCACACCGGGCCCGGTCGAGCGCACCGGCGAAGGCGCCCGCTGGAGCTACCCGGACAAGGGCCTGACGGTGACCGCCGCCGCGGACCACGGGCGGCTGCGGGTCAGCGTGAAGGCGGACCGGGACGGGTCGCTCACCTGGCCGGTGACCGGAACCGACCGGGCCACCTCCTCCGTACAACTGCCGCGCGGCGAGGGCCTGGACATCCCCGTACGCGACACGTTCTGGAACTCCGGGAAGGGCGGGCTCACGGGCGACCCGATCGACGTGGGCGGGCTCGAACTGCCGCTGTGGGGCACCACGCTGGGCAAGGGCCACGGCGTCAGCTACCTCACCCCCACCGACCTCGGTACCTCGCTGAAGTTCCGCTCCGAGGGCGGACGGCTGAACTCGTCCACCACCCACGACTTCACCGCCGGTGACGGCACCCGCGACTACACCGTCACCTTCGCCCTCACCGACGGCAACCCCGTCGCGCCGGGCGCCGACTACCGTTCCTGGCTCGCCGAGCACGGGCAGCTCGGCAGCCTCCGCGAGAAGATCAAGCAGAACCCGGCGAACGGCAAGCTGCTCGGCGCCTTCCACGCCTACGTGTGGGGCGACGCGCGCAAGGCCGCGGGCGTCGAGGAGCTGCGCAAGCTGGGCGTGGACCGGATGTGGCTCGGCTACGACGCCGGGCCGGACCCGATGGACGCCGCCGCCGTCCGGGCCGCCAAAAAGGCGGGCTATCTGGTGGGCCCGTACGACACGTTCGCCAACGGGCAGGACCCGAAGACCGCCGACTCCCCCACCTCCAAGTGGCCCGGCACGGTCTACCCGGACTTCTGCGTACGCGACGCCAAGGGGAAGCCGCAGTCCGGCTTCGGCAACCGCGGCTGTTACCTCAGTTCACAGGCTTTCGAGCAGTCCGGGGCGGGCCGCGGCCACCTCGCGGACCGTACCCGTGCGATGACTGCCAACGGCGCCGACAGCTACTTCCTCGACGTGGACGCGACCGGCGAGCTGTTCCGCGACCACGACGCCGCCCACCCGATGACCAAGGCCGGGGACCGCACGAACCGGCTCGCCCGGATGCGTCGGCTGGCGCACGACAAGAAGCTGGTCCTGGGCTCGGAGAGCGCGCAGTCCTGGGCGAACGGGGTGCTGGCCTTCAACCATGGCGGGGCCACACCGGTCGCCGACGGCCTGTGGAAGTTCGAACGCGACAGGAAGAACTGGGGCGGCTACTACCCGGAGAACGCCCCCACCGCGTTCTTCAAGCCGGTACGGCTGCCGGCCGACCTGGCGAAGGCGATGTACGACCCGGCCTACCGGGTCCCGCTGTACGAGACCGCGCTGCACAGCTCGCTCGTCAACGCCGAGCGCTGGGAACTGTCGTACGAGAAGCTGCCCGAGCAGAAGACCGGCCGCGCGCTGCTCGCGATGCTCTACAACATCCCGCTGAACTATGTGCTCGACGGTGCTTCCCTGAAGAAGTCCGGGCCTGAAATGGCCGCCCTTCAGAAGTACTTCGCGCCGCTGCACAAGGCCACGGGCACCGAGAAGCTGACCTCGTTCCGGCGTCTGACCGCCGACAACCTGGTCCAGCGGACGGAGTTCGGCAACGGCAAGCTCACCGTCACCGCCAACTTCGGCAAGATTCCCTACGCCGGCCTGCCCGCCGGCTGCGTGGACGCCAAGCTGCGCGGCGACCGGCAGCCGAGGCGGCTGTGCCCGGCGAAGGCCGGGGGCTGAGCCCGGCCGGAAGCCGAGAGCCTGGTCGGGGACCGCTCCCGGCCGGGACCGATGACGGGGTGCGGGCGGACGTCCGGTGGACGTCCGCCCGCTGCGTTCCCGGTGGGCCGGTGGACCCGCCCCCGGACGCCTGCGGCACGGCCCGGCATCCGGATCGGCGAGGGGTCACCGCCCCGTCCGGCAGCTACTCGCCCTGGCGGCTTCGGCCGCCCTTCTGACCGGCGTCGGAGGCGCGCTGCGGGTCGTTGGCGAAGTTACCGCCACTTTCGTGGCCGCCCTTCTGACCGGCCTCGGACGCACGCTGCGGGTCGTTGGCGAAGTTACCGCCGCTCTCGTGGCCGCCCTTCTGACCGACTTCGGACGCACGCTGCGGATCGTTGGCGAAGTTGCCACCGCTCTCGTGCCCGCCCTGCCGGCCGGCGCGTGCGGCCTTCTCGCGGTCGTTGGCGAAGTTGCCGGGGTTGGTGGACTCAGCCATCATCACTCACCCTTACTCGGATCTTGACTGTGCCTTCCGGTCCACCGCGTAGCCGCTCTCCCGGACACTAAACACCTCGTACGGGATGGAATCCGACAGATCCGTTCCGGTTCCGGTTCCGGCCGGTCCCTGCCCGGGGCCGGCCGGACCGCCGCTCATCCGTTCTTGTCCAGCGCCTTGCGGACCGCGTCGCGGGTGCGGTCCACGACGGCCGCCATGGGGCCGAGCACGGCGTTCGCGGCGCCGGACTCGACGCCGGGGTGCGGATGTGTGGGCGCGATGGCCTCGGCCGCCTTGACGGCCTTGGCCATGGCGGCCAGCCGGCCGGGGTCGTTCAGCCGCCGCAGCTGCGAGAACTCGTAGCGCTCCTCCGCGCGGGCGTGCTCCATCACGTCCGTGCGCAAGGACAGCAGCCGCGGCAGGAACGCCGCGTCCTCGACATCCATGCCGTCCAGCGCGGACAGGGCCTGCTTGGCGGTCTTCTCCTCGGCCAGCCGGTCGGCGACGATGTCGTCACCGCCGTCCGCCGCCCGTTTGACGTACGGGTGGACGACCTCCTCCTCGGCCGTCTCGTGCACGGCCAGCATCCGCACCAGCCGGCGGAACGCGTCGCGCCGGGCGTCCCCCGTGCTCTGCTCGACCTCGTCGAAGAGATCGCGGATCTGCCCGTGCTGCGCCATCAGGAGGGCGACCACGTCCGTCTCCGGAGTGGGGTTGCGGTCGGCGGCCGGGTCGGTCGTCGGCGTTGCCGGGCCGTCGCCGGTACGGGCGTGCGGCGTCATGACCGGCCTCCGCGCAGGTCGGCGACCGGGTGCTCGCCCTCGGTCTGCAGCCGGTGGTCGCCGCCGATCAGCTTGTCGTGCTCGGCCAGCACCTCGTCGCTGGGCGGGGTGGCGCCGCCGTTGAGGGCCTCCTGCATCGCCTCGAACCGCTCGTGGGCCTCGCGGACGTACCCCGCGCCCAGGGTGGTCAGGTCCAGCTGGTCGGCGATCAGCTGGCGCAGATAGCCCTTGTTGGGCTCGAAGGTGAGCACGTTGGGCAGCGCGGGCGCCAGGATCTCGGCCGGCTCCCGGCCGTCGTGCCGGCGCATCAGGTCGCAGGCGAGGTGGAGGTGCTCCAGCTCCATGTTCAGGTGGAGCTCCCAGATGGCCTTCACCTTCGGGTCGCTCTCCTGCTCCATGAAGGAGTGGTAGAGGTAGCACTCGTTGTACTCGTGGTTGACCAGTTGCTCCCACCACGTCTCGCCCGGGTCCACCAGCGACTCGTAGTGGGTGACGTGCTCCTCCTCGATGAGCCCGATCTCCTGGTAGAGACGGCGGGCGATCGGCTCCATGTAGGTGGGGCCGGTGTTCATGTAGAAGTTCATCGTCTGCTGCTCGGCCGACATGATCGTCAGCGCGTGCAGCTTCGACAGCGGGTCGGTCTTCGTCCGGTCGTACGGCTCGCGCACGTTGTCCACCGGGTCGCGGTGGTGCAGCGGGGTGGGCCGGCCGGGCATGACCTCGGTGAGCCCGTCCACGACCGACTCCGCCTTGCGGTGCTCGATCATCTCGTACAGGTTCGCGTACCGGTACAGGTGGTCGAAGTCCTCCAGCACCCCGAACTGGTACGCCTGCTTCAGGTACGGGTCCGGCTCCATCCGCGCCACCCACGCGGTCAGGTCGACGGCCACCTGCTCGTAGGCGATGGTCGTCTCCAGCACCGACGAGACGCCGGGCAGCAGCCAGTTGACCGCCTTCTGCTGCTGCGCCTCGATGTAGCGGGTCCGCGCGAGCTGCTGCTTGATCTCCATGTCCGGACAGTGCCGGGCCAGCTGGTGGCTGAACAGGATCGCCTCCACCTCGATCCCGTTCATCGTGATGATCCGGCACCGGGTGTACGGGTCGCAGTGGTCCGGGTCGACCGGTGTCACGTTCAGCTCGCGCCAGTTGCGCACCTGCCGGTCCAGCGGAATGCCCCGCTGTTCCAAGGGATTGAACGACATCAGGCCCTCCAGCCCGGTCGAAGGCATATGGCGCAGCACGGGTGCCCCCGCTCCGGATACCAAACAGGGAGTCTCACGGGTCCGGTGCCGGACCGTCGGCGTTCGGGTGACGCGCGGGCCGCCGGCCACCCGGACGCCCCGCCGGCGGATGGTCCCGGCATACCGGGGTACCCCTCGCCCGTACGTACCGGCGCCGCCCCCGTGGCGACGCCCGTACGCCTCGCGTACCGGAGCGTCGGCAAGGAGTGAGCACACGGTTGACCACCGCACCGGACCTGCCCGAGCTGACCGCCCTGGACGAGGTGGCGGCCCTGGTCGGGCGGCACGACGATCTCTACGTCCGCTGGTCGCGCGGGCCGGGCATCGATCTGGAGGCCGCGTCCAGCCGGGACGACCTGACGGGCATCGCCCTGCCGGGCCTGTCCGCCAACGCGCTGGCCGTCGCTCCGTGGTGGGACGGGCGGCCGGTCCGCCTGTGGGTGGCCCGGCGGCTGTACGACTACTCGCATCTGCCCCGGGAGAAGGGCTCCGCGGTCCGGCCCTGGCTCCTGCACGGCCACGAGGCCGGTCGCGGCCCCGACAACGAACCGCTGGTCACGCAGGTGGAACCGGTCGGCTGGATCGCCCCCGAGGTGATGCGGGAGGCGACGGAGGAGGTCGCCCGGCAGGCCGGTGTCTGGGGCCCCCTCCGGCGCGTCCGCTGAGCGGCGGACGCGCCGGCTGTCTCCCGCCCCCTGCCGCGCCGCCCTACGGGCAGTCCACCACCTGCCCCGCGAACGACAGCCCGCCGCCGAAGCTCAGCAGCAGGACGGGGCCGCCGGGCGGCAGGTCGCGGCGTTCGACCAGCTTGGACAAGGCGAGGGGGACGGAGGCCGCGGACGTGTTGCCGGAGTCGATCACGTCCCGGGCGACCACCACGTGCTCGGGCAGGTCGAGCTGCTGCACCACGGACTCGATGATGCGCAGGTTGGCCTGGTGGGTGACGACACCGGCGAGGTCGGCGAGGCCGATGCCCGCCCGCTCGCACGCCTCCCGGGCCAGCGGGGCGAGTTCGGTGGTGACCCAGCGGAAGACCGTCTGCCCGTCCTGCTCGAAGTGCGGGTGCCAGTCGCCCATCAGGCGGACGGCCTGGGAGCGGGTCGGGTCCGAGCCCCAGACGACGGGCCCGATGTGCGCGGAATCGGCGGCGCTCACCACGGCGGCGCCCGCGCCGTCGCCGAGCAGCACGCACGTACTGCGGTCGGTCCAGTCGGTCACGTCCGACATCTTCTCCGCGCCGATGACCAGGGCGTGCCGGGCGGCGCCCGCGCGGACCGCGTGGTCGGCGGTGGCGAGCGCGGTGCAGAAGCCCGCACAGCCGTTGTTCAGGTCGTACGCGACCGCCGACGGGATGCCCAGTACGGCCGCGACCTGGGCGGCGGTCGACGGGCAGCGGTCGATGGCCGAGCAGGTCGCCACGGTGACCAGGCCGATGTCGGCGGGCTGCAGCCCGGCCGCGGCCAGGGCCTTGGCGGCGGCAGCGGCGGCCAGGTCGGTGACGGACTCCTCGTCGGCGATCCGCCGGGTGACGATGCCGGTACGCCGCCGGATCCACTCGTCACTGGTGTCGACCATCCCCGCCAGGTCGTCGTTGGTCAGGACGCGCGACGGCTGGTGGTGCCCCAGCGCGGCGATACGGGTTCCCGGCACGGCTGCTCTCCTCGGGTCCTCGGCCGGGCACACGGGCGCCCGGCCGGTACGGGTGATGCGGACGGTACGAACGGTGCGGACGGCGTCGGCGGCACCAGTGACACCGCAGACATCGGCGGCACCGGCCGGAAATATAGCAACCGATCGGTCGGAAGCTAATTCCGGGAGCCCTGGTGGTGTGCTGACTACGATGGCGGCATGAGCCCACGCAAGTCCGCCGCCGAGTCCCGCCGGACCCGGGACCGGATCATCGACCGCAGCATCGCGATCGCCTCGGTCGAAGGGCTGGACGGGCTGACCATCGGCCGCCTCGCCACCGACCTCGGCATGAGCAAGGCCGGCGTCCTCGGCCACTTCGGCACCAAGGAGGCACTCCAGCTCGCCTCCCTGGACGGCGCGTCCGCGATCTTCTCCAGGGCGGTGTGGGAACCGGCCGCCCGTACGGCCCCCGGGCTCGCCCGGCTCCGGGCCATCTGCGAGTACTGGATCACCTACCTGGAGCGCGAGCACGGCGCCTTCCCCGGCGGCTGCTTCTTCACCACGGCGGCAGTCGAGTTCGACGCGCGCGTGGGCCCCATCCGGGACGCGGTGGTGCGCCGTTCCACGCTCTGGCGCCGCCGCCTGGCCAACGAGATCCGGTACGCCGTCGAGGCCGGTGAGCTGCCCCGGGACACCGACCCCGATCAGCTCGTCTTCGAACTGATCGGCCTCTATACGGGCCTCAACCAGGCCATCCAGCTCTTCGCCGACCCGCTGGCCCAGGACCGCACCCGCCGCGCGCTCGACCGCCTGCTGGCGCCCGCGCCTCGACCGGAAGCCGCGCTGTCATCGGAAGCCGCGCCGCCGTCGGGCACCGCGCCAGGATCGGGAGCCGCCCGATGAGCGTCGCCGACCTGCTCAGGACCGAGATAGAGGTCATCTGGCCCACGGACGGCCGGGGCCGCTTCCGGGGCCCGCAGCACATGGTGATCTCCGTATCGGCCGACGGCCACCACCAGGTACCTGCGGTCGCCGACCACCTCCCGGACGCGCTCGCCGCCGACCTGCTCGCGTCCGTGGCGAAGGAGCCCGCCCCCGAGGGCCCGGGCTTACCGCCCCCGGCCCTCCCCCGCCTCCGGCACCTGCTGGAAGCCGTCGTCGGCCCCGTACACATCACCTCGGGCCCGAGCTACCTCATCCGCCCCGACCGCCTGCGCTTCACCCCGACCGCACCCGTCGTCCCCTCCGACACCGAGGACCCCGCGGCCCTCACGGCACTGCGCTGCGCCAACCCCGGCAACTGGGACACGGACGAATGGCACGACCTGCTCGACGGCAAACTCGGCCCGTGGGCCATGGCCCTCGACCCCGCCGACCCGGCCCGCGTCGTCTCGATCTGCCACACCCCCTGCTGGACCGACCACGGCGCGGAGGCCGGCACCTGGACCCGCCCCGGCCACCGCGGCCGGGGCCACGCCGCGACCGTCACCGCCGCCTGGTCCCGCCTCCAGGCCCCCACGGGCCGCCACCTCTTCTACAGCACCTCCGACACCAACCGCTCCTCCCGGAACGTCGCCGCCCGCCTGGGCCTCGCCCCCCTGGGCCACCTCTGGAAGCTGTCGCCGCCGGCGAGCATCGCGCTCTAGCCGCCCCCGCCCCTACCCCACCGCCTCCATGTACCGCAGCACCGCCAGCACCCGCCGGTGGTCCGTCTCCGACGGCGGCAGGTCCAGCTTGGTGAAGATATGGGCGATGTGCTTCTCGACGGCGCGTTCGGTGACGGTGCAGGCGGCGGCGATGGCCTGGTTGGTACGGCCCTGGGCCATCTGGGCGAGGACTTCGCGTTCGCGCGGGGTGAGGGTGTCCAGGGCGTTCGCGCGCCTCCCGGCGCCGAAGAACTGGGTGACGACCTCCGGGTCCAGCGCCGTACCGCCCGCCGCGACCCGCTCCAGCGCGTCCACGAACTCGCCGATGTCCACCACCCGTTCCTTGAGCAGATAGCCGACACCGGCCGCCCCGCCGCCCAGCAGCTGCGTCGCGTACTTGGTCTCCACGTACTGGGAGAAGATCAGTACGCCGGTGCCGGGGTGGTCCCGGCGGATGGCCACGGCCGCGCGCAGCCCCTCGTCGGTGTGGCCGGGCGGCAGCCGGATGTCGACGACGGCGGCGTCCGGGCGGTGTCCGGCGACCGCGGCCCGCAGCGATTCGGCGTCGCCGACGGCCGCCGCCACCTCCACCCCGCGCAGGGCGAGGAGTTGGACGAGGCCGTCCCGCAGGATCGCGGAGTCCTCGGCGATGACGACGCGCATGGGGCGGCCTGCTTTCGGTGCGGGAGGCGTGATCGGGATGCGTCATACGGGATGACGGCGGTCACGCGCGGGGGACGCGGACGGTGACCACCGTAGGCCCGCCGGGCGGACTGTCGCAGGTCAGGGTGGCGTCCACGGTACGCACCCGGGCGCGCAGTCCGGTGAGCCCGCTGCCCGCGCCGATCACCGCGCCGCCGCGCCCGTCGTCCCGTACGAGCAGCCGGAGTTCGCCCCCGGAGCCCGCCGCCGCATCCGGGTCCCGGTCCGGCCCGCTGGTCAGCTCCATCGTGACGCCCGAAGCGCCGCTGTGTTTCACCGCGTTGGCGAGCAGTTCGGCGGCGCAGAAGTAGAGAATGGATTCGACGGCCGGTGACGGGTGGCGGCGGGTCGCCGCGTCGACGGTGAGCGTGACCGGCAGGGCGCTGTCGGCGGCGAGCGTGGCGAGCGCCGCGTCCAGGCCCTGGTCCAGTACGGGCGGGTGGATGCCCCGTACGAGGTGCCGCAGGTCGGCCACGGCCTGCTTCGCGTTGCCCTGCGCGGTCTCCACCACGGCCAGCAGCCGGTCCCGGTCCGCGCCCGCGCCGATCAGCTCGCGGATCATCGTCAGGTGCATGCCCAGCCCGACCAGCCGGGCCTGCGTACCGTCGTGCAGGTCCCGTTCGATGCGGCGGAGCGTCGCCGCGGCGTCCTCGACGGCGTGCGCACGGGTCTCCTCCAGAGTGCGGATGCGCTGCGCGGACGGGTCGGGGCCGAGCAGCGAGCGCACCAGGAAGCGGTGCGGCGCCTGCGCCTGCCGCAGCAGCCACGGCGCGGCGAGCAGCAGCACGGCCCCGGTGGCGACGACCAGCAGCCAGCGCGGCCAGGAGTCGAACTCCACCCCGCCCACCTGGAGCGAGACATGGCGTTCGCTGCCGTCCGGGCCGCGTTCGGTGAAGTAGTTGACGTGCTTGAGGACCGGGTGGGCGAGGAAGAGCAGCCCGTACACGTACGCCACCAGGACGACCAGCAGCGGGGCGACGGCCGTGAACGGCGCGAGGAGGGCGCAGCCGACCGCCCGCCACCCGGCCTTGTCGCCGAGTACCGCGCGCCGCCACCCGAGCGGCCCGCCGCCCTCGCGTCGCGCGGGCGCTTCGATGTCCATCGCCAGCAGCCCGCGTGCCATGGCGCGCTGCGCGCCGCCGAGGGCCGCCGCTCCCCGTACGGTCAGCGCCATCAGCCACGGCCCCAGCGCGGTCCACGCGAGCACCGTGCTCACCAGCAGCCCTCCGACGACGAGCGCCATGCCGAGCAGCGCGAACGGCAGCCCGAGGACGGCGTGCAGCACCGCGGCCAGGCTCCGGGAGGTGAAGGGGGCGAGCACGCGGTGGCGCAGGCGAGGTGCGGAGGCGGCTGTGGGCATGGCCTTCAACTTACGGCCAGGCCCCTCACACCCCGCCCGCCCGCACGCTGAGGTCAGCGTTCCCCACGGGAAACAACGCAGATGCGGACGGGTAACAGCCGGACCGCACGCTGGCGGACATGACCTCGCAACAGCGTGTGGTGGTGATCGGCGGCGGCATGGCCGCGGCCCGGCTGGCGCAGCGCCTCGGCCGGGCGTCCGCCGACGGCGGCCCGGTGCTCACCGTCATCGGTGAGGAGCCGCACGCGCCGTACAACCGTGTTCTGCTCGCCGACGTACTGGCCGGCCGGTACGCGCAGGAGGTCATCACCCTGCCCGCCCCGCACAGCGCGGTGCGGTGGCTGGGCGGGGTGCGTGCGGAACGGATCGACCGGGAGCGCCGTACGGTGCTGTGCGACGACGGGCAGGCCGTGCCGTACGACCGGCTCGTCCTCGCGACCGGCTCCAACCCGGTGCTGCCGCCGCTGCGCGGCCTCTTCCCCCCTGGCCGGCCCGATCTGCCGGACGGCGGCCTGCCGCACGGCGTCCACCCGTTCCGCACGCTCGACGACTGCACCGCGCTCGCCGCGGCCGCCGCCCGCCCCGGCGCACGCGCCGTGGTGATCGGCGGCGGGCTGCTCGGGGTCTCGGCGGCCCGCGCGCTGGCCGAGCGCGGCGTACCGGTTCTACTGGCACAGCAGGGCGAGCACCTGATGGAACGCCAACTGGACGCCGAGGCCGCGGCCCTGCTGCGCGCGCACCTGGAGGCGCTGGGCGTCGAGGTCCATACGGAGTGCCGGGTGCGCGGGCTGCGCGTCGAAGACGGTGCCGTACGCGGTGTGGAACTCGCGGACGGGTATGCACCGGCCGCCGACCTGGTGGTCCTGGCCTGCGGAGTACGGCCGCGCGTCGGCCTCGCGCGCGCCGCCGGGCTGCCGGTCGACCGCGGCATCGTCGTGGACGACCAGCTGCGTACGGCCGATCCCCTCATTCACTCGATCGGCGACTGTGCGCAGCACGACGGCCTGGTGTACGGCCTGGCGGGCGCCGCCCTCGAACAGGCCGACCAACTGGCGCGCATCCTCGGCGCGGAGGCCGCCCGCTACCGCGGCACCCGCGCCCTCACCCGCCTCACCCTCACCGGCCCCGGCTCCGCTCCCCGATCGGCCGGCGCCCCCCTCGACCTGGCCGCCTTCGGCACCCCCTCCCCCCGCCCCGGCGACGACGTGATCCACCTGTCCGACGCCACCCGCGGCGCCTACCGCAAGGTCATCGTCCGCGGCGACCGGCTCGTCGGCGGCATCCTCCTCGGCGACCTGGGCGCCGTCGGCACCCTCGCGCGCACCTGGGAGGCCGACGACCCGCTCCCGCCGACGGCCCCGCTCCTGCACCTGCTCACCACCGAGACCGCCACCCCTTCCCGCACCGACGGAGGCTCCTGACCATGGCCGCAACCGCCGTTCCCACCCTTGTGCTCATCGGCCACGGCATGGTCGGCCAACGCTTCCTCGAAGCCCTCGCCGACCGCGGCGTGACGGGCCGGGCCCGGGTGGTCGTGCTGTGCGAGGAGCCGCGCCCCGCCTACGACCGGGTCCAGCTCACCTCGTACTTCTCCGGCCGCGCCCCGGACGACCTGGCGCTGGCCGACGCCGATTTCATGGCCCGGCACGGCATCGAACTGCACCTCGGCGACCCGGCCACCGCCATCGACCGCGCGGCGCGCACCGTCACCGCCCGCTCCGGCCTGACGGTCACCTACGACACGCTCGTCCTGGCCACCGGCTCGTACCCGTTCGTGCCGCCGGTGCCGGGCGCGGACAGCGCGGGCTGCTTCGTCTACCGGACCGTCGAGGACCTGCTCGCCATCGAGGAGTACGCCAAGAACTGCCGCACCGGCACGGTCGTCGGCGGCGGCCTGCTCGGCCTGGAGGCGGCCGGTGCGCTCAAGGGGCTCGGGCTGCGGACCCGCATCGTGGAGTTCCAGCCGCGGCTGATGGCCGTCCAGGTGGACGAGGGCGGCGGCAGCGCGCTGCGCCGTACCGTCGAGGAGATGGGCATCGACGTCCACACCGGCGTCGGCGGCAAGGAGATCGTCGCGGGCGGGGACGGGGCCGTACGGGCCATGGAACTGTCCGACGGCTCGCGCGTCGAGACCGACCTGGTGATCTTCTCGGCGGGGGTGCGCCCGCGCGACCGGCTCGCCCGCGACTGCGGGCTGGCGGTGGGCGAGCGCGGCGGCATCGTCGTGGACGAGCGGTGCCGTACCGGCGACCCCGCCGTGTACGCGATCGGCGAATGCGCGCTGGCCGCGGACGGCAAGGTCTACGGCCTGGTGGCGCCCGGTTACGAGATGGCGGAGACGGCGGCGGCCGCCATCGCCGGTGACCCCGAGGTCTCCGCCTTCACCGGCGCCGACACCTCCACCAAGCTCAAGCTCCTCGGCGTGGACGTGGCCTCCTTCGGCGACGCGCACGGCACATCCCCCGGCTGCCTGGACGTCGTCTACGCCGACTCCCGCTCCGGGGTCTACAAGAAGCTGGTCATCGGCGCGGACGGCGAACTGCTCGGCGGCGTCCTGGTCGGCGACGCCGAGTCGTACGGCCTGCTGCGCCCGCTCACCGGCACCGTGCCGCCGGTCGCCCCCGAACAGCTCGTCCTCCCCGCGGGCACCGGCGCACCCGCCGGCGCCCTCGGCCCCGCCGCGCTCCCCGACGACGCGGTGATCTGCAACTGCCACAACGTCACCAAGGGCACCATCCGCGCCGCGGTCTCCGAGCACTCCTGCACCACCGTGCCCGAGGTGAAGAAGTGCACCAAGGCCGGCACCGGCTGCGGCAGCTGCGTCAAGGCGCTGACCACCCTGGTCAACGACGAGCTGACGGCCGGCGGCGTGGTGGTCGACCAGGGCCTGTGCGGCTGCTTCCCGCACACCCGCGCCGAGCTGTACGAGATCGTCCGCACCCGCCGCCTCACCTCGTACGCCGAACTGCTGGACGGCCACGGCCGGGAGGAGGCGCGCGGCGGCGACGGCTGCGAGACCTGCAAGCCGGCGGTCGCCTCGATCATCGCCTCCCTCGCTCCCACGGTCGGCGCCGACGGCTACGTCCTGGACGGCGAGCAGTCCGCCCTCCAGGACACCAACGACCACTTCCTCGCCAACCTCCAGCGCAACGGCTCCTACTCGGTCGTCCCCCGCATCCCCGGCGGCGAGATCACCCCCGAGAAGCTCATCGTCATCGGCGAGGTGGCCCGCGACTTCGGCCTCTACACGAAGATCACCGGCGGCCAGCGCATCGATCTCTTCGGCGCCCGCGTCGACCAGCTCCCGCGCATCTGGGCCCGCCTGGTCGACGCCGGCTTCGAATCCGGCCACGCGTACGGCAAGGCCCTCCGCACCGTGAAGTCCTGCGTCGGCCAGACCTGGTGCCGCTACGGCGTCCAGGACTCCGTCCGTATGGCCATCGACCTGGAACTGCGCTACCGGGGCCTGCGCTCCCCGCACAAGCTCAAGTCGGCCGTCTCCGGATGCGCCCGCGAGTGCGCCGAGGCCCGCGGCAAGGACTTCGGCGTCATCGCCACCTCCAACGGCTGGAACCTCTACGTCGGCGGCAACGGCGGCGCCACCCCGCGCCACGCCGACCTCCTGGCCCAGGACCTCTCCGACGCCGAACTCATCCGCCTCATCGACCGCTTCCTGATGTTCTACATCCGCACCGCCGACCGCCTGGAGCGCACCTCCGCCTGGCTGGAGCGCATCGAGGGCGGCCTCGACCACGTACGCGACGTGGTCGTCCACGACTCCCTCGGCCTCTGCGACGAACTGGAGTCCCTGATGGCCGCGCACGTCTCGGCCTACCGCGACGAATGGGCCGACACCCTCGCCGACCCCGACCGCCTCGCCCGCTTCGTCTCCTTCGTCAACGCCCCCGAGGCCCCCGACCCGGCCGTCCGCTTCGTCCCCGAACGCGACCAGATCAAACCGGACCTCCCCCTCCTGTCCGGCCCCACCCTCCCCGTACGCACCCTGACCACCTCCCGCCCCCTGGAAGGAACCGCGGCCCGATGACACTCGCCATCGAACTCCCCGCAGATCAGCACGGCACCGGCAATTGGCTCCCGGTATGCGACCCGTCCACCCTCGTCCCCGGCCGAGGCGTCGCCGCCCTCCTCCCCGACGGCACCCAGGCAGCCCTGTTCCTGGACCGCACAGGCCATCCCTACGCCATCGACAACCGCGACCCCTTCACCGGCGCCTACGTCCTCTCCCGCGGCCTGACCGGCACGGCGAACGGCCGTCCGTTCGTTGCTTCTCCCCTGCTCAAGCAGCGTTTTGATCTGGAGACGGGGGTGTGCCTCGACGATCCTGGAGTTTCGGTGTCGGTCTATCGGGTGCGGGAAGTCGGCGGCGAGGGGTGACGGACCGGCCGTTCCGCTGCCGGCCTCCGGCTCACCCCACCCGGCCTGGGCGTACGCTGGGGCCCCCGATGCCCCGACGAAGGAGCGCAGCAGGCGTGACGCGTTGGAACACGAGCCATATTCCCGATCAGACGGGCCGTTCGGCGGTCGTGACCGGGGCCAACAGCGGTATCGGCTATGTCACCGCCCGCGAGCTCGCCCGGCGCGGCGCGCGGGTCGTGCTGGCCTGCCGTAACGAGTCGCGTGGTCATACGGCGCTCGCCCGGCTGCGGTCCGAAGTACCTGCCGCCAAGGCCGAGTTCCGGCAGCTGGATCTGGCCGATCTGAAGTCCGTACGGGCCTTCGCGGCCGGGCTCGACGACTTCGACGGCGAGCGCCTGGACCTCCTCATCAACAACGCCGGCGTCATGGCGCTCCCGGAGCGCCGTACCGCCGACGGCTTCGAGATGCAGTTCGGGACGAACCACCTCGGTCACTTCGCGCTCACCGGCCTCCTCCTGCCCAAGCTGCTCGGCACGCCCGGCGCGCGCGTCGTCACCGTCTCCAGTGGCTTCCACGCGCTGGCCAATGTGAAGCTGAGCGATCTGAACAGCGAGCGCGGGTATCACCGCTGGATCGCCTACGGCCGTTCCAAGAGCGCCAACCTGCTGTTCAGCCATGAGCTGTCGCGGCGCCTGGCGCGGGCCGGTTCGCAGGTCCTGGCGGTCGCCGCGCATCCGGGGTATGCCGACACCAACCTTCAGACGGCCGGCGTACGGATGGAGGGCCGTACGCGTACCGAGCGGGCCGTGACGCTGCTGAACCGCGTCGTCGCGCAGCCCGCCGAGTCCGGCGCGCTGCCCACGCTGTGCGCCGCCACCGCCCCGCACATGAAGCCGGACGCGTTCCTCGGCCCGCGGGGCGCCCTGCGCGGCGGGCCCGCGTCGTCCTTCCGCGCCCCGTGGACCACGGATGACGCGACCGGTGAACGGTTGTGGGCGGCGTCGGAGGAGCTCACGGGTGTGACGTATGAGTTCGGTGGGGTGAGGGCGGAGGGCTGAGCCGAGAGGGCGGGCGCTCACCGCCCGCCCGTCTCCTCGCCCCGGGCGCCCCGGGTACCTCGGTCACCTCATCCACGGACGCCCCGGGGTCCTCGGTCACCTCAACCCGGACGCCTCGAACACCCCCCGGGCCCCGTCCCCGTCGATACGCTCCCCCAGCTCCCGCAGCACCTCGCCGCCCGAGCGCAGCAGTCCGCGCTCGCGGGAGAGCCGGGCGCCGGTGTCCAGCAGGTGCCACAGGACCGGGTTGCCGGTGAGGGCCTTGGGGTCGAGTTCGACGCGGCTGCCCGTGACGTCGCGCAGGACCAGGCGGGGCGCCATTCCGTCACTGCGGTGTACGAGGACCAGCAGGTCGGTGCGGACGCGGTGCTCGCACAGCAGGCCGCGTACGGCGAGCCAGTCCGCGCCGGCCGTCACCCGTACCGGGAAGAGCGCCGCGAAGAGCACCAGCGCGATGGCCGTCCAACAGGTCGCGCGCAGCGGGTCGATGGTGTGTGCGGCCAGATCGACGGTGAGCATGATGGCGAGCACCGTGGCCGTACCGCAGGCCGCCGCGCGCAATTCGGGCGCCCAGTTGCGGTCCCGGTACGCCGCCGGGCCGTACACCGGGGGTGGAAGGGCGTACCCCTCCCGCGTATCCCGTCCATCGCACACCTCCCGGTCCCGCCGCGCGCCGTCGTCCGCGCGGGCGCCCCCGTCGTCTTCGCCACCCTCGCCGTGGGCCGTGGACCCGCCCCCGGGTTCGCTTCGCCGTCCCATGGCGTGAGGCTAGGACCGCGATGGCCGCACGGCGGGGACGTTGATGCGGTGCTGATGACGGTACGGCGAACCTTTACGCAGCGCTGACGACACGTATGCCATCCGTTCGTACCGGTTTCGGCCACGTCGCCACCCAGTGCCCCACCCACCCGGTGCTGGACCCACCCATCCGCGTCGGCCCGCCCCCACCGGGCATCAAGAACCCGTGAAGATGCCCGGACCACCCGCAAAGGCCACGCCAAGAACCGGCGCGTTCGTCCGCATCAGCACTCACGCTGGGCTGGCCCTGTCATCGGGGTTCTCCACCCGGTCACCGGGGGCCTTTCCTCGGTCATCGGTGGTCGCTCCCCGGTCATCGGAGTTCATTTCCCGATCAGGGTTCTCTTCCCACAGCGCACGGAGGTACGGCGAAAGATGTCGATGGTGTGGAAGGCCACGGGCCGGTCCGCAGGCCAGAAGCCACCGGATACCGGGGCCGCCGGCCACAACACCCCCCTGGGGACGGCGCCGCACGCACCGGCCCCCGAACCGGACGCCCGGCACCGTCTGACCTCCGTGCAGGGCCTCGCCGCCCTCTCCCTCGACGCGATGGCGTCGGTGGCGTACGGGCCCGAGTCGATCGTCCTGGTCCTGGCCACCGCCGGTGCCTACGGCCTCGGCTTCACCCTCCCCGTGACCCTCGGCATCGCGGCGCTGCTCGCGGTCCTGGTCGCCTCGTACCGCCAGGTGATCGCGGCGTTCCCGAACGGCGGCGGTTCGTACGCCGTCGCCAGGACCCACCTCGGACGCCGTACGGCCCTGGTCGCCGCGGCCTCCCTGATCCTCGACTACGTACTGAACGTCGCCGTGTCCGTGACGGCCGGCATCGCCGCGCTGACCTCCGCCTTCCCGGCGCTGTACGGCCAGCGGCTGTGGCTGTGCCTGGCGGTGCTCGTCCTGGTGACCGCGGTGAACCTGCGCGGCATCGTCGACTCGGCGAAGGCGTTCCTCCTGCCGACCGCCGTCTTTGTCGGCTCGATCCTCGCCGTCGTCGCGGTCGGCCTCTTCCGCGACGCGCCCGCCTCCACGGTCTCGGCCGACGGCCACGCCTCCGTCCTGTCCGGCAACGCCACCTCCGTCGGCGCGCTCCTGCTCCTGAAGGCGTTCGCCTCCGGCTGCTCGGCGCTGACCGGCGTCGAGGCGGTGGCCAACGCCGTACCGTCCTTCCGCGCCCCCGCCGCCAAGCGCGCGCAGCGCACCGAGGTCGCCCTGGGCGCGCTGCTCGGCGTGATGCTGATCGGCCTGTCGGTGCTCATCGGACGCTTCCACCTCCAGCCGGTCGAGGGCGTGACCGTCCTCGCGCAGCTCGCGGACGCCTCGCTCGGCCACAACTGGGCCTTCTACGTGGTCCAGTTCGCCACCATGGTGCTGCTCGCGCTGGCCGCCAACACCTCGTTCGGCGGGCTTCCCGTCCTGATGAGCCTGCTGGCCCGCGACAACTACCTGCCGCACGTCTTCGGCCTCAAGGCCGACCGGCAGGTGCACCGGCACGGCGTCCTCGCGCTGGCCGCCGTCGCCGCCGTGCTCCTCGTCTTCTCCGGCGGCGACGTGAACACCCTGGTACCGCTCTTCGCCATCGGCGTGTTCGTCGGGTTCACCATCTGCCAGGTGGGCATGGTGCGGCACTGGCTGCAGGAACGTTCCAGGTCCGCCGGCTGGCGCGGCAAGGCCGTGCTGAACGGTTTCGGCGCGCTGCTGACCGGCGTCTCGGCGGTCGTCGTGACGGCCACCAAGTTCACCGAGGGCGCCTGGCTGATCGTCATCGCCCTGCCCGCCCTCGTCCTCGGCTTCGGCGCGGTCCACCGGGCGTACGCCCGGATCGCGGACCGCCTCCAAATGGGCCGCATCCCCGAACCCCCGCACCGCGACCGCTCGCTGGTCGTCGTCCCCGTCTCCCACCTGTCCAAACTCACCTGCGAGGCCCTGAACGCGGCGGTCTCGCTCGGCGACGAGGTGGTGGCCGTCACCGTCACCTACGCCGCCCCCGAGGACCGCCGCGCGGCCGAGTCACTGCGCCGCGACTGGGAACTGTGGAACCCCGGCGTCGACCTCCTCGACCTGCCCTCCGCGACCCGTACGGTGGGCCGCCCGATCGCCGCCTACGTACGCGAACTCCGCGACCGCGACCCCCGAACCCGCGTCACGGTCCTGATCCCCGAGGTCGAACCGGCCCACCTGTGGCAGCGCCTCCTCCAGAACCAGCGCGGCGCGGTCGTCGCGCACGCGGTGCGGCGGACTACGGATGCGACTATTTGTCGGTTGCGGTTCCGGTTGTCGGCATAGACATCAGGGCTCATTTGGGCGGTCCGGAATGTGACTTCCCTTTGGCGTGCGGAGATTCGCCCCGTCTGATTTACCCCGCACCGAAACGATCTTGACCGGGCGTTTAAGCGCCTTTGTGACCGACGCCATATGAGGTGGCCTTTCTGCCGACCAGGGTGGGGGTGTTCCCAGACTGGTGACCGCCCGACGGCCCCGGATCAGGTGACCACCCGTATGGACAGGACCTGCTTCATGAACGGCGCAGGAGCCGCCGCGGGCGGGCTCGGTGTCGCTGCCGACGTCGCAGGTGGCCCGGAAACCGGGTGAGGCGTCTTCGGCGGCCTCCTCGGGCCTTGCCACCGGAACGTCGTCGGCGGCCAAGGTCGTTTCCGAACACTGCTTCAAGGTCTGCTGTTGTTGATTCTCGGACGGATACTCGCCGCATGCTCGCTCGTCTGCGCGCTCGTCGCGGCAGTCACCGCTGTGCGGTTCGGTGACGCATGGCATATCGGCATCGGAATTTTCGGGCTGTTCAGCTCGGCCACGTGCAACGTCGTGGTCTGGCGCGCCCGCCGACAGGGAACGCGCCCCGGCGACTACGCCGGCACGCGGATGTCCCGCCCTGGGCCATGCGCCCTGTCCGGCGAGGGCGTACCGGAGTAGTTCCGGGGCCCGCCCCTTGCTTCTCGCTTCCTACTTCCCGGAACCCGGGGGCTGGAGCTCCTGATTCGTGGGGTCCTCCCGCGGCGGCTGCTCCGGCGGCCGGACGAAGTCGTGCGCGCCGTTGTCCGAGGACTGCCCGCCGTAGTGGGGTGACGGCCGGTCGCAGGCGGGAGGGGTGGGCCGGTTGCCCATCGGCATCAGCCCCAGATCGGGCGCGAGGAAGGGCACGATGGAGTAGCCGCCGTTGCACATCGGCAGCACATAGAAGCGCTGCGCCTCCATCTCCTTGGTGAGCTTGCCCTTGGGGTCCTGGGCGTCCGTGAACCGCATCCCGTCCCGCGGGTCGTCGGGGTTGATCGCCAGCCGTTTGCCCTCCCTCTTGTTCTCGAAGCTGTAAACGGTGTTGTTCTTGTAGTAACCCTCCAGATGGACCACCCACAGGTGCCGCTTGTTGTCGATCTTGTCGATGGGATCGGTCTCGATCTGGAGGTCACCGTTGTGCGTGAGGTAGCCACCGGTGACCCGGTGGACGATCACCATCTCGCGCTGGTGCTTCACGGAAGCGACGAAGGTGTCCAGGGCATTGGGGTACATGGCGATGCTCCTTCCTACTGGTGAGGTGGAGAGCCGACGGCCGTGGGGCCGGTGATCCGCTTGCCGGTCCGCGTCCGCTGTCCGGTACGAAGGCCCGCCCGTACGGCGGTACGGCTGTACGGAGGCGGCCTCACGTGGTGCGCCGCGGCCGCTTGCCGGGTCGGCGATGAATCAAGGGACGGGCGCCCGACGCCGACGGCGCCACCCGCCGTCCCGTCTGCCACTAAGCGATACGGCCACCCGCGGACGCACCGCGCCGACCAGCTCATCCATGGCATGCCCGACCGCGCCCCCCGGACACCCGCATATGCCCCTCACCCGAGGCGTCCACCCTGTACGCGCACGGATTCAGCTGATACGAAAAGCGCTCACCGCGCGCCACGCTTCCGCAGGCGTACGCCCCGGGACCGGCGGCCCTGGCGTACCCGCGGGACGGGCGCCACCGGCCGGTACGGTACGCCGTCTTGCCGGGCCCGGCGTCCGATGCGACAACGTCTCCATGCCGACCGCATCCACGCCCACGCCCATGCCCTCGTCCACGCCCGCGTCCGCCCCCGCAGCCGCGTCCGCGATACCCGCGGCCGTCTCCAGCCCGACGCCGTACCGGGGCTTCCCCCTGCGCCACCCCGCCCTCCCGCCGGTGAGCCTGTCGCCCGACCCGGAGAGCGCCGAACTGTACGGCCCGGTCTTCGGCGACACCGACGTGACACCCCTCGACTCCGATCTCACCCAACAGCACCGGGGCACCCCGATCGGCGAACGCATCACCGTGACCGGCCGCCTCCTGAACGACCGGGGGCGCCCGATCCCCCACCAGCTCATCGAACTCTGGCAGGCGAACGCCGCCGGCCGTTACGCCCACCGGGGCGACCAGCACGACGCGCCCCTGGACCCGAACTTCACCGGTACGGGCCGCGCCCTCACCGACGCCGCCGGTCGCTACGCCTTCACCACGATCAAGCCGGGCCCGTACCCGCTCGGCACCCCCGACGACGCGTGGCGCGCCGCGCACCTGCACTTCTCCCTCTTCGGCCGCGCCTTCACACAACGCCTGGTCACACAGATGTACTTCGAGGGCGACCCGCTCCTGGCCCACGACTCGGTACTCCACGCGGCCCCGACCGCCGCGGCCCGCCACCGCCTGATCGCCACGTACGCCCCCGGGCCGCTACTGCCGGGCCGCCCCTCCTCCCTCACCTACCACTGGGACATCGTCCTCGGCGGCCCGGCCCCGACGGCCGCCCCCGCCTGACGTCCAGCTCACACCACACGGTCTTGCCGATCTCCCGGTCCCGTACGCCCCACCGCGCGGCCAGTTCCTGTACGAGCAGCAGCCCAAGCCCTCCGGGGGCGTCGTCCCCTGCCTCCCGTACGCACGGCCGCGCTTCCCCTCGCGCGTCACTGACCGCCAGTCGCAGCACGTCTTTGCCGACCGTCAGATGTACCCGCACCAGCCGACCGGGCACCCTGCCGTGCGTGATCGCGTTCGTGAGCAGCTCCGACACGAGCAACTCGGCGTCGTCCACGAGATGTCCGTACCCCCATTCCCACAGCAGCCGCGCCATCCGGTACCGCGCGAGCCGCACGCTCCTGGGGAACGGCGTGTAATCGAGCAGGTCCTCGTAGAGGACGGTTTCCACGGGGTCATGCGGAGAGATCATCTACGGCCACCTCCGGGTACGAGCAGCGCGCACCCTTGCGCCAACTGATGCGGCCGCGCGAGCAGTTCGTTCGTTACGGACGGTAGACCCGCCGCCGCGCTTGTTCAATCGAGCCAGGGAAACTTTCACCCATCCAGGTTGCACACGGCCCGTAGCCGACCCCAAACTGAGCGCTCATCGGCGGAGGGATGGCTACACCGTGCAGCAAGCTCAGTCAGCGCAAGGCAATCGGGTATCGACCGTGCTGGGACGACGCCTGGGAGGGGAGTTGCTCGCCCTTCGTACAGCGGCCGGCCTAACCCAGAGTCAGGCCGCTCGGGCCCTGAGCGCCTCCACAGGCAAGGTCGCCAAAATGGAGAGCGGCTGGGCTCCGATGCGCGATCCGGACATCCGCATCCTGTGCGACCTGTACGAGGTGGAGGACCCTACCGTCGTCGGCGGCCTCCTCGAACTGGCCCGAGTCGACCGTGACCGTCGCAAGGCCAAGGGGTGGTGGAGCAGCGCACCAGTCGCTCCCGCGATGAGGGAGTACGTCAGCCTGGAAAGCGCCGCTACTGCGATCAAGACCTGGCAGATCGCGTACGTTCCGGGCCTGCTGCAAAGCGAAGGCTACGTGCGCGCCCTCAACCCGGACGAGCACTTCGTGACCGCACGGCTGTCTCGCCAACGGCGACTTGAAGGCGACAACCCTCTTCACCTGCGGGCAGTGGTCTACGAGGCAGTGCTCAGAAACCTCGTCGGTGGGCCAGGCGTGATGCGCGGCCAGCTGAACCACCTGGCGTCGATGGCAGAGAAGCCCAACGTCTCGATCCGGGTGGTCCCCTTCAGCGCAGGAGCTAAGAGCGGCATCGACTGCGGGTTCAACATCCTCTCGTTCGCCGAACCAGGCGCCATGGACGTCGTGTACATCGAAATCCCCCGCACGCAGGCGTGGATCGAGGGCGGACGGGAAGCTGCCGAGCATGATGCGATGTTCGAGAAGATCACCGCACACGCTCTGCGAGAGTGCGAGTCACGAACATTCATCAGCAGCCTTTGCAAGGATCTGTGAACCATGCCGGAGTTCAGCTACCGCAAGTCCAGTTACAGCAACCCGGAGCACGAGTGCGTTGAAGTCGGCGTCGGCCCCACCGAGGTGGTCGCCATACGCGACTCCAAGCGCCCCGACAGCCCAACCCTGCGCGTCAGCGCCACCGCATGGGCAGCCTTCCTCACCACACTGCACACGGAGTCATGAACCATGACCACCCCGAGATTTCGTAAGCCCAGTCACAGCAATCACCTTGAAGAGTGCGTCGAAGTAGCCACCACCCGCCACACCATCACCATCCGAGACACCAACCACCCCACCGGCCCCACCCTCCACCTCTCCCCCACCGCCTGGGCCTACTTCCTCGTCGGCCTCAACGCGGAACCGCAGAGGCAACCGGCCTCTCCTGCGCTCGAACCCGGAACGGCTGTTCTTACAAAGCAGATGTCACCGGTCGGCGCTGGAGCGAACCCGGGCCCCCACTAGACCTCGGCACGGTCGGCCTGGGAACGGTGCCCCATGGCCCAACGCAAACACCGCAAGTCCACGCACAGCGAATCGGCCCCTACGCCGCCTCCACCCCGGATATTCGGTACTTGCTCACCTCCTCGCTGAGGATCTCGGCCGCCTGCTCCGGCTCGGGTCCTGCGCCGCGGAACGCGGCAAGGTGGGCGTCGGATTCCCAGCGTTCGTACACGTTGATCCGGGCGGGATCGAGGCGGTCGGCCGAGAGGGCGTAGTCCAGGCAGCCGGGGGACTTACGGGCCTGTTCGGCCACCGCGTCACAGTTGGCCAGGTACGCGGTGCGGGCTTCGGGGGCGATGTGGAGCTTGCCGGATACGATGATCATGGACGACTCCTCGGGGACGGGCGCAGGTTACGGCCGCAGGGCCGTGAGCCGCCGGCTTGCGGAAGCCCTGTACGAAGAGCATGCACCAGGGGTCTGACAATCGCCCTGACCTGCAATTCCCGCCGAGCGCGCCGGCTGATGCGAGCAACGGGCCGTCTCCTGCGCGGACGCCGCAGACGCGGACCTCGGGCAAGGGCCGGAGCCTGCGCCCGGTGCCGCCGTAAGTCCGGTACCTACCTTGGCAGTAGACGGGGCAGGGCTGCCCGTCTCGTCCGGACGAGGGCGACGGCCGGCAGCACGGTGATCAGAGCCGCCCACGGGAGCGCCGCCACTGTGGTGGCGCTCAGCAGCCCGCCCGTCAGGGCCCCGCCTCCGATGCCCAGGTTGAACGCGGCCACGTACCAGGAAGACGCCGCATCGGGGGCGGTGCCGGCCAGGCGGAGAACGCTTGCTTGCAGGGATACCGGCAGGGCGGCGAAAGCGATGCCCCACAGGGCCACGGCGGCAACAGCGAGCGGTTGCAGGCGAATGCCCGCACCGAGCAGGAGCAGTGCGGCCGCCATCAGTGCGATGGTGCCGAGCAGGGCCGGCTGTGGCCGGCGGTCCGCCAGGGCGCCGCCGAGCCACGTACCCAGGAAGCCGGCCAGGCCGTACAGGGCCAGCAGCATGCCGATGGCAGCCTCACTGAAGGCGCCGACGTCGTGCAGCAGGGGCGTCACGTAGGTGTAGACCGTGAAGTGCCCCAGAACGAGCAGCGCGGTTGCCGCCACCACGGGCCGCAGGCCGGGCAGGCGCAGCACGCCGGAGAGACTGCTGGAGCGCGAGGCGCGGCGTTCCGGGATGCCCGGAAGGAGCCACAGGGCGGCGGCGAGCGCCCCGAGACCGAGGGCCGCCACGGCGCAGAAGGCGCCGCGCCACCCTACGGCGCCGCCGAGAGCGGTCCCCAAAGGTACGCCCAGTACGAGGGCCGCCGAGTTTCCCGCGAAGACGATGGATGTCGCGCGGCCGGCGTGTTCCGGCCCGGCGAGCGCGGCGGCGTACCCGGCGACGATCGACCAGAAGACTCCGTGGGCGGTGCCGCAGACGAGCCGGCCGATCGCCAGCATCGGGTAGTTCACCGCGAGCCCGCAGAGCACGGTCCCCAGGAAGAAGACCGCACCCACCGCGACGAAAAGGCGCTTGCGCGGCCAGCCCGCGGTCCAGGTGGTGAGCGGGGCCGCGGTCAGCCCGACGGTGAAGGCGTAGACGGTGACCAGCAGTCCCACCCGTGATCGCGCAGCCCCCAGATCGTCGCTGATCAAGGTCAGCAGGCCGACCGGCAGCATCTCGGTGGTGACGACCACGAACGTCATGGTGGCGAGGACAGCCAGGCCGGCCCGGCGCCGTGCCGGAGACACGGTGGGGCGCCGGGCCGGTCGTGCGTGGGGCGGAGCGGTCACACCGACACCGCGGGAAGAGCGCCGAGGAACTCGCGGACATGGTGCAGCCACGTCGCACGGTCGGCCTCGTTCAGGATGTGGGCCGCACCGGGCAGTTCGATCAGCTGGGCACCCGGGATGCCCGCCGCCAGCCGATACGAGCTCTGCGGCAGCACCAGCCGGTCGCCGGTGGGCGCCACCACGAGGGTGGGCGCGGACAGGTTCGCCAGGTCCGCCCGGACGTCCACGCGGGATACCAGGTCGAAGTGGTCCAGCATGCCCGGGGGCATCCCGGCCAGGGTCTGGGCGACCGCCGCGTCGAGGTCGGCCGGGTCGATGTCCGCCAGATCAGACGGCGACATGCACGAGAGGCAGGCGAGCCGGGCCACGTCTTCCCACCGGCCCGCGTCCCCCAGGGACTTGATGAGCCGGGCGGCCAGGTCCAGGACGGGGTCGGCGACCGGGAAACCGGCGGTGAGGACGAGTGCCCGTACCCGCTCGGGATGCCGGGCGGCGACCCGGACGGCCACGGCGCTGCCGAGCGACTCCCCGAGCACGGCGAACGACTCCTGGCCCGCCGCGACGGCGGCGGCGACCAGCTGGTCGGCGAGGTCGTCCAGGTCCAGAGGTCCGGTAGCCGCGGGGGAACCGCCCGCTCCCGGATAGTGCGGGCCTACGAGAGTGTGGTCCCGGGCGAGGTCGTCGAGGACGAGGCCGAAGTTTCCCTCGATGCCGCCACCGGCACCGTGGGCGAGCAGGAGTGCGGGGCCATGGCCCTTCACGAGGACATCGAGGCCGGACAGGGGAAGCGAGGAATCGGTCTTCATGTCGCCGACGCTAAACTCCGACATCAGTGTCAGAGTCAAGTCGCGCGTTGCGCACGGGGAGCCGCGAGCCGCATGCGAATGAAGGAAATGGTCCGTCGCACGGGAGTCCATGAGCGGCTGCTGCGCTACTACGAGCAGCAAGGACTGCTGGCACCGGAGCGGCTGCCGAGCGGCTATCGCGTCTACAGCGAGTCGGACGTCGAGATGGTGCGCCGCATCCGCTGTCTGCTGGCAGCCGGCCTCCCGACCTCTCTGATCGCTCAGGTGCTCCCTTGCATCCGATCGGACGACGGCCGTCTTGTACCCACCTGTCCGGATCTGGTCGCCCAGTTGCGGCAGGAGAGCGAGCGGATCACCCGCGCCATCGAGGAGCTGCAGGCCTCCCGCACGATGCTCGACACCGTTATCGCCGCCGCGCCTCTGCAGAGCGCCGGGGAGCCGGAGGCGGCCGTGGTCAGGTCCGGATCGCGCAGCGGATGAGGTCTTACGACTCCACCGGCCGCGCCCCCACCAGCCCCCCGTCCACCACCAGGTCCTGCCCCGTCACATACGACGCGTCGTCCGACGCCAGGAAGGCCACCGCGGCAGCGACCTGGTCGGCCTGGCCGACGGCCTGGAGGGGGACTTCGGCGGCGAGACGGGCCTCCGCGTCGGGGGACGTGTTGGCGGCGCGGAACATCTCCGTATCGATGTAGCCGGGGCTCACGGAGTTGACGCGGATGCCGCGGGGCGCCAGGTCGGCACCGAGGGTGCGGGCCAGGTTGTGGACGGCGGCCTTCGTGGCCGAGTAGGCCGAGGCCACCGGCATGCCGCGGTACAGGGTCCATGAGGCGTTCAGGACGAGGGCACCGCCGCGGCCCATCAGGCGAAGCGCCTTCTGGACGGTGAAAAAGACGCCCTTGAAGTTGACGTCGACGGTGGTGTCGAAGTCGGCCTCGGTCAGTTCGGCGCTGGGCTTGAAGATGCCGACGCCCGCGTTGGCGAAGACCGCGTCAAGGGTGCCGCGCCAGGCTTCGATGTCCCGTACGAGCGCGTCCAGGTCGGGCAGGGAGGCCGCGTCGGCGCGTACGGCCAGGAGGCGGTCCGGGGCGTCGAGGCGCGCCGCCGCCGCGTCAAGGCGGGCCCGGTCGCGGCCGGTGATGACGACGTACGCGCCCTCGTCGAGGAACCGGCGCGCGGCGGCGAACCCCATGCCGCTGGTGCCGCCGGTGATCAGGACTGTCTTGTTCGTGAAGCGGTTCATGCAAACGATGGTGCGGGTGCGCGCCGATACGCAGGAGTGCGTGCTGAACCTGGGTGTGGGAACACCAGGCTTCCGCGGCGGCCGGCCCGCGTGGGAACACCGGGGTGCCGTGCGGTGCTCACTCCTACGGACGCCGCCACCGGCCGGTTTCGCGCAGGTGCAACGCGTCCTTCATGCGGGTACGGCAGAGTAGGCGCTCGCGGCGGACGATGATCGTCGATCACGTACGCGGCGGGACGACACCGGCGGACGTACGGAACGGCCAGGCAGACAGCGGGTAACGGCGCACGAGCTACGCAGGGGGCGATCGGCATGACACGCGACGGCGGCACAGGCTTCGGTATCGGCAGACGGCGGCTGCTCGCCACGGTCGGGGGCGCGGCGCTCACCGGCGTACTGGCGGCCTGCGGCTCCAACACCGGCCGTGGCGGGAAGGGTTCGGGCCCTGCGCTCAGCCAGTGGTACCACCAGTACGGCGAGCCCGGTACCGAGGCGGCCGTGAAGCGGTATGCCGCCGGGTACGACAAGGCGCGGGTCACCGTGCAGTGGCGGCCCGGTGACTACGACCGGCAGACCGCCGCCGCGCTGCTGACGGACTCCGGACCGGACGTCTTCGAGGTCGACGGGCCGCGGCTGGACCAGATCAAGGGCGGTCAGATCGTGGATGTGACCGAGCAGATCGAGTCCGTCAAGGACGACTTCAATCAGGCCGTGCTCAAGCCGAAGATCTGGGACGGAAAAATCTGGGCGGTGCCGCAGACGATAGACACGCAGCTGCTCTTCTATCGGAAGAGCCTGTTGCGGGCGGCGGGGGTGCAGCCGCCGCAGAGTGTGGACGAGCTGGTGGAGGCGGCGAAGACGCTGACGCGGCACCACAGGAAGGACAAGGTCAAGGGGCTGTTCCTGGGCAACGACGGCGGGGCCGCGGTGCTGGGCGGCACGCCGCTGTTCGCCGCGGGGCTGAGCCTGATCACGGAGGACGGGAAGGTCGGGTTCGATGATCCGGCCGCCGCTCGCGTCCTGGGCAAGGTCCGGCAGCTCTACGCCGACGGATCGTTGCTGCTCGGGGCGCCGACGGACTGGTCCGACCCGGCGGCCTTCGTCCAGGGGCTGACCGCCATGCAGTGGTCGGGGCTGTGGGCGCTGCCGCAGGTCAAGAAGGCTCTCGGGGACGACTTCGGGGTCCTGCCGTTCCCGAAGGACGGTGCCGGGAAACCAGCCGTCCCCGTGGGCGCGTACGGCTCGGCGGTCAGCGCGCGCAGCAAGCACCAGAAGGAGGCCAAGGCGTTCGTGAAGTGGCTGTGGGTGGACGGGACCGACAAGCAGGAGGACTTCGCCCTCTCGTACGGCTTCCACATCCCCGCCCGCATCTCGCTCGCCAAGAAGGCGAAGCAGCTCCAGGAGGGCGCGGCGGCGGAAGCGGTGCGCTTCGCCACCGACCACGGCTTCGCCGAGCCGCTGCTCTGGACGACCGCGAGCCGCACCGCCTATCAGGACGCGCTGAACCACATCATCAAGGACGGCGCGAATCCGGAGACAGAACTGAAAGCAGTTGTGCGGAAGGTCAACTCGGAGTTGCAGCGGGCGAAGAAGAAGTGACGGACGTGGGCGGGGTGGGGCACAGCGGGGAGGGGCAGGATCGGGTGCCGATGCGGGGGCGAGGCGGCGCGGCCGCAAAGGGTGGCCAGGATGGCCAGGCCGGTGAGGCCGGTGGGAGCGGCCAAGGCAGCGGCGCCGGCCGTCTGCGGCGCTTCCGCGGCCCGCAGAACCGGAACCTGTGGTTCTGGGCCTTTGTCGGACCGTTCGCGATCGGTCTCGCGCTCTTCACGTACGTTCCGCTGGCCTGGAGTGTCTATCTCAGCTTCTTCGACGCCCACAACACGGTCAGTCCGACGGACTTCGTCGGACTGGACAACTATGTGTCGATGCTGGGCGATCACGCGTTCCTGAGCAGCCTGGGAACGTTCCTGCTGTTCACGGCCTTCATCGTGCCGACGACCTACGTGGTGTCGCTCGCGCTCGCGCTCATGGTCAACCGGCTGCGCTTCGCCCAGGCGTTCTTCCGCTCGGTCTTCTTCCTGCCGACCGCGTGCTCGTACGTGGTCGCCGCGCTCATCTGGAAGCTGTCGATCTTCAACGGGGTCAGGTTCGGGCTCGCCAACACCGTGCTGGGGTGGTTCGGCGCGGACCAGACCGCCTGGCTGTCCACGTCCGACCCGCCCTGGTACTGGCTGGTGATCGTGACCGTACGGCTATGGCTCCAGGCCGGTTTCTACATGATTCTGTTCCTCGCGGGACTGCAACGGATCTCTCCGCGACTGTACGAGGCAGCGGCGGTGGACGGCGCGCGGCCCGGCTGGCAGACGCTGCGCCACATCACCCTGCCGCAGCTGCGCGCGACCTCGGTCGCCGTCGTCCTGCTGCTGGTGATCAACGCGTTCCAGGCGTTCGACGAGTTCTACAACCTGCTGTCCGACGCGCGCGGCTACCCGCCGTACGCCCGTCCGCCGCTGGTCTACCTCTACTACACCGCGCTCGGCCAGGAGCAGAACCTGGGGCTGGGGAGCGCCGGCGCGGTCATCCTCGCGCTGATCATCGCGGTGGCGACCGTCGTACAAGCCCGCTGGTTCGGGCTCGGCCGGAAGGAGGACTGATCGCCGATGACCGTATCGAAGCGGGTGGACCCCCGCGTACGGACCGGACGCGCCCTGCGCGCGGTGATCGTCACGATCCTCGCCGTCCTCTTCCTTATCCCCTTCTACCTGCTCGTACGCAACGGCCTGGCCACCGAGCAGGACATCACCGCCCCCGACTGGACGTTCTTCCCGCGTGACATCCAGTGGTCGAACCTGACCGATGTCTTCGCCGATCCGAACCTGCCGCTGGCGCGGGCGCTGCTGAACTCCACGCTGATCGCGGTGTCCACGACGCTCGGCACGGTGCTGCTCGCGTCGCTGGCCGGGTACGGGCTGGCACGCATCCCGTACCGGTACGCCAACGTCGTCTTCTACGCCATCCTCGGCACCCTGATGGTCCCGGCGGCGGTCACCTTCGTCCCCAGCTTCGTCCTCGTCTCGACGCTCGGCTGGATCTCCACCCTGCGCGGCCTGATCATCCCGACCCTGTTCAGCGCCTTCGCCTGCTTCATATTCCGCCAGTACTTCCTGGGCTTCCCCAAGGAGTTGGAGGACGCGGCGCGGGTGGACGGGCTCGGCCACTGGCGTACGTACTGGCGCATCGTGGTGCCCAACTCGCGCCCCGTCTTCGCGGCCGTCGGCACGATCGTCTTCATCGGCGCGTGGAACGCGTTCCTGTGGCCGCTGGTCATCGGGCAGGACCGCGAGTCCTGGACGGTGCAGGTGGCGCTGTCCACGTTCACCACGGCCCAGAACCTCAACCTGCACGAGCTGTTCATCGCCGCGGCGATCTCGATCGCGCCGCTGGTGGTCGTGTTCGTGCTGTTGCAGCGGTACATCGTGGCGGGGGTGGAGCGGACCGGGATCGACGACTGAGGGCACTGGGTGGCGGGCAGCGGGGCCATTCGGCGACTAAAGCTCAGTGGTTCGGCGACGAAAGTCGGTAGCGGGGCGCATGACGCCTGTGGGGATACTCGACCATGAGCGAAGCGACGAAGCCGGCGCAGGGCCAGGGTGCCGCCCTCACCGTCGGCGAGCATGACCCGGAGTTGGTCAAGCGCCTGGAGGACGGCCTCGACGCCTTCAACGCCGCGGCCACGGGCCACGCCGAGGAGGCCGAGTTCTCGGTACGGGTGACGGACGCGGATGGCGAGCTGATCGGCGGGCTGAGCGCCCGGGCCTGGGGCGGGCTGTGCGACATCCACCTGCTGTGGGTGCGAGAAGACAGCCGCGGGCAGGGCTGGGGCGCGAAGCTGCTGCGGGCCGCCGAGGAGGAGGGGATACGGCGCGGCTGCGACCGTGCCGCAGTGTCCTCGTACACCTTCCAGGCGCCGGAGTTCTACCAGCGGCAGGGATACGAGGAGGTGGGCCGTCTTCCCGGGATACCCGGTGGTCATGAGGACGTGTTCCTGTACAAGAAGCTCGGCTGAGGTCGGGGCGGGGGCGGGCCCGGAAACTTGTCAGGGGCGTGACGGGCGGGTCCGGTGTACCCGGTGTCACGCACCCCGCTCATGAGGTACGGTGCGTGCCATGACCACGTACTCGACGTCCCGTGAGACGGAGCCGCTGCGCTGCGGCCCTCACGGCGAGTGCGCGCCCCGCGGCATGACGTTCCTGCGCCGCCGTGGCCGGGTGGGTTCTCCCCCGGCCACCGTCCTCCGCCGCTGTTGGTGATCACCGGGCGATGACCGCCCGTCTCCACGGCAGCGCCCCCGGCCTGTCCTGACCGGCACACCGTCCTCACCAGGCCAGGCCGACTCCGCACAGCGCGAAGCGCTTCTCGTACCGCGCAAGGCACTTCCCCCACCGCGCTTCCCGCACCGCGGATCACGCAGCAAACGCCCGCACCGCGCGCCCGCTCCCGCATCCCGTACCTCGTTCCTCACCCCCCCAGGAGGACCAGTTGACGGCCATCGCCGACCCCACCACCCCGATCCCCTCCCACCCCGCCCTCCGCGACCACCGCATCCCCGCCGACGGCCTCTACGAAGGCCACCGCGTCCTGCGCCGCACACCGGAGGGCTGGGAGGACCGCCCGTACGAGCGCTTCGATGTCGTCCCGCAGGCGAGCACCATAGGTGCGGAGATCCGCGGCCTCGATCTGTCCCGGCCGCTCACCCCTGCGCTGCGCGACGACCTGAACCGCGCGCTGCTGGAGTGGAAGGTGCTCTTCTTCCGGGGGCAGCACCTCACGTCCGCCGCGCAGCGCGCGTTCGCCCGCAACTGGGGTGAGCTGGAGACGAATCCGCTGCTGGCGACGGGCGACGCCGAGGACGTGGCGCGGTTCGACCGCAGTGCGGTACCGACCTTCGAGAACGTCTGGCACACGGACGTGACGTTCCGCGAACGCCCGGCGCTGGGCGCGGTGTTGCAGCTGCGCGAGGTGCCGGCGTTCGGCGGTGACACCATGTGGGCGGACATGGCGGCGGCGTACGACAACCTGCCGCAGGACGTGAAGGACCGGATCGACGGCGCCACCGCCGTCCACGACTTCCTGCCGGGCTTCGCCCGCTTCTACTCCGCCGAGCGGCTGGCACCGTTCCAGGAGCAGTTCCCGCCGGTGGAACACCCGGTCGTACGGCGGCACCCGGAGACCGGCCGCCGGATGCTGTTCGTCAACACCTCGTTCACCACCCGCATCGTGGGACTGGAGCGGGCGGAGAGCGACCGGCTGCTGCGGCTGCTCTTCCAGCAGGCGCACGTGCCGGAGTTCCAGGTGCGCTTCCGCTGGCAGGCGGGCGACATCGCGTTCTGGGACAACCGCGCCACGCAGCACTACGCGGTCAACGACTACGGCACACAGCGCCGGGTGGCCGAGCGCGTGGCGATCGCGGGCGACCGGCCGTACTGAGGCGTGGCCCGCGGTGGTACGGCGCCCCCGTACCACCGGCCGTGCCCAGGCGGGGCCACGCTACAACGCGACGCCCCCGTACCCCCGGGTGCCGGAACGTTACTGCACCCCTCCGGGCACCCAGGGACTAAGCGTCCACCTCCCGAGCCTCCATCTCCCGAGCCGCCATCGCCCTGGCTTCCAGCTCCTCGCTCTCCTTGATCTCCAGCCCCCTGATCTCCAGCCCCCGGGTGTCCACGCCGCGCACATCGACCTCCGGCCCGCCCCGCAGGAGCGCCGCGCCCAGTGGCGTCAACGTGTGGAGCACGGCGTTGCCATGACGCAGCGTCAGGAGCAGCCCGGCGTCCCGCAGCACCGTCGCGTGCTGGCTGGCCGACGCCAGCGACACGTCGACGCGCCGTGCCAGCTCGCTCGTCGTGCAGCCGCCGCCCACCCCGTGCAGGATCGCCGACCGGGTCCGGCCGACGAGCTTGCCCAGCGACGCGTGGACGGGGGCGGCCGGCGTGACGAGGCGGGGCGCGGGGTGCTCGACGGGGTAGACGAGGACGGGCGTCAGGTCCGGGTCGTAGAAGGTGACGGGCGTGCGGCGGCAGAAGAACGAGGGCAGCAGGAGCAGCCCCCGGCCGTTCAGGAAGAGGTCGCGGTCCGCCGGGTAGTCCACCTCCAGGACCGGTGGCCGCCACCGCATGGTGGGCGGGAGCGTCGCGAGGAGGTGGTCGGCGCCGCCGTCCAGGAGCGCCCGGCCGCGGGCGGCGCGGTCCGCCTCGATACGGGCCTGGAGTCGCGGCCAGTACGGCGCGACCGCGTTCTCGTAATAGCTCTGCAGCGCGCCGGTGAGCCGCCCGAGCGCCGCGGAATCGCCCTCGCTGAGCGCCCGCAGCCACGAAGGCAGCGGGCGGGTGGCGGGCAGCCGCGAAAGTTCGGCATGTAGTCGGGCGGGCGGGGTTGCGCGCACCGCTTCAAGCCCTTCGTCGACGCCGAGCAGCCCCTCGGCGGGCGTCAGGAAATCCGGAAAATAGCCGCGCGTGGGAACGAGCGGCGCCAGCAGCCGTGTTTCACCATTCAACCGGGAACGTGCTTCGGCGCGCCATTTGCCGAAGACCGGGCCGGGCCGCCGGTCGCGCAGTCGGTGAAAACTTAAAACGGTCTCCCACAGCACGTCAGGGCGCGCGGCAATGCGCACCCGGGCCAGATCCGGTCCACTGAAATGGACGCGTAGCACCGAACCCCCACCAATGCTCCTAGTCGACCCCCCGGCCCTCTGAGTATGCACGCAGACACAGGCTGTCACCACGCCCTTTTGGCCAGAGTTGAAAGGGGTCGCGCCATCGGCGCGTTCCCGGAAAGCTGTAACTCAATTCGACGGCAAGGCGAATGGAACGGATTGCTCGATCCCGTGGGGGGTGACGAGGCAATAACCGACCGCTCAGCATTTGCCGTGGAAGGCCGTCAACCAGGCCGACATGGCTGACGGCAGCTCCCGAGGGGGGAGTCCGGAGAAAAGCGAGGGCGGCACCTCCGCACAGGTGCCGCCCTCGTTGGGATTCGTTGGGGGTTGTCGGATCCGGAGCCGAACCCGGGGCCGCGCCGTTCACTTCAGATCAAGCACCATCACGTCGTGCGGGCTCCACCGTCCGATGCGCGAGCCCGGCGGGCAGCCGCACGCGATGCCGACCGCCTCACCGCCGCCGCTGCCGGGCCGGGCCGGCCAGACACTCGACCGTGATCACGGATGCCCCGCGGCAAGACCGAGGGCGGCACCTCCGCACAGGTGCCGCCCTCGTTGGGGTCCGGAGCCGGGTTGGGGCTGAGGGTTGGGGACCCGGCCGGCTCCGGTTGTTGGTGGGTGGGGCCGGTCAGCGGCTGTCGCTGCCCAGGGATTCCGCTGCCGCGCGGCCCGCTTCGAGGCGGGCGACCGGGATGCGGAACGGGGAGCAGGAGACGTAGTCCAGGCCCACCTCGTGGAAGAAGTGCACCGACTCCGGGTCGCCGCCGTGTTCGCCGCAGACGCCCAGCTTGAGGTCGGGGCGGGTGGCGCGGCCGGCTTCGGCGGCGCTGCGGACCAGGGAGCCGACGCCGTCCTTGTCGATGGTCTCGAAGGGGCTGACGCCGAAGATGCCCTTCTCCAGGTAGGCGGTGAAGAAGCTGGCCTCGACGTCGTCGCGGCTGAAGCCCCAGACCGTCTGGGTCAGGTCGTTGGTGCCGAAGGAGAAGAAGTCGGCGGACTCGGCGATCTGGCCGGCGGTCAGGGCGGCGCGGGGCAGTTCGATCATGGTGCCGAGGGTGAGCTTGAGGTCAACGCCGCGGGCCGCCTCGACCTCGGCGATGACCTGCTCGGCCTCCTCGCGGACGATCTCCAGCTCCTGGACGGTGCCGACCAGCGGAATCATGATCTCGGCGCGCGGGTCGCCCTTGGCGGCGTTCTTGCGCTCGGCCGCCGCCTCCGCGATGGCCCGTACCTGCATGGCGAACAGGCCGGGGATGACCAGGCCGAGGCGGACGCCGCGCAGGCCCAGCATCGGGTTCTGCTCGTGCAGCTTGTGCACGGCCTGGAGGAGGCGCAGGTCGTTCTCGTTGGCGTCCTTGCGGGACTCGGCGAGGGCGACACGTACGGAGAGTTCGGTGATGTCGGGCAGGAACTCGTGCAGCGGCGGGTCCAGGAGGCGGACCGTCACCGGCAGGCCGTCCATGGCCTCGAAGAGCTCGACGAAGTCGGCCTTCTGGAGGGGGAGGAGGCCGCCGAGGGCGGCCTCGCGGTCGGCGTCGGTGTCGGCGAGGATCAGGCGCTCGACCATCTCGCGGCGCTCACCGAGGAACATGTGCTCGGTGCGGCACAGGCCGATGCCCTGGGCGCCGAAGCGGCGCGCGCGGGCCGCGTCCTCGGCGTTGTCGGCGTTGGCCCGTACGCGCAGCCGGCGCACCCGGTCCGCGTACGCCATGATCCGGTGCACGGCCTTGACCAGCTCGTCGGCGTCGTCGGCGCCGGCGTGCATCCGGCCCTCGAAGTACTCGACCACCGGGGACGGGACGACCGGCACCTCGCCGAGGTAGACCTTGCCGGAGGAGCCGTCGATGGAGATCAGGTCGCCCTCTTCGACGACGATGCCGCCGGGCGCGGTCAGACAGCGGCGCTTGGTGTCGACCTCCAGCTCCTCGGCGCCGCAGACACAGGTCTTGCCCATGCCGCGGGCGACCACGGCGGCGTGCGAGGTCTTGCCGCCGCGCGAGGTCAGGATGCCCTCGGCGGCGATCATGCCGTTGAGGTCGTCGGGGTTGGTCTCGCGGCGGATGAGGATGACCTTCTCGCCGGAGCGGGACCACTTGACCGCGGTGTAGGAGTCGAAGACGGCCTTGCCGACGGCGGCGCCGGGCGAGGCGGCGATGGCCCGGCCGATCATCTGCGTCTTCGCGGTCTCGTCGAAGCGCGGGAACATCAGCTGCGCGAGCTGCGCGCCGTTGACCCGCTGGAGGGCCTCGGCCTCGTCGATCAGGCCCTGGTCGACGAGCTGGGTGGCGATGCGGAAGGCGGCGCCGGCGGTGCGCTTGCCGACACGGGTCTGGAGCATCCACAGCTTGCCGCGCTCGATGGTGAACTCGATGTCGCACAGGTCCTTGTAGTGCGTTTCGAGGGTTTCCATGATGTGCATCAGCTCGTCGTACGACGGCTTGTCGATGCCTTCGAGGTCGGCGAGCGGCACGGTGTTGCGGATGCCCGCGACGACGTCCTCGCCCTGCGCGTTCTGGAGGTAGTCGCCGTAGACGCCCTGCTGGCCGCTGGCCGGGTCGCGGGTGAAGGCGACGCCGGTGCCGGAGTCCGGGCCGAGGTTGCCGAAGACCATGGAGCAGACGTTGACGGCCGTGCCGAGGTCGCCGGGGATGCGCTCCTGGCGGCGGTAGAGCTTGGCGCGGTCGGTGTTCCACGAGTCGAAGACCGCGCGGATGGCGAGGTCCATCTGCTCGCGGGGCTCCTGCGGGAAGTCCCGCCCGGTCTCCTTGGCGACGATGTCCTTGAACTGGCCGACGAGGGCCTTCAGGTCGGCCGCGTCCAGGTCGACGTCGACGCGTACGCCCTTGGCCCGCTTGGCCTCCTCCAGCGCCTCCTCGAAGAGTTCGCCGTCCACGCCGAGCACGGTCTTGCCGAACATCTGGATGAGGCGGCGGTAGGAGTCCCAGGCGAAGCGCTCGTCGCCGGCCTGGGTGGCGAGGCCGGAAACCGACGCGTCGGACAGGCCGATGTTCAGCACCGTGTCCATCATGCCGGGCATCGAGAACTTCGCCCCGGAACGCACCGACACCAGAAGGGGGTTGTCGGCCTGGCCGAGCTTCTTGCCCATGGTGGCTTCGAGCGCTTCGAGGTGCTCGGTGACCTCGGCACGCAGTGCCGCGGGCTCCTGGCCGCTGTCGAGGTAGACCTTGCACGCCTCGGTGGTGATGGTGAACCCCGGCGGAACGGGAAGCCCCAGGTTGGTCATCTCGGCGAGGTTGGCACCTTTGCCGCCGAGGAGGTCCTTGAGGTCCTTGTTGCCCTCGGTGAAGTCGTAGACGAACTTCGAAGGCTCGGACGGGGTTACGTGGGGATCTTGTGTTTCCGGCACGGGACTCTCTCCTCGCCGCGGTCTGCCCTGACGGCGAGGAACATACCCAGATCGAAGGTGTCTGGGTACGTCCACTCGGTCGACATACGCCCGTAACCCGCCGTCGGCCAGCAGATCGAAAGTCGCGGCGGGTGGAGAGGTTTATTCAAGAGTTGAAGGCAGGATTGCTCAGTGCGAGCGGAAGGGGGCGGATCCACTACGCGTCGCAGACTTTCGCTTGATCAGTCGAACGCGAGAGGGGTGGCACCCAGTGCCACCGTTTGGAAGGTGCACTCCCCCACGGGCTGCTCATCTGAGCGCACCCCCTATCAAGGGTGGCGAGAATCACGCCCCCGCGCCCGCCCCGGTCCCGCCATGCGGACCCGGAACCGGACCCGGAATCGGACCCGGATCGGACCCGGCAGACGCCTCACCCGCCCGAAGTGTCCAGTTCCGCGTCCGCCGTCACGCCCGCGCGGTCGTACGGGTCGTCCAGCCACCCGTCCGGCAGAACCACCCGGTTCCGGCCAGATGTACGGCCACGCGGTCCGTCGGCGCCCGCGGGCCAGGGCTGGTCGAGGTCGAGCTCGCTCATCAGAGCGTCCAGTTCGTCCAGCGACGAGGCGATTGCCAGCTTCTTGCGCAGCTCCGAGCCGATCGAGAAGCCCTTCGTGTACCAGGCGACGTGCTTGCGGAAGTCGATGACGCCGCGCGCCTCGTCCCCGAGCCACTCCCCCAGCAGCGTGGCGTGCCGCAGCATCACGGCCGCGACCTCCTTGAGGGTGGGCCGCGCGTACGTACCCGTCCCCTCGAAGGCCGCCACCAGGTCGCCGAACAGCCACGGCCGCCCCAGGCAGCCGCGCCCCACGACCACGCCGTCGCAGCCGGTCTCGCGCACCATGCGCAGCGCGTCGTCCGCCGACCAGATGTCCCCGTTGCCGAGCACCGGGATCTCCGGGACGGCCTCCTTCAGGCGCGCGATGGCGTCCCAGTCGGCGGTGCCGCCGTAGTGCTGGGCCGCGGTGCGGCCGTGCAGCGCGATGGCCGTGACGCCCTCCTCGACGGCGATCCGGCCCGCGTCGAGGTAGGTGATGTGGTCGTCGTCGATGCCCTTGCGCATCTTCATCGTCACGGGCAGCTCGCCGGCGTTGGAGACCGCCTCGCGCAGGATGGAACGCAGCAGGTGGCGCTTGTACGGGAGGGCCGAGCCGCCGCCCTTGCGGGTCACCTTCGGCACCGGGCAGCCGAAGTTCAGGTCGATGTGGTCGGCCAGGTCCTCCTCGGCGATCATGCGGACGGCCTTGCCGACGGTGTCCGGGTCCACGCCGTACAGCTGGATCGAGCGCGGCTTCTCCGTCTCGTCGAAGTGGATCAGCTGCATGGTCTTCTCGTTGCGCTCGACCAGCGCCCGCGTCGTGATCATCTCGCTGACGAACAGGCCCTTGCCGCCGGAGAACTCCCGGCACAGCGTCCGGAAGGGGGCATTGGTGATCCCGGCCATCGGCGCGAGAACCACGGGCGGCTGTACCGCGTGCGGGCCGATCTGCAGCTGAGTCATGGGGAGCGGGCTTCCTTCTGGGTCGGCGGGCGGAGGGGGCGACCTCCCATTGTCGCGCACCGGCGCGGGAGGATTGCCGGGGCCGGTGTCACGTATCTGCCGGAAGTCATGATCGGGGCCGTTGCCGCGCCCCACCCGACGTTGTGACCGGGGCCGCCGTCTCGCACGCGCGCGGGGGTTTTCCTGGGCATGCAGTCCAAGAACGGCGCCTGGGGCGCCGTCCCGCACGCGCGCGGCGGTTTCGGCGCCGTGCGGGGCCTTGCCGGAGCCTCCGTTACGCACCCGCCCGACGCCCCCGCCAGAGCCGCCGTCCCGCACCCCCCGTCGCCCCAAGCCCCCTGCCCGGCACCCGCCCGGCACCCGCCCGGCAGCCTCCCGAAGCCCCCCGCCCCCGTTCGTTGTAGCGTTCACCTATGCCCCAGCTCAGCCATCGGCGACGCCTGCTGGTCCTGGCCATCTGCTGTATGAGCCTGCTGATCGTCAGCCTCGACAACACCGTGCTGAACGTCGCGCTGCCCTCCATGCAGAAGGACCTGGACACCACGCTGTCCGGGATGCAGTGGACGATCGACGCCTACACCCTGGTCCTCGCGTCGCTGCTGATGCTGGCCGGCTCCACCGCGGACCGGCTCGGGCGGCGCCGGGTCTTCCAGGCGGGCCTGGTGGTCTTCGCGCTCGGCTCGCTGCTGTGCAGCCTGGCGCCGAACCTGGAGTGCCTGGTGGCGTTCCGCATGGTGCAGGCCGTCGGCGGCTCGATGCTCAACCCCGTCGCGATGTCGATCATCACCAACACCTTCACCGACCCGAAGGAACGGGCCCGCGCGATCGGCGTGTGGGGCGGTGTGGTCGGCATCAGCATGGCGGCCGGGCCGATCGTCGGCGGGCTGCTGGTGCAGAGCGTCGACTGGCGCGCGATCTTCTGGATCAATGTGCCCATCGGGGCGCTCGCGCTGTTCCTGACCGTCCGGTACGTACCGGAGTCGCGCGCCCCGCACCCGCGCCGGGTCGATCCGGTCGGGCAGCTGCTGGTGATCGCGCTGCTCGGCACGCTGACGTACGCGATCATCGAGGCCCCGTCGGCGGGCTGGACCTCGCCGCTGATCCTGGGCTTCGCCGCGACCGCGGTCGCCGCGCTGGCCGGACTGCTGTGGTACGAGCGGCGGCGCGCCGAGCCGCTGATCGACCTGCGGTTCTTCCGCAGCGCGCCGTTCAGTGGCGCCACGGTCGTGGCGGTCTGCGCGTTCGCCGCGCTCGGCGGCTTCCTGTTCGTCAACACGCTCTACCTCCAGGACGTCCGGGGCCTGTCAGCGCTGGACGCGGGGCTGTACATGCTGCCCATGGCGGGCATGACGCTGGTCTTCGCGCCGCTGTCCGGGCGGTTGGTTGGAGCCGTGGGCGCACGGCTTCCCCTGCTGCTGGCGGGGCTGGCGATGGTGGCCAGCGGGGTGCTGTTCGCGGCGTTCGAGGCGGAGGCGAGCACGCCGCTGCTGTTCACCGGGTATGTGCTCTTCGGCATCGGGTTCGGACTGGTCAACGCACCCATCACGAACACTGCGGTCTCGGGGATGCCCCGTACGCAGGCAGGTGTGGCAGCGGCGATCGCCTCCACCAGCAGACAGGTAGGCCAATCACTGGGCGTCGCCGTGATCGGAGCCGTACTGGCCAGCGGGACACACGCCGCCGCCACAGGCAGCCGCTTCGTCGAGGCCAGCCGCCCCGCATGGTGGATCATCGCAGGCTGCGGCGCGGCCGTACTGCTGCTGGGAGCACTGACCACCGGCCACTGGGCACGCGAGACCGCACGCCGTACCGCAGAACGGCTGGAGTCGGCCCAGGACGAGCCGGACGGGCAGGCCCCGCCGGGCGGGCCCGGCGGCCAGCCTAAGGCGCGGATCAGGGCCTGAAGCAGCTCGCCTCCACCAGCAGACAGGTAGGCCAATCACTGGGCGTCGCGGTAATCGGAGCCGTACTGGCCAGCGGGACACACGCCGCCGCCACAGGCAGCCGCTTCGTCGAGGCCAGCCGCCCCGCATGGTGGATCATCGCAGGCTGCGGCGCGGCCGTACTGCTGCTGGGAGCACTGACCACCGGCCACTGGGCACGCGAAACCGCACGCCGTACCGCGGAACGGCTGGAGTCGGCGCAGGACGGGCCGGACGGGCAGGCCCCGCCGGGCGGGCCCGGCGATCAGTCTCAGGCGCGTGTCAGGGCCTGAAGCCGTTCCAGGCGCTCGCGCGATTCCTCGTCGTCGGGGGTGTAGGTGAGCATTCTGGGGCCGTGGTTGGGGCCGGTCCACAAGCCGGTCGCGGAGAGGCGCAGCAGGCCGACCTCCTTGTGGCGGAAGAGCTTGGTGTGGCTCACCGGCCGTACGACCTCCTGGCGCGCCCAGATCTCACGGAACTCGGGGGAGGCCGCCTCCAGCCGTGCCACCAGCGCCTTCCAGGCCGGTTCGGCGACGTGCCCGGCCATGGAGGCGCGGAACTTGGCGGCCATCACGCACAGGGTCTTGTCCAGCTCCACCAGGCTCGCCCGCCAGTCGGCGTTGGTGAACGCCAGCCACATGCAGTTGCGGTCCTCCTCCGGGAGCGCGTCCAGGTCGCACAGCAGCCGCCCGTAGGTGCTGTTGTACGCCAGGATGTCGAAGCGGCTGTTCTGGACGACGGCGGGGAACGGCGCGAGCTGGTCCAGCATCTGCCGCATCGACTGCGTCACGACCGCGCACTCCGTGCCGCGCACCGGATCGGCCGCGCCGGCCAGCGCGAAGAGGTGGCCGCGCTCGGCCCGGTCCATCTGGAGCGCGCGGGCCACGGCGTCCAGCACCTGCGGCGAGACGTGGATGTCCCGGGCCTGCTCCAGCCACGTGTACCAGGTGACACCGACCGCTGACAGGTGGGCGACCTCCTCGCGGCGCAGGCCGGGCGTACGGCGCCGGGGGCCGCGCGGCAGGCCGACCTGCTCCGGGGTGATCCGCTCGCGGCGGCTGCGCAGGAAGGCGGCCAGTTCGCCGCGCCGGACGGCGCCCTCGGTGGGCGTCGACTGCTGCGCGGTCTCCGGCTTTACTGTCTGCGGCTGCACCGTCTCCGGCATCGTGGCGGTCATGCTCCCAGGGTGCCGGAACGCCCATCGGGTTGCCAGGTAGCGCCAGTACCAGGATAAGGAGACTCTGGTACCCCTCTGGGAGTCGGACGATCGTCTTCCTTGTGAGCGATACCCAGGTACGAACCGTCCCCACGCGGACCACCGCGTCCGCCCCGCCCCGTCCCGCCGCCCCCGCGCTGACCACGCTCGGGCTGATCACCGTGCTGCTCGGCGCCGCCCTGCCGATGATCGACTTCTTTATCGTCAATGTGGCGCTGCCGACCATCGACCGCGATCTGCGCGCGGGCCCGGCGCTGCTGGAGATGGTCGTCGCGGGGTACGGCGTGGCGTACGCGGTCCTCCTCGTCGTCGGCGGACGGCTCGGCGACATGGTCGGCCGCCGGCGCCTGTACCTGTGGGGGCTGGCCGCCTTCGGGATCACCTCGCTCGCCTGCGGGCTGGCGCCGGACGCCTGGACGCTGGTCGCGGCGCGCGTCGCCCAGGGCGCGGCGGCGGCGCTGCTGCTGCCGCAGGTGCTCGCCACCATCCAGTCCACCACCACCGGAGCGCGCCGCGCCAAGGCCGTCAGTCTGTACGGCGGTACGGCGGGCGTCGCCAGCGCTGTCGGCCAGGTGCTCGGCGGGCTGCTGGTCGCCGCCGATCTCGCGGGGACCGGCTGGCGCGCGGTGTTCCTGGTGAACGTTCCGGTCGCCGCCGTGGCCCTGCTGCTGGCGCTGCGTACCGTCCCGGAGACCCGTTCCCCGCACCCGACCCGGGTCGACGGCCCCGGCACGGCGCTGCTGGCCGTCGCACTCGTAACCCTGCTGCTGCCGCTGACCGAGGGCCGCGCGGCGGGCTGGCCGGTGTGGTCCTGGCTGCTGCCGGTCGTCTTCCCGTTCGCCGCCGCGGCGTTCGTCGTCGTGGAACGGCGCGCCGAACGGGCCGGCCGCACCCCGCTCGTGCCGCCGTCCCTGCTGCGCCTTCGTACCGTACGCAGCGGCCTGGCCGTGATCCTGCCGTTCTCCGTGGGTTTCGGCGGCTTCATGTTCGTGGTGGCCGTCGCCCTCCAGGACGGCCTGCGGTACGGGCCGCTGGCGGCCGGGCTCTCCCTCGCGCCGCTGTGCGTGGCCTTCTTCTTCGCCTCGCTGGCCGGGCCGCGGCTGGTGGCCCGCTTCGGGCGGCGGGTGGTCCTGACCGGATCCTTGATCCAGGGCGCCGGACTGCTCGCGCTGGCGCTGATCTTCCGTACGCAGTGGCCGGACGTGCCCGCGGCGGCCATGGCGGGCGCCATGGCGCTGCTCGGCGTGGGCCAGGGCCTCGTCCTGCCGATCCTGCTGCGGATCGTGCTCAGCGAGCTGCCCGCCGCCCAGGCCGGGGTGGGCAGCGGCGCCATGGTCACCACCCAGCAGGCCGGTCTGGCCCTGGGCGTGGCGACGCTCGGCTCGCTCTTCCTGGCACTACTGCCCTCGCTGGGCGTACGGGACGCGCTGATCATCGCGCTGCTCGCGCAGGTGGCGACGGTGGCGCTGAACGTGGGGCTCTCGTTCCGGCTCCCGCGGACGGTGCGGTAGGCGGCGTCGGGGTGGGGTGACGCCGGCACGGAGGCAGAGTAGCGAATGACAGGTATTGAAATCTGTCATCGCTCATGTCATGGTTGAAGCGTGCCGCCGTCCGCTGCGCTCGTCAGCAGCGCGCGGCGGCCCGCCACCCCACCCACCGCCACTGAGGAGCACCCCGTGCAGACCCGCACCCTCGGCACCACCGGCCCGCAGACCTCGGCCATCGGCCTCGGCTGCATGGGCATGTCCGCCCTGTACGGCGACCCCGGCGACCGCGCCGAGTCCATCGCCACCATCCACGCGGCTCTCGAAGCCGGCGTCACCCTGCTGGACACCGGCGACTTCTACGGCATGGGCCACAACGAACTGCTGATCAACGAGGCGCTGCGCAGCGCGCCCGCCGCCCGCCGCGAGCAGGCGCTGACCAGCGTGAAGTTCGGCGCCCAGCGCACCGTCGAAGGCGACTTCATCGGGTTCGACGGCCGCCCGGCGGCGGTGAAGAGCTTCGCCGCGTACTCGCTCCAGCGCCTGGGCACCGACCACATCGACATCTACCGGCTCGCCCGCCTCGACCCGAACGTGCCGATCGAGGAGACGGTCGGCGCCATCGCCGAACTGGTCGAAGCCGGTCACGTACGGCACATCGGCCTGTCCGAAGTGGGCGCGGACACCCTGCGCCGGGCCGCCGCCGTCGCCCCGATCTCCGACCTCCAGATCGAGTACGCGCTCGTCTCCCGCGGCATCGAGGAGAAGATCCTGCCCACCGCGCGGGAACTGGGCATCGGCATCACCGCATACGGCGTGCTCTCCCGCGGCCTGCTCAGCGGCCACTTCACGCGCGACCGCAAGCTGGACGCGGGCGACTTCCGCGCCGCGAGCCCCCGCTTCCAGGGCGAGAACCTGCACCGCAACCTCGACCTGACCGACGCGCTGCGCAAGATCGCCGAGCAGAAGGGCGTCACCGTCGCGCAGACCGCCATCGCCTGGGTGCTCGCCCAGGGCGAGGACATCGTCCCGCTGGTCGGCGCCCGCCGCCGCGACCGGCTGGCCGAGGCGCTGGGCGCGCTGGACGTCACGCTGACCGCCGACGACCTCGCGGCCATCGAGCGCGCCGTCCCGGCGGACGCCGTCGCCGGCGACCGCTACCCGGAGCAGCAGATGGCCCTCCTGGACAGCGAGCGCTGACCTTAAGGGCACGGCCAGGGGGCGTCCGGGTACGGTCCGTAGGAGGACGCCTCCGCGTCCGTACCAGGACGCCCCCGCACGGCGCCCCCGACCGAAAGGCCGTACGCCCCCATGCCACCCGCCGAGACCCTGACCCCCGAACGCATCCTCGAAGCCACCGAGGACGTCCTGCGCCGCTACGGCCCGGCCAAGGCGACCGTCGTGGACGTGGCGCGCGCGCTGGGCGTCAGCCACGGCAGCGTCTACCGCCACTTCCGTACGAAGACGGCGCTGCGCGAGGCGGTCACGCAGCGCTGGCTGGACCGTACGAGCAAGCAGCTCCAGGCCATCGTCGCCGAGGACGGCCCCGCGCCGGAGCGGCTGCGCCGCTGGGTGCGCGCGCTGTTCACCGCGAAACAGCACAAGGCGGGCGACGATCCCGAACTGTTCGCGACCTACATGACGCTGGTCGACGAGAGCGGCGGCGTCGTGGAACGCCATGTCGCCGACCTGACCGGCCAGTTGGCGGCCATCATCCTCGACGGCATTGAGCAAGGCGCGTTCGCGCCGGGCGACTCGGCGGTGCGTGCGCGGGCCGTCTTCGACGCGACGGGCCGCTTCCACGACCCCTGCTACGCGGCGGAGTGGGCGAAGCCCGGCATCGAAGAGGCGATGGAGGCGGTGGTGGAGTTGGTGTTGCGAGGACTGGGGGTTTGACGAAACCGTGACGGCTGTCAGTGGCGCCGATTACGCTGTGTGTTGACTGGCTCACTTCGCGAGAAAGGCGCATCATGACAGTGATGTCCGAACGATCGAAGACCATAGACGTTCCCCGTGGCTCAGCCCGCTTCCAGGAGCTGTGTCAAACGCTCCTGAGCATGTATGTGCCCGATGGTTACCGGGCGGAAATCATCGGGGGGAACATCGTCGTGTCACCATGGTCGAGGGGTTACTACGGCAACGTCATGCGGTCGATCCGATCACAGCTGGATCCATACGCCCCGCACACTCACCACCTCGAGTCCGCCCCCTTCTTGTTCGCCTTCCCTGGGGAGGAACGGGCTTACGGACCGGATGTCTACGCCGCCGCTGCGAGCGCGTTCGACACTGACTCCGTCTTCCTCGACGGCGAAGCACTTTCCCTGGTCGGTGAGCTGACCTCCACATCGACGCGTGACGTTGACTGGGGGGACAAACTCGCTGTGTACGGACGCGCCGGTGTGCCGGTGTATCTGCTCGTGGACATGCAGAAGCAGCAGACAACGGTCTTCTGGGGGCCCTCCGAGAACGGCTACAACGGGTCCGAAACCACGTTGTTCGGCAACAAACTCCGCATCCCCAAGCCTTTTGACTGCGACCTGGACACCGCTGGCTTCGTCCGGCCCTGACCCCCTCACACCCCCAAAAACCGCAACACCGCCAACACCCGCCGATGATCCGCGTCCGCCTTCGGCAGATCCAGCTTGGCCAGGATGTTGTTGATGTGTTTGGCGACCGCCGACTCGCTCACCACGAGCGCTCCCGCGATGCCCGCGTTCGAGCGGCCCTCGGCCATCAGCGCCAGCACCTCCCGCTCGCGTTCGGTCAGCCGCTCCAGGGGGTCGCTCCGCCGACGTACCAGCAACTGCGCCACCACCTGCGGGTCCAGGGCCGTACCGCCGTCGGCGACCCGGCGCAGCGCCTCGATGAACTCCTCGACATCGGCGACCCGCTGCTTGAGCAGATAGCCGATACCGCTGGTGTTCGAGGCGAGGAGGTTGGCGGCGTACCGTTCCTCCACGTACTGGGACAGCATCAGTACGGCGGTGTCCGGCCACCGCTCCCGGATCTCCAGCGCCGCGCGCACCCCCTCGTCCGTGAAGCCGGGCGGCATCCGTACGTCCACCACCGCGAGGTCCGGACGGTGCTCCGCCACCGCCGTCAGCAGCGCCTGCGCGTCCCCCACCTCGGCGGCCACCTCGAACCCGGCCGTCTCCAGCACCTTCACCAGGCCGACCCGCAACAGGACGGAGTCCTCGGCGATCACGGCGCGGCGTACGGCGGGCGTCAGGTCGTGCACGGCAACTCCACGGTCATGGTGGTCGGGCCCCCGACGGGGCTGCTCATACGGAACGCCCCGTCCACGGAGCGCACACGCTGGGCGAGCCCCTTCAGACCGCTCCCCCCGGACGGATCGGCCCCGCCCACTCCGTCGTCGGCGACGACCACCCGAAGTATCTCCCCCAGCCGGGTCACGGTCACCTCGGCCCGGGTCGCGTCCGCGTGCTTGGCCACGTTGTTGAGCGCTTCGGAGACGACGAAGTAGGCGACCGCCTCGACCGCCGGCGCGGCCCGCTCGGGCAGGTCCGTCCACAGCCGTACGGGCAGGGGCGCCCGTGCCGCGAGGCCCGACAGGGCGGCGTCCAGGCCGAGTTCGTCCAGTACGGCCGGGTGCAGCCCGCGCACCAGGCTGTTCAGCTCCTCGATGGCCTCCTTGGCCTCCCGGTGCGCCTCGTCGATGACCTGCCGCACCTCCGGCGGCAGGTCCTTGAGCGTGGCCTTGGCCAGTCCCAGGTTCAGCGCGAGCGCGACCAGGCGCTGCTGCGCGCCGTCGTGCAGGTCCCGTTCGATACGGCGACGTTCGGCGTCGGCGGCGTCGACCGCACCGGCCCGGCTCGTGGTCAGGTCCTCGACCCGCCGCTTGAGCTCCTCGGACCGGCTGACGTGCAGCACCGCGCGGCCGACGAGGTTCTCCAGCCGTACGAGGCCGCCGGCCAGGGCGGGTACGGCGGCCAGGACGAGCAGGCCCACGGCCGTGGCGTAACCGGCCCAGGTCCAGACCCCCCTGTGATCCACCCGCCACTCCCACCCCAGCAGCTCGACCCACAGCAGGCTGGTCGCCGCGGTCAGGGCCGCCGCGAGCACGCCGAGCACCAGGAGTTCGAGGAGGCCGAAGAGCGGCCCGATCAGGCAGTTGTAGGCCCACTGCCGCTTGCTCTCACGGAAGCGCAACCTTGGCAGGTCCACGCCGCACAGGGCACGGAAACGCCAGCGCTGGGCCTCGGTCAGGCCGTAGGCGGCGAGGATGAGCAGCGTCACCGGGACCGGCAGCACCAAGGTCCCGAAATCGGACGCCGGCCCCAGGATGTCCTGGAGTTGCAGGAGCACCCAGAAGGACAGCAGCAGGGGGACGGCATGCAGCGGCACCCCCGCCGCCAGGAACAGAAGATCGCGGCGCAGCCGCACCAGAGCACGGCGCAGCCGCGGTGGGATGGTCATGATCCGTACGGTATGCGGCGGCCCGCCGGGCGGACCATGACGGCAGGTTCCGCTCCGAAGGTGCAACCAGTACCACCCCAGGTCGGAAAGCGGCGTTACTGACCGTGGCCGCCCGTCCCGGAAGAGTGGATCACGAGCCCGAAGGCCGGGTTCGCCACCGTCCGGAAGGGCCCGACCATGGCGCTCATAGCCCTCAACTCCCCTTACCCCGCTTGCAGGTTCGCGCCTACGGTTAGCCGCCGCACGTGGGCGGGCCGTGCCCTGACCGGCGCCGGGCTGGCCCTGCTGCCGTGGATGGGGTACCTCGCGGGGACACTGCCGCCCACGGAGGCGGTGGCATGGGTGGCGCTGGACGCGGTCGAGGCGGCGTGCCTGTTGGTCGCCGGTACGCGGCTGATGGCGGGGCGGCCGGGACACCGGGCCGCGGCGGCGGTGGCCGCGGTTCTGCTCGTCGCCGATGCGTGCATCGATGTGGCGACGGCCGGGCCGGGCAGTGAGCTGGTGGGCGCGCTGGCCATGGCCGTCGGGGCGGAGCTGCCGCTGGCGGCGCTCTGTGCGGCGCTCGCCGCGCGGGCGGGTCGATGACGCCACGGGTGAAGATCTCGCCGGACACGAACGCCGGCCGGGCTGATTCCAGCCCGGCCGGCGTTCGAGGCCGTTTTTCAGCGCGGCGACGCCCCGCGAAGGCTCAGCAGCCCAGCAGACGCCCGCCCAGGTACGACTGGATCTGGTCCAGCGACACCCGCTCCTGCTTCATCGTGTCGCGCTCGCGCACGGTGACCGCGTTGTCGTCCAGGGTGTCGAAGTCGACGGTGACGCAGAACGGCGTGCCGATCTCGTCCTGGCGGCGGTAGCGGCGGCCGATGGCGCCCGCGTCGTCGAAGTCGATGTTCCAGTTCTTGCGCAGGTCGGCGGCCAGGCCCTTGGCCTTCGGCGAGAGCTGCGGGTTGCGGGACAGCGGCAGCACGGCGACCTTGACCGGCGACAGGCGCGGGTCGAGGCGCAGCACCGTGCGCTTTTCCATCTTGCCCTTGGCGTTCGGCGCCTCGTCCTCGTTGTAGGCGTCGAGCATGAAGGCGAGCATGGCGCGGCCGACACCGGCCGCCGGCTCGATGACGTACGGGGTGTAGCGCTCGCCGGCCTCCTGATCGAAGTACGACAGGTCCTGGCCGGACGCCTTGGAGTGCGAGGACAGGTCGTAGTCCGTACGGTTGGCGACGCCCTCCAGCTCGCCCCACTCCGAGCCGCCGAACTGGAAGCGGTACTCGATGTCAGCGGTGCGCTTGGAGTAGTGCGAGAGCTTCTCGGCGGGGTGCTCGTACCAGCGGATGTTCTCCTCGCGGATGCCGAGGTCGCGGTACCAGTTCCACCGCTGCTCCATCCAGTACTCCTGCCACTGCTCGTCCTCGCCCGGCTTGACGAAGAACTCCATCTCCATCTGCTCGAACTCGCGGGTGCGGAAGATGAAGTTGCCGGGCGTGATCTCGTTGCGGAAGGACTTGCCCATCTGCGCGATGCCGAACGGCGGCTTCTTGCGGGAGGTCTGCTGGACCTGGGCGAAGTTGGTGAAGATGCCCTGGGCGGTCTCGGGGCGCAGGTAGGCGACCGAGCCGCTGTCCTGGGTGGGGCCGAGGTGGGTGGAGAGCAGGCCGGAGAACTGCTTGGGCTCGGTGAACTGGCCCTTGTTGCCGCAGTTGGGGCAGTTGACGTCGGCCAGGCCGTTCTCGGGGAGGCGGCCGTGCTTGGCCTCGTACGCCTCTTCCAGGTGGTCGGCGCGGAACCGCTTGTGGCAGGCGGTGCACTCGGTCAGCGGGTCGGTGAAGGTGGCGACGTGACCGGAGGCCACCCAGACCTCGGGGGCCAGGATCACCGACGAGTCGATACCGACCACGTCGTCGCGCGAGGTGACCATGGAACGCCACCACTGGCGCTTGATGTTCTCCTTGAGCTCGACGCCGAGCGGGCCGTAATCCCAGGCGGCGCGCTGGCCGCCGTAGATCTCACTGCACGGGTATACAAAGCCACGGCGCTTGCTCAGGCTGACGATTGTGTCGATCTTGTCGGCGGCCACGGTGCTCTCTTCATTGCGACGACGAACGATTAATAGGAGCGGCGCCCAGGCGTCTCCTGGAGGGGGGTGGTCGGGAGACGTGCGGGCGAATAGCTCAGGGTACCGGCGCGCCTGCCCCCCGGATCAAATCGGTTCACCGCCGGTCGGCCCCGGACCCCTTTGTTGACAATCGTTTCCACTTTTGTTGAAAATGACTGTCATGAACGTACGACGTCACATACCCACCGCCGTCATGGCCGGGGCCTCCGTGCTCGGCATGCTCGCGCTCTCCGCCTGCTCCGACTCCGGCGGGGGCCGGGCCGACGGCAAGCTGAACGTGACGGCGTCGTTCTACCCGATGGAGTTCCTGGCCAAGGAGATCGGCAAGGACCACGTCAAGGTCACCGACCTGACCTCGCCCGGCACCGAGCCGCACGACCTGGAGCTCACCCCCCGGCAGACCGCCGACCTCGGCGAGTCGGACGCGATCGTCTACCTCAAGGGCATCCAGCCCGCCATCGACAAGGTCGTCCAGCAGTCCGGCGTACGGCACATCGTGGACGCCGCCTCCCTGACCCAGCTGAAGAAGCACGGCGACGAGGTGGACGGCCACGACCACACCACCGGCGACAACGGCACCGGGCACGGGGACCACGACGAGCACGGCCACGAGGGCCACGACCACGAGGCGGACGGCAACGACCCGCACATCTGGCTCGACCCGGTGAAGTTCTCCCAGGTCGCCAAGGGCGTCGGCAAGGCGTTCGCAGACGCCGACCCGGCCCACAAGGCCGACTACGCCCGTAACACCGACGATCTGGTCAAGAAGCTCGGCGACCTGAACAAGAAGTTCGAGGACGGGCTGAAGAACAAGAAGTCGGACACCTTCATCACCACCCACGCCGCCTTCGGCTACCTCGCCGAGCGCTACGGCCTCACCGAGGAGGCCATCAGCGGCATCGACCCCGAGTCGGGCGACGTCAGCGGCAGCCGCATGAAGGAACTGCAGAAGCTGGCCAGGGACCACCACGTCGACACGGTCTTCTCCGAGACGCTGGCCAGCCCGGCGATGGCCAAGACCCTCGCCAAGGACCTCGGTGTCAAGACCGCCGTGCTCGACCCCATCGAGGGGATCACCGACAAGTCCGCGGGCGATGACTACATCCAGGTCATGGAGTCCAACCTCGCCGCCCTCAAGAAGGCGCTCGGCGCCCAGTGACCAAGCGGGCGGCACCGCGGGGCACCCGATGGGACAGGTACATACGGCACGACGGGAGGATGCGGCCATGAAGGACCAGGAAACGGTCATATCGCTGCGCGGGGCGGGTGCGGCGCTCGGCGCGCGCCCCGTCCTGCGCGGCGTCGACCTGACCGTACGGCGGGGCGAGGTGGTGGCCCTGCTCGGGGCCAACGGCTCGGGGAAGTCGACCGCCGTACGCGCCGTGGTCGGGCAGGTGCCCCTGACCAGCGGCGAACTGGAACTGTTCGGCACCCCGCAGCGCCGGTTCAAGGACTGGGCGCGCATCGGGTACGTACCGCAGCGCACCACCGCGGCGGGCGGCGTGCCCGCCACCGTCCGCGAGATCGTCGCGTCCGGCCGGCTGGCCCGTACGAAGCTGAGGTGGCCCGGCCGGGCCGACCGGGAGGCCGTCCACCGGGCGCTGGACCTGGTGGGCATGGCGGACCGCGCCAAGGACTCCGCCGAGGCGCTCTCCGGCGGCCAGCACCAGCGGGTGCTGATCGCCCGCGCGCTGGTCGGCTCCCCGGAACTGCTGATCATGGACGAGCCGATGGCCGGGGTGGACCTGGCCAGCCAGGAGGTGCTGGCCGAGACGCTGCGGGGGCAGGTCGAGGCGGGCGTCACCGTGCTGCTCGTGCTGCACGAGCTGGGCCCGCTGGAACCGCTGATCGACCGCGCCGTGGTGTTGCGCGACGGCTGCGTGGTGCACGACGGCCCGCCGCCCGAGGCGGTCGGCCAGCACGCTCTGCCCGGCCACGACCACGTACATCCCCACGCGGGCCCGGCCGCCGAGCCGGTCCGTACCGGGCTGCTGACCTGAGACGGGCTGACCTGACATGGACCTCCTGAACTACGCCTTCATGCAGCGGGCGCTGCTCGCCGCCCTCCTGGTCGGCATCACCGCGCCGGCCGTCGGCATCTACCTCGTCCAGCGCCGCCAGGCGATCATGGGCGACGGCATCGGGCACGTCGCGCTGACCGGTGTCGCGCTGGGCTTCCTGCTGCGCGCCTCGCCCGTGTGGATGGCCGTGCTGGTCGCCGCGCTCGGCGCGATCGTCATGGAGCTGGTGCGCTCCAAGGGCCGTACCCGCGGCGACATCGCGCTGGCGATGCTCTTCTACGGCGGCATGGCCGGCGGCGTGATGATCATCAATCTGGCGCCCGGCGGCTCCACCGCCAACCTGACCACCTACCTCTTCGGCTCGATCACCAGCGTCTCCGCCGAGGACGTGACGGTCACCTGTGTCCTGGCCGCCTTCGTGATGGCGGTCACGCTCGGCCTGCGCCGGCAGCTGTTCGCCGTCTGCCAGGACGAGGAGTTCGCGCGGGTGATGGGCCTGCCGGTGCGGTGGCTGAACCTGCTGCTCGCGGTCACCGCCGCGCTCACCGTCACGGTCGCGATGCGCGCCGTCGGACTGCTGCTGGTCAGCGCGCTGCTGGTGGTGCCGGTGGCCGCCGCGCAGCAGGCCACCCGCGGCTTCGCGATGACCCTCGCGCTGTCCGTCGCCATCGGAGTCGTCGTCACCCTCTCCGGTACGGTCTTCTCCTTCTACGTGAACGTGCCGCCCGGCGCGAGCATCGTGCTGCTGGCCATCGCGGTCTTCGCCCTGATGGCGGCGCTGGCCGCCCCGCTGGCCAGAAAGCGCGCCAGGGCCGCTGCGGAGGCCGCCCGGCAGTGCACTCTGGACGTGCCCGGCAGCCGCTCCCCCGGCGACGACGTCAGCGTGCAGGGAGCCAAGGGGTAAGGGAGACGCGTAAGCGTTGCACCCGGGCTCCGGTCATCACCTGGCACAATGGCCGGACTGATGTGCAGGGGGACGTCCCGAGACCTAGGGAGGCAACGGTGGCGAGCGCTGGATCTCCGGTGCGCGGCCGGGCGACACGGCAGCGGGCCGCCGTGGCGGCGGCACTGGACGAGGTGGACGAGTTCCGCAGCGCGCAGGAACTGCACGACATGCTCAAGCACCGGGGGGACTCGGTCGGGCTGACGACGGTCTACCGGACGCTGCAGTCCCTTGCCGACGCGGGCGAGGTCGACGTGCTGCGGACCAACGACGGCGAGGCCGTCTACCGCCGGTGCAGCACCGACGATCATCACCACCACCTGGTCTGCCGCACCTGCGGCAAGGCCGTCGAGGTGGAGGGCCCGGCCGTGGAGAAGTGGGCGGACCAGATCGCCGCCGAGCACGGCTTCCAGGACGTCGGGCACACCATCGAGATCTTCGGTACGTGCGGTGAGTGCTCGGCCAAGGCGGCCGAAAGCTCCGCCTGACGCCGCGTACGGCATACGGACGAGGCCGGACCCCTGACCAGGGGTCCGGCCTCGTTCGCGTACGGGTGGGGCGGCGCTACTTCTTCGTGGGCTCCGCCTCCGGCGCCGCGCCGAAGCGGCGGTCCCGCCTGGCGTATTCGAGGCAGGCGTCCCACAGGTTCCGCCGGTCGAAATCCGGCCAGAGAATGTCCTGGAACACCATCTCCGCGTAGGCGCTCTGCCAGATCAGGTAGTTGGACGTGCGCTGCTCGCCGGAGGGCCGTACGAACAGGTCCACGTCCGGCATGTCCGGGTAGTACATGTACTTGGCCACGGTCTTCTCGTTGACCTTGCCCGGGTCCAGCTTCCCGGCCCGTACGTCCGCGGCGATGGCCGCCGCCGCGTCCGCGATCTCCGCCCGGCCGCCGTAGTTGACGCAGAAGTACAGCGTCATGGCGTCGTTGTCCTTGGTCTGCTCCTGGGCGACCTGGAGCTCCTGCACCACGGACTTCCACAGCTTCGGCATCCGGCCGACCCAGCGGATACGGATGCCCAGCGCGTCCATCTCGTCCCGGCGGCGGCGGATGACATCGCGGTTGAAGTTCATCAGGAAGCGCACCTCCTCGGGCGAGCGCTTCCAGTTCTCCGTGGAGAAGGCGTACAGCGACAGGTTCTTGACGCCCATCTCGATGCAGCCCTTGAGCACGTCGAGGACGACGCCCTCGCCGACCTTGTGGCCCTCGGTGCGGGGCAGCCCGCGCTCCTTGGCCCAGCGGCCGTTGCCGTCCATGACGACCGCCACGTGGTTCGGGACGAGCTCGCCGGGGATCTTCGGCGGACGCGCACCGGAGGGGTGCGGCTCGGGGGTCTCGTATTCGCGTCGGCCGCGCCCCAGAATTCCGCGTCGTGCCATCCCGTCCACATCTCCTATGCCGTAGTGCGTGCTGCGTGGTGGGTCCGGGTCCGGGCCGCCGCCCGGTCTCCGCACCGGTAGTCGCCTTCGAGCTGCTGAGCCTATCTACTTCTCCACGTACCGCAGCGAGCGCAGTCCGCGCTCCAAGTGCCACTGCAGATACGCCGCAACGAGGCCGCTGCCCTCCCGTACGTGCCGGGGCTCGCACGCGTCCGCCGTCGCCCAGTCGCCGGACAGCAGCGCCGCGAGCAGCGCGATGGCCTCCGAGGAGGGTACGACGCTGCCCGGCACCCGGCAGTCGCCGCACACCACGCCGCCGGAGCCCACCGAGAAGAACCGATTCGGGCCGGGCAGGCCGCACTTGGCGCAGCCGTCGAAGCTGGGGGCGTAGCCGTTGACCGCGAGCGAGCGCAGCAGGAACGCGTCCAGCACCAGGTGCGGCTCGTGTTCGCCGCGCGCCAGCGTCCGCAGCCCGCCGACCAGCAGCAGATACTGCTGCACGGCCGGCTCGCCCTCGTGGTCGGTGAAGCGCTCGGCGGTCTCCAGCATGGCCGTGCCGGCGGTGTAGCGGGCGTAGTCCGTGACGATGCCGCCACCGTAGGGAGCGATGGTCTCACTCTGTGTGCACATCGGCAGACCGCGCCCGACCAGCTCGCTGCCGCGGGCGTAGAACTGCACGTCGACGTGGGAGAACGGCTCCAGCCGCGCGCCGAACTTGGACTTGGTGCGGCGCACGCCCCGGGCCACCGCCCGGACCCGGCCGTGACCGCGGGTGAGGAACGTGATGATCCGGTCCGCCTCGCCCAGCTTCTGGGTACGCAGCACAATGCCGTCATCGCGGAACAGACTCATGCGGTCCATTCTCGCGCACCCGGCGGGGACGGCCGTACGGCCCCGTGGTGCGGCCTCAGGACGGCGTGCGGGCCGCCGCCAGCAGCCGGGCGGTGTCGTCCGGGCACAGCAGGAGGGCCGTGCCGACGGTGGTCAGGACCTCGCGCTCGGACGGCAGGTACGGGCCGTCGGCGAGGGCGATCCGGGCGCCCTGGAGGAGCAGGGACTCCCGGCCGGCCGGGGCGAGGTGCGGGGCCAGCGGCTCCAGGGCCTCGTGCAGCTCTATGGCCAGCGCGGTGCCGCACGGGTCGAGCCCGCCGCCGGGCCGCCCGAGGCTTCCGGGCGCGGTACGGGACAGGGCGCCGTCGTGCGCGCCGGGCAGCCGGCCGGTGTCGGCCGCGAGCGCGGCGAGCAGGGTCAGCAGCTGGTCCTCCGTACAGTCCGCGAAGCCCGCCGCGCGCACCGTGCCGACGGCGGTGCTGCGCACCCCGGGCGAGGTGGTGCCGCCGGCGGCCAGCACGGCCAGCGTGACGGTGTGCACGGCGTCCCGCAGCATCGCCGAGAAGCGGGTCGTGGTGGGGTGGTCCAGCGCGTCCAGGGCGAAGTGGCCGCGGCAGGCGGAGCACTCGACGACCGGGCCCGCGGTGCCGCGCGGCAGCAGCGGGAGGCCCAGGACCGTCAGCCGGCGGCGGCCGGTCCGCCGGAGGTAGTTGCGGTCCCCGCCGCACTCGGGGCAGAAGAACTCGCCGTCGGCGACGGTGCGCCAGGACGTCCGCACACCCACCACAGCCAGTTTGTGCATCACGTCGACCCTCCGTAACGCTCCGGCATCCTTGCCGCGTTGACGTGATGTTAGCCACATCGGAGATGTGCCGTCAGTACTGCGGACCGGACAAGACGGCCGTTTAAACCGGTTGAACGCCCAAGCGCCCCCCGGCGCTCGCGAGGAGAACCGGGGGGCGCTCGGTATGCCGCAGGTCAGGGCCGTTCGGCGGGCCGTCCGCCGGGCCGTGCGCCGATCCGCGCGGACGGCCCGGTGATCAGCGGCTCGCGCGGTTGACCGCGGAGACGGCCGCCTTGATCGAGGCGCGCACGATGTTGCCGTCGATGCCGACGCCCCACAGCACCTTGTCGCCGATCGCGCACTCGATGTACGCGGCGGCCTGGGCGCCCACTCCCTCGCTCATCGTGTGCTCGACGTAGTCCAGCAGCCGTACGTCCACGTCGATGGCGTGCAGCGCGTCGAAGAACGCCGCCAGCGGGCCGTTGCCGGTGCCGGTCAGGACCGCGTCGGCGCCGTCCACGACCGCCTCGACGGTCAGCGCGTCGGTGTTCTCGGTGGTGGTGGAGGTCTGCGCGCTGCGCAGCGCGATCCGGCCCCAGGCGTTCTCCGGGGTCGGCAGGTACTCGTCCTGGAAGGCCGACCAGATCGCGTCCGGCGTGACCTCGCCGCCCTCGGCGTCGGTCTTCTCCTGGATGATCTTCGAGAACTCGATCTGCATCCGGCGCGGCAGGTCCAGTTTGTGGTCGTTCTTCAGGACGTAGGCGATGCCGCCCTTGCCGGACTGCGAGTTGACGCGGATCACGGCCTCGTACGAGCGGCCGACGTCCTTGGGGTCGATGGGCAGGTACGGGACCGCCCACTCCAGGTCGTCCACGGCCTTGCCCTGCTCCGCCGCCTGGACCTCCATGGCCTCGAAGCCCTTCTTGATGGCGTCCTGGTGGGAGCCGGAGAAGGCGGTGTAGACCAGGTCGCCCGCGTAGGGGTGGCGCGGGTGGACCTCCATCTGGTTGCAGTACTCGGCGGTCCGGCGGATCTCGTCGATCTGCGAGAAGTCGATCTGCGGGTCCACGCCCTGGCTGAACAGGTTCATGCCCAGGGTGACCAGGTCGACGTTGCCGGTGCGCTCGCCCTGGCCGAACAGGCAGCCCTCGATACGGTCCGCGCCCGCCATGATCGCCAGCTCGGCGGCGGCCACCGCGGTACCGCGGTCGTTGTGCGGGTGCACGGACAGGCAGATGTGCTCGCGCCGCGACAGGTTGCGCGACATCCACTCGAAGCGGTCGGCGTGGGTGGAGGGGGTGGAGCGCTCGACGGTGGCCGGCAGGTTCAGGATGATCTCGCGCCCCGCCTCGGGCTGCCAGACGTCCATGACGCCCTCGCAGACCTCCAGCGCGAAGTCCAGCTCGGTGTCGGTGAAGATCTCCGGGCTGTACTGGTAGCCGAAGGCCGTCTGGTCGCCCAGGATCTTGTCCGCGTACTCCATGACCAGCCGGGTGCCGTCCACCGCGATCTGCTTGACCTGCTCGCGCGAGCCGCGGAAGACCACCCGCCGGAAGACCGGCGCGGTGGCGTTGTACAGGTGGACGGTGGCCTTGTGGGCGCCGCGCAGCGACTCGACGGTGCGCTCGATCAGCTCCTCGCGGGCCTGGGTCAGGACGGAGATCGTCACGTCCTCGGGGATCGCGCCCTCTTCGATGATCGAGCGTACGAAGTCGAAGTCGGTCTGGCCGGACGAGGGGAAGCCGACCTCGATCTCCTTGTAGCCCATCTTCACCAGCAGGTCGAACATCTCCCGCTTGCGGACCGGCGACATCGGGTCGATCAGCGCCTGGTTGCCGTCGCGCAGGTCCGTGGACAGCCAGCGGGGGGCCACGGTGATGCGGTTGTCCGGCCAGGTGCGGTCCGGGATGTCCACGGCCTCGTAGGCGCCGTAGCGGTGGATGGGCAGGCCGGACGGCTTCTGGGTGCGGGTCGCGTTGGTGATGGGCGTGGGGCGGCCGACGGAGTTCTCAGCAGGGATCGACGGATTCGTCATGATGACGCGGGGCTCCTCGTGTGTCCGCGGGGGAAGAGGCCGACGGGGCGAAGATCGCAGCACCGAATCCCGCGGGGAGGGGGTCGGCCCTACGACAACAGACCCTCGCCGCGGCAGCTAAGGAGAAGCAGCCCGTAACGCATGATGCACAGCACCCTAGCCGAGGCGACACGAGATCGGCGGCCCCGTATCAGTATGCGGGACCGGGCGGATCTAACCCCCAATCCACGATCAACCACACGTTTTCAGGAATCATGACGGCAGGGAGTGACATGCCTGTGACCCAGTGCCACATTGCCGTGCATGAACCCTGAAGCCACTGAGGCCCACCCCGTGTTCTGCACGATCGTGCCGCCCCACGTCCTCGACCACCTGTCGCAGTTGGAGGACACCGACCGCTCCGAGCGCGCCCTGCGCACCCTGGAGCACGACGCCCTGCAGCGCACCCGGCGCCGCATCATCACCGTCCGCGGCCTCGGGGCGCCCACCGGCACCCCGTCGGACAAGCCGAACCGCACCATCTACGACGCGCGGCACCTGGAAACGCTGCCGGGCAAGAAGGTGCACGCCGAGGCCGACAAGCCGTCCAAGGACGCCTCCGTCAACCGCGCGCACGCGGGCCTCGGCGCGACCTTCGAGCTGTACCTGAAGGTGTACGGCCGGCACTCCATCGACGACTCCGGCCTGCCGCTGGACGCCACCGTCCACTACGGCGTGAAGTACGACAACGCCTTCTGGGACGGCCAGCGGATGGTCTTCGGCGACGGCGACAACGACCTGTTCCTCGACTTCACCATCCCCATCGACGTCATCGGTCACGAACTGACCCACGGCGTGACCCAGCACACCGCCAATCTGGACTACTTCGGTCAGTCCGGCGCGCTCAACGAGTCCATGTCGGACGTCTTCGGTTCGCTGATCAAGCAGTACGCGCTCGGCCAGAACACCTCTCAGGCCGACTGGCTGATCGGCGCCGGACTGCTCGGCCCGAACGTCACCGGCGAGGCGCTGCGCTCGATGAAGGCCCCGGGCACCGCGTACGACGACGACGTGCTGGGCAAGGACCCGCAGCCCGCGACGATGGACCACTACGTCAAGACCTCGCGCGACAACGGCGGCGTGCACATCAACTCCGGCATCCCCAACCACGCCTTCTACCTGCTCGCCACGGACCTCGGCGGCAACGCGTGGGAGCGGGCCGGCCAGATCTGGTACGACACGCTGACCGGCGGCCAGCTGGACAAGGACGCCCAGTTCGCCGACTTCGCGCGCCTGACGGTCGCCACGGCGCGCAGCAAGTACGGTGAGGGCGCGGAGCTCCAGGCCCTCCAGAAGGCCTGGTCGCAGGTGGGGGTTCCGAGCAACTGATCCCGCCCGCTTCTGGCCCGTTCTGTCCGTTTCCCCGCGTCCCACTGGGTAGGAAGCCCGTCATGCGGATTCAAGTACGGCGCACCGGCGGCTTCGCCGGCATCGAGCGGCACGCCGAGGTCGACACCTCGGGCCTGCCCGATGCCGCGGAGTGGCACGCCCTGGCCGAGCGGGCAGCCGCCGCCGGCCGGGGCACGCCCCCGGTTGGCGTCCCCGACGGTTTCAGCTACCAGATCACCATCGACGGCGACACGGTCTACGCCTCCGACCCCCGCCTCACCGACGAACAGCGCCGGCTGATCAGCAGAGTGCTGAAGGAGGGCAGCTGACCGGCCACCGGCCGGTAACTCCCGCCTCCCGCACGCCTCTTGACACCCATACGCGGCGGTAATCACTATCCGGCGCATGGACGCTTCGCGTGTGCCGGACGGGAGTCCGTCGTCTGCGCTGCCCCGCTTTCCCGAGGATTTCGTGTGGGGAGTCTCGACCTCCGCCCATCAGATCGAGGGGGCGGCGGACGAGGACGGGCGGGGGCGGTCGGCGTGGGACGGCTTCGCCGCGGAGGCCGGCCGGATCAAGGACGGATCGGACGCGCGGGTGGCGACCGATCACTACCACCGGTACCGGGAAGACGTGGCGCTGATCAGGGAGCTGGGGGTCGGCGCGTACCGGTTCTCGGTGGCCTGGCCCCGGGTGATGCCGGACGGCGGGCCGCGGGTCAACGCGGCGGGGCTGGACTTCTACGACCGGCTGGTGGACGAGCTGTGCGCGGCGGGCGTCCGGCCGGTGCCGACGCTCTTCCACTGGGACACTCCGGAGGCCGTCGAGGCGGCGGGCGGCTGGCTGGAGCGGGATACGGCACAGCGGTTCGCGGCGTACGCGGATGCCGTCGCGGCGCGGCTCGGGGACCGGGTGGACCGGTGGATCACGCTCAACGAGCCCGCCGAGCTGACGCTGCTGGGGTACGGGCTGGGGCAGCACGCGCCGGGCAGGCAGCTGGGGTTCGAGGCGCTTCCCGCGGCACATCATCAGCTGCTGGGGCACGGGCTGGCCGTACAGGCGCTGCGGGCGCGAGGGGCTGACAATATCGGGATCGCCAATTCCCACGGGCCCACGTGGGCCGCGTCGGAGTCGGCCGCCGATCAGGAAGCGGCGGGGTTGTACGACCTGCTGCTGAATCGGTTGTTCGCCGAGCCGGTGCTGCTCGGGCGCTATCCGGAGGAGGAGCTGACGGCCGCGCTGCTGTCCGGCGCGTACCTGGACGAGGATCTGCGGATCATCGGTGAGCCGCTGGACTGGTACGGGGTGAACTACTACCAGCCGACGCAGGTCGGGGCGCCGCGGGCGGCGGACGGCGGACCGGCCGCGTTCGCGGGGATCGAGCTGCCGCCGGGGCTGCCGTTCGCGCCGCGGGCGATCGAGGGGTATCCGCTGACGGACTTCGGCTGGCCGGTGGTGCCCGCGGCGCTGACCGAGCTGCTGACCGGGTTCCGCGACCGGTACGGCGACCGCCTGCCGCCGGTCGTCATCACCGAGAACGGCTGCTCGTACGAGGGCGTCGAGGACCGGGAGCGGATCGCCTTCCTGGACGCGCACATCCGGGCCGTGCACGACGCGGTCACCGCCGGGGTGGACGTGCGCGGATACTTCGTCTGGTCGCTGCTGGACAACTTCGAGTGGGCCGAGGGGTACGCCCGGAGGTTCGGGCTGGTGCACGTCGACTACGGGACGCTGGCGCGCACGCCGAAGGCGTCGTACCACTGGCTGCGGGACGCGCTGCGGGCGCAGTCGTGACCGGGGCGGGGGCCGCGGAGACGCCCGGGGCCCTCGCCGAGCCGGCCGTGCGGGTGGGCCGCGGCTGGACCGCCGCGCTGGCGCTGGCGAACGGGGCGGTCTGGGCCGGCTGGTACGGCCCGATCCAGGTCCTGCTCGCCCTCCAGGCGGCCGAGCTGGCGCCGCCCGGCATGTCGAAGGAGTCGGTGCTGGCCTGGGTCACGGGCCTGGGCGCCGCGGTCTCCCTGGTCGCCAACCCGCTCTTCGGCGCGCTGTCGGACCGTACGACGTCCCGCTTCGGGCGCCGTACGCCGTGGATCGCGGCCGGTGTCCTCGGCGGCGCGGCGGCGCTGTGCCTGCTGGCGGCGGCCCGGGGCGTCGCCGCCATGGCGGCCGGGTGGTGCCTGGTGCAGCTGGCGCTCAACGCCGCGTTCGCGGCGGTGACCGCGGCCGTCCCGGACCGCGTCCCGCACGCCCAGCGCGGCACGGTCGGCGGCTGGCTGGGCGCGGCGCAGTTCCTCGGCGTGGTGGCCGGTACGGGGTTGGCGTCCGCCGCCGGCGGCATCGCGGCGGGGTACGTGGCGTGCGCCGCCTTCACGGTGCTGGCCACGCTCCCGTACGTACTGCGCTACCGGGACCTGCGGATCGGGCGCGCCGACCGGCCGCCGTTCGCGTGGCGGGCCTTCCTCGCCGGGTTCTGGATCAGCCCGCGCCGCCACCCCGACCTGGCCTGGGCCTGGCTGACCCGCTTCCTGGTCAACCTCGGCAACGCGATCGCGCTGCTCTACCTGCTGTACTACCTGCGCGACGCGCTGCACCGGCCGCGCCCCGAGGACGGCGTGCTGGTGCTGACCGCCGTCAACGGGGTGCTGCTGCTCGCCACGGTCGTCGTCGGCGGGATCTGGTCGGACCGTACAGGGCGGCGCAAACCGTTCGTCCTGTGGTCCGGTGTGATCATGGCGGTGGCCACCGCGCTGCTCGCCGGGTGGCAGACCTGGACCGGCGCGCTGGTCGCCGCCGCGCTGCTGGGCGTCGGCTTCGGCGTCTTCACGTCGGTGGACTTCGCGCTGATGACGGACGTGCTGCCGGCCGCCGCCGACCGGGGCAGGGACCTCGGCATCATCAACATCGCCAACTCGCTGCCTCAGGTCGCCGCCCCCGCACTGGCCGCGCCCGTCGTGACGTATCTGGGCGGCTACCCGGTGCTGTACCTGCTCGCGGCGGGCACCGGGCTGGCGGGGGCGCTGCTGGTGCGGCGGATCCGTGGGGTGGAGTGAGCGGGTCCGGCGGGGCTCAGAAGCCGAGCTTGCGCAGTTGCTTCGGGTCGCGCTGCCAGTCCTTGGCGACCTTGACGTGCAGGTCGAGGTAGACCGGCGTGCCGAGCAGCGCCTCGATGTGCTTGCGGGACTTCATGCCGACCTCCTTCAGCCGCTTCCCCTTGGGGCCGATGATGATCCCCTTCTGGCTGGGCCGCTCGATGTAGACGTTGGCGTGGATGTCCAGCAGCGGCTTGTCGGCCGGGCGGTCCTCGCGCGGCAGCATCTCCTCGACGACGACGGCGATGGAGTGCGGCAGCTCGTCCCGTACGCCTTCGAGGGCCGCCTCGCGGATCAGCTCGGCGACCATGACCTGCTCGGGCTCGTCGGTGAGGTCGCCCTCGGGGTAGAGCGGGGGGCTCTCGGGGAGCATCGGGACGAGCAGGTCCGCGACGAGCTGCACCTGCTTGTCGCCGACCGCCGAGACCGGAATGATCTCCGCCCACTCGATGCCCAGCTCCTGGCCGAGCCGGTCGACGGCGAGCAGCTGTTCGGCGAGCTGCTTGGAGTCGACCAGGTCGGTCTTGGTGACGATGGCGATCTTCGGGGTCTTCTTGATCCCGGCCAGCTCGCCCGCGATGAAGCGGTCGCCGGGGCCGAGCTTCTGGTCGGCGGGCAGGCAGAAGCCGATCACGTCGACCTCGGCCCAGGTGGTGCGTACGACGTCGTTGAGCCGCTCGCCGAGCAGGGTGCGCGGCTTGTGCAGGCCCGGGGTGTCGACCAGGACGAGCTGGGCGTCCGGGCGGTGCACGATGCCGCGCACGGTGTGCCGGGTGGTCTGCGGGCGGTTGGAGGTGATGGCCACCTTCGTACCGACCAGAGCGTTCGTGAGGGTCGACTTGCCCGCGTTCGGGCGGCCGACGAAGCAGGCGAAGCCGGCGCGGTGCGGTGCGGAGGACTCTGTGGGAACGCTCATGGCGCCCATTGTCCCCGATCGCCGGAGCCGCGCCGACCACCCGGTCGGGCGGCGGCCGGCGGCCCGTACCGTACGCGGCCCGCTCAGGGCGCGGCGCCGACCCGCTCCGCCCGCGCCGGGCCGACCGCCCGGCGGGCGTCGATGCGGTCCCACAGGGTGAGCAGCGGGGTGGCCATCACCGTCGTCACCAGCGCCACCACGACCAGCACCGCGAACAGCGACGGCGTCACGATGCCGGCCGCCAGGCCGATGTTGATCGCGATGAGCTGCATCAGGCCCCGCGCGTTCATCAGCGTCCCGATGCGCAGCGCGACCGCGCCCTCCTCCCCCGCCGCCCGGGCCGCCAGCCAGCAGGCGCCCAGCTTGCCGAGGACGGCCAGGGCGACGCAGGCCACGGTGAACAGCAGCAGGCCGGGCGAGGCCAGCAGCGCGAAGTCGGTGTTCAGGCCGGAGTAGGTGAAGAACAGCGGCAGGAAGACGATCCGGCTGATCGGCCCGATCGCCTCGATCGCGCGGTCCACCGCCTCGGAGCGCGGGAAGACCACGCCCAGGCTGAACGCGCCGAAGACCGCGTACAGGCCGATGCGGTCGGTGTACCAGGCGGCGAGGAAGAGCAGGACGACGGTGACCAGCAGCAGCTCGTCGGGGGCCCGGCGGTGGGTGAGGCCCGCCAGGCGGGTGCCGGAGCGGGCGAGCAGCGCGAGGACGACCACCAGGCCGGCGCTCCCGGCGAGGGCGATGAGCAGCGGCCCGGTGCCGCTGCCGGCCATGCCCAGCACCCCGGCGAGCAGCACCCACGCCAGCGCGTCGTCCACCGCGCCGGACGCCAGGGACAGGGAGCCGAAGCGGGTGCCGGTCAGGCCGCGCTCGGTGATGATGCGGGCCAGCATGGGGAACGCGGTGATCGCGAGAGTTACGCCGACGAAGAGGGCCGAGACGCCGACGGCCACGTCCTTCGGGAAGACGTCGACGCTGTCGTGGACGGCGTAGGTCAGCCCCACGCCCAGCGCGAACGGTACGAGGATGCCGGCCGAGGAGATCATCGTGGCCGGCTTGGCCACCCTCCGGATGCCCGCCGTACGGAACTCGTAGCCGGTCTGGAACATGAAGACGACCAGGCCGATCTGCCCGGCGACATACAGCGCGGGCCGCAGTTCCGGCGGGAAGAGGGCCGCCTCCACGCCGGGCGCCAGCAGGCCCAGCACGGACGGCCCCAGCACCACGCCGGCGACCATCTCGCCCACCACGGGCGGCTGGCCCAGTGCGCGCAGGGCCCGGCCGACCAGCCGGCAGACGAGCAGGATGACGACGACGGCCAGGAAGAAGACCGGCCCCAACTCGGTGGTGGACATGGCGGAACGCCCTTCGGCTCGCGGGGACGTACGGGGACGGGCGGGCCCGGGTGCCGGGCCCGGACGGGGCGGGCTCGTGGGTCAGGCGTGCGGGTACGGACAGCGCGCCGGGGCGGGGGCGGTGCCCGGCAGCGGGACGCCCTGCGTGTCGTGGGTGGCGAAGTAGCGCTCGGCCGGGCGCAGGCGGCGGGCGTCGAGCACCATCCACGTACCGAGGACGAGCTGGACGCAGCTGCGCCACACGTCCTCCCACCGGTCGCGCACCCTCAGGAAGACCCGGGCGGCGAGCAGCCGGTGCTTCGGCAGCGGACGGTCGCGCCGGACCAGCAGGCAGGGGGCGCGGTGCGGGATGGAGCGGGTGTGGGCGACGGTGGAGTGGAGGGTGAAGCGGCGCAGCACCTCGCGGGTCGCGGCGTGCATGGCCAGCGGGGCGAGCCGCCAGGCCGGGCACGGCCGGTTGGCGGCGACGCCGAACGGGATGTGGTGCTGCTCCTTGGCCACCAGGCGGTCCCAGCGGGCGGGGTCGAAGACCTCGGGGTCGGTGTAGCCGGTGGCGTGGTAGTCGGGGTAGTTGAAGCACAGGACGGAGCCGGCGGGGATGGCCGTGCCGGGGCCGAGCGGGATGTCGTCCGTGCTGATGCGGTGGGCGACGCCGAAGAGCGGGTAGAGCCGCAGCGTCTCGTTGAGGACGTTGGAGAAGTACCGGTCGTCGTCCGGTCCGGCGGCGAGCCTGCGCTGCGCCTCCGGGTGCTGGGCGAGGACCAGCAGCAGGTGGGCCATGGCCTCGGACATCTGGACGATGGCCGTGTTGAAGAAGGTGCCCTGGAGGTAGTACGCCTGCTCGTCGGGCGTGAGGGAGCCCGGCAGGTGGTGCGGCGGTACGGTCCCGGCGGCGATGCGCTGCCGCAGGTGGCGGGTGAGGCGGGCGCGGCGGGCCGGGTGGCGGAGCCGGGTGCACTTCAGGGAGTTGACCACGTCGGCGGCGTTGTCCACGATCAGGCGCCGGACGTACGGCGGGCACGGTTCGCGGAACACGAGTCCGTAGAAGAACTCCGCCCACACCGGCATCATCAGGTCGCGCAGCCGGACCAACTCGGCCCGGCCGGTGACCAGTTCGTCGAGCACGGCGGCGGTACGGCGGGCCACCGCGGCGGACAGCTCGCGGCTGGGACCGCCCAGCACGGCGAGGGTGGTACGGGCGACCTCGTCGTAGCGCGGGCCGTCCTCCAGGTGCTCCTGGTGCACCTCGGGGCCGGGCGCCAGCCAGTACCAGAAGAGGTCCGAGAGGGCGGCGCCCCGGCTGCGGCCGTTGGCGGCGGGGTGGGAGTAGATCTCCTGGAAGCGGTCGGCGGGGACGTCGGCGCTCGGGAAGGCGATGCCCTCGTCGCCGTTGATCCGCGCGAAGAGCGCGACGCGGGCGGCGACGACGGAGCGCGGCAGCCAGTACGGGACGGAGAGGAGACCGGCCGCGGCGGCGAGCAGCTTGGCGGTGCGGAGGGTGTTCATCGGGCCTCCCCTTCGCCTTCGCCGCGCGCACTCCCCCGCGCGACCACCAGGTCCGGCCCGAGGTCGGCCGGGCTGCCGCCGCCGCACAGCGCCAGTACGTGGTCGAACTCGGCGCGCAGCAGCTCCAGTACGTGCCGGACGCCCTTCTCGCCGTCCGCGGCCAGGCCCCACAGCACCGGGCGGCCGATACCCACGGCCGACGCACCCAGGGCGAGGGCCACGGCCGCGTCCGAGCCCCGCCGTACGCCGCCGTCCAGCAGCACCGGCACCCGGCCCGCGACGGCCAGGACGACGGCGGGCAGCGCCTCGATGCTCGCCGGTGCGGCGTCGAGCTGACGGCCGCCGTGGTTGGAGACCAGCAGGCCGTCCACGCCCTCGGCGACGGCGATCCGGGCGTCGCCTGGGTGCAGGATGCCCTTGAGCAGCACCGGCAGCCGGGTCTGCGCCCGCAGCCGGCGCAGGTCGTCCCAGGAGAGGCCCGGCGTCATGGCGATGTCGCGGGGGCGGCCGTCCGGGGCGCCGGGCAGGCCGCGCATGTTCTCGGCGGCCAGGCCGTCGGGCAGGTCGTCGAAGCCGTGCCGGGCGTCGCGTTCGCGGCGGCCGAAGACCGGCGAGTCGACGGTGACGACCAGCGCCGAGCACCCGGCCCGCTCCGCCCGGCGCACCAGCGCGAGCGTGACCTCCGGTTCGGGCTGCAGATAGAGCTGGAACCACACGGGCGCATCGGCCCGTACCGCGCGGGCGGCGGCGGTCACCTCGGCCACCGGCACGGTCGCCGCCATGCCGGTGACCAGGACCGTGCCGGCCGCCGCCGTCGCGCGGGCGGTGGCGAGTTCGCCCTCCGGATGGGCGAGGCGGTGAAAGGCGGTGGGCGAGACCAGGACGGGCAGGGACAGGCGGTCGCCGCACAGCGTGACGGACAGGTCGCGGGTGGCCGCCCCGCGCAGGACGCGGGGCAGCAGGGCGAGCCTGCGGAACGCCGCCTCGTTCTCGCGCAGGGCCGTCTCCCCGCCGGCGCCGCCGGCGAAGTAGTCGTACACCCGGGGGGCGAGCCGTTCCCGCGCCTGTTCGTGCAGGTCGGCGAGGGTGGGGATCACGGCCGGGCCGCCGCGTCCCGCTCGGAGAGCCGGGTACGCAGGAAGCTCCGCAGGGGCGCGCGGTGGACCTCCTCGCTGTCCCACTCGTTTTCGAGGTTCTCGGTGACGTGGTGCTCGGCGGTCGCCTTGCCGGGCGCCGCGCCGTCGAAGGCGCGGATCACGGGGTGCAGGTAGCGGCCGTCCAGGCCGGTGGTGTCCTGCTGGGAGTTGCGGCCCGCGGTGATGTCGAAGGGGTTCACCTTGTCGTGGCCCTCGCCGTATTCGAGGGTGACGGTGAAGTACCGGTCGATGTCGCCGAAGCCGCCGTCCGCGACGGCGGTGTGCAGATGGTCGACCGGGACCTCTTCGCAGTAGCGGGCCGTGCCGTCCCGGTCGACGAGCACCGCGTCGGCGAGGAAGCCGAACATCTGGAAGAGCGCCGAGCTGCGGTTGACGCGGGCGATCGCCGCGTCGGTGACGGCCTCGGCGGTGCCGGGCAGCGTCCGGGCGGGCCAGGGCCGGCCGTGGTGGCGGGCTTCGAGGATGCGGTGCAGGGCCCGTACGCCGTACCGGAAGCCGTGGATGAAACCACTGGTGGTTTTCTTGAAATCGCGTACCTGGGTGATGGTGCCGGCGAAGTACAGCCCGGGTACGTTCACGGATTCCCAGGCGTCGGTCTGCGCCGGGAATCTGTCGTTGATCGCCAGTTCGGGGCGGCACGCCGGGGCGAATATCGTCGGGTCGAAGCGGAATCCGGTGGCGAGGATGACCCGGTCGTACACGATGTCCTTGACGACTTCCTGGACCCGGGAAAAGGACACGGAGACCTTATAGGTACCGTCCGCTTGCCGCCGGATACGCAGGATGTTGCCGTCCAGCACCGCGTTCTGCAATTTCAGCTGATAGGTGTCGAGAAAGTTGTTGTTGACGGCCCGCAGGTGTCCGACGAAATGGGTCTGCCAGGCGAGCTTCAGCGAGCCGGGGCCGGCGACGTGGATGACGGAGGCGGTCTCGATGAGGTTGTCCGCGGTTTCGAACGCGGAGTTGCCGCGGCCGATGATCAGCACCCGCTGCCCGGTGAAGGCGGCCGGGTCCACGTCCACCTCGTCGTAGCGCTCGACCTCCTCGACGCCCTCGATGGGGGGCACGTACGGGCGGGTCACGCCGGTCGCCACGATGAGCCGCCGGGCGCGCAGGACGGCGCCGTCGGCGGTACGGACGTGGAAGTCGCCGGGGCCGGACGGGCCGCCGTCCGGCCGGGAGATCTCGGTGACGTGGGTGTTGTAGCGGATGCGGAGCCGGTGCGTGGCGGCGAAGTCGGCGAGATAGCCGACCATCTCGTCGGCGGCGGGGAAATAGCGCGGGGTGCGGGCGGTGAACAGCGGGGTGCGCTCGTCGGAGAGCAGGGAGTTCCAGTCGGTGCGCATGTTCAGCTCGGGGTCGTCCCACCCGGTGTGCACCTTGTTGATGGAAATGAGCGTGCGGTGCCGGGGAAAGCGGGTGAAAAACGTACCGGGGGCCGCACCGGCCTCCACGATGAGATAACTGCGCCCGGCCTGCTGCAGAAAATATCCGGCCTGTAATCCGGCGGGTCCCGCACCGACCACCAGATAGTCCGTCGTTTCTTCGTGGCTCACGCAATTCTCCTGTCACCTGCGAAGGATGGAGATGGAGCGGAAACCGACATTACTTGAGTGTTAAAGCACGGCACCAGTACGCGATTAAGTGATCTGCGTCACACCTTTTTTGAGGTTTGCGAGTACGCTGCGGAAGCCAGTGTCACAAGGTCCGGGACTTTTACCCGGAACGCCGTTCTGTCGCGCCCCGGCGGGCCCCCGCATTGCTCCGCCCGTACGCCACGCCCCGCTTGTCCCGCCGGTCCCGTGACGCATTTCAGCCGTTCACCTCCAGGAGCGGATGCAGCGAAATGAATCAGCCAGCCGAAAGCCCATTGCCCCGCGACCACGTCTTCCCGCACGCCCTCGTCGACGCCTTCCGACGGCAGCCGGACACGGCGGCCTTCGAACACCGGGGACGCGCCGTCCCGCGCCGCGAGGTCCTGGACCGGGCCGCCCGCTGCGTACGCGGACTGCGCGCCGCGGGCATCGGCCCGGGCTCGTCCGTCGCGGTCGCCGCCGGTGTCACCCCCGAGACGTTCGCCCTGCACCTGGCGGTGCACTTGCTGGGCGCCCGGCTGACCGGCCTGCGCCCCGGACTGCCGCCGCGGCACCTCGCGCAGATCCTGTCCGACGGCATCGACGTCCTGGTGCACGACGAGCCGTCGGGCACCCCCGAACTCTTCACGGCAGCCGGTGACCTCGGCCGACTCCGCCTGGAAAAGGACCTGTTGAGTACGGCGGTCGCCACCTCACCGGACGACCTCGTGCCCCGCGGGCGCCCGGACGACATCGCGCTGATCACCCTGACCAGCGGCAGCACCGGGCAGCCCAAGCGGTGCGCCCACACCTACCGCAGCCTGAGCGCGAGTTGGTCGTGGCAGCCCGCCCGCTGGACCGCGCGGACCTCCGCGCTCGCCGCCGCCTACGCGCGCTTCCTGCTCTTCGGCACCCTCACCAGCGCGGTGATCTTCGAGCATCTGGGGCTGTGCCTCCTCGGCGGCGGCACCGCCGTCATCCCCGACCCGCCGCCGTCCTTCCCGGAGGTCTTCGCGCGGCACCGCATCACCGCCTGCCTGCTCACCGTCCCCCGGCTGTACCACATCCTGGACACCCTGCGTACCGAGCCCGTGGACACCAGCAGCCTGCGCGCCCTGCTCGTGGCCGGATCCCCCCTGGCGCCGCACCGCCTCGCCGAGGCCACCGAACGGCTCGGCCCGGTCGTGCACCAGGGATACGGCCAGACCGAGACCGGCATGCTGACCCTGCTCACGCCCGACGACCTCGCCCACGGGCCCCGGTCGGCGTACGGCACGGTGGGGCGGCCCTTGGACGGGGTGGAGATCGACGTACGGGACCCGGGCGGCGGGCAGCCGCCGGCCGACGGCGCCACCGGGGAGATCTGGGTCCGTACCGCCGGGGCACTGGCCGGTTACTGGCGCGACGAGGCGGAGACCCGCGCCGTGCTGCGCGACGGCTGGGTACGCACCCGCGACCTCGGCCGCCTCGACGAGCACGGCTTCCTGCGGCTCACCGGGCGCACCCGCGAGGTGATCATCGTCAACGCCGTACTGCACTACGCGGGCGCCATCGAACAGGCGCTGGCCCGGCACCCGGACGTGGACCAGGCGTACGTCGTGGGCGCGCCGGACGAGCGGACCGGCGAGGCCGCCCACGCGTTCGTCGTACCGACGGCGGAACGGCGGCCCGACCCGGCCGCGCTGCGCACGCACGTCGCGGCGGAGCTGGGCCCCGCGAGCGTGCCCGCCACGATCACCGTCATCGCGGAGGTACCGGTCGCGGGGAGCGGCAAGCCGGACAAGCGGGCCCTGCTGGGTCTGGTCGGGGGCGGTGGGCCGGTCGGGGGCGGCGGCTCGGTCGCGGGTGCGGCTGGTGGCGGTGGGCCGGTCGGGGGTGCGGTCCGCTCCGGGTGACGGGCGGCGTCGCGGCCGGTCAGCCCGCCTGGACCGTGGCCCGCAGCGTGCCGTCCGGACCGGCGACCAGCACCGGCGTCCCGGCGCCGCCCAGGTCCCGTACGGCCGCGAGGTCCTCGGCCGTCGCGGTCTGCGCCGCGGTCACCACGGCGGCGGCCTCCAGCGACTGCGCACCGCTCGCGACGGCCATCGCTACCGCCGTACGCAACGCGCTGAGCTGCAACGACTCCAGCGCGACGGTACCGGCGACATACGTGCGCCCGGTCTCGTCGCGGACGGCGGCGCCTTCCGGCACGCCGTTGCGAGCCCGCGCGGAACGGGCCAGCGTGATGATCTTGCGGTCTTCCGGGTCCAGCGGTGCGGCTTCGCTCATACGGGCGAGCATATGTGTCCGGGGGGCCGCGGGAGGCGCGGGGGGGCCTACGACTGCGCGGCGGTCCGGCGTGCCGTACGCGCCTGGGCCGGCCGTCAGCCCGCCACCGAATACATCCCGCCCCGCCGGCCCTCCGGCGAGGTGAGCCACTCCAGCTTCGCCGCCGTGTCCACCTCCGCCGTCCGGCGGGGGTTGTGCAGCACGATGGTCAGGTCCGGGCGGGCCGGCACCCGCAGCTGGGTGGCTTCGAACAGCAGCGTGCCGACGAGCGGGTGCTCCAGCTCCTTGTGGATCTGCCCGCCGTCCTGCACGTCCCCGCGCGCCCACAGCTCCGCGAACTCCGCGCTGGCCGCGGACACCTCCCGCACGACGTCCTCGTACCCCTCGTCACCGGCCCGCTGCGACCACGCCGCCCGGTACTGCGCCACGATCGTCGGCGCGTTCCGCTCCCAGCTGGCGGCGCGGGACCGATAGACCGGATCGGTGAAGTAGGAGATCAGACAGTTGGAACGGGAGCCCTTCTGGCCGTAGTTGAGGACCAGCCGCGCCGCCTCGTTGTAGGCGACGCAGTTCCAGTACGGGTCGAGGATGTGCGCCGGGAACGGCATCCACGCGTCGATCAGCCGTTGCAGCCCCTCGCTCATGTCGAGCATCGCGGGGTCCGGGGCCTGTGGCAGCGGCGGGTTGAGCCCTGCCAGTACGTACAGGTGCCGCCGCTCGGTGTCGCTCAGCCGCAGCACCCGCGCCACGGAGTCCAGGACCTGCGGCGAGACGGTGATGTCGCGGCCCTGTTCCAGCCACTGGTACCAGGAGGCGCCGACCCCCGCGAGCACCGCGACCTCTTCGCGGCGCAGTCCCGGCGTACGGCGGCGGCCTCCGTCGGGCAGGCCGGCGTCGGCCGGGCTGACCCGGGCCCGGCGGCTCATCAGGAAGTCCCGAAGTTCCTGGCGGCGGCGCGATGTGGCCACGCTGTTCCCCCTGTCGATCGCTCTGCGCTTCGGTCCGCATCGACTCTAAACGCAGAAAAGCCCCGCACCATACGGTGCGGGGCTCCCCCACAAAGATTGTTCGGCGGCGTCCTACTCTCCCACAGGGTCCCCCCTGCAGTACCATCGGCGCTGAAAGGCTTAGCTTCCGGGTTCGAAATGTAACCGGGCGTTTCCCTAACGCTATGACCACCGAAACACTATGAAGATGAACTCCAGCCAGCAAGGCAAGTTCGTTACTTCAGAACAAACACAGTGGACGCGAGCAACTGAGGACAAGCCCTCGGCCTATTAGTACCAGTCAACTCCAACCGTTACCGGTCTTCCATATCTGGCCTATCAACCCAGTCGTCTACTGGGAGCCTTACCCCATCAAGTGGGAGGGAGCCCTCATCTCGAAGCAGGCTTCCCGCTTAGATGCTTTCAGCGGTTATCCTTTCCGAACGTAGCCAACCAGCCATGCCCTTGGCAGAACAACTGGCACACCAGAGGTTCGTCCGTCCCGGTCCTCTCGTACTAGGGACAGCCCTTCTCAAGACTCCTACGCGCACAGCGGATAGGGACCGAACTGTCTCACGACGTTCTAAACCCAGCTCGCGTACCGCTTTAATGGGCGAACAGCCCAACCCTTGGGACCGACTCCAGCCCCAGGATGCGACGAGCCGACATCGAGGTGCCAAACCATCCCGTCGATATGGACTCTTGGGGAAGATCAGCCTGTTATCCCCGGGGTACCTTTTATCCGTTGAGCGACGGCGCTTCCACAAGCCACCGCCGGATCACTAGTCCCTACTTTCGTACCTGCTCGACCCGTCAGTCTCACAGTCAAGCTCCCTTGTGCACTTACACTCAACACCTGATTGCCAACCAGGCTGAGGGAACCTTTGGGCGCCTCCGTTACCCTTTAGGAGGCAACCGCCCCAGTTAAACTACCCACCAGACACTGTCCCTGATCCGGATCACGGACCCAGGTTAGACATCCAGCACGACCAGAGTGGTATTTCAACAACGACTCCACCATGACTGGCGTCACGGCTTCACAGTCTCCCACCTATCCTACACAAGCCGAACCAAACACCAATATCAAGCTATAGTAAAGGTCCCGGGGTCTTTCCGTCCTGCTGCGCGAAACGAGCATCTTTACTCGTAGTGCAATTTCACCGGGCCTATGGTTGAGACAGTCGAGAAGTCGTTACGCCATTCGTGCAGGTCGGAACTTACCCGACAAGGAATTTCGCTACCTTAGGATGGTTATAGTTACCACCGCCGTTTACTGGCGCTTAAGTTCTCAGCTTCGCCCCACCGAAATGGAGCTAACCGGTCCCCTTAACGTTCCAGCACCGGGCAGGCGTCAGTCCGTATACATCGCCTTACGGCTTCGCACGGACCTGTGTTTTTAGTAAACAGTCGCTTCTCGCTGGTCTCTGCGGCCACCACCAGCTCAGGGAGCACGTCCCATCACCAGCCGTGGCCCCCCTTCTCCCGAAGTTACGGGGGCATTTTGCCGAGTTCCTTAACCATAGTTCACCCGAACGCCTCGGTATTCTCTACCTGACCACCTGAGTCGGTTTAGGGTACGGGCCGCCATGAAACTCGCTAGAGGCTTTTCTCGACAGCATAGGATCATCCACTTCACCACAATCGGCTCGGCATCAGGTCTCAGACTTCATGCACGACGGATTTGCCTACCGTGCGTCCTACACCCTTACCCCGGGACAACCACCGCCCGGGCTGGACTACCTTCCTGCGTCACCCCATCACTCACCTACTACCACCTTGGATCAGCGGCTCCACCACTCCCCTTTGTCCGAAGACTCCAGGGCGGCTTCACGGCCTTAGCATCAGAGGATTCGATGTTTGGCGCTTCAAAGCGGGTACCGGAATATCAACCGGTTGTCCATCGACTACGCCTGTCGGCCTCGCCTTAGGTCCCGACTTACCCTGGGCAGATCAGCTTGACCCAGGAACCCTTAGTCAATCGGCGCACACGTTTCCCACGTGTGTATCGCTACTCATGCCTGCATTCTCACTCGTGAACCGTCCACAACTACCTTCCGGCGCTGCTTCACCCGGCACACGACGCTCCCCTACCCATCACAGTCCCCGTTAGGAGTACATACTGCAATGACATGACTTCGGCGGTGTGCTTGAGCCCCGCTACATTGTCGGCGCGGAATCACTTGACCAGTGAGCTATTACGCACTCTTTCAAGGATGGCTGCTTCTAAGCCAACCTCCTGGTTGTCTCTGCGACTCCACATCCTTTCCCACTTAGCACACGCTTAGGGGCCTTAGTCGATGCTCTGGGCTGTTTCCCTCTCGACCATGGAGCTTATCCCCCACAGTCTCACTGCCGCGCTCTCACTTACCGGCATTCGGAGTTTGGCTAAGGTCAGTAACCCGGTAGGGCCCATCGCCTATCCAGTGCTCTACCTCCGGCAAGAAACACACGACGCTGCACCTAAATGCATTTCGGGGAGAACCAGCTATCACGGAGTTTGATTGGCCTTTCACCCCTAACCACAGGTCATCCCCCAGGTTTTCAACCCTGGTGGGTTCGGTCCTCCACGAAGTCTTACCTCCGCTTCAACCTGCCCATGGCTAGATCACTCCGCTTCGGGTCTTGGGCACGCTACTATATCGCCCTCTTCGGACTCGCTTTCGCTACGGCTTCCCCACACGGGTTAACCTCGCAACATACCGCAAACTCGCAGGCTCATTCTTCAAAAGGCACGCAGTCACGACGCAAAGAACAAGTTCTCTGCGCGACGCTCCCACGGCTTGTAGGCACACGGTTTCAGGTACTATTTCACTCCGCTCCCGCGGTACTTTTCACCATTCCCTCACGGTACTATCCGCTATCGGTCACCAGGGAATATTTAGGCTTAACGGGTGGTCCCGCCAGATTCACACGGGATTTCACGGGCCCCGTGCTACTTGGGTGGTTCTCAAGCGAGCCGCTAATGTTTCAGCTACGGGGGTCTTACCCTCTACGCCGGACCTTTCGCATGTCCTTCGCCTACATCAACGGTTTCTGACTCACCGACCGGCCGGCAGACCGATCAAGAGAACTCCCACAACCCCAACCACGCAACCCCTGCCGGGTATCACACGTGACTGGTTTGGCCTCATCCGGTTTCGCTCACCACTACTCCCGGAATCACGGTTGTTTTCTCTTCCTGCGGGTACTGAGATGTTTCACTTCCCCGCGTTCCCTCCACATACCCTATGAGTTCAGGTACGGGTGACAGCCCATGACGACTGCCGGGTTTCCCCATTCGGACACCCCCGGATCAAAGCTCGGTTGACAGCTCCCCGGGGCCTATCGCGGCCTCCCACGTCCTTCATCGGTTCCTGGTGCCAAGGCATCCACCGTGCGCCCTTAAAAACTTGGCCACAGATGCTCGCGTCCACTGTGCAGTTCTCAAGCAACGACCAGCCACCCACCACCCCAAC